>NZ_JAOWDP010000068.1:0-2318 GCF_030334595.1 Citrobacter sp. Ce104
ATAGGGGAGCCGAAGGGAAACCGAGTCTTAACTGGGCGTTAAGTTGCAGGGTATAGACCCGAAACCCGGTGATCTAGCCATGGGCAGGTTGAAGGTTGGGTAACACTAACTGGAGGACCGAACCGACTAATGTTGAAAAATTAGCGGATGACTTGTGGCTGGGGGTGAAAGGCCAATCAAACCGGGAGATAGCTGGTTCTCCCCGAAAGCTATTTAGGTAGCGCCTCGTGAATTCATCTTCGGGGGTAGAGCACTGTTTCGGCTAGGGGGTCATCCCGACTTACCAACCCGATGCAAACTGCGAATACCGAAGAATGTTATCACGGGAGACACACGGCGGGTGCTAACGTCCGTCGTGAAGAGGGAAACAACCCAGACCGCCAGCTAAGGTCCCAAAGTCATGGTTAAGTGGGAAACGATGTGGGAAGGCACAGACAGCCAGGATGTTGGCTTAGAAGCAGCCATCATTTAAAGAAAGCGTAATAGCTCACTGGTCGAGTCGGCCTGCGCGGAAGATGTAACGGGGCTAAACCATGCACCGAAGCTGCGGCAGCGACACTATGTGTTGTTGGGTAGGGGAGCGTTCTGTAAGCCGTTGAAGGTGTGTCGTGAGGCATGCTGGAGGTATCAGAAGTGCGAATGCTGACATAAGTAACGATAATGCGGGTGAAAAACCCGCACGCCGGAAGACCAAGGGTTCCTGTCCAACGTTAATCGGGGCAGGGTGAGTCGACCCCTAAGGCGAGGCCGAAAGGCGTAGTCGATGGGAAACAGGTTAATATTCCTGTACTTGGTGTTACTGCGAAGGGGGGACGGAGAAGGCTATGTTAGCCGGGCGACGGTTGTCCCGGTTTAAGCATGTAGGCGGGTGTTTTAGGTAAATCCGGAACACTGTTAACGCTGAGGTGTGATGACGAGGCACTACGGTGCTGAAGTAACAAATGCCCTGCTTCCAGGAAAAGCCTCTAAGCATCAGGTAACACGAAATCGTACCCCAAACCGACACAGGTGGTCAGGTAGAGAATACCAAGGCGCTTGAGAGAACTCGGGTGAAGGAACTAGGCAAAATGGTGCCGTAACTTCGGGAGAAGGCACGCTGATATGTAGGTGAAGTGATTTACTCATGGAGCTGAAATCAGTCGAAGATACCAGCTGGCTGCAACTGTTTATTAAAAACACAGCACTGTGCAAACACGAAAGTGGACGTATACGGTGTGACGCCTGCCCGGTGCCGGAAGGTTAATTGATGGGGTTATCCGTAAGGAGAAGCTCTTGATCGAAGCCCCGGTAAACGGCGGCCGTAACTATAACGGTCCTAAGGTAGCGAAATTCCTTGTCGGGTAAGTTCCGACCTGCACGAATGGCGTAATGATGGCCAGGCTGTCTCCACCCGAGACTCAGTGAAATTGAACTCGCTGTGAAGATGCAGTGTACCCGCGGCAAGACGGAAAGACCCCGTGAACCTTTACTATAGCTTGACACTGAACACTGGTCCTTGATGTGTAGGATAGGTGGGAGGCTTTGAAGCGTGGACGCCAGTCTGCGTGGAGCCAACCTTGAAATACCACCCTTTAATGGCTGGTGTTCTAACGTAGACCCGTAATCCGGGTTGCGGACAGTGTCTGGTGGGTAGTTTGACTGGGGCGGTCTCCTCCTAAAGAGTAACGGAGGAGCACGAAGGTTAGCTAATCCTGGTCGGACATCAGGAGGTTAGTGCAAAGGCATAAGCTAGCTTGACTGCGAGAGTGACGGCTCGAGCAGGTGCGAAAGCAGGTCTTAGTGATCCGGTGGTTCTGAATGGAAGGGCCATCGCTCAACGGATAAAAGGTACTCCGGGGATAACAGGCTGATACCGCCCAAGAGTTCATATCGACGGCGGTGTTTGGCACCTCGATGTCGGCTCATCACATCCTGGGGCTGAAGTAGGTCCCAAGGGTATGGCTGTTCGCCATTTAAAGTGGTACGCGAGCTGGGTTTAGAACGTCGTGAGACAGTTCGGTCCCTATCTGCCGTGGGCGCTGGAGAATTGAGGGGGGCTGCTCCTAGTACGAGAGGACCGGAGTGGACGCATCACTGGTGTTCGGGTTGTCATGCCAATGGCATTGCCCGGTAGCTAAATGCGGAAAAGATAAGTGCTGAAAGCATCTAAGCACGAAACTTGCCCCGAGATGAGTTCTCCCTGAGACTATAAGTCTCCTGAAGGAACGTTAAAGACTATGACGTTGATAGGTCGGGTGTGTAAGTGTAGCGATACATTGAGCTAACCGATACTAATGAACCGTGAGGCTTAACCTTACAACGCCGAAGATGTTTTGGCG
>NZ_JAOWDP010000068.1:2368-232593 GCF_030334595.1 Citrobacter sp. Ce104
CTCAGAAGTGAAACGCCGTAGCGCCGATGGTAGTGTGGGGTCTCCCCATGCGAGAGTAGGGAACTGCCAGGCATCAAATTTAGTGTGCTGATATGGCTCAGTTGGTAGAGCGCACCCTTGGTAAGGGTGAGGTCCCCAGTTCGACTCTGGGTATCAGCACCAGTTTTTCGGTTAAAGTTCGGCACTTAGAAAAGAATTTGTCTGGCGGCTGTAGCGCGGTGGTCCCACCTGACCCCATGCCGAACTCAGAAGTGAAACGCCGTAGCGCCGATGGTAGTGTGGGGTCTCCCCATGCGAGAGTAGGGAACTGCCAGACATCAAATAAAAGCGAAAGGCTCAGTCGAAAGACTGGGCCTTTTGTTTTATCTGTGGTCTGTCGGTGAGCGCTCTCCTGAGTAGGACAAATCCGCCGGGAGCGGATTTGAACGTTGCGCAGCAACGGCCCGGAGGGTGGCGGGCAGGACGCCCGCCATAAACTGCCAGACATCAAATAAGTGAAAAGGCCATCCGTCAGGATGGCCTTTTCACGTTTATACGTGGGAAAAAGCCGGAACTGTATCCGGCGTGTGGCTTTAATGAATAACCTGCGATAAAAACGCGCGGGTGCGTTCGGATTTGGGGTGAGCAAAAAACTCATCCGGTGGTGCCTGTTCCACAATCTCGCCAAGATCCATAAAGATCACCCGGTCGGCCACTGTGCGGGCAAAGCCCATCTCATGAGTAACACACAACATGGTCATGCCTGATTGCGCCAGACCTATCATGGTATCCAGCACTTCTTTTACCATTTCAGGATCTAACGCTGATGTGGGCTCATCAAACAACATGATTTTGGGCTTCATACACAGCGAGCGAGCAATAGCTACACGCTGTTGCTGTCCACCAGAGATTTGCCCGGGATATTTATGCGCATGTTCCGCAATGCGAACTCGCTCAAGGTAGTGCATTGCCAGTACCTCAGCCTCTTTTTTCGGCATCTTTTGCACCCAGATTGGCGCCAGCGTGCAATTTTGCAGGACCGTCAAATGAGGAAAGAGATTAAAGTGCTGAAAGACCATGCCAACTTCCTGTCTGACGCGCTCAATATTGCGGATGTCTTCATTGAGTTCTATCCCATCCACCACAATACGTCCTTGCTGATGCTCTTCCAGATGGTTGATACAGCGAATAGTTGTTGATTTACCCGAACCGGAAGGACCGCACAATACGATGCGCTCGCCCTGTTTTACCTTCAGGTTGATGTTTTTCAGGACATGAAACTGTCCGTACCATTTGTTGACGTTTTCCAGCGTGATCATCGCGTCAGTAGATTGCATTAATAATTGACTCATAAATTCCTCAGTGCGGTGTACGCCCGGTGTTAAAACGTTTTTCCAGATGTTGGCTATAACGCGACATGCTGAAACAGAAGATCCAGTAAATCAGTGCGGCGAAAACATATCCTTCCGTCGACATACCCAACCACGCGGGGTCCACAGTGGCCTGCTGCACGCTACTAAAGAGATCAAATAAGCCGATGATGATGACCAGACTGGTATCCTTGAATAAGGCGATAATCGTGTTAACCAGACCCGGGATAACCAGCTTGAGGGCTTGCGGGAGAATGACCAGCCCTTGCGTTTTCCAGTATCCTAATGCCAGTGATTCAGCGGCTTCATACTGACCTTTAGGTAGGGCCTGTAACCCTCCGCGAACCACTTCTGCGACATAGGCTGACTGGAAAAGAATAACGCCGACCAGCGCTCGGATAAGTTTGTCGATACTGGTCCCTTCGGACATAAACAGAGGAAGCATGACCGAAGACATAAACAGAACGGTAATCAACGGCACACCGCGCCAGAACTCAATAAAAATGACGGATAAAATCCGCACGACTGGCATATGAGAACGACGTCCCAGCGCCAGTAAAATGCCCCACGGAAGCGCGCCCGCAATCCCCACGGATGCGATGATAAGCGTCAGTGTTAATCCACCCCACTGCCGGGTTTCTACGCGCTCCAGCCCGAAAAAACCACCGTACATCAACCACCAAACCACCACTGGATAAACGACGGCCCAGACGGCGATATAGCGGCCACGATGCGGGATTGTTTTCAAGAACATGGGAACGATAGACAGCAAACCAATTATCAGGGCCAGATTTACGCGCCAGCGCTGATCGTGGGGATAAAGTCCATACATGAATTGCCCAAAGCGTTCATGAATGAACACCCAGCAGGCTCCGGCTTTGGTGCAGTCTGCTCGGGTTGAACCGACCCAGTTGGCCTGAAAGAATACCCAGTTCAACAATGGCGGAAGAAATGACCAAATCAGCCAGACGCACAGCAGTGTGAGTAGGCTGTTTGACCAACTGGAGAACAGGTTTTTACGCATCCAGAGTAGACTGCGACTTGCCGGGTTACTGCTCTGGCGCGAGGGGTGAGACAGCAGTGCTTTTGTCATCATGGCTCCTTAGCGCTCAATCAGTGCAATACGGCGGTTATAAATATTCATCAATAAAGAAATGCTCAGGCTGATGATCAAGTACACCGACATCGTGATGGCGATAGTTTCAATGGCTTGCCCTGTTTGATTAAGTACCGTGCCGGCAAACAGTGAAACCATATCCGGGTAGCCAATGGCGGCCGCAAGTGAGGAGTTTTTGACGATATTCAGATACTGGCTGGTTAATGGAGGAATGATGACGCGCAGCGCCTGCGGGATGATCACCTGACGCAGCGTCACTGGATTTGGCAGACCCAGCGAGCGTGCGGCTTCATGTTGGCCATATGGAACAGCCTGAATTCCCGCCCGAATAATTTCTGCAATAAACGCTGAGGTATACACTGAAAGCGCCAGCGTCAGGGCAGCCAGTTCAGGTATAAGCACCATACCGCCACGGAAGTTAAAACCGCGAAGCGCGGGGATATCCCAGTGAAGCGCAGCACCAAACATCCACTGTGCAATCAACGGTAAAAGCACGATCAATGCCAGAGCCGTAGGCCAGGTCCGGCGTAGTTGACCGGTTTTGGTCTGGTACATTCTGTTGTAGCGAAATAGCCCGATGGTGACGACGATAGCGATAATGACAGCGGCGCAAAAGGCAAAAAAACCTTCTCCCATTTGCGGTGCCGGAATATAGAGCCCCCGGTTGCTCAGGAACATCAAATCCAGCGCGTTAACGGCCTGACGTGGGCCTGGCAGGTTACGTAATACGGCGAAATACCAGAAGAAGATCTGCAGCAGCGGCGGTATATTGCGGAACGTTTCGATGTAGATCGTTGAGAGCTTTCGCAATAACCAGTTATCTGACAGGCGTGCCAGTCCGAGAAAGAAACCGAGAATTGATGCGAAAACAATGCACAGTGCTGAAACTAATAGTGTATTGAGCAGGCCAACGATAAAGACACGGCCATACGTATCGCCTTGCTCGTAATCAATCAGATGCTGGACAATACCAAATCCGGCGCTGCGATCGAGAAAAGAAAATCCCGAGGTAATACCGCTATTGTTCAGGTTATTTATCGTGTTATGAATGAGATACACCGCAATGCTGATAACCGCAATGACGGCGAGTATTTGAAATAACCAGGCGCGGACCGCAGGGTTAGAAAAGGATAACGATCCTTTTACGGTTGAGCGGCGATGGAACATAAGAAAACCTCAGTAACTATGACTCTGGGCTGAGCGCCGCAGTTGCGGCGCCCGTTACATCACTACGCATTAGCGCACCGGTGGCGCATACTGAATGCCGCCGTTATTCCAGAGGTTGTTCTGTCCACGTTTGATCTTCAGTGGGCTTTCCGATCCAACGTTACGCTCAAAGATCTCCGAGTAGTTACCAACCTGCTTGATAATGTTGTAAGCCCATTTGTTATCAAGCTTCAGATCCTTGCCATAATCCCCTTCTTTACCTAACAGGTGTGCCATATCCGGCGTTGCAGGATTAGCCGCTTTTTCATCAACGTTTTTCGAGTTAACACCCATTTCTTCCGCATTCAACATGGCGAACAGCGTCCAGCGAACAATGGAGAACCACTCATCGTCCCCACGACGCACGACAGGTCCCAGCGGTTCTTTAGAAATAACTTCTGGCAGGACAATCCACTCAGCCGGATTACTCAGCTTGATTCGCAGGGCGTACAGTTGAGACTGGTCGGAAGCCAGAGTGTCGCAACGTCCAGATTCCAGAGCTTTAGCGGATTCATCCGAGCGGTCAAAAGTGACGGGGGTGTACTTCATGTTGTTGGCTTTAAAGTAGTCAGCCACGTTCAGTTCGGTATCTGTTCCTGCCTGAATACAAACCGTTGCGCCATCCAGCTCTTTAGCGCTCTTCAGACCTGCTTTATTGTGGGTAAGAAAACCAATGCCGTCGTAATACGTCACGCCCGTGAAAGACATACCCATACCGGCATCACGAGAAGAGGTCCATGTGGTATTACGAGAGAGCATGTCGACTTCACCAGATTGTAACGCGGTGAAGCGTTCCTTAGCGGTAAGCGGGGTATATTTTACTTTGCTATCATCGCCAAATACGGCGGAGGCAACGCCACGACATACGTCGACATCAATACCTGAAAACTTACCGCTTGCATCGGCGTAAGAAAAGCCAGGCAACCCGTCACTGATCCCACACTGCACAAAACCTTTTTTCTTTACGGCATCAAGTGTTGCGCCGGCATGTGCCTGATTTGTAACCGCAAGCAGCACGCCGGCCGCAGCCAGGCTGGCTATTATCATCTTTTTCATAGAGCATCCTGTGTGGAGGAATTATTGTTATGGAAACGTTCTTAAAACGTCTTTTACCTGTCTGTGGCGATGGCCATACTCTTTTAAGCAAAGGTAGTGCCAGGTTTTTTGCGCACGATTATTCGACGCAATATGCAGAGTGTAGACAGGAATAAATAAATGCAGCGCCCTGAAGTGGTGCAAAATTGAAACGTAAGCCACATTTCGGCGCAAAAAATTTAAAATTCAAACCGAACGCGTGATAACGATTTCGTACGTTAATATTGATGGCGTGAGAATAATGAAAAGAAAACACGGTGTTACGAAGAACCGAAAAAATGCTAATTTCAAATCGTGGATATGTGAGGGGAATCTATAATAATTTTATTATACGTTGAGTGCTATATACCAACGTTTTGTCTTATATGAAGATTTAATTCTTATTGCAAAAAGCGCGGTACCCACCGCGCTTTTATGAAGATTTATTTGGTCAGGGCAACTATCCCAAGCGTCAGCCCGGCAACGGCTGCTGCGCCACCGGCGATGGCACCGGCTGTTTCCCAGTTATCCTGAGTGGTGCCTTTCATACAGGTATTGGTATGAACCAGGCGTCCCTGATCGTCGTATACAGGTACGCAAGGAGAATCGTGTGCACAGCCGGCCAGCAATGCGGTAAGCAATGCAACGGATATTAATCTTTTCATGGTGTTACCTCAAATATAAGCGTTTCGCTAATCGAGCAAAGACAAACGCTAAGCCATCTGCGAACTCGGGGATTATTTTACCACCTCTTAAAAAAAGACTGACATGAGGAATAATCTCAATTCATGTGGATTGTAAAAATAATGGATAAAAAGAAAGGTGGCGGGCGGGTTTTCAGGAGAGGTCAAAAACAAATAAATAGCTATCTTATTAATAAATAAAGAGGGGCATCATCGGTGAAAAAGGCGTCCGAAGACGCCTTTATTTTACAAATTAATCGTTGTGCCGATTAAAACGCCGTCTGACGACAACGAAGAAGACGGGGACGAAGAAGATTGCCAACAGTGTCGCGGTCAGCATGCCTCCCATTACGCCTGTTCCGACCGCATTTTGCGCACCACTCCCGGCACCGTGGCTGATAACCAGAGGCATAACCCCCAGAATAAACGCCAGAGATGTCATCAGGATTGGACGAAGACGCATGCGTGACGCTTCCAGAGTAGCTTCAATCAAGCCCTTGCCTTCTTTATCCATCAGGTCTTTGGCAAATTCGACGATCAGGATGGCGTTCTTAGCCGAGAGGCCAATAGTGGTTAACAGGCCCACCTGGAAGTAGACGTCGTTATTCATCCCACGTAGCGACGCTGCTAACAGCGCGCCAACCACGCCAAGCGGCACAACTAGCATGACCGAGAAGGGGATCGACCAGCTCTCATACAGTGCTGCAAGGCAAAGGAAAACGACAATTAGCGAGATGGCATACAGCGCTGGCGCCTGGTTACCCGACAGTCGTTCCTGATAGGACATACCCGTCCAGTCATGACCAATACCGTTTGGCAGTTTTTCCGCCAGGCTTTCCATCAGCGCCATTGCTTCACCAGTGCTTCGCCCTGGTGCCGCTTCGCCCAGTATTTCCATGGATGGCATACCGTTGTAACGTTCCAGGCGCGGTGAACCATAAATCCAATGTGATGCACTGAACGCGGAAAACGGAACCATTTCGCCATTGGCGCTGCGGATATACAGATTATTGATGTCCGCTGGCAGCATGCGGTATTTGGCATCCCCCTGGACGTAAACTTTCTTCACGCGGCCACGGTCAATAAAGTCGTTAACGTAATAGCCGCCCAGTGATGCGGAGATAGTTTCGTTGATATCCGACAGCGATACCCCCAGTGCCTGTGCTTTCTCCTGATCAACATCCAGCTTAAACTGCGGAGTATCTTCAAGTCCGTTAGGACGAACGCGAACCAACAGATCGGGGTGTTTAGCCACCATCCCCAGCAGTTGGTTACGCGCTTGCGTCAACGCCGTATGCCCCAGACCGCCCTGATCGATCAGTTCAAAATCGAAGCCGGTTGCGGTACCCAGTTCAACAATAGCGGGCATATTGAAGGGGAAGACTAACCCATCGCGGATCTGGCTGAACGCGCGTGTAGCGCGTGCAATGACCGCTTCAACACTATTTTCCTCACCGCTACGTTCATCCCAGGGCTTGAGGCTAACGAATGCCAGACCTGAGTTTTGCCCCTGACCGCTGAAGCTAAAACCGTTAACCGTGAAGACGCTTTCGACGTTAGCTTTCTCCTTGGTCAGGTAGTACTGAGTAACCTGATCCAGTACTTTCTGGGTGCGCTCTTGCGTCGCTCCTGCCGGAAGTTGAATCATTGTCATAAACACACCCTGATCCTCCTCTGGCAGGAAGGAGGTCGGCAGGCGCATAAACAGAACCGCCATTCCGATCACGATGATCAGATAGACGACAAGGTAACGCCCGGTTTTACGCACAATACCGCTGACGCTATTGGTATAGTGATTAACGCTGTGATCGAATTTGGCATTAAACCAGCCAAAGAAACCGCTTTTTTTCTCGTGATGCTCAGCCGATACCGGCTTCAACAGCGTTGCACAAAGTGCAGGAGTCAGGATCAGCGCGACCAGTACAGAAAGCGCCATGGCGGAAACGATGGTAATGGAGAACTGCCGATAGATAGCCCCGGTTGAGCCGCCAAAAAAGGCCATGGGGATAAAGACCGCAGACAGCACCATGGCGATACCGACCAGCGCCCCCTGAATTTGTGACATGGACTTTTCCGTCGCCTCTTTAGGCGGCAGATGATCTTCCATCATCACGCGTTCCACGTTCTCCACCACCACTATCGCATCATCGACCAATAGACCGATGGCGAGCACCATCCCGAACATCGTCAGGGTGTTTATCGAGTAGCCAAACGCGGCAAGTACGGCGAATGTGCCCAACAATACGACGGGGACAGCGATGGTTGGAATGAGCGTCGCCCGGATGTTTTGCAGGAACAAATACATGACCAGGAACACCAGTACGATCGCCTCAAACAGCGTTTTTACCACTTCATGAATCGAGATGGTTACAAACGGCGTCGTGTCGTACGGATAGACTACCTTCATTCCCTGAGGGAAGAACGGCTGCAGCTCAACCAGCTTAGCTTTGATGGCGTTAGCGGTATCCAGCGCGTTTGCCCCGGTTGCCAGCTTAATACCGAGGCCGGAAGCAGGCTTACCGTTAATACGCGCCACGACGTTGTAGTTCTCACCACCCAATTCGATCCGTGCAACGTCCTTCAGGTGAACAACTGAACCATCGCTGTTCACACGTAAAGTCACTTTGCCGAACTCTTCAGGGTCCTTCAGTCGCGTTTGCGCAATGATAGAGGCGTTAAGCTGCTGATTTGGTAATGCGGGCGTACCCCCTAATTGACCTGCGGCAATCTGATCGTTCTGCACCTTCAACTGGTTGATCACATCAACCGGCGTGAGCTGGTACTTATTCAACAAGTTTGCATCCAGCCAGATGCGCATGGCGTACTGCGCACCAAACAACTGCACGTCACCTACGCCATTAAGACGGCTGATTGAGTCTTTCACGTTCGAGGCGACGTAGTCGGAAATGTCATCCTGCGTGGTTTGTGGGTTATCAGAAACAAAACCCGCAACCATTAAAAAGCTGCTGCTGGATTTCTCGACGCTAATCCCCTGTTGCTGAACTTCTTGCGGCAGGAGTGGCGTGGCGAGCTGCAGTTTGTTTTGTACCTGAACCTGCGCGATATCGGGGTCGGTACCGGATTGGAAGGTCAGCGTGATGGTCACGCTCCCCGCGGAATCGCTGGTGGAGGACATATACATCAGGTTATCGATACCGTTCATGTTCTGTTCGATAACCTGCGTAACGGTGTCCTGTACCGTCTGTGCATCCGCACCTGGGTAGGTGGCGGAAATGGCGACCGCAGGGGGGGCGATAGTTGGGTATTGCGCCACAGGCAGTTGCATGATTGCCAGAGCGCCCGCCATCATCAGAATGATAGCCAGCACCCAGGCAAAGATAGGACGCCTGATAAAAAAGTTAGCCATGTCCGGTTACCTTATTGGGCTTTCGTGGCAGGGGTTTCGGTATCGGCAGTTGCTTTAACCTGAACGCCAGGGCGTGCTTTTTGTAAGCCGCTCACGATAACTTTGTCACCCGGTTGCAGACCTTCGCTGATGAGCCACTTGTCGCCAATGGCTTGTGCGGCGACGACTGCGCGAGACTCAACCTGACTCTTGTCGTTAACGACCATCACGGTGGCATCGCCGCGAGGCGTGCGCGTCACACCCTGTTGCGGAACGAGAATGGCATTTGGCTGGACGCCTTCATCAATGCGCGCGCGCACAAACATGCCCGGCAGCAGCGTGTGCTGCGGGTTAGGGAATACGGCCCTGAGGGTGATGGATCCGGTGCTTTCATCAACCGTCACGTCAGAAAATTGCAATGAGCCTTTCAGCGGGTACGACTGACCATTTTCCATCACCAGTTCGACGGTACTGCTGGCGCTGTCTTTATGCAGGCTTCCTTGCTCAACGGATTGCTTGAGGCGCATAAAGTCATTACTGGACTGTGTTACGTCGACGTAAATAGGATCAAGCTGTTGCACGGTAGCAAGCTCAGTTGCCTGACCATTCGTGACTAATGCGCCTTCGGTGACGTTAGATTTACCGATACGTCCGCTAATGGGCGATGTCACTTTGGTGTAGGCCAGGTTGATACGTGCGCTTTCGACCGCCGCTTTTGCCGCGATTACGGAGGCATCGGCCTGGCGGGCATCAGCAATCGCCTGATCGTACTCTTGCTGGCTGATGTACTTGGTGCCAACCAGCGGGACATAGCGTTTTACCGTTAAATGCGCGATAGCGGCAGCCGCTTCACTCTTTGCCAGTTCGCCTTTGGCGCTGTCATAGTCCGCCTGGTAAGTCGCGGGATCGATCTGATAAAGCGACTGACCGGCTTCAACATCGCTCCCCTCGGTAAAATTCCGTTTAAGAACAATCCCGCTGACCTGAGGACGGACCTCAGCAATACGAAATGCCGTTGTGCGTCCAGGTAATTCAGTCGTCACAGCTAAAGGCGCCTTTTCGACGACATGAACAGTCACCTGTGGCTCTGCGGGATGAGCTTGTGTTTCTCCCTGATCGTTACAACCGGCGAGTAATGCTGCGGAGATGATGATGAATGAGGGCAGGAGTGAAAACCTGGCATTTTTCGTCATTTCTATTCCTTAAAAAACCGAACGCTCGTTATTAACCGGGTAACGCAGAGGCGATAACGCGCACAAGAAAAAATAATAGTTGGCTATCCTACAAATTATTAGCTTGCGATGTAAGCAATACTTATTTATAAGCGCAATACACGGCACGTAAAAACAAAAAAAGATTAATCTACTGCCGTTTCATTATGGCGTTAATAGCAATGCTATGATGCGCATAAACACATATTGAAATAGATATTGAATTGGTGAATATATTGATGGTTGTTATTTGTTTTGTTTATTTGTGTGTAATGTCTGCAATTAACGCGTTTAGACCTCGTTTAAATAAATGCTAAGTGATACATTTGTTCCGTATAGCAAATATTAGATAAGAAAGTTAATCATTCTCTACTCTACCCCAGACAGTCGAAACCATGGCCAGAAAAACGAAAGCTGATGCTCTCAAAACACGACAGCACCTGATAGATACAGCGATTGTGCAGTTTGCCGCGCGCGGCGTTAGCAATACGACGTTAAACGACATTGCGGATGCCGCCAGCGTGACGCGGGGGGCGCTGTATTGGCATTTCGAAAACAAGACGCAACTGTTTAATGAGCTATGGTTACAACAACCTCCATTGCGCGATCTTATTCAGGACCAGCTTATTGGACGTTGGGGGGATAATCCTTTACAGCGACTGCGTGAAAAGTTTGTGGTGGGATTACAATATATTGCACAGAATCCTCGCCAGCAGGCATTAATGCAGATTTTATATCATAAATGTGAATTCCATAATGATATGATATCAGAGCAGGCTATTCGCGATAAAATAGGTCTCAGTCATCAAAGCATTCGTGACGCTCTGCAGAAGTGCGTGGATGAAAATCTGATTGCCACCAGTCTGGATTTAGATGTCATCATCATTATTTTGCACGGTAGCTTTAGCGGAATAATAAAAAACTGGTTAATGAATCCAGTGAGTTATGATTTGTATGGGCAAGCGCCAGTATTAGTTGATAACGTATTAAAAATGTTAAGCCCGGACGGCTGCGTAATGCAATTAAAGCAGAGTGAAAATCAGCCTGGGTAGAGTTGGCCGCCAGGGCCTGACGACTGCCGAAGTGTTTCCCGTCGTGCTATTCGAGATCGACGCAGTTGACAAGCTTAAGAGGGTTCACTGAATTCATATTCCGGCACTTGTCGTGTTCCGTTGTCATCAGTTCTATCCACTGAATGAGCAGCGCATCAAAAAGAAAAACGAAGACCGCAAAAACAACCAGCCACCAATACTTGCGAATCATTACCAAGCCCTGTGTATTCATGCCCAAGCGTGCAGGGAATATACACGAAATCTGTAGGCTGAAAAGCAGACTTACAATGCTTTTACTTTGCTGAAAGATCGCCGTTCTTTGCCGTTAATCGACTCTTTTTAGACAGGTTTTTTGTCTTCCGCTTTTTTACCTTTGCAAGCTCAATCTCTGAAAAATGAGAGCCAATACTCATTCTTCTGAGTCCCATTTTTACGTACTCGGCATTGATTTCAATCCCGACAAACTTGCGGCCTAAGTCCACGGCGGTGGCACCGGTGGTGAAACTACCGGCAAACGGATCCAGCACGCTGTCATCTGGGCAGGAGGAAGCCAGAATGATGCGTTCAAGGAGGGCTTTGGGCTTTTGCGTCGGATGATTTTCATATTCGTCCATCAGATAACGAACGCGTGGAAACTCCCAGACATTGCCCGGCACTTTTTTCTGGTTGTAAGGTTGAGGCGGGTTCTTTCTGTAGTCTATCAGCGCGCGTTGAGCGCCTGTTTTAGCTTCCACCAGAATATCATCACGATTAAACGTGTAGTTTTTCTGATCTTTTACCATCATCAGGATCGGTTCATACATCGACCCAAAGTGCTTTTTAGCCTGTACGCCGGAGCTATCGTATGACCACACGATACGGCTCTTGATGGTAAAGATCTGGCGGCATTTGAGGTCGATGTACGGCATGTTCTCCGTACTGTTCATGATGTACATGGTGCCGTGCGGTTTGAGAATGCGGTGGCATTCGTCAATGCACTCAAAGAGCCACGCCAGAAAAGCCTCTTCATCCCAGGATTCCACCATCCCGTCAAAGTCTTTACCGATGTTATAAGGTGGGTCGGCAAAAATGAGATCGATGCTTTCAGACGGCAGCTTTTTCAGTTCGGTCAGCGCATCACCCAGGATTATCTTTTTAGACTCATCGCCAAAATAGACAGGTTCACATCTTGCGTTCATCGCCAAAGCCTCCCGTGTGACGTTAATAAAAAAGGCGCTTCCCCATGCCGAGTAGCGCCTTTTAAAACAAACATTTCGCTGATTAGTATCAGTTCATGCCGTATTTTTTCAGTTTTTTACGCAGCGTACCACGGTTGATGCCCATCATCAGGGCAGCACGGGTCTGGTTACCGCGGGTGTATTGCATCACCATGTCCAACAGGGGCTGTTCTACTTCAGCCAGTACCAGCTCATAGAGATCGTTAACATCCTGACCATTCAATTGAGCAAAATAGTTCTTCAGTGCCTGTTTAACCGAGTCACGCAGGGGTTTTTGAGTTACCTGGTCCTGAGAGTTAACGGTAGAAACGGTCAGTACGTCAGAATTTACGCGTTGTTCGAACATAGTTCTGTCAGCTCTTTATTTCTGTTTACGCAAAATTTTCGAAGTATGCCTCCAACGCCGCCAGCTGTTCGCTGGAATCTTCAATGGCGTTGAATGTGCGCCGAAACTGGTCATCCGGAGCGTGTTCCTGGAGATACCAGGATACGTGTTTACGCGCAATTCGGTACCCTTTTGCCTGACCGTAAAAGTCGTGCAGTTCCCGAATGTGCGCACAAAGCAAGCGCTTCACCTCTGCCAGAGGCAGCGGGGGCAGCAGCTCCCCAGTGTCCAGATAATGCTGGATTTCCCGAAAGATCCAGGGTCTTCCCTGAGCTGCACGTCCTATCATCAGGGCATCCGCCCCCGTATAGTCGAGTACAGCTCTGGCTTTATGCGGGTCAGTAATGTCGCCATTCGCGATAATCGGAATGGAAACTTTCTGCTTAACTGCCCGAATACTGTCGTACTCAGCATCTCCATTGAACAAACAGGCGCGGGTGCGTCCATGAATGGTCAGAGCCTGAATGCCACAGTCTTCAGCCAGTTGGGCAATCTCTACGCAGTTACGGTGTTCCGGAGCCCAGCCGGTGCGAATCTTGAGTGTGACAGGAACGTCCACTGCATTGACGACCTCGGTTAGTATTGATTTCACTAAGTCCGGGTACTGCAAGAGGGCTGAACCTGCGAGCTTACGATTCACTTTTTTAGCCGGACACCCCATATTGATATCAATAATCTGGGCGCCGCTTTCCACGTTAATACGTGCGGCATCGGCCATCTCAACAGGGTCGCTACCGGCAATTTGCACCGTGCGAATTCCTGGCTCATCAACGTGCACCATCCGTAAACGAGACTTGTCACTTTCCCAAACCTGCGGGTTAGAAGACATCATCTCGGATACCGTCAATCCGGCTCCCATCTCATAGCACAGCGTCCTGAATGGTCTGTCAGTGATGCCAGCCATAGGTGCTGCGATCAGGCGATTTCTGAGCTGATATTGTCCGATGCGCATGAGTTAAGAAATGACCATACTGTGACTGCAAGGCGGCGTATATTACGCATTTTTCGCACGAGATGAAAGGCCAAACTTTGACCAATCCACTGAGGTGGATCAATGAATTGCTGGTTAAGTACACAGTTTCAAATTAAAATCTTTAATAATCATTTGGATACGATGTTGTGCTAATTTTTCATCCGTTTATAAATTCCAAAAACTTCTCTTTTTTTATTACGGCCAGACTCAAGTTATCAGGATAAAAAGCTGTTTTTGTGAGCAAATAGTGACTTTGTAATGCGATCTCGCTCCCATTTCCGCAAATCCTTTTGCGAAAAAAAGAGCGATTATTGCGTTACCAACGGTAACGAGAAGGGATTATTTTTTCTGACCGGTGATGCGGCACCACTCTTCTTTCTCGATAACCGGATCGAGCGTAAAGAGATCGGCATAGGCTTCGCAAACGCTTTCCGCCTGGCTGGCAAGAATACCAGAAAGCCCCAGTAAACCGCCCTCAACGGGCAGTACGCTGATTAGCGGCGCCAGCTCACGTAATGGGCCGGCAAGAATGTTAGCGACCACCACGTCGGCTTTCATCGCTTCTGGCTGGTCTTTTGGCAGGTACAACTCCAGACGCTCGGAAACGCCATTGCGCTCGGCGTTATCCCGGCTGGCTTGAATCGCTTGCGGATCGATATCCACGCCGATAGCTTTCGCTGCGCCCAGTTTCAGCGCCGCAATGGCAAGAATGCCGGAGCCGCAGCCAAAGTCGATAACCGTTTTGCCGTTGAGATCGAGACCGTCCAGCCATTGCAGGCACAGAGAGGTGGTGGGGTGAGTACCTGTGCCAAATGCCAGACCCGGATCCAGCATCACGTTGACGGCATTCTCATCCGGGACATCGCGCCAGCTCGGGCAAATCCACAGACGTTCGCCAAAGCGCATCGGGTGGAAGTTATCCATCCATTCGCGTTCCCAGTCTTTGTCTTCGAGCTGTTCGATTTTATGCGCGAAGCCTTCGCCCAACAGCGGATGTTGCTCCAGGATGGCAACCACTTCTTTCATGTCGGTTTCTGCATCGAACAAGCCGATCACATCGGTATCTCCCCACAGGCGAGTCTCGCCGGGCAGAGGTTCAAACACCGGCGTATCATGCGTATCCTGGAAAGTAATGGAAACGGAGCCCGCTTCCATCAGCGCATCGCTCAATTCTTCAGCGTTGGCGCCGGTCGTGTTCAGTTTCAGTTGGATCCATGGCATGGCAAAACTCTTTATTTATCAGTAGTCAATATGGCGGCTTGCGGGACGGCGGAACCGAAACGGTTGCCAATCAGGAAAGCCAGCAAACTTATCAGTAACGAGGGCACAATCGGGTGGAAGCCCAGGTACTGAACGTTAAAGGTAGCGAGGACGGCATAAAGTACGCCGCCGACAATCATCGCGCTCAATGCGCCAGCCGCGTTTGCCCGCTCCCAGTACAGGCCCAGCACCAGCGGCCACAGGAAAACGGCTTCCAGCCCGCCAAACGCCAGCAGGTTAAGCCAGATAATCATCTCTGGCGGTTTCCAGGCGGCCAGCAGCAGTAATGCGCCGAGCAGCAGGGTAATGACTGCCGACATACGCTTCAGCCGGGTTTCGTTTTTCAGCTGTTCCGGACGAAGGTTCAGGTACAAATCCTTAATGATCGTAGCGGAACTTTGCAGCAATTGGGCATTGATCGTCGACATGATCGCGGCCATCGGGGCCGCGAGGAAGATCCCGGCAGCTATCGGCGGCAACACTTTGACCATCAGCGTAGGGATAACCAGATCCGGTACCGTGAGGTCAGGGATCACCGCACGTCCCAACGCCCCCGCCAGATGCATACCAAACATCAGGATTGCCACCACGATGGTGCCGATGATAATGCCGCGGTGCACTGCTTTACTATCTTTATAAGAGATGCAGCGTACCGCCGTGTGCGGCAGGCCAATGACGCCAAAGCACACCAGTACCCAGAATGAGGTCATGAAAGTGGGTGACAGAATGTCATCAGCACCCTGCGGCGAAACCAGTTTAGGATCGATGGTTTGCAGGGTTACTACCGCGTTGCTGAGGCCGCCGGCAGCGTGAACGACGCCGACCAGCAGAACGATAGTACCAATCAGCATCACCATGCCCTGCATGGTGTCGTTCAGTACGCTGGCGCGAAAACCGCCGAATGCCGTATATAAAGCGATACTGACGCCAAAAATCAGCAGACCCGTTTCGTAAGGGATACCCGCAGCGGTTTCCAGCAAACGTGCGCCGCCAATAAACTGTACGGTCATCGCCCCGACAAACGCGACCAGTAAGCTGAGGCTCGCCAGCCACACCAGCAGGCGGCTCTGGTAGCGCGCAAACAGCATATCGTTGAGGGTAACGGCATTATAGCGGCGCGCCAGAATGGCGAATTTCTTACCAAGAATCCCCAAAGAGAGCCATACCGCAGGCAACTGGATCATCGCCAGCAGCACCCATCCCAGCCCGTATTTGTAAGCGGCGCCAGGACCACCAATAAATGAGCTGGCGCTAATATAGGTTGCCGTTAGCGTCATGGC
Organism: Citrobacter sp. Ce104; assembly: GCF_030334595.1. Lineage (NCBI taxonomy): Bacteria > Pseudomonadati > Pseudomonadota > Gammaproteobacteria > Enterobacterales > Enterobacteriaceae > Citrobacter > Citrobacter sp. Ce104. The sequence continues at coordinate 18,522 of NZ_JAOWDP010000068.1, forward strand.
TAACACGACCCCGCCCATGGAGCGGCTGCCGAGGAAATATTCATTCAGGAAAGTACCGGTCACTCTCTTACGCATGGCGTAAACAGAAAGACCGAAGACCACCAGTAGGTAGGCGACCAGCGGCAAAATAACTTCAAGCTGCATCGTCATCCTCCAACGGAATGTCGCGATAGACAAACTTCACCATCGCCCAGCACAGTAAGATGAAAACCAGTGGCGTTAGCAGACAGGCCATTTCAAACCAGTGCGGTAAGCCGGTAATACCGAGTGTAGAATCTGGTAAGTAAGCGGCCACTAACCATGTGGCAAGATATAAAAGGGTCAGCCACAGCGCCCAGCGCGCCTCTTTATGGGCCTGAACAAAACGAGCGTCCATTTTTTGTCCCTTGTGGATAAAGAAAGCGGGGATTGTACCTTATGGCACGTGCGGGAGGGGAGAAAAACAAAAGGCCGGAATTTCCGGCCTTTTCGGTTAACGCACGCTTACTTTTCCTGAAGTCCGAGTTTTTTCTCCAGATAGTGGATATTGGTTCCACCGTGCTGGAAATGCTCGTCATTCATGATGCGGATCTGCAGATCAACGTTGGTTTTGATACCGTCGATGATCAGTTCCTGCAATGCGTTTTTCATACGGGCGATCGCTACGTCGCGGTTTTCGCCATAGCAGATCAGCTTACCGATCATTGAGTCATAGTACGGAGGTACAGTGTAGCCTGCGTAAATATGGGACTCCCAACGCACACCAAAGCCACCCGGCGCGTGGAAACGCGTGATTTTGCCCGGGCTTGGCAGGAAGGTGTTCGGGTCTTCGGCGTTGATACGGCATTCTACCGCATGGCCTTTAACCACAACTTCGTCCTGCTTGATGGACAGCGGTTGTCCCGCTGCGATGCGCAGTTGCTCTTTGATCAGGTCAACGCCGGTGATCATTTCGGTTACCGGGTGTTCAACCTGAATACGGGTGTTCATCTCAATGAAGTAGAACTCGCCGTTTTCAAACAGGAACTCAAAAGTACCCGCCCCGCGATAGCCGATATCAACGCATGCTTTGGCGCAACGCTCGCCGATGTAGCGACGCAGTTCCGGTGTAATGCCCGGCGCTGGTGCTTCTTCGACGACTTTCTGGTGACGACGCTGCATGGAGCAGTCACGTTCTGCCAGATAAATCGCGTTACCCTGACCGTCTGCCAGCACCTGAATTTCGATGTGGCGTGGGTTTTCCAGGTACTTCTCCATGTAGACCATGTCGTTGTTGAAAGCCGCTTTCGCTTCCGCTTTGGTCATGGAGATGGATTGCGCCAGCTCGGCATCGCTGCGCACGACGCGCATACCGCGACCGCCGCCGCCGCCGGAGGCTTTGATGATAACCGGGTAGCCGATGCGTTTAGCATGAGCGCGGTTAGCGTCCATGTCATCGCCCAGCGGGCCGTCAGAGCCAGGGACTGTCGGTACGCCAGCTTTCTTCATCGCGGTGATTGCGGACACTTTGTCGCCCATCAGGCGGATAGTGTCGGCTTTCGGGCCGATGAAGATAAAGCCGGAACGCTCTACCTGCTCAGCAAAGTTGGCGTTCTCAGAAAGGAAGCCATAGCCCGGGTGAATTGCCACCGCGCCGGTGATTTCAGCAGCGCTAATGATAGCCGGGATGTTCAGATAGCTTTTTACGGACTGAGCCGGGCCAATACAAACCGTCTCATCCGCCAGCAATACGTGTTTTAAATCGCGATCCGCGCTTGAGTGCACCGCGACAGTCTTGATGCCCAGTTCTTTACAGGCACGAAGAATACGCAGGGCAATCTCACCACGGTTGGCGATAACAATTTTATCCAACATGTTCGCCTCGTTATTCGATGACGACCAGCGGCTCGTCAAATTCTACCGGTTGACCGCTTTCTACCAGAATCGCTTTAACGACACCGGATTTGTCGGCTTCGATCTGGTTCATCATTTTCATGGCTTCAACGATGCACAGGGTATCGCCCGCATTCACTTTCTGGCCGATTTCGATGAACGCTTTCGCATCCGGGCTCGGGGTGCGGTAGAACGTACCAACCATTGGGGAGCGTACGATGTGACCACTGATTTCCGCTGCTGCCGGAGCTTCCATACTTGGAGAGGCAGTTTGTGCGACAGCGTTAGACAGAGCTGGCTGCTGCATCACTGGTGCAGCATAAGCCTGTTGCATCATTGGAAAACTTGCAGCTGGCGCCGCACGGCTGATGCGTACAGATTCTTCGCCTTCAGAAATTTCCAGTTCGGAGATGCCTGATTCTTCAACCAGCTCGATCAGTTTTTTAATCTTACGAATATCCATGAGTGGGTTCCGTACTCTTTGTTTAGTGAGATTGTGACAAGCGTTTTACCGCCGTCTGTATAGCATTTTTATAACAGTGAGTGACAAGATGCCACGCATCTCAGGCGTTGCACTGGGTGCGGTTGCCATTAAGTGAGATTGCCAGACTTGTTAGTCATTGTGCGGCTATCTTCTGCCATTTTCGGGTAAAAGACAAAATATACCTTCAACATGCGAATGTCACCCTTTCCGCGCTCTAAAAACGCTACCGGGGATAGCAAAGTCGCACATTATAACTATTTCGTAGCAATTGGCAGCTAAATACTGGTCTTATCAGGGAAGATAATCAACCGTTAACATGTAAAGAAAATCGGATCGTCCGCATTTTGCAACGTACTGCACATATCGTGAAACTACCGCCACCACTGGCGAAACTTCTTGTATCGGCAGGCTAACAGCACCGCAGCGAGTGCGGCATAAATGATCGGTTGCGGGGAGATAATTTTTACCGACCACAGATAATGTATGGGTGCCAGGATCGCCACAAGATAGACGAAGTTGTGCAGATACTGCCAATTTTTACCCAGCTTTCGCTGCGCCAACTGCGTGGATGTTAATGTGAGGGCGAATAATATGACCCAACTGACAATGCCCAGCATCAAATAAGGTCGTGTGATTAATTCGCGTCCTAACAGCGCCAGATTATTAATACCCAGTTCCAGAAGCGCGTAGCTGGTTAAATGCAGCGTTGCCCAGGCGAAACACCATAGCCCTAACAGGCGACGCGTGCGTATCAATAATGGCTGTTTAGCGTAGCGCGCAAGAGGAGAGACCAGCAAGGTCGCCAGTAAGAATTTCAGAGCTGTCCTACCGGTAAAGTGCTGGATATCTTTGATCGGGTCGGCGCTCAGGCCGCCGTTATTTACCGCCCAAAATAGCCAGACAAACGGCAAAAAGCCGGCAAGATGCAGGCAAACTTTCAGCCCGGTAATGTGTTTCGCAGTCAGACGCACCTAAAAATTCTCCTGCAGGTTAAGACCACGGTACAGTGATGCAACCTCATCGGCGTAACCGTTAAACAGCAGCGTGGGTTGGCGTTGAACGTCCAGAATACCGCCAGCGCCAATGAAACGCTCGGTGGCCTGGGACCAACGGGGGTGATCGACATGCGGATTCACGTTGGCATAAAACCCATATTCATTGGGGGCGGCCAGGTTCCAGGTGGTCGGCGGGCGTTCGCGGGTGAGTTTGATACTCACAATCGACTTAATGCCTTTAAATCCGTATTTCCACGGCACAATTAAACGAATGGGCGCGCCATTTTGTGGCGGGAGGGCTTTTCCATAAACCCCCACGGTAAGCAACGTGAGTGGATGCATCGCTTCGTCCAGACGCAGGCCTTCAACATAGGGATACTTCAGCCCGCCGCCAATAAAACGATCCTTTTGTCCTGGCATCTCATCCGGCGCGTAGCGCGTTTCGAACGCGACATACTTTGCGTTGCTGGTGGGTTCAACCTGTGCCAGCAGTTTATATAACGGAAAGCCAATCCACGGCACAACCATTGACCAGGCTTCCACACAACGCATCCGGTAAATCCGTTCTTCCAGCGGGAAACGGGCGGTCAGCGCATCGTGATCGAGGGTGAGTGGTTTTGCCACTTCGCCACTGATTTGCAACGTCCACGGATCGGTTTTCAGGCTACCTGCGTTGGCTGCCGGATCTGCCTTATCGAGACCGAACTCATAGAAGTTGTTGTAGCCAGAAACTTTATCCGCTGGCGTTAAAGGAAGCGAATTTTGCCAGGCGGCGGGTTTACTGAAATCAAGTGGCTTACCTGCGGGCGCGGGTGGGCGGTCGTTCCCTTTAAACCAGCTAAGAAGGTCAGCCTGCGCAGAGTGGGGCAAGGACAATGCGGCAGCGCTGATCCCTAATGCTTTCAGTACCTGGCGACGCTGCATAAAAAAAGCCGACTCGTCAGTGACGTCGGCTTCTGTAAATGGACGTAGTTTCTTCATAACAGACTCCCGGCTTACGCGTCATAACTGACAGGGGACGCGTAGTTAATATGGCAGGGAGTCTGGAAATATGCCGCGAAATTTCGTTAATTAAGTGTAAATATCTGCGCCAGCGCCTGTTACTTCACCTTCACCAGCGTACGGCCTTGCACCTGGTTATTGATGATGGCATCGGCGAACTTCGGCGCATCCGCCAGCGTAATCTCCGTGGCGGCCTGAGCATAGAAAGATTCCGGCAGATCCTTAACCAGACGCGCCCAGGCCTCTGCCCGGCGTGCTGGCGGGGTCATCACCGAGTCCACTCCTTGCAAACGAACGTTACGCAGAATGAATGGCATCACCGTGGTTGGCAGAGCGAAACCGCCAGCCAGGCCGCAGGCGGCAACGCAGCCGCCGTAGTTCATCTGCGCCAGAACTTTTGCCAGAACTTTGTCGCCAACGGTATCAACCGCGCCAGCCCACAGCTGTTTTTCCAGCGGGCGTGATTCTGCAAACTCATCGCGACCAAGAATACGGCTGGCGCCCAGGCTCTTCAGGTAGTCGTGGGTACTTTCACGGCCCGAAACCGCCGCAACCTGATAACCCAGCTTATGCAGTAACGCAACGGCTGTGCTGCCCACGCCGCCGCTGGCGCCGGTGACGACAATTTCACCGTCTTGCGGGCGAATACCTGCATCCTCAAGCGCCATTACGCACAGCATAGCGGTAAAGCCGGCGGTGCCGATGACCATGGCTTTACGCCCATCCAGTCCTTTTGGCAGGGCAACCAGCCAGTCGCCTTTCACGCGTGCGCGTTCTGCCAGTCCACCCCAATGATTTTCACCCACGCCCCAACCGGTCAGTAACACTTCCTGACCCGCATGAAAACGGGGATCTTCGCTTGCACGCACGGTACCGGCGAAATCGATACCAGGAATCATCGGAAAATTACGAATGATTTTACCCTTGCCAGTGATAGCCAGAGCGTCTTTATAGTTCAGGCTCGACCAGTGGACATCCACCGTCACATCGCCTTCAGGTAGCTGATTTTCGTCGAGGGGTTGAACGGATGCGAGGGTTTTTCCGTCCTGCTGTTCTAAGATCAAAGCCTGCATAACCTGTCCTCAATTCGTATAGTGGATTGGAAAATTATTAATGAAGACTATACTCGCTAATCAAAACATGATGCCGATTCTGCGCAATAAATTGCCAGATATACCTGATTTGGTAGTATGCCCACACTGTTTGTATAAATGGACGGATTTTGCGTTCAGTTTTGCATTTTTGGGTCGCTATATCACTTTCATGCCCGTTTCATAACTGTCGGAGTTAACACAAGGATGCGATTAACGACGAAATTTTCAGCTTTTGTCACGCTGCTTACTGGGTTAACGATCTTCGTGACTCTGATCGGCTGCTCGCTGAGTTTCTATAACGCGATTCAATATAAGTTCACTACCCGTGTTCAGGCGGTGGCGACGGCAATTGATACGCACCTTGTTTCCCGCGATGTTGTGGCGTTAACCCCGCAAATAGATGAACTGATGGTTTCTGCTGATATCGTGCGCGTTGAACTGCTACAGGGCGAAAACGTGGTGTATGACCACTCCCGTACCAGCAGTTATCGCCCGGCGGGGACGAACAATCTGTATCGTGACATCACCGTCCCGCTGGTCAAACATCCTGGCATGTCGCTGCGTCTGGTTTATCAGGATCCGATGGGCAACTATTTCCATTCGCTGATGACCACCGCGCCACTCACGCTGGCGATTGCTTTCATTATACTGATGCTCTTTTTGTCGGTGCGCTGGCTTCAGCGTCAACTTTCAGGTCAGGAACTGCTGGAGATTCGTTCCACGCGCATTCTGAATGGCGAACGTGGACCGAACGTGCGGGGAACAGTCTATGAATGGCCAGCGCGTACCAGTAGCGCACTCGATATGTTACTGACCGAAATTCAAAATGCTCGCGAACAACGCAGCCGCCTCGATACGCTGATTCGCTCCTATGTGGCGCAGGATACAAAAACCGGACTGAGCAACCGCCTGTTCTTTGATAACCAACTGGCAACGCTGCTGGAAGATCAGGAAAAAGTGGGATCGCATGGCGTCGTGATGATGGTGCGTCTGCCGGACTTTACTCTGCTGCGCGATAGCTGGGGAATCACCCTCGCGGAAGAACAAATTTCGACGTTAATTAATTTGTTGTCGACTTTCATGACGCGCTATCCGGGCGCGTTGCTGGCACGCTACCACCGTAGCGATTTTGCCATCCTGCTGCCACACCGCACGCTGAAGGAGGCGGAAAGCATCGCCGGGCAATTATTAAAAGCGGTAGATGCGCTTCCGGCTAATAAAATGATCGATCGTGCCGATATGGTTCATATCGGTATTTGCGTTTGCCGCAGCGGACAGTCGACGGAACAAGTAATGGATCACGCCGAAGCGGCTACGCGGAATTCGGTATTGCAGGGCGGAAACAGTTGGTCGGTCTATGATGACTCACTGCCGGAAAAAGGGCGGGGAAACGTACGCTGGCGAACGCTGATCGAACAGATGCTCAGCCGGGGCGGACCAAGAATTTATCAAAAGCCTGCGGTAACACGCGAAGGTCGGGTACACCATCGGGAGCTGATGTGCCGGATTTTTGATGGCAGCGAAGAGGTCATCTCGGCGGAATATATGCCGATGGTGCTGCAGTTTGGCCTGGCTGAAGAGTATGACCGCCTGCAAATCAGCCGTCTGATCCTACTGTTGGGCTACTGGCCGCAGGAAAACCTGGCGATGCAGACAACGGTTGAATCGCTAATTCGCCCACGTTTTCAGCGCTGGCTACGTGATACGCTGATGCAGTGCGAAAAATCATTACGTAAACGCATAATTATTGAACTTGCGGAGGCAGATGTCTGTCAACATATCAGCCGGTTACAGCCTGTCATCAGATTGATGAATGCGCTGGGTGTGCGAATTGCCGTTACGCAGGCGGGTTTAACGCTGGTGAGCACCAGTTGGATCAAAGAGCTTAACGTTGAGTTATTGAAGCTCCATCCAAGCCTGGTGAGGAATATTGAAAAGCGGACTGAAAACCAGCTCCTGGTTCAAAGCCTGGTGGAAGCCTGTTCTGGAACACCAACGCAGGTTTACGCCACGGGCGTTCGTTCGCGTAGCGAGTGGCATACGCTGACGGAACGCGGAGTTGCGGGTGGGCAAGGGGATTTTTTTGCCGCATCACAGCCACTTGACACTAACGTGAAAAAATATTCGCAAAGATACTCGGTTTAACCTGCCGTTTAATTTGTTTTCACGTAGAATAACGCGCGCTGTGCCTTCTGGGGGTGTGCTTGTCTGCTCGCCAGGTTGTAACAGCAAACATGCAGGTGAATGACCTTTGACAGGTTGCAAACAAAAGCGAGGAATGCTGCTGATTTATTCAGCCCTGATGGACTCAGGCCGGTTTTGTAACAAAGGAAACGAACTGCACTAATTTTCACCGTAGCAGATGATTTTTGCGCCTTGTCGCTGCTGCGTGTGGTTGGTAAAGTAAGCGGATTTTGTTTTCCGCCCCAGCTTTCAGGATTATCCCTTAGTATGTTGAAAAAATTTCGTGGCATGTTTTCCAATGACCTGTCCATTGACCTGGGTACCGCGAATACCCTTATTTATGTAAAAGGACAAGGCATCGTATTGAATGAGCCTTCTGTTGTGGCCATTCGTCAGGATCGTGCCGGTTCGCCGAAAAGCGTGGCTGCAGTAGGTCATGATGCGAAGCAGATGCTGGGTCGTACACCGGGCAATATCGCTGCAATTCGCCCAATGAAAGACGGCGTTATCGCTGACTTCTTCGTGACTGAAAAAATGCTCCAGCACTTTATCAAACAAGTGCACAGCAATAGCTTCATGCGCCCAAGCCCGCGCGTACTGGTGTGTGTACCGGTTGGAGCAACTCAGGTTGAGCGCCGTGCGATCCGTGAATCCGCTCAGGGCGCAGGCGCCCGTGAAGTCTTCCTGATTGAAGAGCCGATGGCGGCTGCGATCGGTGCGGGTTTGCCAGTTTCTGAAGCAACCGGTTCTATGGTTGTGGATATCGGTGGTGGTACTACTGAAGTTGCCGTTATCTCTCTGAACGGCGTGGTTTACTCTTCTTCTGTACGTATTGGCGGCGACCGCTTCGACGAAGCGATCATTAATTATGTTCGTCGTAACTACGGTTCTCTGATCGGTGAAGCTACCGCAGAACGTATCAAACACGAGATCGGTTCCGCTTATCCGGGTGACGAAGTGCGCGAAATTGAAGTTCGCGGTCGTAACCTGGCTGAAGGTGTTCCGCGCGGCTTTACCCTGAACTCCAACGAGATTCTGGAAGCTCTGCAGGAACCGCTGACCGGTATTGTGAGCGCAGTCATGGTTGCACTGGAACAGTGCCCGCCAGAGCTGGCGTCTGACATCTCCGAACGCGGCATGGTACTGACCGGTGGCGGCGCGCTGCTGCGTAATCTTGACCGTCTGTTAATGGAAGAAACCGGTATTCCAGTTGTTGTTGCTGAAGATCCGCTGACCTGCGTGGCGCGTGGTGGCGGCAAGGCACTGGAAATGATCGATATGCACGGCGGCGACCTGTTCAGCGAAGAGTAATCGGATGCAGGTAGGGTAGCCAGCGGGTTACCCTTCCGCTCTGATACGAGAATACGCATAGACTATGAAGCCAATTTTTAGCCGTGGCCCGTCGCTACAGATTCGCCTTATTCTGGCGGTGCTGGTGGCGCTCGGCGTTATTATTGCCGACAGCCGCCTGGGGACGTTCAGTCAAATCCGAACGTACATGGATACCGCCGTCAGTCCTTTCTACTTTATCTCAAATGGTCCCCGTGAATTACTCGACGGCGTTTCGCAAACGCTGGCTTCGCGTGACCAACTCGAACTTGAAAACCGGGCGTTGCGTCAGGAACTGCTGCTGAAAAATAGCGAACTGCTGATGCTGGGGCAATATAAACAGGAGAACGCGCGTTTGCGTGAGCTGCTGGGATCGCCGCTGCGCCAGGACGAACAAAAGATGGTGACGCAGGTCATCTCAACGGTTAATGACCCTTACAGCGATCAGGTGGTTATCGACAAAGGGAGCGTTAACGGCGTCTACGAAGGTCAGCCGGTTATTAGCGACAAAGGCGTAGTAGGTCAGGTCGTTGCGGTGGCTAAACTGACCAGCCGTGTGCTGCTGATTTGCGATGCAACACATGCGTTGCCTATTCAGGTACTGCGTAACGATATTCGCGTGATCGCTGCCGGTAACGGTTGCACCGACGATCTTCAGCTCGAACACCTGCCGGCCAATACCGACATTCGCGTTGGCGATGTGCTGGTTACCTCGGGCCTGGGTGGCCGTTTCCCTGAGGGTTATCCGGTTGCTGTTGTTTCTTCCGTTAAGCTGGATACTCAGCGCGCTTATACTGTGATTCAGGCACGCCCGACCGCGGGTCTGCAACGTCTGCGCTATCTGCTGCTGTTGTGGGGCGCCGATCGTAATGGCGCAAATCCGATGACGCCAGAAGAAGTGCACCGCGTTGCCAATGAACGTCTGATGCAAATGATGCCGCAAGTTCTGCCGGCACCAGATGCCATGGGGCCGCCTGCGCCAGTGCCAGCTCCCGCAACAGGCGTGACTCCAGCGCCTGCGGATACCACCTCGCCACAATCTGCTCCGCGTAAGCCGGGAGGACAGTAAGTGGCAAGCTATCGTAGCCAGGGACGTTGGGTGATTTGGCTCTCGTTCCTTATTGCACTGTTGCTGCAGGTCATGCCCTGGCCGGACGACATTCTGGTTTTCCGGCCAAACTGGGTGCTGCTCATCTTGTTGTACTGGATCCTGGCGCTGCCGCATCGCGTAAATGTGGGTACAGGGTTTGTGGTGGGTGCCATACTGGATCTCATCAGCGGCTCTACGCTTGGCGTGCGCGCATTGTCTATGAGTATCATTGCTTATCTGGTCGCGCTGAAATTCCAGCTATTCCGCAACCTCGCGCTCTGGCAGCAGGCGTTGGTGGTCATGTTGTTATCACTGGTCGTGGATATTATTGTTTTCTGGGCCGAGTTTTTAGTGATCAATGTCTCTTTCAGACCCGAAGTGTTCTGGAGTAGTGTAGTGAATGGTGTGCTTTGGCCATGGCTATTCTTACTGATGCGTAAAGTCCGTCAGCAGTTTGCGGTGCAATAAGGTTGATATGAATACTCTGTATCTTGCTTCAGGTTCTCCACGTCGTCAGGAGCTGCTCGCTCAGCTTGGTGTTACTTTTGAACGACTGGTGCCTGGGATTGAAGAGCAGCGGCACCCGCAGGAAAGCGCGCAGCAGTACGTTTCGCGTCTGGCGTGCGAAAAAGCGCAGGCTGGTGTGGCGCTGGCCCAGCGCGATTTGCCGGTATTGGGGGCGGATACCATTGTTATCCTTAATGGCGAAGTGCTGGAAAAACCCCGCGACGCCGCTCATGCTGCAGCCATGCTGCGCAAACTGTCGGGCAAAACGCATCAGGTCATGACCGCTGTGGCATTGGCCGACCGCCAGCACAGTCTGGACTGTCTGGTGGTGACGGAAGTGACGTTCAGAGCACTAACCGATGAGGACATCGCGGGCTATGTTGCCAGCGGTGAACCAATGGATAAAGCAGGTGCATACGGTATTCAAGGGTTGGGTGGCTGTTTTGTCAGGAAGATAAATGGCAGCTATCACGCCGTAGTCGGCTTACCGCTGGTAGAAACGTATGAGTTGCTGACCAATTTTAACGCACTGCGTGAGAAAAGGGATAAACATGACGGCTGAATTGTTGGTAAACGTAACGCCATCGGAAACTCGGGTGGCTTACATTGATGGCGGTATTCTGCAGGAAATTCATATTGAACGTGAGGCGCGACGCGGAATCGTAGGCAATATCTACAAAGGTCGTGTAAGTCGTGTACTTCCGGGTATGCAGGCGGCTTTTGTAGATATTGGGCTGGATAAAGCCGCATTTCTTCACGCTTCAGACATCATGCCGCACACTGAATGCGTGGCGGGTGAAGAACAAAAACAGTTCACCGTGCGCGACATATCTGAACTGGTGCGCCAGGGCCAGGATCTCATGGTGCAGGTGGTAAAAGATCCGTTGGGTACTAAGGGCGCACGTCTGACGACGGACATCACGCTTCCTTCCCGTTATCTCGTCTTTATGCCGGGTGCTTCGCACGTCGGCGTGTCCCAACGTATTGAAAGCGAAACCGAACGCGAGCGCCTTAAAAAAGTGGTAGCGGATTACTGCGATGAGCAGGGCGGATTCATTATTCGTACCGCGGCGGAAGGCGTCTGTGAAGAGGATCTGGCCTCGGATGCTGCCTACCTGAAGCGCGTCTGGACGAAAGTCATGGAGCGTAAAAAGCGCCCGCAAACGCGCTATCAGATGTATGGCGAACTGGCGCTGGCGCAGCGTGTGTTGCGTGATTTTGCCGATGCGCAGCTTGACCGGATCCGCGTCGACTCCCGTTTGACCTATGAAGCGTTACTGGAATTTACGGCGGAATATATCCCCGAAATGACCAGCAAGCTGGAACATTACAGCGGACGCCAGCCCATATTTGATCTCTTTGACGTTGAGAATGAAATCCAGCGCGCGCTGGAACGCAAAGTAGAGCTGAAGTCCGGCGGTTATCTGATCATCGATCAAACCGAAGCGATGACCACCGTCGATATCAACACCGGCGCGTTTGTTGGGCATCGTAATCTCGACGACACTATCTTTAATACTAATATTGAAGCAACGCAGGCTATCGCTCGTCAGCTGCGTCTGCGAAACCTCGGCGGCATTATCATTATCGATTTTATCGACATGAATAATGAAGATCACCGTCGCCGGGTGCTGCATTCTCTGGAACAGGCTCTGAGCAAGGATCGCGTTAAAACCAGTATCAACGGTTTTTCACAGCTGGGTCTGGTAGAGATGACGCGCAAACGCACGCGTGAAAGCGTGGAGCATGTGCTGTGCAACGAGTGTCCGACCTGCCACGGGCGTGGTACGGTGAAAACGGTGGAAACCGTATGCTATGAAATCATGCGCGAAATCGTGCGGGTACACCATGCATATGATTCCGATCGTTTCCTGGTCTATGCTTCACCGGCAGTAGCTGAGACCCTGAAAGGTGAAGAGTCACATGCGCTGGCGGAAGTCGAAATCTTTGTCGGCAAACAGGTCAAAGTACAAATTGAACCGCTGTATAACCAGGAGCAGTTCGACGTCGTTATGATGTAATCTGGCCTGGTAGACGCCAAATGGCGATACTTTGCAGGCCGGAGAAGGCGTTCACGCCGCCATCCGGCAAGACGGTTTTGTGAGTCACATTTTTTGGTAGACAAGGAGAGGCGCGTGAGGCGATTGCCGGGGATATTACTGCTCACTGGAGCCGCATTCGTTGTCATCGCAGCGCTGCTGGTCAGTGGACTGCGCCTTGCGCTACCTCATCTTGATAGCTGGCGCCCGGCGATCCTTGGCAAGATTGAATCCGCCACTGGCCTGCCCGTTTCCGCCAGCCAACTTTCCGCTAACTGGCAAAATTTCGGTCCTACGCTTGAAGCGCGCGATATCCATGCGCAGCTGAAAGACGGTGGGGAATTTTCGGTCAAGCGCGTCACGTTAGCGCTGGATGTCTGGCAAAGCTTGCTACACATGCGCTGGCAGTTTCGTGATCTCACCTTCTGGCAGTTACAACTGCGCACCAATACCCCCATCCAGCGCAGCGAAAGCGGTGATGGAATTGAAGCCGATCACCTCAGCGATCTCTTCCTGCGCCAGTTTGATCATTTCGATCTGCGCGACAGTCAGATTAGCTTTTTAACCCTCTCAGGCCAGCGTGCTGAACTGGCGATCCCACAGCTTACCTGGCTGAACGGTAAAAACCGGCATCGCGCTGAGGGGCAGGTCAGTCTCTCCAGTCTGACCGGGCAGCACGGCGTTATGCAGGTGCGTATGGATCTGCGTGACGACAACGGACTATTGAATAACGGTCGGGTCTGGCTACAGGCCGACGACATCGACGTCAAGCCGTGGCTGAATAAATGGATGCAGGATAACGTTGCGCTGCAGACCGCGCGTTTTAGCCTGGAAGCATGGATGACGATCAGCAAAGGCGTGGTTTCCGGCGGCGATGTCTGGCTGAAAAAAGGCGGGGCAAGCTGGCTGGGTGAAAATCGTACGCACACGCTCGCCGTCGATAATCTGACGGCGCACATCAGCCATGAAGGGCCGGGCTGGCAATTCTCTATTCCCGATACCCGTATCACCATGGATGATAAACCCTGGCCGAGCGGGGCGTTAACGCTGGCCTGGATACCAGAACAGGAAGTCGGTGGTGAGAATAACAAACGCAGCGACGAGCTTCGCATTCGTGCCAGCAATCTGGATCTGGCCGGGTTAGAAGGGCTGCGTCCGATGGCATCCAGGCTATCGCCTGCGCTGGGGGATATCTGGCGAGCTACGCAGCCGAGCGGCAAGATAGATGTGCTGGCGCTGGATATCCCGTTACAGGCGACAGAAAAAACCCGCTTCCAGTCCTCGTGGACCGATCTGGCCTGGAAACAGTGGAAGCTGCTGCCAGGGGCAGAACACTTCTCCGGTACGCTTGCGGGAAGCGTTGAAGATGGGGCGCTAACCGCTTCCATGACGCAAGCCAAAATGCCGTATGAAACCGTCTTTCGCGCACCGCTGGAAATAGAGAACGGCGTGGCGACGCTAAGCTGGCTGAAAAATGATAAAGGCTTTCAGTTAGATGGACGCAACATCGATGTTAAAGCGAAAGCGGTACGCGCGCGCGGCGGTTTTCGCTATCTGCAGCCCGCCGGTGATGAGCCATGGTTGGGCATTCTGGCAGGCATCAGCACCGACGATGGCTCTCAGGCCTGGCGTTATTTCCCGGAAAACCTGATGGGCAAAGAGCTGGTTGACTATCTCAGTGGCGCTATTCAGGGCGGCGAAGCGGATAACGCCACGCTGGTGTATGGCGGCAACCCGCATCTGTTCCCCTATCTCCATAATGAAGGGCAGTTTCAGGTCCTGGTGCCGCTTCGCAATGCGAAGTTTGCTTTCCAGCCCGACTGGCCCGCGCTGACTGACCTCAATATTGAACTGAACTTCATTAACGACGGTCTGTGGATGAAGACGGATAGCGTTAATCTGGGTGGTGTGAAGGCCAGTAATCTGACGGCCAACATCCCCGACTATGCAAAAGAAAAACTGCTGATTGATGCCGATATCAACGGGCCGGGCAAGGCGGTCGGACCTTATTTTGATGAGACGCCATTAAAGGATTCTCTCGGCGCCACGCTCGAGCAGTTGCAAATTGACGGCGATGTGAATGCTCGCTTACATCTTGATATTCCGCTGGACGGCTCGCTGGTTACCGCTAAAGGCGACGTCAACCTGCGTAATAACAGCTTGTTTATTAAACCGCTCGACAGCACGCTGAAGAATTTGAACGGCAAATTCAGCTTTATCAACGGCGATCTGCAAAGTGAGCCGATGACGGCGAACTGGTTTAATCAGCCGCTGAACGTCGACTTTTCTACGACCGAAGGAGCGAAAGCCTACCAGGTCGCCGTGAATCTACAAGGTGACTGGCAGCCAACCCACATGGGGATTTTGCCGGCGCAGGTCAACGACGCGTTGAGCGGAAGCATGGCGTGGAATGGCAAAGTGGGAATCGATCTTCCGTATCATGCCGGGCCGACCTACGACATTGAGCTAAAGGGCGACCTTAAGAATGTAAGTAGTCACTTACCTGCTCCGCTGAATAAAGCTACCGGTGAGGCGTTGCCGGTGAACGTTAAGGCCAGGGGCAATCTGCGCAGCTTTGATCTGACCGGCAACGCTGGCAGTAAGAATCACTTTAACAGCCGCTGGCTACTGAATCAGAAACTGACGCTTGACCGCGCAATCTGGACGTCGGAAAGCCGCACCGTGCCCGCGTTACCCGATCAGCAAGGCATTGAGCTTAACCTTCCCCCTATGGATGGCGCGCAGTGGCTGGCGTTGTTCCAGAAAGGCGCTGCAGATAATGTTGGTACCAACGCCAACTTCCCTCAACGGATCACGGTGCGGACGCCATCGTTATCCCTGGGTGGTCAGCAGTGGAATAATTTGAGTATCGTCTCTGAGCCTGCGAGCAACGGTTCCATCGTGCAGGCGCAGGGTCGTGAAATTAACGCCACGCTGGCGATGCGCAATAATGCGCCGTGGCTGGCCAATATTAAGTATCTTTATTACAACCCAAGCGCGGCAAAACCGTCACCGAATAGCACGCCTGCCTCGCCGTTCTCCGCCATCGACAACGTCAGCTTCCGTGGCTGGCCGGACCTTCAGCTACGCTGTGCAGAATGCTGGATGTGGGGACAGAAATACGGGCGCATTGACGCCGATGTAGCGATTAAAGGCGACACGCTCACCTTGAATAACGGTCTGTTGGATACCGGTTTTGCCAGACTGACCACCGACGGCGTATGGGTGAATACGCCGGGCAAGGAGCGGACGTCGCTGAAAGGTAAACTGAGCGGCAGTAAAATTGACTCCGCGGCCGGCTTCTTTGGCGTATCAACGCCGATTCGCAATTCTTCGTTCAACGTGGAGTACGATCTGCACTGGCGTAACCCGCCGTGGGAGCCAGATGAAGCCTCGCTGAATGGCATTTTGCGTGCCCGGTTGGGTAAAGGTGAGATAACCGAACTCAGTACCGGACATGCGGGGCAGCTATTACGCCTGCTGAGCTTTGATGCGTTGTTGCGTAAACTGCGTTTTGATTTCAGCGACACCTTCAGTGAAGGCTTCTATTTCGACTCGATTCGCAGCACGGCGTGGATCAAAGATGGCGTGATGCATACCGATGACACGCTGGTGGACGGTCTGGAAGCCGACATTGCGATGAAAGGCTCAGTGAACCTGGTGCGCCGGGAGCTGGATATGGAAGCCATCGTCGCACCAGAAATCTCAGCTACCGTAGGGGTTGCCGCCGCGTTTGCCGTCAACCCGATTGTGGGTGCGGCGGTGTTTGCCGCCAGTAAGGTTCTGGGACCGCTGTGGAGCAAAGTCTCGATTCTGCGTTATCGCATCAGCGGTCCGGTCGATAAGCCGCAGATTAACGAAGTTCTGCGTCAGCCGCGCAAAGAAAGCCAGCAATGATTTGACGGGGGCGAGTAATTGCCCCAATCTCAGTACAGTGATCTTCTACCGCAGTCCGTAGGCCGGAAAAGGCGTTCACGCCGCCATCCGGCATTGAAGTGCCTGATGGCGACGCTGGCGCGTCTTATCAGGCCTACAACAGAAACTAATGAGTACCAAAACGATGAGTCTGAACCTGGTAAGTGAACAATTGCTAGCGGCGAATGGCCTGAAACATCAGGATCTGTTTGCCATTCTGGGCCAACTGGCCGAACGCCGTCTTGATTACGGCGATCTCTATTTTCAGTCGAGCTATCACGAATCCTGGGTTTTAGAAGACCGCATCATTAAAGACGGTTCTTACAATATCGATCAGGGCGTTGGCGTGCGCGCCATCAGCGGCGAAAAAACAGGGTTTGCTTATGCAGACCAGATTAGCCTGCTGGCGCTGGAGCAAAGCGCCCATGCCGCGCGAACTATCGTTCGTGATAACGGTGACGGCAAAGTAAAAACGCTGGGGGCGGTAGAGCATCAGGCGCTTTACACCTCGGTTGATCCGTTACAGAGCATGAGCCGTGAAGAGAAACTGGATATTCTGCGCCGCGTAGACAGCGTGGCCCGCGCCGCCGACAAACGCGTCCAGGAAGTGACCGCCAGCCTGACCGGTGTTTATGAACTGATCCTGGTGGCAGCGACTGACGGTACGCTGGCCGCTGACGTCCGCCCGCTGGTACGCCTGTCCGTAAGCGTACAGGTCGAAGAGGATGGTAAGCGTGAGCGCGGCGCCAGCGGCGGCGGTGGTCGTTTTGGCTATGACTATTTCCTTGGTGACCTTGATGGTGAGGTTCGTGCCGACGCGTGGGCAAAAGAGGCCGTACGCATGGCGTTAGTCAATCTGTCTGCAGTTGCAGCCCCTGCGGGTACGCTGCCGGTGGTACTCGGCGCTGGCTGGCCTGGCGTTTTGCTGCATGAAGCGGTCGGTCATGGTCTGGAAGGTGACTTTAACCGTCGTGGCACCTCGGTATTCAGCGGTCATATGGGTGAGCTGGTCGCGTCAGAACTGTGTACCGTTGTGGATGATGGCACCATGGCGGACCGTCGTGGTTCCGTGGCTATTGATGACGAAGGTACGCCGGGTCAGTACAACGTGCTGATCGAAAACGGTATTCTGAAAGGCTACATGCAGGACAAACTGAATGCGCGCCTGATGGGCGTGGCGCCAACGGGGAATGGACGCCGTGAATCTTACGCGCATCTGCCGATGCCGCGTATGACCAACACCTATATGTTGCCAGGGAAGTCTACGCCGCAGGAAATCATCGAATCTGTTGAATACGGTATTTATGCGCCTAACTTTGGCGGCGGCCAGGTGGATATCACCTCCGGGAAATTTGTGTTTTCGACGTCCGAAGCGTATCTGATTGAAAACGGTAAAGTGACCAAACCAGTGAAAGGCGCGACGCTGATCGGCTCCGGTATCGAAGCGATGCAGCAAATTTCGATGGTGGGTAACGACCTGAAACTGGATAACGGGGTTGGCGTTTGCGGTAAAGAAGGGCAGAGCTTGCCAGTGGGCGTGGGCCAGCCGACGCTGAAGGTGGATAACCTGACCGTAGGTGGCACCGCCTGAACTGAAAGGGTATGAAAATGGCGCTACTCTTGGGTAGCGCCATTTTTTTTAGCGTATATTGCCCAGCGGAATTTCAGGGTCTGGTTCGTGAGTGATGCGGTTACGCAAATCACGACGAATAATTTCGATCGACCAGAACCAGATAAGATGCCCTGCGATTTCAGATACGTGCTCGTACCACGGCAGTTCAAAGAGCGGAGGCGTCAGCCCCATCAGCGGGAACGAGATCATATGGACAAAAAGCTGAGCTAACGCGCCAGCCAGCAAACCCTGCCAAAGCTTAATTTTAGGGAAGACTTCTGCAACGATGCAATAACCTACGGCAAAGACGATAGAGAAAATAATATGCGTCACGCCAACCCAGTTAAATATATGCCCGGCAAATGTATATACAGCGGCGTTAGGATCGACAACGCCCAACCAGTCGCGTAAAAATATATAGGGAGGATTTAAGAAGTTGCGTGAGCAATCAATCTGGCTGGCCACTCTTATTAATTGTTCCGGTCCGCATGCGCCGGTGAATAAATCAGTAGGGCTGCGTGGAGGAAGTGGAACCTCTGCTCCCCATTTGACGAAAGAGGAGACGATCCCTGCAATCAAGCCAATAAACGCGGCGAGCCCGTAGCGCCTGCGCGAAGGTTGTGTTTGTTCAAATAGATTCATTTCTGATCCTTGCTTTAAGACATCCTGAAAAATATATTATTATTCATGCTGCTAACAATAAAATAACTGCCTGTATGTCAGGCCACTTACACGGTAAATGGTGAGTGGCGGTGGTGTCAATTATCTATTTTTGATAGGGTGCTGGAGTGAATTCTGAATTGTCAGAGGACAATCCAGGAAATATTCATGAGAAATATTCTTCTCGGGATGTTTTAATTATTCCTTTCGTCATCCTCGGACGCCCTGAAAAACGCCGACCACATCGACAAAATAATCCGACAGGTAGTTAATCACCACCTGGACCTTGAGCGGCAGTTTGTCTTTTTCGGTATACAGCGCATAGACCGGACGCGGATCCGACTGATAGCGGGGAAGCAGGATCTCCACTTCGCCACGATTGATCTCATTGATCACCCACATCAACGGCACATAGGCGATGCCCGCGCCTGCGGCCAGCCAGCGAACCAGCGTCATCGGATCGTTAGTCACGAATCGCCCCTCTGGGATCAGCCGGGTAGAGATCCCCTCCGGAGCAATAAGCTCGAACTCATTATCCGGGCGCACGCTGTACTCCAGCCACGAGTGGTTGCTGAGATCGGCGGGCTTCTCCGGGACGCCAAACTGCGCGAGATAGCTTTTAGCGGCGCAGACCACCATCGGCATAGCACCCAGGCGACGTGAAAACAGGCTGGAGTCCTGCAACGCGCCGACGCGAATAACCACGTCCAGACCATCGGCGATTAAATCCGGTGCCGGGATGCCGGTTACCAGATTTACGGTCAATCCTGGATACTCTTTCAGCATCTTTGAGGTCAACCCAGCGAGGACATTTTGTGCCATGGTTGAAGAACAGCCAATGCGCAGGGTGCCGATGGGGGTGTTGTTAAAGGCATAAAGCTGCTCGTGAACATCCTGTGCTTCGTGCAGCATTCGGCGGCAGCCCTGATAATAAATTTTTCCAGCTTCGGTTAGCCCAATGCTGCGTGTGCTGCGGTTTAGCAGCTTGACCTGTAGCTCATCTTCCAGTTTAGAGACCGTCTGGCTTATCGATGATACGCTCATTTGTAGCTGTCTTGCGGCGGCGGTGAAGGAGCCTAGTTCGACAACTTTGGCAAACACCGACATACGTTTTAATCGTTCCATTGTTCACTCTGGCTTAAAAGTGATTTAGATCACATAATATAGATAACAGCATAACAGTTACGTTAATATATTATTATTCAAATAACAGCTATGTCGCTCTCGCCTGGCTCATCCTTGCCCTTCTCTGCGGTGACATACGCTAGAAAATCTATCATCTGCACTCTCTTAAGCTACCAAGGTCAACATGAGTCTGTTTCCCGTTATCGTGGTGTTTGGTCTGTCCTTCCCACCGATTTTTTTCGAATTACTTTTGTCACTGGCGATTTTCTGGCTGGTGCGCCGGGTACTGGTTCCGACTGGCATCTATGATTTTGTCTGGCATCCGGCTCTGTTTAACACCGCGCTGTATTGCTGTCTGTTCTATTTAATAACGCGCCTGTTCGTTTGAGGTTGAAGTGAAAACACTAACAAAAAAACTCTCCCGTACGGCCACGACTCTCGTACTGGTCATTCTGGCCTTCATTGCCATTTTCCGCGCATGGGTGTTCTACACCGAGTCGCCGTGGACGCGTGACGCCCGATTCAGCGCCGATGTCGTTGCCATTGCGCCGGACGTGGCGGGTCTTATTACCAACGTTAACATCCATGATAACCAACTGGTGAAAAAGGATCAGATCCTGTTCACTATCGATCAGCCTCGTTATAAAAAAGCCCTTGAGCAGGCTGAAGCTGATGTCTCTTATTACCAGGTTCTGGCGCAGGAAAAACGCCAGGAGGCCAGTCGTCGTAACCGGCTGGGCGTACAGGCCATGTCTCGTGAAGAGATTGACCAGTCAAACAACGTCCTGCAAACCGTATTACACCAGCTTGCGAAGGCGCAGGCGACCCGCGATCTGGCAAAATTAGATCTGGAACGTACCGTGATTCGCGCGCCAGCAGATGGCTGGGTGACTAACCTGAATGTCTATAGCGGCGAATTTATTACGCGTGGCTCCACGGCGGTGGCGTTGGTCAAACAGCATTCTTTCTATGTGCTGGCCTATATGGAAGAAACCAAACTGGAAGGCGTTCGCCCTGGGTATCGCGCCGAGATCACCCCGCTTGGCAGTAATAATGTACTGAAGGGCACCGTTGATAGCGTGGCGGCTGGCGTAACGAATGCCAGCAGTACGCGGGATGCAAAGGGTATGGCAACCATTGATTCCAATCTTGAATGGGTGCGTCTGGCACAGCGTGTGCCGGTGCGAATTCGTCTTGATGAGCAGCAGGGAACCCTGTGGCCTGCCGGGACTACGGCTACCGTCGTTATTACCGGCAAGCAGGATCGCGATGCAAGCCAGGAATCCTTCTTCCGTAAAATGGCGCACCGCCTGCGCGAGTTTGGTTAATCGCGATGGGTATTTTCTCCATTGCCAACCAGCATATCCGCTTTGCGGTAAAACTGGCGTGCGCGATTGTACTGGCGCTGTTCGTTGGTTTTCACTTCCAACTTGAGACCCCGCGCTGGGCGGTGCTGACCGCAGCTATTGTGGCGGCGGGCCCGGCTTTTGCCGCCGGCGGAGAACCTTATTCAGGCGCTATCCGCTATCGCGGCATGCTGCGTATTGTCGGGACATTTATTGGCTGTATTGCCGCACTGATCATTATCATCAGCATGATCCGCGCCCCGTTATTGATGATCCTGGTGTGTTGTATCTGGGCCGGGTTTTGTACCTGGATCTCATCGCTAGTGAAGATCGAAAACTCCTACGCATGGGGGCTTTCGGGCTATACGGCGCTGATCATCGTCATTACTATCCAGGCTGAACCGCTGCTGACGCCACAATTTGCGCTCGAACGCTGTAGTGAAATTGTGATGGGGATTGTCTGCGCCATTGTGGCCGATCTGCTCTTTTCGCCCCGTTCGGTGAAACAAGAGATTGATGTTGAACTGGACAGTCTGCTGGTGGCGCAGTATCAACTTATGCAGTTGTGCATAAAGCATGGCGACAGTGAGGAAGTTGACAAAGCGTGGGGCGATTTAGTCCGGCGTACGGCGGCGCTGGAAGGTATGCGCAGTAACCTGAACATGGAGTCCTCACGCTGGGTGCGCGCTAACCGCAGACTGAAAGCATTGAACACGCTGTCGCTCACGCTTATCACGCAGTCCTGCGAAACCTATCTTATTCAGAACACCCGACCGGAACTGATCACTGACACCTTCCGCGAGTTGTTCGATACACCGGTTGAAACGGTGCAGGATGTCCATAAACAGCTGAAGCGGATGCGTCGTGTGATTGCCTGGACCGGCGAGCGCGAAACGCCGGTTACGATATATAGTTGGGCAGGCGCTGCGACGCGCTACCTGCTGCTCAAACGCGGTGTGGTGAGTAATACCAGGATTAGCGCTACGGAAGAAGAGATCCTGCAAGGCGAGCCGGTGGTGAAAGTGGAGTCTGCCGAGCGCCATCATGCAATGGTCAACTTCTGGCGCACCACGCTTTCTTGTGTGCTGGGAACCTTATTCTGGCTGTGGACCGGCTGGACCTCTGGCAGCGGTGCAATGGTGATGATTGCGGTTGTCACCTCGCTGGCAATGCGTTTGCCCAATCCTCGCATGGTGGCGATAGACTTTATTTACGGTACGTTGGCGGCGTTACCGCTTGGGGCGCTCTATTTCCTGGTGATTATCCCCAATACGCAGCAAAGTATGCTGTTACTGTGCCTGAGCCTGGCGGTGCTGGGATTCTTTCTGGGGATTGAGGTACAGAAACGACGACTGGGTTCGATGGGAGCGCTGGCCAGCACCATTAATATCATTGTGCTGGATAACCCGATGACCTTCCACTTTAGCCAGTTCCTTGACAGTGCGTTGGGGCAGATTGTTGGCTGTGTGCTGGCGTTTATTGTCATTATGTTGGTGCGCGATAACTCTCGTGACAGAACGGGGCGTGTGTTGCTCAACCAGTTTGTCTCGGCGGCGGTTTCAGCAATGACCACCAACGTGGTACGTCGTAAAGAAAACCACCTCCCGGCGCTTTATCAGCAGCTGTTTTTACTGATGAACAAATTTCCTGGCGATCTGCCGAAGTTTCGCCTGGCGCTGACAATGATCATCGCACATCAGCGCCTGCGCGATGCGCCGGTACCGGTGAACGAGGATTTATCCGCATTCCACCGTCAGCTTCGCCGTACTGCCGATCGCGTGATTTCCGCAGGAAACGACGACAAGCGCCGACGCTATTTTAGCCAGTTGCTGGAGGAGCTTGATATCTACCAGGAAAAATTAATCATCTGGCAAGCTCCACCGCAGGTGACCGAACCGGTAAAACGGCTCAGTGGGATGCTGCATAAATATCAGCATGCGCTGGTCAGTAATTAAGAGTTGAAAACCGACGCTAAAAGCGTCGGTTTTTTTATGGCTATACTTACCTGAAAATACGAGAGACCCTTGCATATTGGCGGTCTGTAGAGTGGCTGGCGTCGGGATGGTGGCTATAGATGAACATCTATACATTTGATTTTGACGAGATAGAAGACCAGGGTGATTTCTATCGCGAGTTTACGCGCACGTTCGGTCTCGCCCGGGAAAAGGTGGTTGATTTAGATTCTCTGTGGGAGGTGGTTATCGGGGAAGTTTTACCGCTGCCGCTGGAGATTGAATTTGTCCATTTACCGGACAAGCTGCGCAGGCGATACGGCGCGCTGATTTTACTGTTCGATGAAGCGGAAGAAGAGCTGGAAGGACAGCTGCGCTTTAACGTTCGCCACTCAACGTAAGGCATAAAAAAGCCCCCGGCAGGCGGGGGCAAGTCGTCGGACTTAGACGACGAGGGTTTATTTGTAGAGTTCTGCAGTTGCGTGCCAGTGAGCGCCTTCACGGAGTTCGGTGACGCGATAGCTGCTGGCGCCCGCTTTTTCAGCTTTAGCGGCGATGGCCTGACGCATATCCATTGGTGAGCTACCGATCTGAGATACGGAGATGCTGCCCATGGATTGCAGGTTCTGTGCTTCTTGTGAGTTCACCTGAGTAACCGCGGCGCTTGCGCCGAAAGAGAGAACAGAAAGAAGGCTTAAGGTTGCAATAGTAGTTTTGATTTTCATGATATTTACCTCGTCGAATTCTTTTATAGGGGTCTGCGTTTCGTGACCCTCATCACAAAATCAAGTATACACTAATCACGCGATAAATTAATACCACGCTAATTGTTTCCCGGCGTATTAAGTGTTAAGAAAAATATTTTTTATAACCAAATAGAATTAAAAAGAGAGTTATAAACGCCGGTTGTTGAGTAAATGCAATAAAATCATGCAGATATAAAATTTTGCAAAATGTGCGCTTTTGAACATGCACATTCACTACGTGAATGACTTTTGACGGTTAAACGCACCATTTGTTAAATGAATGACAGTGGAAAGTAGAGGAAGGAGGGAGGAATCAGAGGTTTTTCCCCGCCGCGAAGCGACGGGGAGGAGACATTACAGCTCTTGTTCGAACAGTTCCAGAATGGCTTCGTACAAATCTTTTACCGTAAAGCCCTTAGCTGGGGTGGTGAAGATGGTATCGTCACCGGCAATCGTACCCAGAATACCTTCCGCTTTACCCAATGAATCCAGCAGACGTGCGATCAACTGAGCAGCGCCAGGGCTGGTATGAATAACCACGACCGCATCGTTATAGTCGATATCCAGCACCAGATTTTTCAGCGGGCTGGAGGTAGTAGGTACTCCTAACTCTGCCGGCAGGCAGTACACCATTTCCATTTTCGCATTGCGGGTACGCACGGCGCCAAACTTGGTCAGCATGCGAGAAACCTTGGACTGATTGATATTATCAAAGCCCTGATCCTGCAACGCGAGGACGATTTCGCCCTGAGAGCTGAACTTTTCTTCTTTAAGCAGCGCTTTAAACGCCTTTACTAATTCTTCTTGTTTTGCCGAGCTTCGCATAAGTCACCCGTAATATGGCGGTAGAAACAACATTATTGTGCATACAGATGAATTTTTATGCAAACAGTCTGCCTTGTTCAAGGCTGAAATAATGTTATGAAAGAGCGGAATTTTATCAAATTTCGTTATCAAGAAACATGCCTGTGTCACGGCTCGCAAATAAGCTTAAAAGTAAACTAAATGTTATCAAATTGATGTTGTTTTGAGAGGTGGGTAGGGTATATTGTCAGCACCTGTTGGAAAGTTGCTCTACTGTGCGGGTGGTTTTGAATTACGTAACTTAGGTTTTATTTTACGTAAGTTAAATGCATAAAAGCCAAATTTGCGTGACTACGCATTCTTGACGCGTGGTTGTTGTATTCGTTGGATTTGTGAATTAAGGTCGCCGCCGCGGAGCAATAGACACTTTGCTTATCAATATAATAAGGAGTTTAGGATGAAAGTTGCAGTCCTCGGCGCTGCTGGTGGTATCGGTCAGGCGCTAGCATTACTGTTAAAAACCCAACTGCCTTCAGGTTCAGAACTCTCCCTGTACGACATCGCTCCAGTAACGCCTGGTGTGGCCGTTGATTTGAGCCATATCCCTACTGCTGTGAAAATCAAAGGCTTCAGCGGCGAAGACGCTACCCCTGCGCTGGAAGGTGCTGATGTGGTACTGATCTCTGCGGGTGTCGCACGTAAACCGGGTATGGATCGTTCCGACCTGTTCAACGTCAACGCGGGTATCGTGAAGAACCTGGTGCAGCAGGTTGCTAAAACCTGTCCGAAAGCGTGTATCGGTATCATCACCAACCCGGTAAACACGACCGTCGCTATCGCTGCAGAAGTGCTGAAAAAAGCAGGCGTATACGATAAGAACAAACTGTTTGGCGTGACCACGCTGGACATCATCCGCTCCAACACCTTTGTTGCGGAACTGAAAGGCAAGCAGCCTGGCGACGTTGAAGTCCCGGTTATTGGCGGCCACTCTGGCGTGACCATTCTGCCGCTGCTGTCACAAATTCCTGGCGTAAGCTTCACCGAGCAAGAAGCCGCTGACCTGACCAAACGTATCCAGAATGCGGGTACTGAAGTTGTGGAAGCTAAAGCTGGTGGCGGATCTGCAACCCTGTCTATGGGTCAGGCTGCAGCTCGTTTCGGCCTGTCACTGGTTCGCGCACTGAGCGGCGAAAAAGGTGTGGTTGAATGTGCTTACGTTGAAGGCGACGGTCAGTATGCTCGCTTCTTCTCTCAGCCGCTGCTGCTGGGCAAAAACGGCGTAGAAGAACGTCAGTCTATCGGCAAGCTGAGCGCGTTTGAACAAGCTGCGCTGGAAGGTATGCTGGATACGCTGAAGAAAGATATCACTCTGGGCGAAGAGTTCGTTAAGTAAGCCGAAGAGAGGCCTGCGTGTATTTGTTGGCCTGAAAGCTGCGCGCCATCAGGCATTACGTGCTAACTCCCTACGATATCGCCTAATAAAAACCGGAGCCAATGTGCTCCGGTTTTTTTATGGTAAGTGGACAGCCAGACGTGACGTTAATTGGTAGCCGGGTATTCCTGAATCGTTACCTGCAGCGTCAGCTGTTTGTCATCACGCATCACGACGACGGAGATAACCGAACCAGGGCGAATCTCTGCCACCTGGTCCATCGTTTCCAGCGCAGATACCGCCGGTTTGTTATTGACCGAGATAATCAGGTCGTTAACCTGAATGCCTGCCTGTGCCGCCGGACCGTCCGGTGCTACTTCGTTAACCACAATCCCCTGAATTTGATCCATTCCGCCACCCTGAGCGTGCAGTGGGGCAATTTCACGACCGCTGATGCCGATGTAGCCGCGAATCACGCGCCCGTCACGAATCAGCTTATCCATGATTTTAGTCGCCAACTGAAACGGAATGGCAAAGCCGATCCCTTCCGGGGTTTCGCCATCGTTGCTCTTATCAAATGACAGCGTGTTAATACCCATTAACTCGCCCAGCGAGTTAACCAACGCGCCGCCAGAGTTACCGTGGTTGATGGAGGCATCGGTTTGCAGGAAGTTTTGCCGCCCAGTCGGGTTCAGGCCAATACGGCCGGTGGCGCTGATAATCCCCTGAGTGATGGTTTGCCCAAGGTTGTACGGGTTACCAATGGCGAGAACCACATCGCCGATGTGCGGCACGCGTTTATTATTAATTGGGATTGTCGGCAGGCCGCCAGTGGCGTTGATTTTCAGCACCGCAAGGTCGGTTAACGTATCAGAACCCACGAGCAGTGCTTCAAATACACGTCCATCCTGCAGTGCGACGATGATTTGGTCGGCATCATTAATGACGTGCTTATTGGTAATGATATAGCCGCGCTGATCCATGATAACGCCTGAGCCGAGCGTGCGGATCTCAAGCTGGTTGTGCGCGGTACTGTTCATACTGCGGTTATAAACGTTCACGACGGCAGGCGCTGCACGGCGAACCGCCGGGTTATAGCTGGCGGGTGTTTCATCTGCACTGTCGAACTGCGGTGCGGTAAGTGTATTTATTTTGCGCAGAGAGGGCATCGCGGCCAGCAGAATAGCGCCGACGATTAAACCAATCGCGACCGAACGTAAAAGCTTCACAAACATGATGGCGGCGTCATTAATAAAGGGAACGGCAGCAGCATATCACGAGTTTACCGGACATCACACGGGGGGCTGATGTCCGGTTGCAGGCGTTAACGCAGGAGCAGGTAGATAGTTTCGTTTCCGCGAACCACCTGCAGAGCAATGATCGACGGTTTCGCTTCCAGCACTTTGCGCATTTCGGCGATCGAGTTTACGCGATCGCGGTTAACGCCAATAATAACGTCATCTTTATGCAAACCGGCCTGCGCGGCTGGACTGCTTTTTTCAACGTTATCAATTTTGATGCCTTTGGTGCCGTCTTTTAGCTGACCATCGCTGAGCGTAGCCCCTTGTAACGCAGGTGCAATCATCTCCGCACTGGCGGACGATGATGTACTGGTATCCAGGGTGACTTCAACCTCCAGCGGTTTACCGTTACGCAGCAGACCCAGTTTGACTTTGGTCCCTGGTTCGGTTGTCGCAATGCGTGAACGCAGTTCGGCGAAGCTGTTGAGCGGTTTGCCGTTGAGACTGGTAATGACGTCGCCGGACTTTACTCCTGCTTTTGCGGAACCGGAGTTAGGCAGAACCTCGCTGACAAACGCGCCGCGCTGCACGTCCAGTTTGAACGCTTTGGCGATGTCGGAGGTCATTTCGGTACCTTTAATGCCCAACAGGCCACGTTTAATTTCACCAAACTGCATCAGCTGCTGCGCCAGCGTGCGCGCCATGTTGCTCGGGATTGCAAAGCCAATGCCGATACTGCCGCCGCCCGGGGCCAGAATCGCGGTGTTAATTCCAATCAGCTCACCGTTGAGGTTAAGCAGCGCGCCGCCGGAGTTGCCCCGGTTGATGGAGGCGTCGGTCTGAATAAAGTTCTCCAGACCTTCCAGGTTCAACCCGCTGCGACCCAACGCCGATACGATGCCGGAGGTGGCTGTTTGCCCCAAACCAAACGGGTTACCCACGGCCACCGCGAAATCACCCACGCGGAGTTTGTCGGAGTCGGCAATAGCAATTTGTGTCAGGTTGCTGGGATGTTGAATTTGCAGCAGAGCGATATCGCTCTGATCGTCGCTGCCGATAAGCTTAGCGTCGAACTCACGGCCATCATTAAGCTGAACGCTGATTTTTTGCGCCTGGTTAATGACGTGGTTATTGGTCAGGACGTAGCCTTTGGCAGCATCAATAATGACCCCTGAACCCAGCCCTTCAAAAGGTTGAGAAGGTTGATCGGGAAGTTCATCACCAAAAAACTTTTTGAACTCTTCCGGGACTTTCTGTCCCTGAGTGGCGGTGCCTTCGACCCTTACGCTCACCACGGCAGGTAACACTTTCTCCAGCATCGGGGCGAGGCTGGGAAGCGCAGCCTGACCGGGAACCTGGCCGGGAATTGACGCTGCGGCCGGGAATGGCGCCGAGAGAGTTAACCCGACACTTAACGCTAATGCACTCAACAGCTGGGTTTGTTTTTTCATGGATCCTGCTCTCGTACCTTGAGTAAACGGAAGATGATTCAAAACAGTTTGATGTTATTGAATTTTCGGTTTGGTCACAATGAGGCTAACGACTAAATAATAGCTGGGACGGGAAGAGAAGCGGAGGGCGCAATTGCTGCGCCCAATAAATTTCTTAACGATGTGCGGTTAGTCGCGCTTTGCGCCGCTACGCAGCAGGCCTGATGCCCCTTCAGAATAGTCACGCGGCATCTGAACCGGCGCCTGATCGTTGCCTGCTTCGGACTCTGCCAGACGATTACGGAACGGGTTGTTTTCTGGCGACATACCCGGCAGCAGGTTGCTGGAGCTTTTCGCCATATGCTGGTAGATCTGACGATAATCGTCCGCCATGTTATCCAGCAATTCAGCGCTGCGGGCAAAGTGGCTCACCAGCTCTTCGCGGTACTCTTCCAGCTCAGCTTTATTTTTTTCCAGTTCGTACTGCAATGCCTGCTGTTGGCGTAATTTACGATTACCAAAACGCATGGCT
Organism: Citrobacter sp. Ce104; assembly: GCF_030334595.1. Lineage (NCBI taxonomy): Bacteria > Pseudomonadati > Pseudomonadota > Gammaproteobacteria > Enterobacterales > Enterobacteriaceae > Citrobacter > Citrobacter sp. Ce104. The sequence goes on from NZ_JAOWDP010000068.1 coordinate 47,832, forward strand.
ACAGCACCAATAATGATACCGACGACTAACCCAATTAGCGCATATTCCCAGGTCATGAACATCTCCCGTTGTCTTGTGTTTCCGTAGGGTGTTGGCTTTAGGCTCCATGCCCGCGCCTGATTATGCCACTATAACCGCTAATCCCGTAGAAGTGGAATCCCGTGTTTATATCACGTAATGTAGAACGGCCTTTTTTTCGTCAACCGTGAGCGACGGCACATCGATTCTCAAGGAATAACAATAACATCATGCAAAGCCTTTCCCCGACATCGCGTTACCAGCAAGCCCTCAAAGACGGCAGTCATCAACCCGACAACGTACAACTAGAAGCCGTGAATCGACTGGAAACAATTTTCCAGGCGCTTACGACGCCGACACGTCCTGCACCGCAGGAGAGCGGACTGATGGCGCGTTTTGGCAAATTGCTGGGCAAGCGTGAGTCACCGACCAACGCGCCGGTGCGTGGTTTGTATATGTGGGGCGGGGTTGGGCGCGGAAAAACCTGGCTGATGGATCTGTTCTACCATAGCCTGCCGGGCGAACGTAAACAGCGTTTGCACTTCCACCGTTTTATGCTGCGCGTCCATGAAGAGCTTACTGCCTTACAGGGGCAGAGCGATCCGTTGGAAATTATTGCCGACCGTTTTAAGGCCGAAACCGACGTGCTGTGCTTTGACGAATTTTTTGTTTCCGATATCACCGATGCCATGCTGCTCGGCGGCTTGATGAAAGCGCTCTTTGCCCGTGGTATTACGCTGGTGGCGACCTCCAATATTCCGCCAGATGATCTGTATCGTAACGGTTTGCAACGCACGCGCTTTCTTCCTGCCATTGATGCCATCAAACAGCATTGCGACATCATGAATGTTGATGCTGGGGTCGATTATCGTCTGCGCACCTTAACGCAGGCGCATTTGTGGCTGTCGCCACTGAATGAGGAAACCCGCCAGCAGATGGATAAACTCTGGCTGGCATTAGCGGGAACCAAAGGTGAACATGCGCCGACGCTGGAGATCAATCATCGTCCGATGCAGACGCTGGCCGTCGAAAACCAAACGCTGGCGGTGTCGTTTACTACACTCTGTGTCGATGCGCGTAGCCAACATGACTACATTGCGCTGTCGCGTCTGTTTCACACGGTGCTGTTGTTTGATGTGCCGGTCATGACCTCGCTGATGGAAAGCGAAGCGCGGCGTTTTATCGCGCTGGTGGATGAGTTCTATGAGCGCCACGTCAAGCTGGTGATCAGTGCGGCATCACCACTCTATGAAATTTATCAGGGCGAGCGTCTGAAGTTTGAATTTCAGCGCTGTTTGTCGCGTTTGCAGGAGATGCAAAGCGAAGAGTACCTGAAGCGGGAACATTTAGCCGGTTAAACCTGCCGCAAATCACATAAAGGGGTCGATCTTTGACCCTGACTTCTCTATAATCTTGCGACCCCACGTTACGAGAGAGTTTTTTTCCCAAAACTTTCTATGCGCCGGCATAGGCTATTCGAAGGGGTAGGTTTGCTGGACAATGTCGTGTGAACCTCAACTGACAAAACGTTTGGGTGTTCACCAACGTGTAACTTATTTATTTGGGTAAGCTTTTAATGAAAACTTTTACAGCTAAACCAGAAACCGTAAAACGCGACTGGTATGTTGTTGACGCGACCGGTAAAACTCTGGGCCGTCTGGCTTCCGAACTGGCTCTGCGCCTGCGCGGTAAGCACAAAGCGGAATACACTCCGCACGTAGATACCGGTGATTACATCATCGTTCTGAACGCTGACAAAGTTGCTGTAACCGGCAACAAGCGTACTGACAAAGTGTACTATCACCACACCGGTCACATCGGTGGTATCAAACAAGCGACCTTTGAAGAGATGATTGCTCGCCGTCCTGAGCGTGTGCTTGAAATCGCGGTTAAAGGCATGCTGCCAAAAGGCCCGCTGGGTCGTGCTATGTTCCGTAAACTGAAAGTTTACGCTGGCAACGAGCACAACCACGCGGCACAGCAACCGCAAGTTCTTGACATCTAATCGGGATTATAGGCAATGGCTGAAAATCAATACTACGGCACTGGTCGCCGCAAAAGTTCCGCAGCTCGCGTTTTCATCAAACCGGGCAGTGGTAAAATCGTAATCAACCAACGTTCTCTGGAACAGTACTTCGGTCGTGAAACTGCCCGCATGGTAGTTCGTCAGCCGCTGGAACTGGTCGACATGGTTGAGAAACTGGATCTGTACATCACTGTTAAAGGTGGTGGTATCTCTGGTCAGGCTGGTGCGATCCGTCACGGTATCACCCGCGCTCTGATGGAGTACGACGAATCCCTGCGTGGCGAACTGCGTAAAGCTGGCTTCGTTACTCGTGATGCTCGTCAGGTTGAACGTAAGAAAGTCGGTCTGCGTAAAGCACGTCGTCGTCCTCAGTTCTCCAAACGTTAATTGTACTCTGCTTCGGCAGACAACAATTTGCGAAAAAACCCGCTTCGGCGGGTTTTTTTATCGTTTTTCTCCCCGTAGATCCACGGTAATCCGCTGATTGCCACCTCTTTTTCCCCATTTCAAGAATCGACTCACCACAAAGGTCACAAAATCTGGTAAACTATCATCCAATTTTCTGCCCAAATGTTCGGTATCGTTCATTTTTTGTTTGTATTTTGAACAGTAATGGCTTTTCCGAATCTGGGTGACATCACTTCTGGCTGGCCACTGAGTGGCTGGTAGCAGTAAAAATTCTGAATATACCTGGAGGTTTTCATGGCTGTCGCTGCCAACAAACGTTCGGTAATGACGCTGTTTTCTGGTCCTACTGACATCTATAGCCATCAGGTCCGCATTGTGCTGGCTGAGAAAGGTGTTAGTTTCGAGATTGAGCATGTGGAGAAGGACAATCCACCTCAGGATCTGATCGACCTCAACCCGAATCAGAGCGTACCGACACTGGTGGATCGTGAGCTGACCCTGTGGGAATCTCGCATCATTATGGAATACCTGGATGAGCGCTTCCCGCATCCGCCGCTGATGCCGGTTTACCCGGTTGCGCGTGGTGAAAGCCGCCTGTACATGCAGCGTATTGAAAAAGACTGGTACACGCTGATGAACGTCATCGTGAACGGTTCTGCTTCTGAAGCCGAAGTCGCGCGTAAGCGTCTGCGCGAAGAACTGCTGGCAATTGCGCCAGTATTTGGCCAGAAACCTTACTTCCTGAGCGATGAGTTCAGCCTGGTAGACTGCTACCTGGCGCCGCTGCTGTGGCGTTTACCGCAGTTGGGTATTGAATTCAACGGTGCAGGTTCGAAAGAACTGAAAGGGTACATGACTCGCGTCTTTGAGCGTGACTCTTTCCTGGCTTCTCTGACTGAGCCTGAACGTGAAATGCGTCTGGGCCGGGGTTAACCTGTATGGATTTGCCACAGCTAACACCACGCCGTCCGTATCTGCTGCGCGCATTCTATGAGTGGTTGTTAGACAACCAGCTCACGCCGCATCTGGTGGTGGATGTGACGCTTCAGGACGTGCAGGTTCCGATGGAATATGCGCGTGACGGGCAAATTGTTCTGAACATTGCACCGCGTGCGGTGGGTAACCTGGAGCTGGCTAACGATGAAGTGCGTTTTAACGCGCGCTTCGGTGGTGTGCCGCGTCAGGTTTCTGTACCGCTGGCGGCAGTTCTGGCAATTTATGCTCGTGAAAATGGTGCCGGTACTATGTTTGAACCGGAAGCCGCCTACGACGAAGATGTCGCCAGCTTAAATGATGACGACAACGACGCGCCTGGTTTTGAGAGTGAACCGGTTATGTCGGTCATTGATGGCGATAAGCCTGATAATGGCGACGACAACGATCCGGATGACACGCCGCCGCCGCCTCGCGGTGGGCGCCCAGCGCTACGCGTAGTGAAATAAAAAACAGGCCCTTTGGGGCCTGTTCTGTTTTCTGGCTTCGGGGTCAGTAAAACAGTGCGATGGTGGCTATCATATTCACCACAAATCCCACCGCCATCGGGATAGCCGTACGTTTTACCACCTCAAAGGGCGATACGCCGGCAATACCCGATGTCACTACAATTACCGCAGTAATGGGTGACACCGCCCGGGCCAGCGTAGTAGCAAAATGCATCGGCATAATCATCACTACCGCAGGAATATGTAGTCCGGCGGCTATATCCGGAATCAGGCTGGCAAAAGACATAAACGGCGCGTTGCCTGACCCCATAACGATCGCACAAGCGGCAATAACCACGGCCATGATGATCATCACGCCGATGCCGCCGAGACCGGAATGCTCTGCGCCTTTTATTACGGCGTCGACAGTCCCGATAGTCGTCAACCCTTTCGCAAAGATCTCACCGGCGACCACCAGCGTGACAACGTTGGCAAACTGCGTCCCCATGCCGTCAAAAAAAGCCTGCACATCATCCATCGTTTCGCGCAGATTATGTTTATGCAGGAATTCTACAAACATGGTCAGCGTCATGCTCATCAGCATCACCACCACCAGATTCAGCTCTGCTTTCATTAGCCCCATATGTGCAAGGGCAAGCGATCCCAGCATCAGAAGCAACGGCATAACGGGGAGAATGGCGTAATAGAGTGGAGGTACGTTTTCCAGCGTCTTTTGTTCAGCGAATCCGTTGCTTTCCGGGAATGCTTTTTTATCAAACTGCCGCTGAACGAAAAAATGCGCAATAGCGACAGCAACGATCACGCACGATGCGACGGGTAACTGATACTGAAAGAAGTAGGTAGCGATTTTCATGCCTGCGACCTGCGCGGCAAAAATTGAGTTGGTTTCCAGGATGCCCCACTCAATTGACATCGAGGTGGCAATGACCGCCACCGCGGATAAACGACTAACGCCAAGACTGACCAGTGTCGGGAACAGCGTCACCATCAGCAGCATGCCTAACCCGGAAGCGCTGGTAATGAACTGAGCCATGATCTGACCAATCACATAGGTGGCAGCAAGAACAACATAAGGTGAGCGGATTAGCTTTAATGGGCGGCTTAACAGGCTAACCATCGCTCTGCTGGCTCCCATCTTGTCCATATAACGGGCATAACCGCCGACCGCCATGATTGATAACCCCAGTCCGGCCGCCCGGGTGGAAAGCATCCGCAGAATTTCGTTGTAAATATCGACCAGCAGATAGCCGCTGCTCTTGTCGTCAGCAACCAGCGCGCCGTAGCCCAGCCAGACGCCGCAGATCATCAGGAAGATCCCGGCGGCGGCCAGCACGACCTGCGGCTTGTAGTTTTTGAGGATCAGGTAACCCATCGTTAATAAAACGATGACAGAGATAATGATGCCGAACATTGTTTCACTCCATGCCAGAGAAGAAGATAAATCCGGTAATAATGCTGTTGTCAAAACGGATGTTATATTTTTTCGGGTGCTTTTTATGGAGTGAATATCTTATTTTTAATTCGATGTTTAAATTATTTATCGTTATAAAATAGATGGTTATGATAATTTATCACGTTCATATTCATAAATTTCATGAAGCGAATATGATGCTGTTTAATTAAAGAAAAGCGTAATGCTTAAACATAATAAAATATCCTGAAGATAGATATTACCAATAAGTCGCCCAGCCCGATTGACCATCATTTCACCCTGCTTTCGATCCTGTGTTAGGATAAACCTGCTGTTGTTTGTCACCACGACTTAGCTGAATGGACCCTATGAACGCATTTGATTCGCAAGCTGAAGACTCTCCATCCACCATTGGCCGTAGCTTACGCAATCGCCCGCTGGCGCGTAAAAAACTGTCTGAGATGGTTGAAGAAGAACTGGAGCAGATGATTCGTCGTCGGGAATTTGGCGAGGGCGAACAGTTGCCGTCTGAGCGGGAGCTGATGGCCTTCTTTAACGTGGGCCGTCCTTCTGTACGAGAGGCGCTGGCAGCGTTAAAACGCAAAGGTCTGGTACAAATCAACAACGGCGAGCGCGCCCGCGTTTCGCGTCCTTCGGCTGATACTATTATCAGCGAGCTGTCCGGTATGGCGAAAGATTTCCTCGCGCATCCCGGCGGCATTGCCCACTTCGAACAGTTGCGACTGTTCTTTGAATCAAGCCTGGTCCGATACGCCGCCGAACATGCGACGGACGAGCAAATCGACAGACTGGCGAAAGCGCTGGAGATCAACAGCCAGTCGCTCGATGACAATGCGTTGTTCATTCGCTCGGACGTTGATTTTCACCGTGTGCTGGCGGAGATCCCGGGCAACCCCATCTTTATGGCCATCCATGTTGCGCTGTTAGACTGGCTGATTGCAGCTCGTCCGGCCGTCGCCGATCAAGAGTTGTATGAGCACAATAACGTGAGTTATCAGCAGCATATAGCTATTGTCGACGCAATTCGCCAGCGCGATCCTGAAGAAGCGGACCGCGCACTGCAAGAACACCTCAACAGCGTTTCCGCGACCTGGCACGCCTTCAGCAAAAGTAAAAAATTGCGTAAGTGATCGCGATCCTGACGATCGTTTAAACACAAAATCATTCAAGTTGCATCAAGGCGGCAAGAGAGCGAGCCCCCTGGAGCATAGGTAACTATGTGACAGGGGTGAGCGAACGCAGCTACGCAGAGGCGGCTTGAAGAATGAAGTGTTTAGTGAAGTAGATCGCACTATAAGCGTTCTGTATTGTATTGCTGCTTATTTGATCTGGTATAACAGGTATAAAGGTATGCAGTCAGATAACACTAATCATCGTCAGAGGTCGTTATGGCAAGAGATTTAAAAGGCGTAATGCCAGCATTGTTAACCCCATTCGATAATCAACAGCGACTGGACATCGAGAGTTTGCGCCGCCTGGTTCGTTTCAACATTGGTCAAGGTGTAGATGGGCTCTATGTCGGTGGCTCAACGGGTGAGGCCTTTGTTCAAAACCGCGTTGAAAGAGAGCAGGTACTGGAAATTGTTGCCGAAGAAGCGAAAGGCAAGGTGACGCTTATCGCCCACGTTGGCACGGTAAGCACCGAAGAGAGCCAACAGCTGGCGAGCGCCGCGCATCGCTACGGCTTTGATGCGGTTTCGGCCGTCACGCCGTTTTACTATCCGTTCAGCTTTGAAGAGCATTGCGATCACTATCGCGCGATTATTGATTCCGCTGATGGTTTACCGATGGTGGTCTATAACATTCCGGCGCTGAGCGGTGTGAAATTGACGCTGGATCAGATCAACACGCTGGTGACGTTGCCGGGCGTTGGTGCGCTGAAGCAAACTTCAGGCGATCTCTATCAGATGGAACAGATCCGCCGCGCTCACCCCGATCTGGTGCTTTATAACGGCTATGACGAGATCTTCGCTTCTGGTCTGCTTGCGGGGGCAGATGGCGGTATCGGTAGCACTTACAACATCATGGGATGGCGTTATCAGGGAATTGTTAAAGCGCTCAAAGAAGGCGACATCCGGACGGCGCAAAAGCTGCAAACCGAGTGCAATAAAGTTATCGATCTGCTTATTAAGGTTGGCGTGTTCCGCGGCCTGAAAACGGTACTGCACTATATGGATGTGGTTTCTGTCCCACTGTGCCGTAAACCATTTGCCCCGGTAGATGAACAATATCTGCCGGAACTGAAAGCGCTGGCAAACCAACTGCTGGCGGAAAAGGCGTAATCGCGGGTCGCCGGGGGCGCTTCGCTTGCCCGGCCTGGATTTTTCGACTTTAGGCCGGATAGGGCAAAGCCGCCGTCCGGCACAACAACAAAAATCGTCGGGAGAGTAAAATGAGTACTTCTACCCAGAGCATCCCGTGGTATCGCCATCTCAATCGGGCGCAATGGCGGGCATTTTCCGCCGCCTGGCTGGGATATTTACTTGATGGTTTTGATTTTGTATTAATCGCCCTTGTGCTAACTGAAGTACAAGGTGAATTCGGACTGACGACGGTGCAGGCTGCCAGCCTGATCTCGGCCGCCTTTATCTCCCGTTGGTTTGGCGGATTAATGCTGGGGGCCATGGGCGATCGTTACGGACGCCGCCTGGCGATGGTCACCAGCATCATTCTGTTCTCCGTGGGGACGCTGGCCTGCGGCTTCGCGCCGGGCTACACCACCATGTTTATCGCCCGCCTGGTTATCGGTATGGGAATGGCGGGTGAGTACGGCTCCAGCGCAACCTATGTTATTGAAAGCTGGCCAAAACACCTGCGAAACAAAGCCAGCGGCTTCCTGATTTCCGGCTTCTCCGTTGGCGCAGTTATCGCCGCCCAGGTTTACAGCCTGGTGGTCCCGATCTGGGGGTGGCGCGCGCTGTTCTTCATCGGCATTTTGCCCATTATCTTCGCCCTCTGGCTGCGTAAAAATATTCCGGAAGCGGAAGACTGGAAAGAGAAACACGAAGGCAAAGCGCCGGTACGCACGATGGTGGACATTCTCTACCGGGGTGAGCATCGGGTAATTAATATTCTGATGACGCTCGCCGCCGCAACCGCGCTGTGGTTCTGCTTTGCTGGCAACCTGCAAAATGCGGCTATCGTGGCGGTTCTTGGACTGATCTGCGCGTTTATCTTCATTAGCTTTATGGTGCAAAGCAGCGGGAAACGCTGGCCGACGGGCGTCATGCTGATGGTGGTCGTGCTATTCGCCTTCTTGTACTCGTGGCCGATTCAGGCGCTGCTGCCTACATATCTGAAAACCGAACTCATGTATGACCCCTCAACGGTTGCCAGAGTGCTCTTCTTTAGCGGCTTTGGCGCGGCGGTCGGTTGTTGCGTCGGTGGTTTTCTCGGTGACTGGCTGGGCACGCGTAAAGCTTATGTCTGCAGTCTACTGGCTTCGCAACTGCTGATTATTCCAGTGTTCGCGATTGGCGGCTCAAACGTCTGGGTACTGGGTTTATTGTTGTTTTTCCAGCAAATGCTTGGTCAAGGGATCTCCGGGATCTTACCAAAACTGATCGGTGGCTATTTCGATACCGACCAGCGTGCGGCGGGCCTGGGCTTCACCTACAACGTGGGCGCACTGGGCGGGGCACTGGCGCCGATCATCGGCGCGCTGATTGCCCAACGTCTGGATCTCGGTACCGCGCTGGGCTCGCTCTCTTTCGGTCTGACATTTGTGGTGATCCTGCTGATTGGTCTCGATATGCCGTCCCGCGTACAGCGCTGGCTGCGCCCTGAAGCGTTGCGTACGCATGATGCCATTGATGGTCGACCGTTTAGCGGGGCCGTGCCGTTCGGCGGTGACAAAAGCACCATGGTGAAATCCAAAAGTTAATCGGGTTGCCCGGCGCTAAACCGGGCAATGACGTAAGGGAAGAACGATGTCGCTATTTGAGCAACAGGATAAAAAGATTATCACCGCGATGCAGAAGGCTGTGTCATGACCACGCTGGCGATTGATATCGGCGGCACCAAACTGGCTGCCGCGCTGACAGACAGTAATCTGCAAATCCGCGAGCGGCGTGAATTGCCAACGCCTGCCAGCAAAACGCCGGATGCACTGCGCGCCGCGTTATATGCTCTGATTGCGCCGTTACAGGGGCAGGCAACGCGGGTGGCGATCGCTTCGACGGGGATTATCCGCGAAGGTTCTCTACTGGCGCTGAATCCGTACAATCTCGGCGGGCTACTGCATTTTCCTTTGGTACAAACGCTAAAAGATCTTACCGCGTTGCCGACGCTGGCAGTCAATGATGCCCAGGCAGCGGCATGGGCTGAGTATCATGCGCTTGGCGGCGAGTACCGCGATATGGTGTTTATTACCGTTTCCACCGGCGTGGGCGGTGGGGTGGTCAGCGAAGGAAAACTGCTGACCGGCAGCGGCGGTCTGGCCGGGCATCTGGGACATACGCTGGCTGATCCGCATGGGCCTGTTTGCGGCTGCGGGCGTGTGGGCTGCGTTGAGGCGATCGCTTCCGGACGTGGAATAGCGGCGGCAGCCGAAGGCGAGCTTGCTGGATGCGACGCCAAAACCATTTTTAGCCGCGCCGGGCAGGGGGATGAGCAGGCAAGCCGGTTGATCCATCGTTCAGCGCGGACCCTGGCAAGGCTTGTCACCGATGTTAAGGCCACGACCGATTGCCAGATCGTGGTGATTGGCGGCAGCGTTGGGTTGGCTGAAGGGTATCTGGCGCTGGTGGAACATTATCTGGCACAAGAGCCTTTGGCCTATCACGTGGAATTACTGGCGGCGCATTACCGTCATGACGCTGGATTACTGGGGGCCGCGCTGTTGGCCCAGGGAGATTGATTATGATGTCAGATGAGTTGCGTTCACTGCCTTCTGCCGGATTACATCCGGTCTTGCAGCAGGCATTAACGCTTGCCGTTGCGGCGAATCCGCAGGAGAAGACGCCTGGGCGCTACGAGTTGCAGGGCGATAATATTTTTATGAATGTCATGCAATTTGCAACGCAGAGCCCAGAGCACAAGAAAGCGGAGCTGCATCAGCAGTACATTGACATTCAGGTGCTGCTATCCGGCGAAGAACGTATTCTGTTTGGGATGGCCGATTCTGCTCGTCAGTGCGAAGAGATGCACGTTGAGGATGATTATCAGCTGTGCAGCCAGATTGCCGATGAGCAGGCTATGGTACTGAAGCCGGGAAGATTTGTGATTTTTATGCCAGGCGAGCCGCATAAACCGGGTTGTGTGGCGCAGGCCCCGATGGATATCAAAAAGGTGGTGATCAAGGTGCGCGCCAGCTTATTACAAGCCTGACGATGAGAGACCGTGTCGGATGGCAAGGCTTGCGCCATCCAACATGGAATATAACGACCTAGCGTTTAAACGTCACCGCTTCTGGCTGGGTCAGATGCAGCGTAGTCCGGGCTGGCACAGTCTCGGCAATGACTCGCCCGTGACGAATGGAATAACGGGCAGGCGTCTGGCGACGAATTGCATCAAATCCATTCTCTGCCGGTAGAATCACCAGATTCGCGGAATTCCCCACGTTCAGACCGTAGTCCTGCAGGTGCAGGGTTTTCGCGCTGTGGGTGGTGACCAGGTTCAGCCCATCGTTAATCTGCCCGTACCCCATCAACTGGCACACGTGTAACCCCATATGCAGTACCTGCAGCATATTCGCGGTACCCAGCGGATACCACGGGTCGAAGACGTCATCATGACCGAAGCAGACGTTGATCTCCGCCTCCAGCATCTCTTTGACGCGCGTTACGCCGCGGCGTTTAGGATAAGTGTCAAAGCGCCCTTGCAGGTGAATATTCACCAGTGGATTGGCGACAAAGTTAATGCCCGACATTTTCAACAGGCGGAAAAGACGGGAAGCATACGCGCCGTTATAGGAGTGCATTGCCGTGGTATGGCTGGCGGTCACGCGTTCGCCCATATTGCAGCGATGCGCCAGCGCCGCGACGGTTTCAACAAAGCGTGATTGCTCATCGTCAATTTCGTCGCAGTGCACGTCGATAAGCCTGTCGTATTTTTGCGCGAGGGCGAAAATTTTGTGCAGCGACTCCACGCCATATTCACGCGTGAATTCGAAGTGGGGGATCGCGCCAATGACATCGGCACCCAGACGCACGGCTTCCTCTAATAACGCCTCACCGTTGGGGTAAGAAAGAATACCCTCTTGCGGGAACGCCACAATCTGCAGTTCTACCCACGGAGCGACTTCTTGCTTCACCTCCAGCATGGCTTTTAGCGCCGTCAACGTAGGGTCGGAAACGTCAACGTGAGTACGGACATACTGAATGCCGTTGGCCATTTGCCACTTCAGGGTCTGCATGGCGCGCGCTTTGACGTCTTCGTGAGTGAGCATTGCCTTACGTTCGGCCCAGCGCTCAATGCCTTCAAACAAGGTACCAGACTGGTTCCAGCTCGGCTCCCCCGCGGTTTGCGTGGTGTCGAGATGGATATGTGGCTCAACAAACGGGGGAATTGCCAGACCACCTTCGGCATCAAGCACTTCACCCTGTGGCAACGTAGCTGCGTCCTGAGGCTCAATCCGGCTGAAGCGCCCGTCTTCAATCGTGAGCTGCCACAATCCTTCGCGTCCCTGTAAACGCGCCTGACGAATGGTGATGTTATTATTCTGCATGGCTGACCTCTGGTGATTTAACAAGGCTGCGATTGAAAAGGGGATTCAGCAGGATATAGCTGAATACGCCGCCGAGTACGGCGTTGACGGGCACGATGCCGGGGATATAGTGGCCGGCGGCAATGCCCAGTGCAACGGACAGGATAGCTATCCAGTTTACGGAAATAAATTGCGCTTTGCTGAAGTCGGCATACCGGCGATGGTTCAGCAGATAGTCGGCGATAATCACCCCGCCAATTGGGGGAATTGCTGCCGACAGAAATGTCAGCCAGCCGACAAAGTTATTGTAAAGCCACAGCGCGCACAGTGTGCCGATAATTCCGTTAGCCACTGACAGCGTACGGCTGGAAAGGCCGGTAATATTGGCAAATCCAAGGCCTGAGGCGTATAGCGCATTGTCGTTGGTGGTCCAGATATTCAGGCCAAGCACCACAATTGCGGGCAGCAGCAGTCCCTGGGCAATCATCACGTCAGAGATATCTGCCTGTCCAACAGCGGCGGCACCCGCTGCGCCGAAAATAAACATCAGCGAATTGCCAAGGAAAAACGCCACCATGGCAATCAGCACCGCGCCTTTGGCGTTGCGGCCAAAGCGAACAAAGTCGGCAGTTAACGTCCCTGCGCTGACAAACGAGCCGACCACCAGCGCCAGCGCGGTGGAGAAATTAAGCGGTGTCTGCGGCACTATCGCTTTTAAATGATCTAAACCGCCAACATCGCTCACCGCCAGCCAGACGGAGTAGCTGCCAAGAATGACGATGGCAGGTACGGCGATGATAGATAAAACGGTCAGGGCCGAAATACCAAAAAAGATGGTCAGGGTCATCAACAGACCGGAAACCGCAATCAGGATATTGACGTCAAGCCCCGTCGCTTTGCCGACCGGGATAGCAAACATGGCTACACCCACGCCAAACCAGCCCACCTGTGTGCCGCCTAACAGCAGTGAAGGAAGCCATGAACCTTTCAAACCAAATGAGTAACGCGCCAGAAGGTGGGTTGAGAGACCTGTTTTTGCGCCGATAAAGCCGAGAAATGCAGTGTAAATACCGAGGAGAAGATTACCGAAGAGAACTGCCAGGAAGAAATCATTATAAGAAAGACCGGTACCGAGTGTGCCACCGGTCCACATACTGGCGGAAAAAAATGTGAGCCCCAACATGACAAATGTTAGTGGAATCACGCCTTTCCGCGCCGCCAGAGGGACGGGGCCCTGGCTATAATTGTTGTCCTGCGACACAACGCCTCCATGAATTTTGCCCAAAAAATCCGCCGCATAATATACAGTTCTCAGAATAAAGCAAACGTTTCCGTGTGATGTTTTCTTGATAATTATTTGTGGGGTTAATGGTTCGCTGGTTTTTCTCCGTCGTCAGTGAACCACCGCGTGCGAGTTGAGTTTCCAGTATGGTTTGCGAGCGGTTTTCGAAGAATGATTCCGCATGTATTTTGCGGAGAAATATTGGCTCCCCATCCATCAGCGTCAGGCTGTGGCAGGGGAGCCAGAAGTATTACACTTCCAGGTAGTTCAGGATACCGTCCGCCGCTTTTCGACCTTCGGCAATCGCGGTAACTACCAGATCCGAACCACGCACGATGTCGCCACCGGCGAAGATTTTCGGGTTGCTGGTCTGGAAGGCGTTATCGCTGCGTTCCGGCGCAATAATACGACCCTGAGAATCCAGTTCGACGCTGTGCTCTTTCAGCCACTCCATACTGTGCGGGCGGAAGCCAAACGCCAGTAGCACCGCATCAGCCGGAACAACGTGCTCGGAACCGGCGACGATCTCCGCGCGGCGACGGCCCTTCGCATCCGGTTCGCCCATTTCGGTACGCGCCATTTTCACGCCGCATACTTTACCGTTGGCATTCACTTCCACGCCTAACGGCTGGACGTTGAACTGGAACTCCACACCTTCTTCGCGCGCGTTTTTCACTTCGCGCTTAGAACCCGGCATGTTCTCTTCGTCACGACGATAGGCGCAGATGACGTGTGCTGCGTTCTGGCGAACCGAGGTCCGCACGCAGTCCATCGCGGTATCGCCACCGCCGAGAACGACGACGCGTTTGCCTTCCATGCTGATGTACGGCTCATCGCTGCTTTCGCCAAAGCCCATCAACTGTTTAGTATTGGCGATCAGGAACGGCAGGGCATCAAATACGCCGGAAGCGTCTTCGTTTTCCAGCCCACCGCGCATCGACTGATAGGTACCTACGCCAAGGAACACGGCGTCGTAATCCTTCAGCAGGGAGTCGAGCTGCACATCGCGGCCCACTTCCACGTTCAGTTTGAACTCGATGCCCATGTCGGTGAAGATTTCACGACGACGGGTCATGACCTCTTTTTCCAGCTTGAAGGCCGGGATACCGAAGGTCAGCAGGCCGCCGATTTCCGGGTGACGGTCAAATACCACCGCCTTCACGCCGTTGCGGGTCAACACGTCGGCACAGGCCAGACCCGCCGGACCCGCACCGATGATCGCTACGCGCTTGTCAGTCTGGCGCACGCCGGTCATATCCGGACGCCAGCCCATTTCGAACGCTTTATCGTTGATATAGCGCTCGATGTTGCCGATGGTCACTGCGCCGAACTCATCGTTCAGCGTACAGGATCCTTCGCACAGCCGGTCCTGCGGGCACACACGACCACAGACTTCCGGCAGGGTGTTGGTCTGGTGCGACAGTTCTGCCGCTTCAAAGATACGTCCCTCATTTGCCAGCTTCAGCCAGTTCGGGATGTAGTTATGCACCGGGCATTTCCACTCGCAGTACGGGTTGCCGCAAGACAGGCAACGGTCTGCCTGTGCTTTGGCCTGACCTTCAGAAAACGGCTCGTAGATCTCGATAAATTCGATCTTACGGATCTTCAGCGGCTTCTTCGGCGGATCAACACGCTGCAGGTCGATAAATTGGTATACGTTCTGACTCATTGCTGCTACCCCTTACTGCGCCTGCACACGCAGCTCTGCTGCGCTACGACTACGGTGACCCAACAGTGCTTTCACATCACTGGATTTTGGTTTTACCAGCGCGAATTTCGCAGAGAATGCTGGCCAGTTAGCCAGGATCTCTTCGCCGTGTGAAGAGCCGGTATGCTGGACGTGCTCGGTAATCAGACCGCGCAGGTGTTCCTCGTGGATAGCCAGCGAGTCCACGCTCAGCACTTCTACCAGTTCCGGGTTCACGCGTTTGCGGAATTCACCGTCTTCGTCGAGCACGTAGGCGAATCCGCCCGTCATACCGGCCCCGAAGTTGACGCCCGTTTTGCCGAGAATACAGACGATGCCGCCGGTCATATATTCGCAGCCGTTGTCGCCAATACCTTCAACCACGGTGATAGCCCCGGAGTTACGTACTGCAAAACGCTCACCCGCACGACCCGCGGCAAACAGGCGGCCACCGGTGGCGCCGTACAGACAGGTGTTACCAATGATGCTCGCCTCATGGCTACGGAAAGCGGAGCCAACCGGAGGACGCACTGCCAGCAGGCCGCCCGCCATGCCTTTACCGACATAGTCGTTGGCATCGCCGGTCAGATACAGCTCCACGCCGCCTGCGTTCCACACGCCGAAGCTCTGGCCTGCGGTACCGCTGAAGTGCGCTTTGATCGGGTCAGATGCCAGCCCCTGATCGCCATGCGTTTGAGCGATATAGCCCGACAGCGACGCGCCAACTGAACGGTCGGTGTTGCGGATATCGAACCAGAAGGTTTTACTCTGGCGCTCGTCGACATACGGTTTCGCCTGCTGTAACAGTTGGGCGTTCAGTACGCCGTTATCAAACGGCGGGTTGTTCTCGGTGCAATGCAGCGCTTTACCCGGATGTGGTTCAGCGGTTTCCAGCAGACGATACAGCTCCAGCTTCTGCTGTTTGGCGGTAAATCCTTCCAGCTCTTTGAGCAGGTCGGTACGACCAATAAGATCCACCAGACGTTTCACGCCCAGCTCGGCCATCAGCTCGCGCACTTCGCGGGCGATAAATTCAAAGTAGTTGGTCACTTTGAACGGTAGGCCGTGATAGTGGTTCTTACGCAGTTTGTCGTCCTGAGTCGCCACGCCGGTTGCACAGTTGTTCAGGTGGCAAATACGCAGGTATTTACAGCCCAACGCCACCATCGGACCGGTGCCGAAACCGAAGCTTTCCGCACCCAGAATCGCCGCTTTAATGATATCGACGCCGGTTTTCAGACCGCCATCGACCTGCAGACGAATCTTGTGACGCAGGCCGTTAGCCACCAGCGCCTGCTGGGTTTCCACCAGACCCAGTTCCCACGGGCAGCCCGCATATTTCACGGAGGAGAGCGGGCTTGCGCCGGTGCCGCCGTCGTAGCCAGCAATGGTGATAAGGTCCGCATAGGCTTTCGCCACGCCAGTGGCGATGGTGCCAACGCCCGGTTCGGAAACTAGCTTCACCGAGATCATCGCTTTCGGGTTGACCTGTTTGAGGTCGAAAATCAGCTGCGCTAAGTCCTCGATAGAGTAGATATCGTGGTGCGGCGGCGGGGAGATCAGCGTCACCCCCGGCACCGAATAGCGCAGTTTGGCGATGTACGGGGTGACTTTATCACCTGGTAACTGACCGCCTTCGCCAGGCTTCGCGCCCTGAGCGACTTTAATCTGAATAACATCGGCGTTGACCAGATACGCCGGGGTTACGCCAAAGCGACCAGAAGCAACCTGCTTAATCCGCGACACCTTGTTAGTGCCGTAGCGCGCCGGGTCTTCGCCGCCTTCACCGGAGTTCGAGTTACCGCCGATGCTGTTCATAGCTTCGGCCAGCGCTTCGTGTGCTTCCGGGCTTAATGCGCCGATGGACATGGCTGCGGTATCAAAGCGTTTAAACAGTTCGGTTGCAGGTTCGACTTCGTTAATGCTTACGGCTTCATCGCCAGGCGTAATCGCCAGCAGATCGCGCAGCGTGGCCGCTGGACGCTCATTGACCAGCCGGGCATATTCCTGATAGTCGCTGTATTCACCGCTTTGTACCGCCTGTTGCAGCGTGCGTACCACGTCCGGATTGTAGGCGTGGTATTCGCCCCCGTGGACGTATTTCAGCAAACCGCCCTGGCTGATGGGTTTACGCGCCAGCCATGCATGTTTGGAAAGATTCAGCAGATCCTGCTGGAAGTCGGTAAACCCTGCGCCGCTGATGCGGCTGACCACGCCCTGGAAACACAGCGCAACGACATCATCATGCAGACCAACGGCTTCAAACAGCTTCGAGCAGCGGTAAGAGGCGATGGTCGAGATGCCCATCTTGGACATGATTTTGTACAGACCTTTGTTGATGCCGTTACGGTAGTTCAGCATCACAGTCCGGTAATCTTTGGCAATCGCCTGAGTGTCGATCAACCGTCCCAGCGTTTCATACGCGAGATACGGATAAATGGCCGTCGCGCCAAAGCCGAGCAGGACGGCAAAATGGTGCGGGTCGCGGGCACTGGCGGTTTCAACGATGATGTTGGCATCGCAACGCAGGCTTTGTTCAACCAGACGCGTTTGCACTGCGCCCACGGCCATCGGCGCCGGAACCGGCAGGCGGTTTTTGGCGATGTTACGGTCAGAGAGCACCAGCAGTACGGTGCCGTTACGCACCATCTGTTCGGCTTTATCACACAGGGCTTTGACGGTCTCTTCGAGCGTGGTTTCGGTCACGTCAAAGGTAATATCCAGTCGATCGGCGCGATAATGCTCCTCTTTCATGGTCGTCAGCTGGGTGAAATCGGAGTACAGCAGGATCGGCGATTTAAAGCTCAGGCGGTGTGCCTGGCCTTCGGCTTCGCAGAAGACATTCATCTCACGACCGATGCTGGTGGCCAGCGACATAACGTGCGCTTCACGCAGCGGGTCGATCGGCGGGTTAGTCACCTGCGCGAACTGCTGGCGGAAGTAGTCATAAATGATGCGCGGCTGGCTGGAGAGCACGGCAAACGGGGTATCATCACCCATTGAACCGACCGCTTCCTGACCATTTTCGCCGAGCACGCGGATTACGGAATCCAGCTCTTCGGCGCTGTAGTTAAACTGTTTTTGGTAGCTGGCGAGGGTGTCATCGTCCAGTTCACGGCTGCCGACCTGATCGTCAGCCAGATCTTCGAACGGCACCAGACGGCGGACGTTCTTCTCCATCCACTCTTTGTACGGATGACGACTTTTCAAATCGTCATCGGTTTCGGCAGAGTGCAGAATGCGCCCGCTGCGGGTATCGATAACCATCAGCTCGCCAGGGCCGACACGGCCTTTCTCAACCACTTCATCCGGTTGATAATCCCAGATCCCAACTTCAGAAGCGCAGGTAATCAGCTTGTCTTTGGTGATGACGTAGCGCGCCGGACGCAGGCCGTTTCGGTCGAGGTTACAGGCGGCAAAGCGACCGTCGGACATGACGATGCCAGCCGGGCCATCCCACGGCTCCATGTGCATGGAGTTAAAGTCAAAGAATGCGCGCAGCTCCGGATCCATATCCGGGTTGTTCTGCCAGGCCGGCGGCACCAGTAAGCGCATGGCACGGATGATGTCCATCCCGCCTGCCAGCAGCAGTTCCAGCATGTTATCCATTGAACTTGAGTCGGAGCCGGTTTCGTTAACGAACGGCGCAGCGTCGTGCAGATCCGGGATCAAAGGCGTCTGGAATTTATAGGTACGTGCGCGTGCCCACTGGCGGTTGCCGGTGATGGTGTTGATTTCACCGTTGTGCGCCAGGTAGCGGAACGGCTGCGCCAGCGGCCAACGTGGTACGGTGTTAGTGGAGAAACGCTGGTGGAACAGGCAGATGGCCGATTCCAGACGCAGGTCCGCGAGGTCCAGGTAAAAGCGCGGCAGATCCGCCGGCATACACAGACCTTTATAGATATTGACCAGGTTCGACAAGCTACAGACGTAAAAGTCTTTATCTTCCTGGAGACGTTTTTCAATACGACGGCGCGCGATGAACAGGCGGCGTTCCATATCACGCGGGCGCCAGCCCGCAGGGGCGTTGACAAAAATTTGCTCGATACGAGGCAGGGAGGAGAGCGCAATTTCACCGAGAACACCTTCGTTGGTCGGCACGTCACGCCAGCCGACAATCGACAGGGTCTCCTGCTGTAATTCTTCTTCAACAATGCGACGAGAAGCCGCGGCCAGCTCAGCGTCTTTATTTAAAAAGATCATGCCGACGGCGTAGTTTTTGGCTAAACGCCAGCCTCGCTCTTGCGCCACGATGCGGAAAAAGCGGTCCGGTTTTTGTAACAGCAGGCCGCAACCATCGCCGGTTTTTCCATCGGCAAGAATTGCGCCACGGTGCTGCATACGGGCCAGTGCGTGTATGGCGGTACGCACTACCTTGTGGCTAGGTTCGCCTTCTATGTGGGCGATCAGGCCGAAACCACAGTTATCCCTCTCAAGGGATTTATCGTACAACATATCAGTGAACCTCCCCAGGCTCTGCGGGATTCCCATCTGGACCGTTGCGCACGGGCACACCAAGAGCATGGCGACGGGGTTTGCGTGTCATACGCTTACCTCGCATTCGCCCTCTTTATCCTTTTCGCACAGGTCAAACAAGTTTGAGGACTTGCTTCAGAGGGAATCTCAATTACTGCATAAATATGATGAGCAGACTGCTCATCCAGAAAGCTTCCAGCGGATTTCCAAGTTATCGGGAATCCACACACAGGTCAAATGGCAATCTTATTTATGCAAAAATGTGCTATGGGGTAATTAAATTTATGAATTTATTGAAATAAAAGGGTTTTTTACATTGATTTAACCTGAGGGGAATGCCCTGGGAAGTGTGATCTGTCTCACTGTCAGAAAGGCCGGATATCTCTCGTCCTGCCTTTGTTTATCGAGATGCTTGGCATTTTATGCTGGTTTTTAAAGTTTTGGCGTCTTAAAGATACTGTTTTTACGCTGAGAGTATAAGAAGATAAAAAAAACTGCCGGATATAAGGAAAAGTAATTATATTTCGAGTGAATGAAATTCCGATTATTTTGATTTGTTATGCAATAAATAAAGGCTCGCCAGGGCGATTGATCCAGGTCATCGCCGACTGGGGTAAAAAATGGCAGGCTTTGGCCTCTTTTCAAGGCGCGGTCTACCAGATTATGCAGTTACAGAAATTAGTCAATATGTTTGGTGGGGATCTTTCTCGCCGTTATGGGCAAAAGGTTCATAAACTCACGCTACACGGCGGTTTTAGCTGTCCAAATCGCGATGGCACCATCGGTCGCGGCGGATGCACTTTCTGTAATGTGGCCTCATTTGCTGATGAAGCGCAGCAGCACCATTCCATTGCTGAGCAGCTTGAGCATCAGGCACATCTGGTCAATCGCGCGAAACGCTATTTGGCCTATTTCCAGGCCTATACCAGCACCTTTGCTGAAGTGCAGGTACTGCGTTCGATGTATCAACAGGCGATCAGCCAGGCCAACATTGTCGGGTTATGCGTTGGCACACGTCCCGACTGCGTGCCGGATGCGGTACTCGACCTGCTTTGCGAGTATAAAGACCTCGGCTATGAGGTTTGGCTGGAGCTCGGTCTGCAAACTGCGCATGACAAAACCCTGCACCGCATTAATCGCGGCCATGATTTCGCTTGCTACCAGAACACCACGCGGCTGGCGCGCGAGCGCGGGCTGAAGGTCTGCTCACACTTGATTGTTGGTCTGCCGGGAGAGGGGCAGGCGGAATGTCTGCAAACCATGGAGCGTGTGGTGGAGACGGGCGTTGACGGTATTAAGCTGCATCCGCTGCATATTGTGAAAGGCAGTACGATGGCGAAAGCCTGGGAGGCCGGGCGACTGAACGGAATTGAGCTGGACGACTATACGGTTACCGCCGGGGAGATGATCCGCCATACGCCGCCAGAGGTGATTTATCATCGCATTTCTGCCAGCGCGCGCCGCCCAACGCTGTTGGCGCCGCTCTGGTGCGAAAACCGTTGGACCGGGATGGTCGAACTGGACAAATACCTTAACGAGCATGGCGTGCAAGGCTCGGCGCTGGGTACGCCGTGGGTGCAGCCGGAGAGCTAATCTTCTGTAGGTCGGACGCCGGATAAGGCAAATCCGGCATCCGGCAATCTGCGTCTGCTTGCCTGATGGCGCTTCGCTTATCAGGCCTACGATGAACCACTCCCCGGTCATTTCACCGATAACCTCCGCATTTCTTGCACAATCTTCAACGTCACGCCGAGAATTGAGTATTATTGTGCCAAGTTGTCGTGAAGGAACTCTCTATGAAGCAAATCCGTATGCTGGCGCAATATTACGTCGACCTGATGATGAAGTTGGGTCTGGTGCGCTTTTCGCTGCTATTGGCGCTGGCTCTGGTCGTGTTGGCAATTGTGGTGCAGATGGCTGTCACCATGGTGCTGCATGGCCAGGTAGAAAGCATTGATGTTATCCGCTCTATCTTTTTTGGTCTGTTAATTACTCCCTGGGCCGTCTATTTCCTGTCAGTGGTGGTGGAGCAACTGGAAGAGTCCCGGCAGCGCCTGTCACGACTGGTACAAAAGCTGGAAGAGATGCGCGAGCGCGATCTCAAGCTCAATGTGCAGTTGAAAGACAATATTGCCCAGCTCAATCAGGAAATTGTTGAGCGCGAAAAAGCCGAAGCGGAGCGCCAGGAAACGTTCGAGCAGCTGAAGGTCGAAATTAAAGAGCGTGAGGAAGCGCAGATCCAGCTTGAGCAACAGTCTTCCTTCTTACGCTCTTTCCTCGATGCCTCGCCGGATCTGGTTTTTTATCGTAATGAAGATAAAGAATTTTCCGGCTGTAACCGCGCCATGGAGCTGCTGACCGGCAAAAGCGAAAAGCAATTGGTGAATTTAAAACCTGCTGATGTTTACTCCCCTGAGGCGGCTGAAAAGGTTATTGAAACCGACGAGAAGGTATTCCGTCATAACGTTTCGCTCACCTACGAACAGTGGCTGGACTACCCGGACGGACGCAAAGCCTGCTTTGAAATTCGCAAGGTGCCTTACTATGACCGCGTAGGTAAGCGACATGGCCTGATGGGCTTTGGGCGTGATATTACCGAGCGTAAGCGTTATCAGGACGCGCTTGAGCGCGCCAGCCGCGATAAGACCACCTTCATTTCAACTATCAGTCACGAGCTGCGCACCCCGCTTAACGGTATTGTCGGCTTAAGCCGGATCTTGTTGGATACGGACCTGACCGCTGAGCAGGAAAAATACCTGAAAACTATCCACGTCTCTGCCGTGACGCTGGGGAATATTTTCAACGATATTATCGATATGGATAAAATGGAGCGACGTAAAGTCCAGCTCGATAACCAGCCTGTTGATTTCACCAGTTTTATGGCGGATCTGGAAAACCTCTCTGGCCTGCAGGCGCAGCAAAAAGGGCTGCGTTTTGTGCTTGAACCAACGTTGCCGCTGCCGCATAAGGTCATTACCGACGGCACGCGTTTGCGCCAGATTCTGTGGAATCTTATCAGCAACGCCGTGAAATTTACCCAGCAGGGGCAGGTGACCGTGCGTGCGCGCTATGACCAGGGGAACATGCTGCATTTCGAGGTTGAAGATTCCGGGATCGGCATTCCGCAGGATGAGCAGGATAAAATCTTTGCCATGTATTATCAGGTTAAGGACAGCAACGGCGGCAAACCGGCAACGGGAACCGGGATTGGGCTGGCCGTATCGAAGCGTCTGGCGAAAAACATGGGCGGTGATATTACGGTCTCAAGCCAGGCTGGCAAAGGTTCCATTTTTACGCTGACCGTGCATGCGCTTGCGGTAGCGGAAGAGATTGAAGACGCTTTTGAAGACGATGACATGCCGCTGCCCGCCCTGAATGTGCTGCTGGTGGAAGACATTGAACTGAACGTTATTGTCGCACGTTCAGTGCTGGAAAAACTGGGCAACAGCGTGGATGTCGCCATGACCGGGAAAGCCGCGCTGGAAATGTTCACGCCGGGCGAATATGACCTGGTGCTGCTGGATATTCAGCTACCGGATATGACCGGCCTGGATATCTCGCGCGAGCTGACGCAAAAATATGCCCGTGAGGACCTGCCGCCGCTGGTTGCGCTTACCGCCAACGTCCTGAAAGATAAAAAAGAGTATCTGGACGCGGGAATGGACGACGTGCTGAGTAAGCCGCTGTCGGTTCCAGCGTTAACCGCCATGATTAAAAAATACTGGGATACCCGAAACAAAGAGGAGAGCACTGTGACATCTGAAGAGAGCAGTAAATCGCAAGCGCTGTTAGATATTCCTATGTTGGAACAATACCTCGAGCTGGTGGGACCGAAGTTAATTACCGACGGGCTGGCGGTGTTTGAGAAGATGATGCCGGGATATTTGAGCGTGCTGGAGTCAAATCTGACCGCTCGGGACAAAAAAGGCGTTGTTGAGGAAGGCCATAAAATTAAAGGCGCGGCAGGTTCTGTTGGGCTGCGCCACCTGCAACAGTTAGGCCAGCAGATCCAGTCGCCGGATCTTCCTGCCTGGGAAGATAATGTTGCTGAATGGATTGAAGAGATGAAGCAGGAGTGGCAGCACGATGTGGCGGTATTGAAGGCCTGGGTGGCGAGCGTGGAAAAAAAATGACCCCGGCTTAACCGGGGTGCGCGAATACTGCGCCAACACCAGGGAAATCGTGGCTGCGCCGTAAATTATTATCATTATTTACAAGGGCGCAGCCCTAATTTTCAGGCCGCACGCAGTTAAGATAGCAAATCTTAAATAATTTGTTACATGAATCAGTTAAATGTGTGAAGCGTAGCATTTAAATCATAATAACTAATATGTTTCAGCCAGCTTAGAAAAGGAGTATCGCGATGAAAAAAGTGGGTGTAGTGCTCAGCGGATGCGGCGTGTATGACGGCGCAGAGATCCATGAAACGGTTCTCACGCTTCTGGCCATTGCCCGCAACGGCGCTCAGGCTGTCTGTTTCGCACCGGATAAACAACAAGCGGATGTGATTAATCATCTGACCGGCGAGCCGATGCAGGAAACGCGTAATGTGCTGATTGAAGCCGCACGTATTACACGCGGCGAGATTCGCCCGCTGGCTCAGGCAGTCTCAACGGAACTGGACGCGTTGATAGTGCCTGGCGGGTTTGGCGCGGCTAAAAATCTGAGCAATTTTGCCAGTCAGGGCAGTGAATGCCGGGTTGACAGTGATTTAGCTGCGCTGGCGCTGGCTATGCATCAGGCGGGTAAGCCACTGGGATTTATGTGCATTGCGCCCGCCATGTTACCTAAAATTTTTGATTTTCCGCTGCGTCTGACCATCGGTACTGATATCGATACGGCAGAGGTGCTGGAAGAGATGGGCGCTGAGCATGTGCCTTGTCCGGTTGATGACATTGTCGTCGATGAAGACAACAAAATTGTCACTACGCCTGCCTATATGCTGGCGCAGGATATCGCTCAGGCTGCGAGTGGTATCGATAAACTGGTATCGCGTGTACTGGTGCTGGCTGAATGAGAAAAGGCGTTACCGCTTTTCTGCGGCGTATCTTTCTGCGGACGGTCGTTGTCCTCGCTGTATTCTGGGGCGGGGGCATCGCACTTTTCAGCGTGATGCCGGTGCCGTTCTCGGCGGTAATGGTCGAGCGGCAACTGGGTGCATGGCTGTCTGGTGATTTCGGTTATGTGGCGCACTCGGACTGGGTGAGCATGGATGAGATCTCTGTGTGGATGGGGCTGGCGGTGATTGCCGCAGAGGACCAGAAGTTTCCCGAGCACTGGGGATTTGATGTCTCCGCCATAGAGAAAGCGCTGGCGCACAACGAACGTAATGAGAACCGTATTCGCGGGGCGTCGACGTTATCGCAACAGACGGCGAAAAACCTCTTTCTGTGGGATGGACGTAGCTGGGTGCGTAAGGGCCTTGAAGCTGGGCTGACGCTGGGTATGGAAACTGTCTGGAGCAAGAAACGTATTCTGACCGTCTATCTGAACGTTGCGGAGTTTGGCGATGGAATTTTTGGCGTGGAGGCCGCTGCGCAGCACTATTTCCATAAGCCAGCCAGCCGGCTGAGTTTGTCTGAAGCGGCCTTACTGGCGGCGGTGTTACCCAATCCTATGCGTTTTAAGGCGGATGCGCCTTCTGGTTATGTACGTAGTCGTCAGGCGTGGATTATGCGCCAAATGCGCCAGTTAGGCGGTGAGTCGTTTATGCGGGAACATAAGCTGTATTAGCGGAGTTATTGCCGGATGCGGCGTAAACGCCTTATCCGGCCCACTGGCTACGTTCTGTGTACTCGATTAATCTTCGTCAAAGCCTGAGTTAAACAGGGCAATTACCGCTGCCAGGGCTTCAACTTCCTGTGGACCCGTGGCTTCAACTTCTATCTGACGCCCTTTGGCGGAATCCAGCATCAGCAGAGCGATAACGCTGTTGGCCTCAGCTTCCGTTCCTTCATCATTACGCAGCAACACTTCTGCTTCGAAGCCCTGCATCAATTCAAACAGTTTCATGGCTGGGCGGGCATGCATACCCAGCTTATTCGTGATTTCAACGGTTTGCTTCACGGTCATGATTTACGTTTTTCCAGCGTGCGATGGCGTGACTGCACGTTTTTACCGCGTGAGCGGAAGTAGTCTGCCAGCTGCTCTGCAATATACACCGAACGGTGCTTCCCGCCGGTACAGCCGATGGCTACGGTGAGGTAGCTGCGGTTGTTGGTTTCCAGCATGGGTAACCATAGCTCAAGATAACTGCGAGTCTGGTAGATAAAATTGTGAACTTCTGTGTGCCTGTCGAGGAAGGCAGCGACGGGGCGGTCAAGACCGGTCATCGGGCGCAGCTTCGGATCCCAGTGCGGGTTAGGCAGGAAGCGCACGTCAAAGACGTAATCCGCGTCAATCGGGATACCGTGTTTGAAACCAAAGGATTCGAATACCATCGTCAATTCGCGTTCACGCTTGCCCAGCAGTCGGGTACGTAACATTTCCGCCAGTTCGTGCACGGACATTTCGGAGGTATCAACGATCAGGTCAGCACGAGAGCGCAGGGGCTCCAGCAAATCGCTTTCCTTATCGATAGCACTTTCCAGAGATAAGTTCTTGCTGGAAAGCGGATGCAGGCGACGGGTGTCGCTGTAGCGGCGAATCAGGGTGTTGCGATCGGCGTCAAGGAACAGCAACTGCGGTGAGAAGCCTTCAGGCAGGTTGTTCATCGCCTGCTCGAAAATTTCCGGGGACTCAGGCATGTTGCGCACATCAATGCTGACGGCCGCAGAAATCTGGCGATCGGCCAGAGTACGAGCCAGATCGGGCAACAGCACTACGGGAAGGTTATCCACGCAGTAAAAACCCATATCTTCCAGCGCACGCAGGGCGACAGATTTACCTGACCCCGAACGACCGCTGACGATCATCAGTACCATGTACTGTTTCTCCTCACAACGACAAAAAAGGATGCCATTGGGTTGTTATGCCTCATCCTGTCCACCTTCGGTGTCCGTGATGATTTGATACAACTCCTGGTCACTCTGTGCGGCGCGCAGGCGGCGGCAGATGGTTTTATCTGCCAGACGTTTGGCGACCAGTGACAACGTATGCAAATGCGTCTTGGTTTGGTCTGCCGGAACCAGTAGAGCAAAAAGCAGATCGACGGGTTGATTATCAATGGCGTCGAAAGCAATAGGCGTTTCAAGTTGCACAAACACGCCAACCGCGCGCATCGTGTCTTCTTCCAGCTTTCCGTGCGGAATAGCAATACCATTACCGATGCCGGTACTGCCCATTTTTTCACGCGTCAGAATGGCTTCAAATACCACCTGAGAGGGCAAGCTGAGCTGTTTTGCCGCCAGTTCACTGATGATTTCCAGTGCGCGTTTTTTGCTTTGGCAGTGAACGGCCGCGCGTGTACATTCCTGGTTAAGAACATTGCTCAGTTGTAGAGTCGTATCGTTATTTGTCATAATTTCACCTAAGCGCTAACTGTACAAATGGCCTGTTGTGCTACACAACAGGCCGTCCTGCACCCGCTAACTGCCCGGACAAGTTAGTGCTGTTTCAGTTTATCTTTATGTTTTGTTAACTGCCGAGCCAGTTTATCAATTAAACCGTCAATGGCGGCGTACATATCCTGACCTTCCGCGCTGGCATGAATTTCGCCACCGTTCACATGCAGTGTTGCGTCCGAGATATGTGTAACCTTCTCCACTTTCAACACAATATAGACCTGATTAATTCGGTCGAAATATTGTTCAAGCTTGGCGAATTTTGTATTCACAAAATCGCGCAGGGCTTCCGTGATTTCGACGTTGTTTCCAGTGATGTTGAGCTGCATAGTGTCTTCCTTATCGGTTGGGTCAGACCAGCTGTTTGCGCTGGTTAGACGGCGGAATGGATAAAGACTCTCGGTACTTCGCAACGGTGCGGCGTGCCACCATGATACCCTGTTCTGACAGCATAGAGGTTAACTTGCTGTCACTCAGCGGTTTCGCGGGGTTTTCCGCAGCAATTAATTTCTTCACCAGCGCACGGATAGCTGTGGACGAGGCTTCGCCTCCGCCTTCAGTGTTAACGTGACTGGAAAAGAAATACTTCAATTCAAAAATGCCGCGCGGACTGTGCAGATACTTTTGCGTGGTCACTCGGGAAATGGTCGATTCGTGCATCTCGACGGCCTGGGCGATATCCGCCAGCACCATCGGTTTCATAAACTCTTCGCCTTGCTCAAAGAAGGCTTGCTGCTGTTCAACGATGCAGCGACTGACGCGCAGCAGCGTATCATTGCGACTTTCCAGGCTTTTAATCAGCCACTTCGCATCCTGCAGATTGCTACGAATAAACTGGCTGTCAGCATCGTTGCGCGCGCTGTTGCACATGGCGGCGTAATGCTGGTTAATCTGCAGCCGTGGAATACTGTCGCCGTTGAGTTCGACCACCCAGCGATCGTTATGCTTACGCACCAGCACATCCGGGATGACGTATTCCGGTTCGCCGGTTTGGATCGACTGTCCTGGGCGGGGATCGAGCGACTGGATGAGGTTGACGGCTTCTTTCAGCACATCTTCTTTCAGCCGGGTCACGCGCATCAGCGTGCGGAAGTCATGATTGGCTAACAGATCGAGATGATCGCTGATGATCAGGCGCGCTTCTTCCAGCCACGGCGTGGCTTTATCAAACTGTGAAAGTTGAATCAGTAAGCAGTCGCGGAGATCTTTGGCCGCTACACCCACGGGATCAAAACGCTGAACGCGTTTAAGCACGGCTTCGATTTCGTCCATACCGACGTCGTCATCGCCCATGCTTTCGAGAATATCGTCCAGGGTTACGGTGAGATAACCGGTTTCGTCTACCGCATCAACGATGGATGTCGCAATGGCGCGATCGGTATCCGAGAACGGGGTCAGCTCCACTTGCCACATCAGGTAATCCTGCAGCGATTGCGTGGTCTCACCCTGGTACACAGGCAGTTCGTCGTCGATGTAATCTCCGCTGGTGCCAGAAGGCGTACCGGCGGTGTAAATTTCATCCCAACTGGCGTCAAGCGGTAGTTCCTCTGGCATCTCTTTTTGTTCGAGAGCATCTGCGGTGTCGAGGGATTCGCTGTCCTGTTTTTCCTGGGTATCAATTTCGTCGTGAAGATCGGTTTGCTCGAGCAGTGGGTTACTTTCCAGCGCTTGCTGAAGTTCTTGCTGAAGTTCCAGCGTGGACAGCTGCAACAGACGGATAGCCTGTTGTAGCTGAGGCGTCATCGCCAGTTGTTGGCTAAGCCTGAGTTGCAAACCTTGCTTCATGTTCAGAGTTGTTCTCTCCTGCGGTGACGTGAAGTCTTCTACCCTATCAGAGTCTGAAGTCTTCCCCAAGGTATACGCGCTTAACGTGCTCATCCTGCAGTATTTCTGTTGGCGTGCCGTGCGCGATCAGGTGGCCCTGACTCACGATATAGGCGCGCTCACACACTGCCAGCGTTTCGCGAACGTTATGGTCGGTAATCAGCACCCCAAGCCCGCTGTCGCGCAGGTGTTCGATGATCCGTTTGATATCAATAACGGAAATCGGGTCAACACCGGCAAACGGTTCATCCAGCAGGATAAATTTCGGATTAGCCGCCAGTGCCCGGGCGATCTCCACGCGGCGTCGTTCACCACCGGAGAGCGACTGACCTAAGCTGTCGCGCAGGTGTTCGATGTGGAATTCTTCCATCAGCTCGTTAGCGCGATCTTCGCGCTGCTCGCTGGTCAGATCGTCGCGAATTTGCAGCACCGCCATCAGGTTATCAAACACGCTCAGGCGACGGAAAATAGACGCTTCCTGCGGCAAATAGCCGATGCCGCGACGCGCGCGCGCATGCAGAGGCAGCAGGCTGATGTCTTCGTCATCAATGATAATGTTGCCCGCATCGCGCGGGACAATGCCGACTACCATGTAAAAGGTCGTTGTCTTACCCGCACCGTTAGGACCGAGCAAACCGACAATCTCCCCGGAGTTGACGGTCAGACTGACATCTTCCACTACACGGCGGCCCTTATAGGCTTTTGCAAGGTTCTTTGCAGTTAATGTTGCCATAACGAATCAGTTACCTTTTTTCTCTGCCGGAGCCTTGTTTTTGTCCTGCAACTGCGACGGAACCAGAACGGTGGTGACGCGTTTGCCTTTATCGCTGAAGGCCTGCATTTTCTGCTCTTTTACCAGATAGGTGATCTTATCGCCCGTGATGTTGCTATCGAGCTGTTCCAGGTAAGCCTTACCGGTAAGAACGACGAAGTCTTTCGCCAGTTCATAGTGCATGTGTGAGGCGCGGCCTTTCACCGGCTTACCGTTGTCCTGCATCTGGTAAAAGGTGGCGGGATCACCGTAACCATCAATCACTTCTTTACCGTCTTCACCGCCAGGGCGGGTTACGACGACTTTATCGGCGTTAATTTTAATGGTGCCCTGAGTCACAATCACGTTACCAGTAAACGTCACCACGTTGCCCTGCATATCCAGGGACTGCTGGTCCGACTCAATGTGAATCGGCTGCTCGGTATCGCCGGTAACGGCCAGTGCCGGGATGCTGGCGGCCAGAAGTGAGCTGGCAAGCACAAGATTAAGGCTGAGTTTGTTTGTTTTGGATTTCATATGAGGTTCTAACCTTTTCAATCAGCTCGGCGTTCTTGCTGCGTAAGTTGCCGCGCATCTTCAGTCCGCTGGAGTTAAATGTTGTGCCATATAACGTGACGAGATCATCGGAAGTGACATCTTGTGTCACCAGGTTAATCTGCGCGTTATCGGTGGTAATTCTGCGTAGTTGAGAGTCGGGCACCAGGGCGTTGACCTCAACATGGCCGTACAAATACAGCATCCGATCGTTGGTCAATTTGGCTTTATCAGCCTTGATCGTCCAGGTCGGTACTTTATCTTTATCAAACGTGGTTAATACTGGTTGAGTAAACCACGAAACCGCTTGTTCCGAATAATATTCAACGTTTTGCGCGATCAAGTGATAGCTCAGTGCGCCTTCCGGACTATACACAACGGTATCAGTATGTTCGCTCTTATAGGTTGGCTCGTTGTTATTGACGACGACCTGAGCGGCGTCGTCTTTGTCAGCCAGATTAATACCAATCATCACAAGGACAGCCAGCGACAGTAGAATGATAACCCAACGTCTGGTTTTGCTCATATCGATTGCCCTTTGGCCTCGTCCAGTTTGCCCTGCGCCAGGAGTAATAAATCGCAGACTTCACGCACCGCGCCACGTCCCCCATCGATGCGGGTAACGTAATCGGCGCGTGGGATCAGCAGAGGATGCGCATCCGCCACCGCCACGCTTAATCCCACTTGCGCCATCACCGGCCAGTCGATCAGGTCATCACCAACGTACGCGACATTTTCAGGCGCGACTGCCAGTTTGCTAAGGAGATCGTTAAAGGCGACCAGTTTGTCTGACTGCCCCTGATACAAATGCGTGATCCCCAATGTGGCACAGCGATCTTCTACAAGTTTAGCCTTTCGTCCGGTAATAATGGCAACCTCGATACCGGAAGTGAGCGCACAGCGAATTCCGTAACCATCGCGGACGTTAAAAGCCTTCAGCTCTTCACCGTTGTTGCCCATATAAATCAGACCATCAGACAGTACGCCATCCACATCCAGGATCAGCAAACGGATGTTCTCTGCCCGGGTGATAACGTCTGCGCTGACGGGTCCATAACAGGTCGCAAGCGACGCACCTGCTTTACTCATTTTCGTTATCCTTGAGTTTCTTACACTACACCTGCACGCAGCAGATCATGCATATGTAACACACCGAGTAACTGGTCGCCATCAGCAACCATTACCGAAGTGATATGGCGGGACTGCATTAAGTTCAGGGCATCGACGGCAAGAATACCCGGACGCACGCGAATGCCTCCAGGGGTCATCACATCGGCAATGCCTAACTGGCGTACATCAACGCCCATATCGAAAACGCGACGTAAATCGCCATCGGTGAAAATACCGTCAATCTTCATGGCATCATCGCAAATGACGGTCATGCCGAGATTTTTACGCGTGATCTCAAGTAAGGCGTCACGCAGGCTGGCGCTTTTAGTCACATGCGGGATCTCATCTCCCGTATGCATAATATCGTTAACGCGCAGCAAAAGCTTACGGCCCAGTGCGCCGCCGGGATGAGATAATGCAAAATCTTCCGCGGTAAAACCACGCGCTTTTAATAATGCCACGGCAAGCGCATCGCCCATTACCAGCGTGGCGGTTGTGCTGCTGGTCGGCGCCAGGCCTAACGGACAAGCTTCCTTGGGCACTTTAACACACAGATGCACATCTGCCGCACGCGCCATGCTGCTTTCCGGACGACCGGTCATGCAGATAAGCGGTACATGAAGACGTTTTAATACCGGGATCAACGCTGCTATCTCATTGGATTCACCGGAGTTAGAGATGGCGATAACCACATCCTGCGGCGAGACCATACCCAGATCGCCATGTGCGGCTTCGCCAGGATGTACGAAAAATGAGGGGGTACCGGTGCTGGCAAATGTGGCCGCCATCTTCCGTCCTATATGTCCTGATTTCCCCATCCCCATCACCACGACTTTGCCCGGGCAGCTGAATATTTTTTCGCATGCGAGAGTAAAATTTTGGTTGATGTACTGATCAAGCTCCGCCAGGCCTTCACGTTCAATTGCCAGGACTTCCTTGCCTGCTTGCTGAAAGTCAAAACCCGGTTGCAACTCTAAGTGCGACATAATGCGTTTCCAGTTATCCAACGAGAAGTGGCGATAACCAATACAACATCGCCAGCCATATGATAAAACCGCCGGTCAGTAGCGCACCCGCGCCGCGACCAATTTGGCGCGGGCGTCGCCAGCAGAGTAGTGCAAAAATTACGCTCACCAGCAGCATGACGCTATAGTCACGGGTGAAGGCCATCGGGTTGACTTCACCCGGCGTAATTAGCGCCGGTAGCCCGAGGACGATAACAATATTAAAAATGTTCGCGCCGATGATGTTACCGACGGCAATATCGTTCTCACCTTTACGCAGACCCGCAATCGCCGTTGCCAGCTCCGGCAGGCTGGTACCAATGGCGACCACCGTTAGCCCGATGGTGAGTTCGCTCATGGCGAAGTAGTTCGCCAGTACGGTTGCGTTATCTACCACCATACGCGTTGCCATTGGCATAATAATCAGCGCAATGCCCAACCACAAAAATGCGACCGGTAACCCGCCTTCGCGCGGTAACTCCGCAATCTGCTCGCGGGTCAGGCTGTCGTTGCCTTGTCGCTCGGCCAGGCGGGCGATTTTAACAATGAATAGCAGCCATAGCACGGCCAGAAGCAGAAGAAAGAATCCATCGCTGCGGCTCAACTGCCCGTCATACAGGACAGATGCGGCTAAAATACTTACCAGCAACATTAGCGGTAATTCACGACGCAGAACATCAGAATGCACGGTAAAAGGATGAATCAGCGCCGACAGGCCTAAAATAAGCAGGATGTTGGTAATGTTAGAGCCGATGGCGGTACCGACGGCTAAATCGAGTTGTCCATTTATTGATGCGGCAACCGAGACAATTATCTCGGGTAACGATGTCCCCATGCTGACCACGGTCATCCCGATGATAATGGGGGGAATACCGAAGTTTCGACATAAAATGGATGCGGCGAACACCAGACGGTCGGCACCGTAGACCACCAGAAGTAAACCAATTATTAACAGCGCCGTCGCTAAAAGCATCTAAAGTCCTTTCTTCAGGTATACTCGCCGGTCCACTTGAAGGATTTCTGGAAGCCGTAACGAATTCTTAATTTTGACTTTATGCGGCTAAAAAGTAAAACAAATGCCAGCTTTCGCTAACCAGGACAGGCAATAATCTGTAAATATGTTGGGTTCAGGGCTAAATTGAGCGCCAAACTCTTCGATTAACGAGGCAATAGTAAAGGATGAATCAATGGGTCAGTCTGTGGCGAATCTAGTCGATATGCGCGATGTCAGCTTTTCCCGAGGCGACCGCTGCATCTTTGATAATATTTCCCTGACGGTGCCGCGAGGTAAGGTAACGGCGATCATGGGGCCATCAGGCATTGGCAAGACAACGCTGTTGCGTCTGATTGGCGGACAAATCTCCCCGGATAAGGGCGAGATCCTGTTTGACGGCGAAAACGTCCCCGCCATGTCCCGTTCGCGTTTATTTACCGTGCGTAAGCGCATGAGCATGCTGTTTCAGTCCGGTGCGCTGTTTACCGACATGAACGTGTTTGACAACGTCGCATACCCGTTGCGTGAGCATACAACGCTGCCTGCGCCGCTACTGAAAAGCACGGTAATGATGAAGCTTGAGGCCGTGGGCCTGCGGGGCGCGGCTAAATTAATGCCTTCTGAATTATCCGGTGGGATGGCGCGTCGCGCCGCGTTAGCTCGTGCTATCGCGCTGGAGCCAGACCTCATCATGTTTGATGAACCGTTCGTCGGCCAGGATCCCATCACCATGGGCGTGCTGGTAAAGCTGATTTCAGAACTGAACAGCGCGCTGGGCGTCACCTGCGTGGTAGTTTCCCATGACGTGCCAGAGGTGCTGAGTATTGCGGATTACGCCTATATTATGGCGGATAAAAAAATAGTGGCCTACGGTAGTGCTCAGGCGCTGCAAGAAAATGCCGATCCGCGAGTGCGTCAGTTCCTCGATGGTATTGCCGATGGGCCGGTTCCGTTCCGTTATCCGGCGGGCGACTACCACATCGATTTACTCAAAACAGGGAGTTAAGCCACCCATGTTGTTAAATGCGCTGGCATCACTCGGGCATCGGGGAATAAAAACCCTCAGGACGTTCGGGCGAGCCGGATTAATGTTGTTCAATGCGGTTGTCGGCAAGCCGGAGTTTCGCAAACATGCGCCGCTGCTGATACGCCAGCTCTATAATGTCGGTGTCTTATCGATGCTGATCATTATTGTTTCTGGCGTGTTCATCGGTATGGTGCTGGGGTTGCAGGGATACCTGGTGCTGACGACCTACAGCGCGGAAACCAGCCTCGGTATGCTGGTGGCACTGTCATTGTTACGTGAGCTAGGACCGGTTGTTGCGGCGCTGCTGTTTGCCGGGCGGGCGGGGTCGGCCTTAACCGCAGAGATTGGCTTGATGCGGGCGACCGAACAGCTTTCCAGCCTGGAAATGATGGCCGTCGATCCTCTGCGCCGGGTTATCTCCCCGCGTTTTTGGGCCGGTGTCATTTCTTTGCCGCTGCTGACGATTATATTCGTTGCGGTGGGGATCTGGGGTGGTTCGCTGGTTGGCGTAAGCTGGAAAGGTATTGATGCCGGCTTTTTCTGGTCGGCGATGCAAAATGCCGTCGACTGGCGTCTGGATCTGGTCAACTGTCTGATTAAGAGCGTGGTGTTCGCCATTACGGTCACCTGGATTGCATTGTTCAATGGTTATGATGCGATCCCGACCTCTGCCGGGATTAGCCGGGCAACGACACGCACCGTAGTGCACGCCTCTCTTGCCGTTCTGGGGCTGGATTTTGTGCTGACCGCACTGATGTTTGGGAATTGAGTTCATGCAAACGAAAAAAAATGAAATTTGGGTCGGGTTATTCCTGCTGGTTGCGCTGCTGGCTGCGCTGTTTGTCTGCCTGAAGGCGGCGAACGTTACCTCAATGCGTACTGAGCCGACTTATACGATTTATGCGACCTTTGATAATATCGGTGGCCTGAGAGAGCGTTCTCCGGTGCGGATTGGCGGGGTGGTAGTTGGACGCGTATCGGACATCTCGTTAGATCCGAAAACGTACCTGCCGCGCGTGACGCTGGAAATCGAATCGCGTTTTAACCATATTCCTGACACCAGTTCTCTGAGCATCCGTACGTCCGGTCTGCTGGGCGAACAGTATCTGGCGCTGAATGTGGGTTTTGAAGATCCTGAGCTGGGAACGTCTATCCTCAAAGATGGCGGTACGATTCAGGACACGAAATCCGCGATGGTGCTGGAAGACATGATTGGTCAGTTCCTTTACAACAGCAACAGTAAAGGTGATGACAATAAGAATTCTGGCGATGCGCCAGCCGCAACGGAAGGCAATAATGAAGCCACTACGCCTGCGGGCGCAACGAAATAATCTCAGGAGAATCGACGTATGTTTAAACGATTGATGATGGTGGCTATGCTGGTGATTGCCCCACTTAGCGCGGCAACCGCAGCCGACCAGACGAACCCGTACAAACTGATGAATGAGGCGGCGCAGAAGACCTTTGACCGTCTGAAGAACGAGCAACCCAAAATCCGTTCCAATCCGGATTATCTGCGTCAGGTGGTCGATCAGGAACTGCTGCCTTATGTGCAGGTTAAGTATGCCGGTGCGCTGGTGCTCGGCCGTTACTACAAAGATGCGACACCGGCTCAGCGTGACGCCTATTTCGCTGCCTTCCGTGAATATCTGAAGCAGGCTTACGGTCAGGCGCTGGCGATGTACCACGGGCAGACCTATCAGATTGCCCCTGAGCAGCCGCTGGGTGATGCGACCATCGTGCCTATCCGCGTAACCATCATCGATCCAAACGGTCGTCCTCCGGTACGTCTGGATTTCCAGTGGCGTAAAAACTCCCAGACCGGTAACTGGCAGGCGTATGACATGATTGCCGAAGGCGTAAGTATGATCACCACTAAACAGAATGAGTGGAGCGACCTGCTGCGTACGAAAGGTATTGATGGCCTGACGGCACAGCTGAAATCTATTTCTCAGCAGAAAATCACCCTGGAAGAGAAAAAATAATGACGCAGTCACTCACCTGGACGCGTGAAGGCGACAAGCTGGTGCTGGTGGGAGAACTGGATCAGGACGTGTTAAACCCATTATGGGATGCGCGAGTTGAGGCGATGAAAGGGGTATCCTGCATCGACCTGAACCAGGTATCCCGGGTGGACACCGGTGGTCTGGCATTACTGCTGCACCTGATTAACCAGGGCAAGCAGCAGGGGAACAGCGTTTCGCTCGCTGGCGTTAACGATAAAGTGTATACGCTGGCGCAGCTTTACAATTTGCCTGACGACGTTCTTCCGCGTTAATTTTTGTAAGCCGGATAAGGTCTTGTAATGCTATCCGGCAACCCCTTTGCGGGGTATCTGCCACTAAAGCCTTGTCTGATTTATCAGCGGGGCTTTTTGCTTATTTATGACAGCGCCACTTTGCTCTAAGATGTTGGGCTGTTTTCACTATCTGACGAATGAAGATCCCATGGAAAATAATGAAATTCAGAGCGTGCTGATGAATGCACTCTCCCTCCAGGAAGTCCACGTTTCTGGCGACGGCAGTCACTTTCAGGTTATTGCCGTGGGTGAGATGTTTGAAGGCATGAGCCGGGTCAAGAAGCAGCAATCGGTCTATGGCCCGTTGATGGAGTACATTGCGGACAACCGCATTCATGCCGTGTCGATTAAGGCGTTTACCCCAGCGGAATGGGCACGCGATCGCAAACTTAACGGTTTTTGAGCTACGGGTGACGTGCCGGTAGCGAAGATAAATTCTTAACAGAGAACAGAATAATGGATAAATTTCGTGTTCAGGGGCCAACCAAGCTCCAGGGCGAAGTCACAATTTCAGGCGCTAAAAACGCCGCACTGCCGATCCTTTTCGCGGCGCTGCTGGCTGAAGAACCTGTAGAGATCCAAAACGTCCCGAAACTGAAGGACGTTGACACCTCAATGAAGCTGCTGAGCCAGCTGGGTGCGAAAGTTGAGCGTAATGGTTCCGTGCACATTGATGCGCGTGACGTGAACGTCTTCTGTGCACCGTACGATCTGGTGAAAACCATGCGTGCGTCCATCTGGGCGCTCGGGCCGCTGGTTGCCCGCTTTGGTCAGGGCCAGGTTTCACTGCCGGGTGGCTGTACCATTGGCGCGCGTCCGGTTGACCTGCACATTACTGGTCTGGAGCAGTTAGGCGCGACAATTAAGCTGGAAGAAGGCTATGTGAAGGCGTCCGTTGATGGCCGTCTGAAAGGTGCGCATATCGTCATGGACAAAGTGAGCGTCGGCGCGACGGTCACTATCATGTGCGCAGCAACGCTTGCCGAAGGCACTACCATCATCGAAAACGCCGCGCGCGAGCCGGAGATCGTGGATACCGCGAACTTCCTGATTGCGCTGGGCGCAAAAATCACGGGGCAGGGTACCGATCGTATTACCATCGAAGGCGTTGAGCGCCTCGGCGGCGGTGTCTATCGCGTTTTGCCAGACCGTATCGAAACCGGTACTTTCCTGGTCGCAGCGGCAATTTCTCGCGGTAAAATTATCTGCCGTAATGCACAGCCAGATACGCTGGATGCCGTTCTGGCGAAGCTGCGTGATGCGGGTGCGGATATCGAAGTCGGCGACGACTGGATTAGCCTCGACATGCACGGCAAACGTCCGAAAGCGGTCAATGTGCGCACTGCGCCGCACCCGGCGTTCCCGACCGATATGCAGGCCCAGTTCACGCTGCTGAACCTGGTGGCAGAAGGGACGGGCTTCATCACGGAAACCGTGTTTGAGAACCGCTTTATGCATGTGCCTGAGCTGAGCCGTATGGGCGCTCATGCAGAAATCGAAAGCAATACCGTGATTTGTCACGGTGTGGAAACGCTCTCTGGCGCACAGGTTATGGCGACCGATCTGCGCGCATCCGCAAGCCTGGTGCTGGCAGGGTGTATTGCTGAAGGTACGACGGTAGTCGATCGTATTTATCACATCGATCGCGGCTATGAGCGCATCGAAGATAAACTGCGCGCGCTGGGCGCAAACATTGAGCGCGTGAAAGGCGAGTAACCGTCAACATCGCTTGTAACCCCCAGTTCTGTGGGCTGGGGGGTACTCCTCATCGGTGTTCATTCAGAACTCTGTTTCTCTCTGCGTCCTCGCATCATTCGTGTTCTGTCGATGAATTCATGCGTTTTTGCGTCATGGTAGCGTGACGGCCAAATCACCCAGGGATCGGTTCCCAGCGCCCGGGCGATAATCAATTCCCCTTTTGGCCATGGTCGGGTTAACGCATTGGCCAGCGTTGATGAACTTAATCCATTTTTGCGTGATTCAGCGGCCATTGAGGTCCCTTTCTTGCGCAGTCCGGCGATGATATCGGCCGGATGCCAGTCAATCAGCTTGCTTTCCATACACTCATCTCTCCTTTGGTTAACGACGTACGGTTCCACGATAGGTTGTGGCGACACTATAACGCCCGGAGAACGAATGTTCTAAAATGTTCACGTAAAGTGTAAGTATATTCAGAATATGCCAAGGTTATGGCTTGTTTGTGGGAAATTTGAAAGTTGTTATTAGAGCTTATAAGAACATCCCGCGCAGAGCACGGGATGAGGGAGGACGCTGAAAGGAATTAACGGTCGCGCTGTACGGCGATATGCGCCAGACCAATCAGCGCTTCTCGCCATGGCGTATCAGGCAGCACCTGCAGCGCAGCGATGGCCTTATCAGCCTCTTCTTCTGCACGTTGGCGAGTCCACTCCAGAGAACCACAGGCGTTCATTGCATCCAAAACTGGCTCCAGAAGGTGACGACCATTACCTTGCTCAATGGCCTGGCGGATCATTTGCGCTTGCTCCGGCGAGCCGTGGCGCATGGCATGCAGCAGCGGCAGCGTTGGTTTACCTTCGTTGAGGTCATCGCCGACGTTTTTACCCAGTTGCTCGCCATCTGCGCTGTAATCCAGCAAATCGTCAATTAACTGGAAAGCGGTACCAAGATAACGGCCATAATCCTGCAACCCTTTCTCTTGTTCTTCGCTGCAACCTGCCAGAATGCCAGAACATTGGGCCGCCGCTTCAAACAAACGCGCGGTCTTACTGTAGATAACGCGCATATAGTTTTCTTCGGTGATGTCCGGATCGTTGACGTTCATCAACTGCAAGACTTCACCTTCGGCGATGACGTTGACCGCTTTCGACATGACTTCCAGTACTTTCAGCGAACCGAGGCTGGTCATCATTTGAAAAGCGCGGGTATAGATAAAATCGCCGACCAGCACGCTGGCCGCATTGCCAAAGGCTGCATTCGCCGTGGCTTTCCCGCGGCGCATGTCGGACTCATCCACAACATCGTCGTGCAACAGGGTCGCGGTGTGGATAAACTCGATGAGAGCCGCAATCGTAACGTGCGCATTATCCTGGTAACCAACGGCACGCGCTGCGAGTACGGCGATCATTGGGCGAATGCGTTTGCCGCCGCCGCTAACGATGTAGTACCCCAGTTGATTGATCAACTGAACGTCGGAATTGAGCTGTTCAAGGATTGTCGCATTGACCCCCGCCATATCTTGCGCGGTTAACTCATTGATTTTTTCTAAATTCATCGCAAAAGCCGGGCTTCTCGCCCCGATTACCTTACTGTATGAGAAGGTAACGTCGGGTTTAGGGTTATAAATATATGCTGATTGTACTGAAAAAACGCCGTAGATAAACGTTACCGTACATGTTGTGTTTTTTTTCTTCATGTATTGACGGTAGCACTTGTCAAAGGCTCGCGTTTTGCGTAATATTCGCGCCCTATTGTGAATATTTATAGCGCACTCTGAATCATCAAAAAGGTGTGCGCGGAAGCGGAGTTTTTTATGTACGCGGTTTTCCAAAGTGGTGGTAAACAACACCGAGTAAGCGAAGGTCAGACCGTTCGCCTGGAAAAGCTGGACATCGCAACTGGCGAATCTATTGAATTCGCTGAAGTTCTGATGATCGCAAACGGTGAAGAAGTCAAAATCGGCGTTCCTTTCGTTGATGGCGGCGTTATCAAAGCTGAAGTTGTTGCTCACGGTCGTGGCGAGAAAGTTAAAATTGTTAAGTTTCGTCGTCGTAAACACTACCGTAAGCAGCAGGGCCATCGTCAGTGGTTCACTGATGTGAAAATCACTGGCATCAGCGCTTAAGTTAAGGGGAGCAGATTAAATGGCACATAAAAAGGCTGGCGGCTCGACTCGTAACGGTCGCGATTCAGAAGCTAAACGTCTGGGCGTAAAACGCTTCGGCGGTGAAACAGTTCTGGCTGGTAGCATCATCGTTCGTCAACGTGGTACTAAATTCCACGCTGGCTCCAACGTTGGTTGCGGCAAAGACCACACTCTGTTTGCTAAAGCAGACGGTAAAGTGAAATTTGAAGTGAAAGGCCCGAAAAACCGTAAGTTCATCAGCATCGTTGCTGAATAAGTTTTTCGCGTCCCGGTAACGGATAAAAGCCCCGCAACACGTTGCGGGGCTTTTTACATTCGACGGCCGGTAAATACGCTCGTCGCGCCGTGACAACCCGGAAACGAGCCCTTGCAGGGAATACGGCATGAAGCAGCAGGCAGGCATTGGTATTCTGTTAGCACTCACAACGGCAGTATGTTGGGGCGCTTTGCCAATAGCAATGAAGCAAGTGCTGGAGGTGATGGAGCCTCCTACCGTGGTGTTCTACCGTTTTTTAATGGCAAGTATTGGCCTTGGCGCTATTCTTGCGGTTAAAAAAAAGCTCCCTCCGTTGCGTATTTTTCGCAAAGCGCGTTGGTTGATACTGTTGGCTATCGCTACCGGTGGGCTGTTCGGTAACTTCATTCTGTTTAGTTCATCCTTGCAATACTTGAGCCCAACGGCTTCGCAGGTTATCGGTCAGCTGTCACCGGTTGGTATGATGGTAGCCAGCGTCTTTATCCTGAAAGAAAAGATGCGCGGCACGCAGGTTATTGGCGCCGTTATGCTTCTGAGCGGTCTGGTCCTGTTTTTTAATACCAGTCTGATCGAAATTTTTACCCGACTCACCGATTACACCTGGGGCGTTATCTTTGGTGTTGGTGCGGCGATGGTCTGGGTGAGCTATGGGGTCGCGCAAAAGGTGTTATTGCGCCGACTGGCATCACCGCAGATCCTGTTTTTACTGTACACTTTATGTACGATTGCGTTGTTGCCGCTGGCAAAACCCGGTGTCATCACGCAGCTCAGCGACTGGCAGTTGGCATGCCTGGTATTCTGCGGCCTGAATACGCTGGTAGGATATGGCGCTCTCGCGGAAGCGATGGCGCGTTGGCAGGCGGCGCAGGTGAGCGCCATTATCACGCTCACACCGCTGTTTACGTTGTTATTTTCAGATTTATTATCACTGGCCTGGCCCGATTTCTTCGCCAGACCGATGCTAAACCTATTAGGTTATCTCGGTGCGTTTATCGTGGTTGC
This sequence comes from Citrobacter sp. Ce104, assembly GCF_030334595.1. NCBI lineage: Bacteria > Pseudomonadati > Pseudomonadota > Gammaproteobacteria > Enterobacterales > Enterobacteriaceae > Citrobacter > Citrobacter sp. Ce104. Next base: position 89,417 of record NZ_JAOWDP010000068.1, read on the forward strand.
GGGCGCGATGTATTCCGCCATTGGTCATCGAATTTGGGGCGGTTTACGTAAGCATGAAACGGTGGTTTCGCAACCCCGCTCAGGCGAATGATTTACGGAGAGTAAAATGAAGTTTGTTGATGAAGCATCGATTCTGGTCGTTGCAGGTGATGGCGGTAATGGTTGCGTCAGCTTCCGCCGTGAAAAGTACATCCCAAAAGGCGGTCCGGACGGTGGTGACGGTGGTGATGGTGGTGACGTTTGGCTGGAAGCCGACGAAAACCTGAACACGCTGATCGATTACCGTTTTGAAAAATCATTCCGTGCGGAACGTGGTCAGAATGGCGCAAGCCGTGATTGCACCGGCAAGCGTGGTAAAGACGTCACGATTAAAGTGCCTGTCGGTACGCGTGTTATCGATCAGGGCACGGGCGAAACCATGGGCGACATGACCAAGCACGGTCAGCGTCTGATGGTCGCTAAAGGCGGCTGGCACGGTCTGGGTAACACCCGTTTCAAATCCTCGGTCAACCGTACTCCGCGTCAGAAAACGATGGGTACGCCGGGCGATAAGCGCGATCTGATGCTGGAGCTGATGCTGCTGGCGGACGTGGGTATGCTGGGCATGCCAAACGCCGGTAAATCGACCTTTATTCGTGCAGTGTCCGCGGCGAAGCCGAAAGTCGCTGATTATCCGTTTACCACTCTGGTACCGAGCCTGGGTGTGGTGCGTATGGACAACGAAAAGAGCTTCGTTGTTGCCGACATTCCGGGACTGATTGAAGGCGCGGCTGAAGGCGCAGGCCTGGGTATCCGCTTCCTGAAACACCTGGAACGCTGCCGCGTGCTGCTGCACCTCATTGATATCGATCCGATTGACGGTTCCGATCCGGTAGAAAACGCCCGTATCATTATTGGCGAACTGGAAAAATACAGTCAGGATCTGGCATCTAAACCGCGCTGGTTAGTGTTCAACAAAATTGATTTGCTGGACAAGGCTGAAGCGGAAGAGAAAGCGAAAGCGATCGCCGAAGCGTTGGGTTGGGAAGGTAAATATTACCTGATTTCCGCCGCCAGCCAGTTGGGCGTGAAAGATCTCTGCTGGGATGTGATGACCTTTATCATCGAGAACCCGATTGTTCAGGCTGAAGAAGCGAAGCAGCCAGAGAAAGTTGAGTTTATGTGGGATGATTATCACCGCCAGCAGCTCGCTGAAGTCGAAGACGAAGCGGAAGATGACTGGGATGATGATTGGGATGAAGAAGACGACGAAGGCGTTGAGTTCATCTACAAGCGTTAATCGCATTAAAAACCCCGGCCATGTTGCCGGGGTTGTTGTTTCCAGGTCTCTCTGTAGGCCGGATAAGGCACGTTAGTGCCGCCATCCGGCAATCAAACACCCCATCTAATTGTTCTGATAAATATCCTTGTACAACCGGCTCTCGAAGCGTACCAGAGGAATACGGCGATTACGCTGGTCAGCCGGCTCTACCGCATAACCAGACAAATACTGCACAAATGCCATGCGTTGGCCGCTTGCCGTGGTGATGAAGCCAGCAAGGTTATAGACCCCCTGCAGCGAGCCTGTCTTCGCCGATACTTTGCCATCCACACCAGCCTGATGCAGACCCGCACGGTATTGCAGGGAGCCGTCGTGGCCCGCCAGCGGCAGCATAGTGATAAAGTTCAGCTCGTTATCGTGCTGAGCGATGTATTGCAGCACCTGCATCATGGTCGCCGGGGCAATCAGGTTATGGCGGGAGAGACCAGAACCGTCGGCAATAATGGTGTTGCCGATATCAACGCCTGCCTGCTGACGCAAAATCTGGCGCACAGCATCAGAACCTGCTCGCCATGTGCCTGGCACGTTAAATCGCGCATGGCCAATCATACGGAAAACGGTATCGGCAATCATATTGTCCGATTTTTTCAGCATAATCTTAAGCAGATCATGCAGCGGTGCCGACTGCTTACTGGCGACTATGGTTCCCGGCTCGTTCACCAGCGTCTGGCGCAGCAGAGTACCGCTGTAAGTTATACCTGCTTGTTTTAGCTCATCTTTAATAATCGCTCCGGCATAGCTGGCGCCATCCTGAATGGCGAACGCCAGCGGCAGGGGATCGGCACGTTGGGGCAGGCATCCGGTCAGCGTATAGCGGTTGAGATCGCCGGGAACCACATCCAGTTCACAATATTGCGCTTCGGCAGAGCCACGCGCGAGAGTACGCACCTGGCTGAACATGGTGACCGGGTAGTAAGAGGCCACGCGGATAAAAGCGAGATCGTTGGGTTTTTGCGCGCTGTAAAGTGACACTGAGAAACAGTTACGATCGACAATGGCCGCTGCGGGCGGTGCGCTAAAACACTGCGTCATGTCGTTCCAGGGCCAACCTGGCGCTTTATCATGACTGGCAAAAATAGAGGTGTCGATCAGAACATTTCCGGCAATTTGTGTCACGCCTGATTTTTTCAGGGTCGCCACCATATTGCGAATATCCTGGCGTTTTAGCGTCGGATCGGCACCAAATCGCGCCACTAAGTCACCTTTCAATACTCCGCCTTCCACGTTGCCTTTAGTCTCAAGCGTGGTGGTAAAACGAAAGTCAGGCCCGAGCTGAATCAATGCCGCCAGCGCGGTGATCACTTTCTGGGTACTGGCCGGCAGCGCCATCTGCTGGCTATGAAAATCAATAGCGGGTGCAGGTGCGCCAACCTTCTGTACCATAAGGGCGAGGTTGGCCCCGGCAGGGAGCTGATTGATATACTCGTCGACGTTCGCAGCCTGAACGCTGAACGCTATACTGGCAGTCAATCCGATGGTAAATCTGGAAAATCGCATAATCTCGCGCTAACAACCTGGAAACAGGCCGTCATACTACGGCGCAACGCCCCAAAAAGTAAACGATGACCCATAGGGAACTCCAGGGTAAAATGATCATCAAATAGAGAATTGTAGCTGACCTGGGACCCTGAGCCCCGGGTCGGTATTTTTTTGCTTCTGACTCTGGCATGGCGTATGCCAGAGTGGGCTTAGCAGCCGGGGTGAGAGCAACCACCCCCTACAGGAATGTTCAAGAGGTATAACAAATGCAAGCTATCCCGATGACCTTACGTGGTGCTGAAAAACTGCGCGAAGAGCTGGATTTTCTGAAATCTGTGCGCCGTCCTGAAATTATTGCCGCTATCGCAGATGCGCGCGAGCATGGTGACCTGAAAGAAAATGCGGAGTACCACGCGGCGCGCGAACAGCAGGGTTTCTGCGAAGGACGCATTAAAGATATTGAAGCTAAACTGTCCAACGCGCAGGTTATCGACGTCACTAAAATGCCAAACAATGGTCGTGTAGTTTTCGGCGCGACGGTGACCGTGCTGAATCTCGATAACGACGAAGAGCAGACCTGGCGTATTGTCGGTGATGATGAAGCCGATTTTAAACAGAACCTGATTTCGGTGAATTCGCCTATCGCTCGCGGCCTGATCGGTAAAGAGCAGGATGATGTGGTGGTTATTAAAACGCCGGGCGGCGAAGTGGAATATGAAGTAACGAAGGTAGAATACCTGTAATTCGCATCTTGGTTAAGATGTTGATACATTGTAAAGAAAGGAAAAAGGCCGCATAGCGGCCTTTTATCAACGAAGAGAGCGTGGCATTTTGCTCTCCTGCTAGCGGAAAATCCCGCGTTTTACACAAACTTCGTGTGCAACTTTGGGATATTCTTAGCGCGGCAGCGAGATTTTACGTTCTTTAGTCGGGCGATACAGTACCAGCGTTTTGCCGATGACCTGTACATTACAGGCGCCGGTTTCGCGTACGATAGCTTCCACGATCAAGGTTTTAGTATCGCGATCTTCCGAGGCGATTTTCACCTTGATAAGTTCATGGTGCTCTAACGCTTGTTCAATCTCGGCCAGTACCCCTTCGGTCAAACCATTATTGCCAAGCATAACTACAGGCTTGAGCGGATGTGCCAGACCTTTCAGGTGCTGTTTTTGTTTAGTACTCAGATTCATCGTATATTTTTGCTTACGTTGGGATTGAAAACGGGTCATTCTACCGCCATCTCCCATATATCACCAAATAGCTGTGTAGAAATTTACACCATTGGTTACGATGAACTGCCCTTTGGGAATGTGAAATGACAGGTAAAAAGCGTTCTGCCAGCTCGAGTCGCTGGCTTCAGGAACACTTTAGCGATAAATATGTTCAACAGGCGCAGAAAAAGGGGTTACGTTCCCGTGCCTGGTTTAAACTTGATGAAATACAGCAAAGTGACAAAATTTTTAAACCGGGGATGACGATTGTTGATCTCGGTGCTGCACCCGGTGGTTGGTCGCAATATGCGGTTACGCAGATCGGCAACACTGGCCGCATTATCGCTTGCGATCTTTTACCTATGGATCCAATCGTTGGTGTGGACTTCCTTCAGGGCGACTTTCGTGATGAATTAGTCCTGAAAGCGTTACTTGAGCGCGTAGGTGACAGTAAAGTACAAGTTGTCATGTCTGATATGGCGCCAAATATGTGTGGAACACCGGCGGTGGATATTCCCCGGGCCATGTATCTGGTAGAGCTGGCGCTTGGAATGGCTCGTGATGTATTAGCGCCAGGTGGTAGTTTTGTAGTGAAGGTGTTCCAGGGCGAAGGCTTCGATGAGTATCTAAGAGAGATTCGCTCCCTGTTTACGAAGGTCAAAGTTCGTAAGCCGGACTCTTCCCGCGCCCGTTCGCGTGAAGTGTATATTGTAGCGACCGGGCGTAAACCATAACCGGTAGATTTCAAACGAAAGTTTGAAAGAAACTGGATATAGAGTATCCTGACGCTGTTTTTAACACAGTTGTAATATGAGGTTAATCCCTTGAGTGACATGGCGAAAAACCTAATTCTCTGGCTGGTCATTGCCGTTGTGCTGATGTCAGTATTCCAGAGCTTTGGGCCCAGCGAGTCTAATGGCCGTAAGGTTGATTACTCTACCTTCCTGCAAGAGGTCAATCAGGACCAGGTTCGTGAAGCGAAGATCAACGGACGTGAGATTAACGTTACCAAGAAAGATAGTAACCGTTACACGACCTACATTCCGGTTAACGATCCGAAGCTGCTTGATAACCTGCTGACCAAAAACGTCAAGGTTGTTGGCGAGCCGCCTGAAGAGCCGAGCCTGCTGGCTTCTATCTTCATTTCCTGGTTCCCAATGCTGCTGCTGATTGGTGTCTGGATCTTCTTCATGCGTCAAATGCAGGGCGGTGGTGGCAAAGGTGCCATGTCGTTCGGTAAGAGCAAAGCGCGCATGCTGACGGAAGATCAGATCAAAACCACTTTTGCTGACGTCGCCGGTTGCGACGAAGCAAAAGAAGAAGTTGCTGAACTGGTTGAGTATCTTCGCGAACCGAGCCGTTTCCAGAAGCTGGGCGGTAAAATCCCGAAAGGCGTCCTGATGGTCGGTCCTCCGGGTACGGGTAAAACCCTGTTGGCGAAAGCTATTGCAGGTGAAGCGAAGGTTCCTTTCTTCACAATTTCCGGTTCTGATTTCGTGGAAATGTTCGTAGGTGTTGGTGCATCTCGTGTGCGTGACATGTTCGAACAAGCCAAGAAAGCGGCACCGTGCATCATCTTCATCGATGAAATCGATGCCGTAGGCCGCCAGCGTGGCGCTGGTCTGGGTGGTGGTCACGATGAACGTGAGCAAACGCTGAACCAGATGCTGGTTGAGATGGACGGCTTTGAAGGTAACGAAGGTATTATCGTTATCGCAGCAACTAACCGTCCGGACGTTCTTGACCCTGCGCTGTTGCGTCCAGGCCGTTTCGACCGCCAGGTTGTGGTTGGCCTGCCGGACGTTCGCGGTCGTGAACAGATCCTGAAAGTGCATATGCGTCGCGTACCGCTGTCTCCGGATATCGATGCGGCAATCATTGCACGTGGTACGCCTGGCTTCTCCGGTGCGGATCTCGCGAACCTGGTGAACGAAGCGGCGCTGTTTGCTGCTCGCGGCAACAAGCGCGTGGTATCGATGGTTGAGTTTGAGAAGGCGAAAGACAAAATCATGATGGGTGCGGAACGTCGCTCCATGGTGATGACGGAAGCGCAGAAAGAATCTACCGCGTACCACGAAGCAGGCCACGCGATTATCGGTCGCCTGGTGCCGGAACACGATCCGGTGCATAAAGTGACGATTATCCCACGCGGTCGTGCGCTGGGTGTGACCTTCTTCCTGCCTGAAGGCGACGCAATCAGCGCCAGCCGTCAGAAACTGGAAAGTCAGATCTCCACGCTGTACGGCGGTCGTCTGGCTGAAGAGATCATCTACGGTGTTGAACATGTTTCTACCGGTGCGTCGAATGACATTAAAGTCGCGACTAACCTGGCGCGCAACATGGTTACTCAGTGGGGCTTCTCCGAGAAACTCGGTCCGTTGCTGTACGCTGAAGAAGAAGGCGAAGTGTTCCTGGGACGTTCTGTGGCGAAAGCTAAACATATGTCCGACGAAACGGCTCGCATTATTGATCAGGAAGTTAAACTGCTGATTGAGCGTAACTATGACCGTGCACGTCGTCTGCTGAACGAAAACATGGACATTCTGCACTCGATGAAAGATGCGCTCATGAAATATGAGACCATCGATGCGCCGCAGATTGACGATCTGATGGCTCGCCGCGACGTGCGTCCACCAGCGGGTTGGGAAGAACCGGGTTCTTCTAACAACAACTCTGGCAGCACCGGCAAGCCGAGCGCGCCGCGTCCGGTTGATGAACCGCGTGCGCCGGACTCTGGCACCATGTCAGAGCAACTGGGCGACAAATAAGTTATCGTTGATGATGACCGTGTTCTAATTGAAAACCCTGGGGCTTGCTCCGGGGTTTTTCTTATCTGCATATTCAAGATTTTACCAGGGATAAAACTATGAAACTCTTTGCTCAGGGTTCTTCACTGGATCTCAGCCATCCACACGTCATGGGGATTTTGAACGTCACGCCAGACTCTTTTTCCGATGGCGGGGCGCACAACTCTCTGGTTGAGGCGGTAAAACACGCAAACCTGATGATTAACGCCGGGGCGACTATCATTGATGTGGGTGGTGAATCCACGCGCCCAGGCGCGGCCGATGTGAGCGTGGAAGAAGAGTTGCAGCGAGTGATCCCGGTGGTGGAGGCGATTGCTCAGCGCTTTGAAGTGTGGATTTCGGTCGATACCTCAAAACCAGAAGTGATTCGCGAATGCGCGAGAGTCGGCGCACATATCATTAATGACATTCGCTCACTCTCGGAGCCTGGGGCGCTGGAGGCTGCAGCAGAAACTGGATTGCCGGTTTGTCTGATGCATATGCAGGGGCAGCCGAAAACCATGCAGGAAGCGCCAAAGTACGAGGATGTGTTCGCTGAGGTAAATCGTTACTTTGTTGAGCAAATAGCACGCTGCGAGCGGGCCGGAATCACAAAAGATAAATTGTTGCTCGACCCGGGATTCGGATTCGGTAAAAATCTCACCCACAACTACACATTACTGGCGCGCCTGGCTGAGTTTCATCATTTTGATCTGCCGCTGCTGGTTGGAATGTCACGAAAATCAATGGTTGGTCAGTTGCTGAATGTGGGGCCATCCGAACGCCTGAGCGGTAGCCTTGCGTGTGCGGTCATTGCCGCAATGCAGGGGGCGCAGATCGTTCGTGTCCATGACGTCAAAGAAACCGTAGAAGCGATGCGTGTGGTGGAAGCCACATTGTCTGCAAAGGAAAATAAACGCTATGAGTAATCGTAAATATTTTGGCACCGATGGGATCCGTGGTCGCGTAGGCGACGCCCCAATTACCCCTGATTTTGTGCTCAAGCTGGGTTGGGCGGCAGGTAAAGTGCTGGCACGTCATGGTTCACGTAAAATTATTATTGGTAAAGATACGCGTATTTCCGGCTATATGCTGGAGTCCGCGCTGGAAGCGGGTCTGGCTGCCGCCGGACTGTCGGCTTCTTTTACGGGCCCAATGCCAACACCCGCCGTTGCGTATCTGACGCGCGCCTTCCGCGCTGAAGCTGGGATTGTTATCTCCGCCTCGCACAACCCGTACTATGACAATGGGATTAAATTCTTCTCCATCGACGGGACCAAACTGCCGGATGCGGTTGAAGAAGCTATCGAAGCCGAAATGGAAAAAGCGATTACCTGCGTGGACTCGGCGGAACTGGGTAAGGCTACCCGTATCGTTGATGCTGCCGGTCGCTATATCGAGTTTTGCAAAGGCACCTTCCCGAATGAGCTAAGCCTGAGCGAGCTTAAAATCGTAGTGGATTGTGCTAACGGCGCGACCTACCACATTGCGCCAAATGTACTGCGTGAGCTGGGCGCAAACGTGATTGCCATTGGCTGTGAGCCAAACGGCGTGAACATCAATGAAGAAGTCGGCGCCACAGACGTCCGTGCCCTGCAGGCCCGCGTAATCGCAGAAAAAGCCGATCTGGGTATTGCGCTGGACGGCGACGGCGATCGCGTCATTATGGTTGACCACGAAGGCAATAAGGTCGATGGCGATCAGATCATGTACATCATCGCCCGTGAAGCCCTGCGTCAGGGGCAGCTGCGCGGTGGCGCGGTAGGCACGTTGATGAGCAACATGGGCCTCGAACTGGCGTTGAAACAGCTGGGTATTCCGTTTGCCCGTGCGAAAGTCGGCGACCGCTACGTACTGGAAAAAATGCAGGAAAAAGGCTGGCGTATCGGTGCTGAAAACTCAGGCCATGTGATCCTGCTGGACAAAACCACCACCGGTGACGGCATCGTGGCAGGTCTGCAGGTACTGGCGGCGATGGTGCGCAATCATATGAGTTTGCACGACCTGTGCAGCGGCATGAAAATGTTCCCACAGCTGTTGGTTAACGTACGTTATACCGCAGGTAGCGGCGATCCGCTGGAACATGAAAACGTGAAAGCGGTGATGGCTGAGGTTGAAGCGGCGCTGGGTAACCGTGGACGCGTTCTGCTGCGTAAATCTGGTACCGAACCGTTAATTCGCGTGATGGTTGAAGGTGAAGATGAAGCGCAGGTGACTGAATTCGCTCACCGTATTGCCGATGCTGTGAAAGCGGTGTAATCACCTCAGACAGTGAAAGCCGGAGTCTGAGACTCCGGCTTTTTTTTTACTGTACGGCAAGCGGCTGTTTACGTCGGCGCTGCCAGACGTAACCGCCGACCATCAGTAGTACAAGGACTGCCAGCCACGGCAGAACCGCCAGCAGATGCCCAGACCGGGCAAAGGTCAGCGCAATCATCAGTAACCAACCGCCCAGCATCGGAATCGCGGTACGCTTAACAATATCCACAGGCGAGACGTCTGCAATTCCCGCGATAGCAATGATGACGCCAGCAATGGGCGATAACGTACGACCAATACCCGCCGAGATCTGGATAGGCAGCATCATGACTGCGATATCGCTTCCGATATGACGACTGATGTCCGGCACCATTGGGGCGAAGGAGAAAAAGGCCGCGTTCCCGGAGCCCATTAGCGCTGAAATTGCAAAGGTGATAAGCGTCATCAGCAAGATAATCGAGGCGGCGCTGAGGCCAAATTCACCGGAAAGCGACAGCAGCGCGTCAACGGCGCCAATGGCTTTCAGTCCGGCTGAAAAGACTTCACCGGCGATAATCAACGTCACGACTGTGGCAAAAACGCTACCCATGCTGTCGAAGACTTTTTGTACGCCAGCCATCACCTCGCGCGCCTTACGATGACGGCAGTATTCACATACCAGGGTAATGGCAAGGCTTATCAGTACGGCGGTATCCAGCGTAATCTTGAGTGAACTGAATACTAAATCACTGCACACCAGCATCAACACCAGCGGCAGCATGGGTAAAAACAGCCAGGCGATAGGTGCGTCGGCTTCATCGGTAGACGTTAATGTCTGCATCTGCTGAGCCACATTGTCACCACTTTCCCGACGGTCGAAAAAGCGTTGCACAACAATATGCAGCAGGGCGATGAACAGAATGACGGGCACGACGATCGGCAATTGATCCTGCACGAAATAGTTCACCACCTCGATACCTGCGGTTTTAGCGGCGAGAACCGAGTTACCAGAACCCGGGCCGAATTCAACCGCACAGGTGCTGGCGATAACGGCGGCAACGGCGGCACGGCTACAGCCAAGGCGGGTTAGCAGCGGGTACAGCGTCGCCATCAACAGCAGACCTAACCCGGTGGCGCTGCTGATAAACAGCGACAGGAATTGCCCCAGCAACAGCGCCAGCCCCAGCAGTAGATACGGTGAGTTCAGGCGTTGCAAAGGGCGAGACGTCACCCGAACCAGCACCTGGCTTGCGCCAATGGCCGACATATACGTGGCGAAACCACCAATCAGCATAATTTGCAGTCCGAGGCCGCCGAGACGCACGCTCAGGGTATCGCGAATAAACTCAAAGACGTCAAAAGGGCCAAATCCGGTGCTCTTTTTCACCAGGCTACTGAGTGAGGTCATCCCGCTAAAATGTGCGATAAGCAACAGCACAATCCCGGTCAATAACAGTACCGATTGGGGGTGATATTTTTTGAGGATCAGACGTCCGGCAAAAATGATGGCGAGTAGCGCCAGTAATAATGACATTTTGGCCCCCTTACTCGAAGTTGCCGGTAACCAGGCATTCGCCATCTCGCAGCAACGGCTTACCCGCAGCAAACAGATGGGCCAGCGAGAGGTCATCATTGAGTACACAGATATCGGCACGTTCCCCGGCGCAGAGCACGCCGCCGGAAATACCCAACGAGCGCGCCACGTTTGCCGTCAACATCGCAATTGCCTGTGGCGCCGGAATACCAACATCAATCAGGCGAGGAAGCAGATTAAGGTTACCTGCGACCGGTGCCGCGCTTAGGCCTTCCACAATCCCCTGAGCGTTAAAGCGCGGAACGCTGCCATTACCATCAGAGCTTATCGTGATGCGATCGGCCGGCACCTGGGCTTCCAGGGCGTGGAGGATCGCCTGCTCCTGAGGCATAAAGCGACTACCACCAGACGTAACGTCGATATGGCCCCCACGATGAGCGAAAGCAATTGCCTGTTCGAACAAGGACTCTGTTCTCGCAACGTGGGTCGGTGAAATGTGGTGGATCGGAATGCCTGCATCACACAGCTCAAAAAGCGGTGACATCCCTTCCGGTAGATTCCCCAGGTGGACATGCAGCAACCCTTTTTTCCCTGCCAGCAGGGAAGACACGCGGATATCGCTGACTATTCGCAGCAATTCCTGGAAAGAGGGGTAAGAACCACGGTGATCGGCGAGGGCTATTTTTACGCCAAGGATCGCCGGAATGAAGGCCATATCATCGCGGATGGATCGCGTAATGGTTGGGCTGGGAACGGCGTAGGCTCCCGTATGCATAAACGCGCGCAATCCCTCAAGATTGAGAGACTGCATTTTGGCGTAGAGATCTTTGGGCGAACGAGAGATGGCATCGGTGCCTAATACGCCGACAACTGTGGTAATGCCTGCCTGAATCAGATCGCGCAGCTTGACGGCTGGCGTTCGGCTGGCAAACCCGGCTTCGCCACCGCCACCGGTTAGATGCACATGCTGATCGATGATGCCTGGGATAACCCATTTGCCCCGACAATCGATGACCTCGTCGACGCCATCAAACAGAGAAATATCTTTTTCTACCGCCACAATTCGGTCGGCATGAATGAGCAGGGAGCAGAGGCCTAAATCCTCAGGAGAAAAAACACGGGCATTGGTCAATAAAGTAAACATATCGGTCCTGTCAAACGTCGAGGGTGAGAGTCGGCAGGTGAAACGGAATATTGTTGTTATGATGGTCACCATAAAGCCATTACTATAATTATGACTATTACCGATTTGTTATTGGAGGATGCGGTTATGGCATGGTGGAGAATTCAACGTGGATTGTAAGTGGCTGGAGGACTTTCTGGCATTGAGCCAGCATGGAAACTACTCCCTGGCGGCGGCGCAGCGGCATATTACTCAACCAGCACTCAGTCGGCGTATAAAGGCGCTGGAAGAGGTGCTGGGGGTGCCGCTGTTTGACAGGACCACGACTCCCGTTACGCTGACGCGCTATGGTGAACGCTTTGAACCCTATGCCCGACACGTCCTTAGTACGTTAACAGAGGCGCGCCACGAATTATCGGCGATGACGCCAGCAACGGATAACACGCTGGTGATGGTCAGCCTGCATACGCTGTCGGTGAATATCCTGCCGGATATGATCAGCTATCTGCGACAAAGTGAACCGCAGCTAAATTTTACGGTAAATGCCAGTATTCAGGGGATAGACAACCACTTTAACGCCCTGATAGACCGGCAAATCGATCTACTGGTGACCTACGATTTACCCTCTGCGCAGCCGGGGTTGGAGATAGCCGGAGGGTTGAAACGTTCACTATGGCGGTATGAGCGATTTATACCGGTTATTTCTGCCCAACTGGCTGATGCGCTTACCGATCCGCATGCGCCGATTCCGTGGCTATGCTACAGCGACTACACCTTTGTCAGACGCATTATTGAGACGGCAGAACAACGCGTCCGCCCGCGTCTGAAAAAAGTGTTTGAGAGTGGTTTAAGCGAAACGATACGAGAAATGGTGCTGCGCCATATGGGAATGGCGTGGTTACCCGAATCGATGGTGGCGGAAGAGCTGGTGAACCAGCAAATTATTCATTGCTGGCCAGAAAACACAGACCTGATTTGTGAAATCCCCGTTGTGGTATGGGCGAATCTTGAAGATCAACGCGCCGTTATGCAGAGATGCTGGGAGAAGTTGCTGCGTTTTTGATTGATATGGCGATTTTTTCCGCAGTTGATACAATGCTAACAAATTGCCCTTGCGAAGGTTATTCGCTTTGGTTAGTATTCACACCCGCTTCAGTGGGAAACAGTAAATATTCCCGCTTTAATGGTCGAAGCATTGTACGCGGCAACTCCGCAAGGAACAGGTTGATTATGCACGAAGCTCTTTTAGTAGTTTTCCTTATTGTGGCAATTGGCCTGGTAGGCTTGATCATGCTGCAGCAAGGCAAAGGCGCTGATATGGGAGCCTCTTTTGGCGCAGGCGCTTCTGGTACTCTGTTTGGTTCAAGTGGTTCTGGTAACTTCATGACCCGTATGACAGCTGTATTGGGAACCTTGTTCTTCATCATCAGTCTGGTGCTGGGTAACATGAACAGCAACAAGACCAATAAAGGAAGTGAGTGGGAAAATCTGAGCGCACCGGCAAAAACCGAGCAAACTCAGCCAGCTGCTCCGGCTCAGCCGACCAGCGATATCCCACGCTAAGTATTCTGTACCGAGGTGGTGGAATTGGTAGACACGCTACCTTGAGGTGGTAGTGCCCTAACGGGCTTGTGGGTTCGAGTCCCATCCTCGGTACCAAATTCCAAAAAAAAGACGCTGAAAAGCGTCTTTTTTTCGTCTGTTATTTGTGGCTATCCTGTAGGTCGGATAAGGCGTTAACGCCGCCATCCGACATTATTACAACGCCTGATGGCACTACGCTTATCAGGCCTACAGACACCTTATATTCCGCGCATAAAAAAGGCCGCTTTCGCGGCCTTAAGATGGCGAATCTTTACTTCGACTTATTTTCCAGATTCTCAACCTGCGGCAGGCCGGTTGTGGAAGAGGCGGTCAGCAGGCCAGACTGCGCATAGCCGAACAGCTTCTCGCGGGTATCGGTAATGTCCAGATTACGCATGGTCAACTGACCGATACGGTCGTCAGGTGAGAATACTGACTCGCCTTTTTCCATCGTCAGACGTTCTGGTTTATAAGTCAGATTGTCAGACACGGTGTTGAGGATTGAGTAGTCATTACCGCGACGCAGTTCCAGCGTCACTTCACCGGTGATCTGGCTGGCAACCCAGCGCTGCAGACCGTCACGCAGCATCAGTGCCTGAGAGTCGAACCAACGGCCCTGATACAGCAGACGACCCAGCTGGCGACCGTGCGCGTGATACTGCTCGATGGTGTCTTCGTTATGAATACCGGTCAGCAGACGCTCATAGGCTATATGCAGCAATGCCATCCCCGGGGCTTCGTAGATGCCACGGCTCTTTGCTTCAATGATACGGTTTTCAATCTGATCGCTCATACCCAAACCGTGACGGCCGCCGATACGGTTGGCTTCCAGCATCATCTCAACGTCGTCGCTGAAGGTTTTACCGTTCAGCGCAACCGGATGACCCTGCTCAAAACGCACGGTAACTTCTTCTGCCGGGATCTTCACGCTCTCATCCCAGAATTTCACGCCCATAATCGGGTTGACGATTTTGACGCTGGAGTTCAGGAACTCGAGGTCTTTAGCTTCGTGGGTCGCGCCGAGCATATTGGAGTCTGTGGAGTACGCTTTCTCAACGGACATTTTGTAGTCGAAACCACAGGCAATCATAAATTCGGACATCTCATGGCGACCGCCGAGTTCATCGATAAAATCGGTATCCAGCCATGGTTTGTAAATCTGCAATTCGGCGTTGGTCAGCAGACCGTAACGATAAAAACGTTCAATATCGTTACCTTTGTAGGTGCTACCGTCACCCCAGATGTTCACGCCATCTTCTTTCATGGCGGCAACCAGCATGGTGCCGGTGACTGCACGGCCCAACGGGGTGGTATTGAAGTAGGTTAGCCCGCCGGTGGTATTGTGGAATGCACCGCACTGAATGGCAGCGATCCCTTCGGCAACCAGCTGCTTACGGCAATCTACCAGGCGAGCATTCTCAGCACCATATTCCATTGCACGGCGAGGAATGGCGTCATAGTCATCCTCATCCGGCTGGCCCAAATTCGCAGTATATGCATATGGGACAGCCCCTTTTTGTCGCATCCACAGCAGTGCTGCACTGGTGTCCAGGCCGCCGGAAAAAGCGATACCAATACGTTGACCTACCGGGAGATGCTTGAGAATCGTCGTCATAAAATAAAACCCTGCTTGATAGACTGGTGAAGAGGTCGGCTTATTATGCTAATTGCATTTTTATGCAAAATAAATGAGTTTTCATTTAATCATCTTTTCTGGATGACAGGAAGAGTTTAGTGATAATTTCGTTAAATAACGGCGTGGGTGGCACATTTATCTTGCTGAACAAGCGCTGGTCAGCATTCATTGATTTGCATAGTCGTAACAAGGTTGACATAACGCATAGTGAATCAATATACTGTGCGCAGATTTTACGTCCCGTCCTCGGTACCAAATCCCAGCAGTATTTGCATTTTTTACCCAAAACGAGTAAAATTTGCCACGTTTCAGGCGCGGGGTGGAGCAGCCTGGTAGCTCGTCGGGCTCATAACCCGAAGGTCGTCGGTTCAAATCCGGCCCCCGCAACCACTTTCCCTTAGAGTTCTTTTTCAAATATACTGTGAAGACTTAGGCCTTCGTAGCTGGATTTGAAAAAAATTCTTTCGGAAGGTTCTCCGAACCGCAGGTGCGGTTATAGGGTTCAGTTATCTAAAGCCCCGATTTATCGGGGTTTTTTGTTATCTGACTACAGAATAACTGGGCTTTAGGCCCTTTTTTTATGTCTTGGGGGTGGGCTTGTCCACATTAGAGCAAAAATTAACAGAGATGATTACAGCGCCAGTTGAAGCCCTGGGCTACGAATTGGTCGGCATCGAATTTATTCGTGGTCGCACATCCACACTGCGCATCTATATTGATAGTGAAGATGGCATCAATGTTGATGATTGTGCTGATGTGAGCCATCAGGTAAGCGCCGTGATGGATGTCGAAGACCCAATCACCGTTGCCTATAACCTGGAAGTTTCCTCTCCGGGTCTCGACCGTCCTCTGTTCACAGCTGAACACTACGTGCGTTTCCTGGGTGAAGAAGTCACGCTGGTTCTTCGTATGGCGGTACAAAACCGTCGTAAATGGCAGGGCGTTATCAAAGCGGTGGACGGTGAGATGATCACGGTCACAGTCGAAGGCAAAGATGAAGTGTTCGCGCTGAGTAATATCCAGAAGGCGAACCTGGTTCCCCACTTTTAACAGTCTGGATTGAGGTGAAAAGCCCGCGATGAACAAAGAAATTTTGGCTGTTGTTGAAGCCGTATCCAACGAAAAAGCGCTGCCACGCGAGAAAATTTTTGAAGCGCTGGAAAGTGCGCTGGCTACAGCAACAAAGAAAAAATATGAGCAAGAGATCGACGTTCGCGTAGAAATCGATCGTAAAAGCGGTGATTTCGATACCTTCCGTCGTTGGGTAATCGTAGAAGAAGTTACTCAGCCGACCAAAGAAATTACCCTGGAAGCGGCACGCTTCGAAGACGAAAGCCTGAACGTGGGCGAATATGTTGAAGATCAGATTGAATCTGTCACCTTCGACCGTATCACCACCCAGACCGCGAAGCAGGTTATCGTACAGAAAGTACGTGAAGCTGAACGCGCAATGGTTGTTGATCAGTTCCGCGAACACGAAGGTGAAATCGTCACCGGTGTGGTGAAGAAAGTAAACCGCGACAACATCTCTCTGGATCTGGGCAGCAATGCTGAAGCCGTGATCCTGCGTGAAGACATGCTGCCGCGTGAAAACTTCCGTCCAGGCGACCGTATTCGTGGCGTTCTGTATTCTGTTCGCCCGGAAGCGCGCGGTGCGCAGCTGTTCGTAACCCGTTCCAAACCGGAAATGCTGGTTGAGCTGTTCCGCATCGAAGTGCCGGAAATTGGCGAAGAAGTGATCGAAATTAAAGCGGCTGCTCGCGATCCGGGATCGCGTGCGAAAATCGCCGTTAAGACCAACGACAAGCGTATTGATCCGGTCGGCGCGTGTGTTGGTATGCGCGGTGCGCGCGTTCAGGCGGTTTCTACCGAACTGGGCGGCGAGCGTATCGATATCGTCCTGTGGGATGATAACCCGGCGCAGTTCGTGATTAACGCAATGGCGCCAGCAGACGTCGCTTCTATCGTGGTGGATGAAGACAAACACACCATGGATATCGCGGTTGAAGCCGGTAACTTGGCTCAGGCGATTGGACGTAATGGTCAGAACGTCCGTCTGGCTTCACAACTGAGCGGTTGGGAACTCAACGTAATGACCGTTGATGACCTGCAGGCGAAGCATCAGGCTGAAGCACATGCAGCCATTGATACCTTCACCAAATATCTCGATATCGATGAAGATTTCGCGACAGTTCTGGTTGAAGAAGGTTTTGCGACGCTGGAAGAACTGGCCTA
Organism: Citrobacter sp. Ce104; assembly: GCF_030334595.1. Lineage (NCBI taxonomy): Bacteria > Pseudomonadati > Pseudomonadota > Gammaproteobacteria > Enterobacterales > Enterobacteriaceae > Citrobacter > Citrobacter sp. Ce104. Next base: position 106,564 of record NZ_JAOWDP010000068.1, read on the forward strand.
CGTGCCAATGAAAGAGCTGCTGGAAATTGACGGCCTGGATGAACAGACCGTTGAAGCGCTGCGCGAGCGTGCTAAAAACGCACTGACCACTCTGGCACTGGCCCAGGAAGAAAGCCTCGGTGATAACAAACCGGCTGACGATCTGCTGAATCTGGAAGGATTGGATCGTGAGATGGCCTTCAAACTGGCTGCCCGTGGTGTTTGTACGCTGGAAGATCTCGCTGAACAGGGCATTGATGATCTGGCTGATATCGAAGGGTTGACCGACGAAAAAGCCGGTGAGCTGATTATGGCTGCCCGTAATATTTGCTGGTTCGGCGACGAAGCGTAATAAACTGTAGCAGGAAGGAACAGTATGACAGATGTAACCGTAAAAACGCTGGCTGCAGAGATACAGACCTCCGTGGATCGCCTGGTACAGCAATTTGCTGATGCTGGTATCCCGAAGTCTGCTGACGACTCTGTGTCCGCACAAGAGAAACAAACCTTACTGGCGCATCTGAACCGTGAGAACGGCTCAGCGCCGGATAAGTTGACATTGCAGCGTAAAACGCGCAGTACTCTCAATATTCCAGGTACCGGTGGAAAAAGTAAATCGGTACAAATCGAAGTCCGCAAGACACGCACCTTTGTGAAACGCGATCCGCAAGAGGCTGAACGCCTTGCCGCGGAAGAGCAGGCGCAGCGTGAAGCGGAAGAGCAAGCCCGTCGTGAGGCAGAAGAAGCTGCCAAACGCGAGGCGCAACAAAAAGCCGAACGTGAGGCCGCAGAACAAGCTAAGCGTGAAGCCGCTGATAAAGCGAAACGTGAAGCTGCGGAAAAAGACAAAGTGAGCAATCAACAGACCGACGATATGACTAAAACCGCCCAGGCCGAAAAAGCCCGCCGTGAAAATGAAGCCGCAGAACTGAAGCGTAAAGCGGAAGAAGAAGCACGTCGCAAGCTTGAAGAAGAAGCGCGCCGCGTAGCGGAAGAAGCTCGCCGTATGGCGGAAGAAAACGAGAAAAATGGTGTGAATAACGCTGAACCTGTTGAAGATACCAGCGATTATCACGTCACCACTTCCCAGCATGCTCGCCAGGCTGAAGACGAGAACGATCGTGAAGTTGAAGGCGGTCGTGGTCGTACTCGCAGCACTAAAGCAGCGCGTCCGGCGAAGAAAGGCAACAAACACGCTGAATCTAAAGCTGACCGTGAAGAAGCGCGTGCAGCGGTTCGCGGTGGTAAAGGCGGTAAGCAGCGTAAAGGTTCCGCTCTGCAGCAGGGCTTCCAGAAGCCAGCTCAGGCCGTTAACCGTGACGTTGTGATCGGCGAAACCATCACCGTTGGCGATCTGGCGAACAAGATGGCGGTCAAAGGCTCTCAGGTCATCAAAGCGATGATGAAGCTGGGCGCAATGGCGACCATCAACCAGGTCATCGACCAGGAAACCGCGCAGCTGGTTGCCGAAGAGATGGGCCACAAAGTTATCCTGCGTCGTGAAAACGAGCTGGAAGAAGCGGTAATGAGCGACCGTGACACTGGCGCTGCGGCTGAACCGCGCGCTCCGGTAGTGACCATCATGGGTCACGTTGACCACGGTAAAACGTCTCTGCTGGACTACATTCGTTCCACGAAAGTGGCCTCTGGCGAAGCGGGCGGCATTACTCAGCACATCGGTGCGTACCACGTTGAAACTGACAACGGTATGATCACCTTCCTGGATACCCCAGGTCACGCCGCGTTTACCTCCATGCGTGCTCGTGGTGCTCAGGCAACGGATATCGTTGTTCTGGTTGTTGCAGCAGACGACGGCGTGATGCCGCAGACTATCGAAGCTATCCAGCACGCGAAAGCGGCAGGTGTGCCGGTTGTTGTTGCAGTCAACAAAATCGATAAACCGGAAGCGGATCCAGATCGCGTTAAAAACGAACTGTCCCAGTACGGCATCATGCCGGAAGAGTGGGGCGGCGAGAGCCAGTTCGTTCACGTTTCTGCGAAAGCGGGTACCGGTATCGACGAACTGCTGGATGCTATCCTGCTGCAGGCCGAAGTACTGGAACTGAAAGCTATCCGTAAAGGTATGGCGAGCGGCGCGGTTATCGAATCCTTCCTGGATAAAGGTCGTGGCCCGGTTGCTACCGTCCTGGTTCGCGAAGGTACCCTGAACAAGGGCGATATCGTTCTGTGTGGTTTCGAATACGGCCGCGTTCGTGCGATGCGTAACGAACTGGGTCAGGAAGTACTGGAAGCGGGTCCGTCCATTCCGGTGGAAATCCTCGGTCTGTCCGGTGTTCCGGCTGCGGGTGACGAAGTTACCGTTGTTCGTGACGAGAAGAAAGCCCGTGAAGTTGCACTGTACCGTCAGGGCAAATTCCGTGAAGTTAAACTGGCTCGTCAGCAGAAATCTAAACTCGAGAACATGTTCGCTAACATGACCGAAGGCGAAGTTCACGAAGTGAACATCGTCCTGAAGGCCGACGTTCAGGGTTCTGTAGAAGCGATTTCCGACTCTTTACTGAAACTGTCTACCGACGAAGTAAAAGTGAAGATCATCGGTTCTGGCGTAGGTGGTATCACCGAAACCGACGCGACCCTGGCTGCGGCATCCAACGCGATTCTGGTTGGCTTCAACGTACGTGCTGATGCCTCTGCACGTAAAGTTATCGAATCAGAAAGCCTGGATCTGCGTTACTACTCCGTCATCTATCATCTGATCGACGAAGTGAAAGCAGCGATGAGCGGCATGCTGTCTCCGGAACTGAAACAGCAGATCATTGGTCTGGCTGAAGTTCGTGATGTGTTCAAATCACCGAAATTCGGCGCTATCGCAGGCTGTATGGTTACCGAAGGCACGATTAAACGTCACAACCCAATCCGCGTACTGCGCGACAACGTGGTTATCTATGAAGGCGAGCTGGAATCCCTGCGCCGCTTCAAAGATGACGTCAACGAAGTCCGTAACGGTATGGAATGTGGTATCGGCGTGAAGAACTACAACGACGTTCGCGTTGGCGATATGATCGAAGTGTTCGAGATCATCGAGATCAAACGTACCATCGCTTAATCTTCGTCGTTTTTTGGGCCGCAATTTGCAGCCCAAAATTCTTAGAAGATGATTAGGTGTAGGCCGGGTAAGCGAAGCGCCACCCGGCAAGAAATTTAAAAAGGGGCTTATGGCCCCTTTTTTGTCTTTATTCTGGAGAATTTATTATGGCGAAAGAATTTGGTCGCCCGCAGCGTGTCGCGCAAGAGATGCAGAAAGAGATCGCACTCATCCTGCAACGCGAAATCAAAGACCCGCGTGTTGGTATGATGACCACCGTATCGGGCGTTGAGATGTCCCGTGACCTGGCTTATGCCAAAGTATTCGTGACTTTCCTGAACGATCAGGACGAAGCTGCCGTGAAAAACGGCATTAAGGCACTGCAGGAAGCCTCTGGTTTTATCCGCTCTCTGCTGGGTAAAGCAATGCGCCTGCGCATCGTGCCTGAGCTGACCTTCTTCTACGACAACTCGTTGGTTGAAGGGATGCGCATGTCCAATCTGGTGACCAGCGTGGTGAAACATGACGATGAGCGTCGTGTGAACCCAGCGGACGACAGCAAGGAGGACTGATGAGTCGTCCTCGTCGTCGTGGTCGCGATATTCACGGAGTTCTGCTGCTGGATAAACCGCAGGGCATGTCCAGCAATGATGTACTGCAAAAAGTAAAGCGCATCTACAATGCCAACCGCGCGGGACATACCGGCGCGTTGGATCCGCTGGCGACAGGCATGCTGCCTATCTGCCTCGGTGAAGCGACTAAGTTTTCACAGTATTTACTGGATTCCGACAAACGCTATCGTGTGGTTGCCCGTCTGGGCCAGCGTACTGATACCTCCGATGCCGATGGGCAAATCGTGCAGGAGCGCCCGGTAACCTTCACCGCAGAGCAGCTTGCAAACGCGCTGGAGACTTTCCGCGGCGATATCGAGCAGATTCCGTCGATGTATTCGGCGCTGAAGTATCAGGGTAAGAAGCTGTACGAATATGCGCGTCAGGGCATTGAAGTGCCGCGTGAAGCGCGCCCGATTACCGTCTATGAGCTGCTGTTTATTCGCCATGAAGGTAACGAACTGGAACTGGAAGTTCACTGTTCCAAAGGCACCTATATTCGCACCATTGTTGACGATCTCGGTGAGAAGTTGGGTTGCGGCGCGCACGTCACGTATCTGCGTCGTTTGACGGTCAGCAAGTATCCGGTGGATCGAATGGTGACGCTGGAACATCTGCGTGACCTGGTTGAACAGGCCGAGCAGCAGAACATTCCGGCGGCACAGCTGCTTGATCCTTTGCTGATGCCAATGGACAGTCCAGCATCGGACTATCCTGTTGTTAATTTGCCTTTAACATCCTCGGTTTACTTTAAAAATGGTAACCCGGTACGGACGTCAGGCGCGCCGCTGGAAGGACTGGTGCGCGTGACGGAAGGCGATGACGGCAAGTTTATCGGCATGGGGGAGATGGACGATGAAGGTCGTGTCGCCCCCCGTCGCCTGGTGGTTGAGTATCCTGCATAGCGCTCTCTGTCTTGCGATAAAAGGGCGCTGCGAGTAGAATACTGCCGCTTAACGTCGCGTAAATTGTTTAACAATCTAGGCGACGTATACACAAAATCATTCGAGCTGCATCAAGGCGGCAAGTCTGAGAATCCTCAGGAGCTTACTTAGGTAAGTGACTGAGGTGAGCAGACGCAGCCAACGCAGAGTCAGTTTGAAGGATAAAGTGTATACACTGGGATAGCTGAATTAGAGATCGGCATCCTTTCATTCTTAACACTTTGGAGTTTTAAAATGTCTCTAAGTACTGAAGCTACCGCTAAAATCGTTTCTGAGTTTGGTCGTGATGCAAACGACACCGGTTCTACCGATGTTCAGGTTGCACTGTTGACTGCACAGATTAACCACCTGCAGGGCCACTTTGCAGAGCACAAAAAAGATCACCACAGCCGTCGTGGTCTGCTGCGCATGGTTTCTCAGCGTCGTAAACTGCTCGACTACCTGAAACGTAAAGATGTTGCACGTTACACCGCGCTGATCGAGCGTCTGGGTCTGCGTCGCTAATTCTTTCGAGTTTCAGAAAGAGGGGGCCTTCATGGCCCCTTTTTTCCAGCAGATGGCAGCAATTCGCTGGAAACTAATGTATTGTTGCTATGAATGATCTTCCGTTGCAGAGGTTCGCGCGGCTAATGAGAGGCTTTACTCATGCTTATGGGTTAGGGTTGTCATTAGTCGCGAGGATGCGCAGAAGATCGGGTATTAACGATGGCGCAAAATGTGCCGTCAAAAAAATAGAGAAAGGATATTATTTTGCTTAATCCGATCGTTCGTAAATTCCAGTACGGTCAGCATACCGTTACGCTGGAAACCGGCATGATGGCGCGTCAGGCGACTGCCGCTGTTATGGTTAGCATGGATGACACCGCGGTATTCGTTACCGTTGTTGGCCAGAAAAAAGCGAAACCAGGCCAGGACTTTTTCCCGCTGACCGTTAACTATCAGGAGCGTACCTACGCTGCTGGCCGTATCCCGGGTAGCTTCTTCCGTCGTGAAGGCCGTCCGAGCGAAGGCGAAACCCTGATCGCGCGTCTGATTGACCGCCCGGTTCGCCCGCTGTTCCCTGAAGGTTTCGTTAACGAAGTTCAGGTTATCGCGACCGTTGTTTCCGTTAACCCGCAGGTTAACCCGGACATCGTAGCAATGATTGGCGCATCTGCTGCGCTGACTCTGTCTGGTATCCCATTCAACGGCCCGATCGGTGCTGCACGTGTTGGTTACATCAATGACCAGTACGTACTGAACCCGACTCAGGACGAACTGAAAGAAAGCAAGCTGGACCTGGTTGTTGCGGGTACTGAAGCTGCCGTACTGATGGTTGAATCCGAAGCTGAACTGCTGAGCGAAGACCAGATGCTGGGCGCTGTAGTATTCGGTCACGAACAGCAGCAGGTTGTTATTCAGGCTATCAACGAGCTGGCGAAAGAAGCCGGCAAACCGCGTTGGGACTGGCAGCCAGAAGCCGTCAACGAAGCGCTGAATGCTCGCGTTGCCGCACTGGCAGAAGCTCGCCTGAGCGATGCTTACCGTATCACCGACAAACAAGAGCGTTATGCTCAGGTTGACGTGATCAAATCTGAAACCATCGCGACTCTGGTGGCTGAAGACGAAACCCTGGACGCTAACGAACTGGGTGAAATCCTGCACGCTATCGAGAAAAATGTTGTTCGTAGCCGCGTACTGGCAGGCGAGCCGCGCATCGATGGCCGTGAAAAAGACATGATCCGTGGCCTGGACGTGCGTACTGGCGTTCTGCCGCGTACCCACGGTTCCGCACTGTTCACCCGTGGCGAAACTCAGGCGCTGGTTACTGCGACCCTGGGCACCACGCGTGATGCACAGAACCTCGACGAACTGATGGGCGAGCGTACTGACAACTTCCTGTTCCACTACAACTTCCCTCCGTACTGCGTAGGCGAAACCGGTATGGTCGGTTCTCCGAAGCGTCGTGAGATTGGTCACGGTCGTCTGGCGAAGCGTGGCGTACTGGCAGTAATGCCGGAACTGGATAAATTCCCGTACACCGTGCGTGTGGTTTCTGAAATCACCGAATCTAACGGTTCTTCTTCTATGGCTTCCGTGTGTGGCGCTTCCCTGGCGCTGATGGACGCAGGCGTGCCGATCAAAGCCGCCGTTGCGGGTATCGCGATGGGTCTGGTGAAAGAAGGCGACAACTTTGTTGTTCTGTCTGACATCCTGGGCGACGAAGACCACCTGGGCGATATGGACTTCAAAGTGGCGGGTTCCCGCGACGGTATCTCTGCACTGCAGATGGATATCAAAATTGAAGGTATCACCAAAGAGATCATGCAGGTTGCTCTGAACCAGGCTAAAGGTGCGCGTCTGCACATCCTGGGTGTGATGGAACAAGCGATCAACGCACCGCGTGGCGACATTTCTCAGTTCGCTCCGCGTATCCACACTATCAAGATCAGCCCGGACAAGATCAAAGACGTTATCGGTAAAGGCGGTTCTGTTATCCGTGCTCTGACCGAAGAAACCGGCACCACCATTGAAATCGAAGATGATGGTACTGTGAAGATTGCTGCGACCGACGGCGAGAAAGCGAAATATGCTATCCGTCGTATCGAAGAAATCACCGCAGAGATCGAAGTAGGCCGTATCTACAATGGTAAAGTGACCCGTATCGTTGACTTTGGCGCATTCGTTGCCATCGGTGGCGGTAAAGAAGGTCTGGTACACATCTCTCAGATCGCTGACAAGCGCGTAGAGAAAGTGACTGACTACCTGCAGATGGGTCAGGAAGTACCGGTCAAAGTTCTGGAAGTTGATCGCCAGGGCCGTGTACGTCTGAGCATTAAAGAAGCAACTGAGCAGTCTCAGCCTGCAGGCGAACCGGAAGCTCCGGCAAGCCAGGGCGAGTAAGGTTGCCATTGCCCTCCGTGAAAGCGGAGGGCTTTTAACCCGGCAGGATGCCTTGTTAGCAACCGGGGAACCTGGACGTTCATTCAATCGTTGTCTTCGGGAGTGGGAAATGAAGCCTTTTTTGCGCTGGTGTTTCGTTGCGACAGCACTCACGCTGGCTGGATGCAGTAATTCCGCCTGGCGTAAGAGTGAAGTCCTCGCAGTACCATTGCAACCGACTTTGCAGCAGGAAGTGATTCTGGCACGTATGGAACAAATTCTTGCCAGTCGGGCTTTAACCGATGATGAACGCGCACAGCTTTTATATGAGCGCGGAGTGTTGTATGATAGTCTCGGTCTGAGGGCACTGGCGCGAAATGATTTTTCACAAGCGCTGGCAATCCGACCAGATATGCCTGAAGTATTCAATTACTTAGGTATATATTTAACGCAGGCAGGCAATTTTGATGCTGCCTATGAAGCGTTTGATTCTGTACTTGAGCTTGATCCAACTTACAACTACGCGCACTTAAATCGCGGTATCGCATTGTATTACGGCGGTCGCGACAAGTTAGCGCAAGATGATCTGCTAGCGTTTTATCAAGACGATCCCAATGATCCTTTCCGTAGTCTGTGGCTTTATCTTGCCGAGCAGAAGCTCGATGAGAAGCAGGCTAAAGAAGCGTTGAAGCAACGCTTTGAGAAATCGGATAAAGAGCAATGGGGATGGAACATTGTCGAGTTCTACCTGGGCAACATTAGCGAAGCAACGCTGATGGAACGCCTGAAGGCGGACGCAACGGATAACACCTCGCTCGCTGAGCATCTCAGTGAAACCAACTTCTATTTAGGTAAGTACTACCTAAGTCTGGGGGATTTGGACAACGCTACGGCATTGTTCAAACTGGCGGTGGCTAACAACGTTCATAACTTTGTTGAGCACCGATACGCATTGTTGGAATTATCGCTCCTGGGCCAGGACCAAGATGACCTGGCAGAATCGGACCAGCAATAGCTGACGTACACATCAGCCCGTAATCTTTTTTGATTGCCATCACCTTCACGGGTGAGGGCGTTGTTGTTCGTTAATACACCTACTTTGAGCCGGTTCACACTTTTCAATGAAAATTGCAGATCAATTTCATGATGAGTTATGTAGACTGGCCGCCATTAATTTTGAGGCACACGTACTACATGGCTGAATTCGAAACCACTTTTGCAGATCTGGGCCTGAAGGCTCCTATCCTTGAAGCCCTTAACGATCTGGGTTACGAAAAACCATCTCCAATCCAGGCAGAGTGCATTCCGCATCTGCTGGGCGGCCGCGATGTTCTGGGTATGGCCCAGACGGGTAGCGGCAAAACTGCAGCGTTCTCTTTACCGCTGCTCAACAATCTTGATCCTGAGCTGAAGGCACCTCAGATTCTGGTGCTGGCACCGACCCGCGAACTGGCGGTTCAGGTTGCAGAAGCCATGACGGATTTCTCTAAACACATGCGCGGCGTGAACGTGGTTGCCCTGTACGGCGGCCAGCGTTATGACGTGCAATTACGTGCCCTGCGTCAGGGACCACAGATCGTCGTCGGTACGCCGGGTCGTCTGCTGGATCACCTGAAGCGCGGTACTCTGGACCTCTCCAAACTGAGCGGTCTGGTGCTGGACGAAGCTGACGAAATGCTGCGTATGGGCTTCATCGAAGACGTTGAAACCATCATGGCGCAGATCCCGGAAGGTCATCAGACCGCTCTGTTCTCCGCGACTATGCCGGAAGCGATTCGTCGTATTACCCGCCGCTTTATGAAAGAGCCGCAGGAAGTACGCATCCAGTCCAGCGTTACTACCCGTCCTGACATCAGCCAGAGCTACTGGACTGTATGGGGCATGCGTAAAAATGAAGCGCTGGTGCGTTTCCTGGAAGCAGAAGATTTTGATGCGGCGATTATCTTCGTTCGTACCAAAAATGCGACCCTGGAAGTGGCAGAAGCGCTGGAGCGTAGCGGTTATAGCAGCGCTGCACTGAACGGCGACATGAACCAGTCTCTGCGTGAGCAGACTCTGGAGCGTCTGAAAGATGGCCGTCTGGATATTCTGATTGCAACCGACGTTGCAGCCCGTGGCCTGGACGTTGAGCGTATCAGCCTGGTTGTTAACTACGACATCCCGATGGATTCCGAGTCTTACGTTCACCGTATCGGCCGTACCGGTCGTGCGGGTCGTGCGGGTCGTGCGCTGCTGTTCGTTGAGAACCGCGAGCGTCGTCTGCTGCGTAACATCGAACGCACCATGAAGCTGACTATTCCGGAAGTAGAACTGCCGAACGCAGACCTGCTGGGCAAACGCCGTCTGGAAAAATTCGCTGCTAAAGTACAGCAGCAGCTGGAAAGCAGCGATCTGGATCAGTACCGTGCTCTGCTGGCGAAAATGCAGCCGGAAGAAGAGCTGGATATCGAAACCCTGGCAGCAGCACTGCTGAAGATGGCTCAGGGCGAACGTCCGCTGATCCTGCCGCCAGATGCGCCGATGCGTCCGAAACGCGAATTCCGCGACCGTGATGACCGTGGCCCGCGTGACCGCAACGATCGTGGCCCGCGTGACCGTAATGACCGTGGTGGTGAAGACCGTCCGCGTCGTGAACGTCGTGACGTTGGCGATATGCAGCTGTACCGCATTGAAGTGGGTCGTGATGACGGTGTTGAAGTTCGTCATATCGTTGGTGCGATTGCTAACGAAGGCGATATCAGCAGCCGTTACATCGGTAACATCAAGCTGTTTGCTTCCCACTCCACCATCGAACTGCCGAAAGGTATGCCGGGCGACGTGCTGCAGCACTTTACCCGTACTCGCATCCTGAACAAGCCGATGAACATGCAGCTGGTTGGCGATGCAGTTCCGCACACCGGTGGCGAGCGTCGTGGCGGTGGCCGTTTCAGCGGTGAGCGTCGTGAAGGCGGTCGCGGTGAAGGTCGTAACTTTAGCGGCGAACGTCGTGAAGGCGGTCGTGGCGATGGTCGTCGTTTCAGCGGCGAACGTCGTGAAGGCAACCGTGGCCCGCGTCGTGACGATTCTTCTGCTCCGCGTCGTGATGACTCTGCTGGTCGTCGTCGTTTCGGCGGTGACGCATAAACCTCACGGTTTAACAGCGTAAAGTAATATATACAGCCCCGATCGAAATGATTGGGGCTTTTTTTATTTCATTTGTACTCGTGTACTGGTACAGTGCAGCACATTAAACTGTATTAGCTAATTGTTACCCTAAATAATTCGAGTTGTAGGAAGGCGGCAAACGAGGACATTCCGGGAGCTTACTTAAGTAAGTGACTGGGATGGCGGAGTGCAGCCAACGCATCTACAGCTTGAAATATGACGGGGAAATACACTGGAGAGATGGCTAAATGGCAACACTAACCACCACCCAAACGTCACCTTCGCTGCTCGGTGGCGTGGTGATCATCGGCGGCACCATTATTGGCGCGGGGATGTTTTCTCTGCCTGTGGTCATGTCCGGGGCGTGGTTCTTCTGGTCAATGGCGGCACTGATCTTCACCTGGTTCTGCATGCTGCACTCCGGGCTGATGATCCTCGAAGCTAACCTCAATTACCGCATTGGTTCGAGCTTCGACACCATCACGAAAGATCTGCTGGGCAAAGGCTGGAACGTTGTGAACGGCATCTCGATCGCCTTCGTTCTCTATATCCTGACCTACGCGTATATCTCGGCGAGCGGATCGATTCTGCACCACACCTTCTCGGAGCTGTCGTTGAACGTTCCGGCGCGTGCGGCAGGTCTTGGCTTCGCGCTGCTGGTGGCGTTTGTGGTGTGGTTAAGTACCAAAGCGGTTAGCCGCATGACGGCAATTGTGCTGGGCGCGAAGGTGATTACCTTTTTCCTGACCTTCGGCAGTCTGCTGGGGCACGTGCAGCCCGCAACACTGTTTAATGTGGCGCAGAGCAACGCTTCGTATACGCCGTACCTGCTAATGACGCTGCCGTTCTGTCTGGCCTCATTCGGCTATCACGGCAACGTCCCGAGCCTGATGAAGTACTACGGCAAAGATCCGAAGACCATCGTTAAGTGTCTGGTGTACGGCACGCTGCTGGCGCTGGTGCTGTATACCGTATGGTTGCTGGGGACGATGGGTAATATTCCGCGTCCGGAATTTATTGGTATTGCACAGCAAGGCGGTAACATTGATGTGCTGGTACAGGCGCTGAGCGGCGTACTAAACAGCCGCAGTCTGGATCTGCTGCTGGTAGTGTTCTCCAACTTTGCGGTGGCGAGTTCATTCCTCGGCGTTACGCTCGGTCTGTTTGACTATCTGGCGGATCTGTTTGGCTTTGATGACTCGGCAATGGGACGTTTTAAAACGGCATTGCTGACGTTTGTCCCGCCAATTATCGGTGGCCTGCTGTGGCCGAACGGTTTTCTGTACGCCATTGGCTATGCAGGACTCGCGGCAACCATCTGGGCCGCTATTGTTCCGGCGCTGCTGGCACGTAAATCCCGCGAGCGTTTCGGTAGCCCGAAATTCCGCGTCTGGGGCGGCAAGCCGATGATTGCGCTGATCCTGGTGTTCGGTATCGGTAACGCGGTTATCCATATTCTGTCGAGCGTTAACCTGCTGCCGGTGTACCAGTAGAACAATTGCCCGGTGGCGCTACGCTTACCGGGCCTACAGAGATTGAGTCGGCCGGATAAGGCGCAGCCGCCATCCGGCACAAACCGCGCTACCCCAGCAACTCTTCTTTCACGTCCATCGCCAAATCAAACGAATGTAGACGTGCCTGATGATCAAAAATCTGGCCGTTAACCATAATCTCATCAGCCTGGGTTTCACGCAAAATCGCCTCGAGACCATGCCGCACTTTTGCCTTATCACCGACCAGCGACATACTCAGCGCCTGTTGTACGCCGTACTGCTCAGAAGCGGACCACAGCTGATGTATATTCTCTACCGGCGGCGGTAGCTGGCCGGTTTCGCCACGACGCAGTTTCACAAACGCCTGCTGCATGGAGGTGAAAAGAAACTCGGCGTCGCGATTGCTGTCGGCGGCTATGATGTTGATGCACACCATCGCATACGGCTTTGCCAGCCGCGCTGAGGGCTTGAATTGGCTGCGATACAGATGCAGTGCCTGGTGCAGCATATCCGGAGCAAAGTGCGAGGCGAAGGCAAACGGCAAACCCAGTTGAGCCGCCAGCTGTGCGCTGTACAGGCTGGAACCTAATAACCAGACCGGGATCTGCTCGCCATAGCCTGGAACCGGGCGTACATGCGGATTCGGATCGCGGGCGTCGAACCAGTCCACCAGTTCAGCTACGTCGCGTGGGAAGTTATCAATATCACCACTCATATGGCGGCGCAGTGCGCGCATCGTCGGCTGATCGCTCCCTGGCGCACGGCCAAGCCCGAGATCGATGCGTCCCGGATACAGCGTGTTCAGGGTGCCAAACTGCTCGGCGATCACCAGCGGCGAATGGTTGGGCAGCATAACGCCGCCAGACCCGAGATGCAGCGTGGTGGTATTAGCAGCCAGATAGCCAATCAGCACTGAGGTAGCGGCGCTGGCGATGCCGGTCATGTTGTGATGCTCTGCCAGCCAATAACGGTAGTAACCGCGTTTTTCGGCCAGTTGAGCGAGATCAAGCGAGTGCGTGAAGGCCTCTTTTGCCGAAGATCCTTCAGGGATCGGCGCCAGATCCAGCACCGAGAACGGAATAGTTTTGTCAGTCATAACGGCTCACTTTGTTACCGGTTAATCTTTTAATACTGCATTAAAGATTAGCGAATGTTGTTAACAAAGTGAGCTGTTTATCATTGGGGATTAATCATGGCGCTTGTGTCAATGTGATATTCATTGCGGTGAGTTCTTTACCCACATCATCCAGCGTTCGCCACTGTACTTTGCATAGGGTTGTATTTTGGCACCAGGAAACAGAACGCTGACTAAATGGGGCGATAACCCCGGCATTCTCTTCAATATGCCCATTCACTCGCACCGATGTCAGCGTCACATAATAAGGGGTCGGATTGCCGATCTCCAACGACCCGTCCTGTCGCCACTGCCAGTGAATCTGCTGGTATGCTTGCTCTGGGATCCCAGATAGCCCAGGAGGACGATAAATGAGTTTATAACGTGAGCGCAGGGCGACCTGTACCGAGTTCTTTTCCATTTTTCCAGAAGGAATGGCGGTGATCAGCAATTCATACAGGCTTTCACGGTCGACGGGTAAATCCTCTGCGGTTTTAACTATCCGAATTTTATTTTCTTTTTCTCCCGCAAGCGCAAAAAGGGGCGGCGTTACAGTAAAAGGCGTCATCCCGTGGATCGGTTCGGCCCCGGGCCATTGTAGCGTGTTATTAATGCTGCTTTTGACCAGCCAGGTTGCGCTGTCGGTATTTTTTAAGGTGATGGACAGACTGCCAGCATCGGCATCAAAAATAAACCGTGTGCCACCAGCAACGACGCCAGCATGGCCACCGCAGCTACTCCCGAACAGTAGCAAAGCAATAACGACGTAATAATTATTCATAGTGCAGTTGGAAGGTGGCGGTGGCACCGGCATCGCCCGGCGTTACAATCGTGCGGGTGGAGATATACTGGGCATAAAATTGCAGGTCAAAGATTTGTACCGAATTAGAACTTAACGTATAAGCGGGGCTCTCGGTTTTTAATGGGATAATCGCTCTGTTGCTGTCTAAAATTGCCACAGCAAGCCCGGTAGCGCTTTCGGCTGAAGCATCCACTTTTAGCAGCTCCGGACGGTCAGTGTCGGATTCACCATTGAATGTGACCGTCGCCGTCGTGACTTCATATGCACATTTTTCCAGGGTGATGATAAATGCCTGCATGGAGGTTACGGCACCCGTCTGAAGAAAATCTTGCGGATGAAACTGCCCAAGGGCAACGGTAAAATCTTTCGATGCGGCAGCGACTTCACAGGTATGGGCGTTAATCGAACCCGTGATATTGATGGTTCCGCTGTGATCGTCGGCGAAAGCAATTGAAATGTGGCCCAGCGCTAAAGCAGAAAACAGGATAAAAAGATATTTTGTCATTCCTCTGCCTCACTGATAGAGCATATCGAAATACATCACCGCATTGGCACTACCCGGCGTTACCACATTCTGAGTGGCCTTATAGCGCAACTGATAGCGGAGGGTGTTATCACCGGACTTCAATGTATATAAACTGCTGGCTTGCCCAAGAGGCAGGGGTTGCGGTGCACCTGAATTTAGATCCAATATTTCAATTGCCACACCTGAAGCCGTGTCGCCTTCACCAGTTGCGTTGGTGAGTGCGAGGAGCGCGCCGTTATCCGTATTGGACTCACCTGAAAAAGTAATACTGCCTTTACCAACGCAGTTTTCCAGATTAATCTCAAAATTCTTCGCTGAACTTACGCTGCCTGTACCGGAAAATACGGCAACTGAGAAGTCGCCGATATGTACCGTCTGATTTTCGCTGGCTACCGCCACATCGCAGCCTTCGGCAATAATCGAGCCGTTAAACGTTAAGTTTGGCACTTCGTTTTCCGCCTGCGCGGTACTGGCCAAACCGGCGACCAGAAAGATCATCCATTTTTTCATTTCTGCTTATCCGTAGCGGGTTACTGAAAATCAATACGCATGGTGGCCACCGCGTTATAGCTGCCCGCTTCAGGGGTGCCCTCAATGGTTTTCACCGGCCAGGCCTGCACGTTAATGGTCGTCGCGTAGGTATCATTCAGCGTCAGCAGGATCTTGCCGGTTTCCGGTGGGATTGTGGTTCCCTGCATATCCGCCACAACCACGGCTATCCCGCTGTTACTGGACTGGATGGCATCCGGGTATTCTGCCGAAGGGGTGGCGACCATACGCCATTCCAGATTCGCCGTTGAGGCCATATCATTACACTGCACCGGGATGGAAAGGGTTTTCGGTGTATAACCCTTGGGCTTTTGTCCCGGCGTTTTAAAGCTACCGGCCCACGTTTGACCCAACTCGACGGTAAGCATCTGTCCGGCGTTAATTTCGCAGCTTTCAGGTACGGTCACCGTACCATTTATTGACAGGCTTGCTGTTGCCTCACCGGGAATAAAGGTATCTGTCACGGTATACCAGAGCTGGGCCATAATGGTTGAGGGTATATTGACCTGGCCGACAAAGGATCGCTTCATATAAAACGTTACCCGGACATGGTTCCCGGTATGATATTCATCGCCTGCTGTGTTACAGGGATATGTCCCGTCATCTTTGGGAATATAATGGTTGTTCCATGGAACAGGGTAGTAAGTACCATTACCTTCATCCTTTATCTCTATCGCGGCCGCAATGTATTCATTGATATTGTAAAAAGTTAATCCATTTGCTGTGGTATAGATATCCAACGGGCTGGTTGTCCATTGATGCGTGACTACCCCATTGGGATACAGCGTTGGATCACATTGGCAATATAGTGAGAATTGACCGCTGCTGGATTCAGTGACAGGTGGCAAGGCACCCGCTCTGTTGTCCTCTGGATTGGTGATGGTTGAGTTGACATTAAAGACGTAACTTTTTGTCGCGCTATCGTTTGCCGGGCCGCAGGCATTGTTTGGATATGCGGCGTAGCATTCGGAGATGGTGCCGAGAAATAACAACGTTGCGGTTATTTTTAGAAAGAGATGAAGAGGATATTTTTTCATTATATACACCGAGCGGTAATTTTATTAACGGGGCGAATAGCGTTAACATCAAGCGCATAGGTTGCATGGCACCGGGCATCGCTACCGGTTCCCCATTGCACATTTAACTCCCCTTGCGGCGGCAGCCCGGCAAGATACACGACGCCGTCATCGCCAACGATACTGCTGCTTTCAGTGTCGTCGTGAGTCACGGTCGCGCCAAATGGAACGGGTTTATTGTGGTATTTCAGCGTAACCAAGACCCGATGTCCGATCCGCGCTTTAAAATCAGCTCTGACTAAGGCGCCATGGGTTGGAATAACCTGTACGACGGCATCATCGATATCCATATCATCGCCAAGAGCGTTAATATCCAGGGCGATTCGGTTCTGACGATAGACGTTGGCATACGGAATAACCGTATAGCCGCGCCAGTCGGTTTTTATGCCCTCGTTGTTTTCTACCGGAACATTTTCTGCGCCCGGAATAGCGACCAGAATATTGGTGTTGCCCAACGGCTGGCTGAGCGTAATGCCTGCGGCATGCGCCACAATGCCCCCTGAAAGCCCATAGTTAACCTGTTGGTAGTTTCCGTTATCGCTATAGTTATATCCCACATTAACGTCGCCATACGCGCCTTTGTAATCCAGGCTGGCCATTCCACTGGCGCCGGTTCCCTGGTTGCCATACCCTTGCTGCAGGTTATAGTTCAGGTTGTTGGCCTCAAGCAGCGACCCACTGACCCCCGCGTTTTGCGTGGTATGTCCGTCTTTATCGGTACTGGTGCTAAGTGTGGCGAACATGGAGTTCGTGCGCTGGGTCGGTGAAACGCCGCCGGGGCTCAACCACCAGCCAAGCGGCAGGGAAATATTCAGCGCAACAATTTGATCGGCATTTGGCTGGCCTGGCGATTGGGTATAATTATAACTCAGGCCGATGTTCATATTATGCCATTGGGTATTGTAGCCAATCTGGAATAATGAGTTGGTTTCATCGGTATGCCAGTAGCTCTGTTTGCTACCGGACAAATAAAGGGAGCCATAGCCGTTTAGCTGCTGAGAGATATTAACCTGTACCTTTCCTCGCTTTGAATAATAGAGGTTATAGTAATTTACCCATACAGGCTGATCGTCATCTTCGTCATCAGGGTCGGATGTGTATCCATCCATCTTTTTATAGGTGGTATCGCTAAAGGTATAAAACCCAGAGGTGGAGTAGCGATAGCCTAACAGCTGGAAGTTAGTGCCGATGTTGTTGAGTGATTTTGCGTAGAGAAAACGCAGCGATTGCCCGGTATGGCGACTGTTATCAGCCAGTTCGCTTTGCGCATGCGTCAGATCCAGCGAGACAGCGCCAAAATCGCCCATATTGACGCCGAAACCCAGTGCCGACGCGGTGTAAGTGGAGGATAGCTGACCGCCGCCGTATAACGTCCAACCGTGCGGCAATCCCCAACTGAGAGAAAACTGGCCGAAATCCGTTTCTTCCTGTTGCGAACTGTTTGTTCTTGAGCGTCCGACAATCGCCGAATATTTGATCCTGCCTTCGCGCTGTAAAAGCGGCACCGCTGAATACGGTACGCTGTAGCTGGATATTCTGCCATCCGATTCTTTCACTTCTACGACCAAATCACCGCCCGATGAAGTAGGGTAGAGATCGGTAATTTCAAAAGCCCCTGGCGCGACGTAAGTTTGATAAATAATGTAATTATTTTGCCTGACGGTAACCTGGGCGTTACTTTGCGCGATCCCGCGTATTGTTGGCGCAAAGCCTTTCAGGCTGTCGGGTAACATATTCTCATCGGAAGAGAGTTGTGCGCCACGAAAGTTCAGACTGTCGAAGAGCTCTGATGATGTGTAACCATCCCCAATAGTGAGTTCGCTTTTTAAGGGAATCACGGTACGTTGAAGGTAGGTATTAATATGTTGCCACTTGCTGCTGGTGGTCGATTTACTCCACGTTGAGTTATCGCGTAAGCGCCACGGGCCAATGTTGGCTCCGCTGTTTAGCGCCAGAAAATAGTTACTGTTGGCGCCGCTGCTTTCTCCGCTGCCGTCGCGACTGTTTGAGCCTGAAAAATTGTAGTTGACCAGCAGGGCGTTAATCCCTTCGTCCCATTGCTCCGGCGGGATGTATCCTCTGGCATTATTACTTAGTGCGATTTGCGGAATAGAAAGATTGAGGCGGAGTTTTTCAAACTCAAATTCGCTTACAGCATCGGGGATAGCGATACTGAGGTCAACGCACGACTCATCTTTTATCGACGCAAACCCGGGTGATTTGTTATTGATGCCAATTTTTTGCAAGTAGTCGACCGACAGACAAGGCTGTAGCTGATGGCTTTGTGGATCACTTGATTCTCTAAACTCGACGTCGCGGGTGCCGATAAACGTTTCATTAAGATAGATATCTACCCGATAGGTGCCAGGTGTTTGCGCGCCGTTGTTTGTAAAACGCGAGAGATCGGCTACCGCGTCCGGATCGTCTGAAAAAAATGCCGGGTTGAAATAATTCTCTGCCCCTGTAAAGAATGACGTGAAGACAGCGATGAGTGCTGTCGTCAGAGGTGCGATTTTAAATTTATTAATATAAAAGTTTGTTTGCATTTATATCAGCCACATCATTATAAATAGTTATATTATTTTTAACTGCTACATGTTTGTTCTGGCGTCAGTGCGCCAAAATCATTTACCGTCTGAAATTTTATGCTGCCACCCTTGCCGGAAAAGTCGACGCTGCTGGTGGACATCGGCGCCAACATCGTATTTTTGATTTTATTTTCGCCGATACGGAAATTAACCAGCGTAACGTAATAGGGGGAAGGGTTGTTCATGCTGGCTTTTCCGCCTGCAATACTACAACGCAGAGTGCGCGGGGCATCTACCGACGCGCTGGCTAAATTTTCCGGGCGCATAAACAGTTTGATTGTGCTTTGAGTGGCAATCTGTAAGGTATTTTGCTTAATCTTTTCTTTGGCAACCGGTGGTATGGCTTTACTGTTAAAATAGAATACTGTTTCGCGATCGGTCGGTAGTGGTTTACCGATATACATGATCCGTACGATATTTTCATGTTTTGCCGAAATGGAAAAAAGCGGTGGCGTTACGACAAATTCATCAGATTTAGTGTCATCCGGATTGGACACCCATGACTTAATTAAAAACGTATTTTGGCTATCAGAGTTTCTGACGGGCAGCGAAACCTGTTGCGCAGTCAAGGGGTAGACAATGCGCGTTGCGCCAAGTGAAACGCCCCCGGCGTTGGCGGCAAAAGAAATTATTGATAACGCGCCCACGGTCATGTGGACTAAACCTATTTTAACGGTCTGCTTTCTATTAGCAAATGAGGTAACCATGACATATTCCTTTATATCAAAAATAACATTCAGAAGTGCAATATAAATGGACGCGAAGCCTGTATAAGCTAATGGATTAAATAAATCCGGGGGCGCTATAACAGAAAACGCTTCGGTCCATGGGGAGAGCCAGTGCCACTCTGCGCCATCATTGCGCAAAGCGGCAAAGGCTGAACTACATTACGCGTAGTTCATGTGGAATGTTGCGGTGGCTTCTACGCTACCCGCTTCGCCTGCGGCGTCGGTGGCAATGTAGTCAACGCTCATCGGAATGGTGTTTTCACCATCCAGTACGGCGATAGAGCTTGATTTTACGCCCATATCAACGGCTTTGCTGTCCGGTCCGTACAGTTGCAGTGCAACGTGTTTAGCCGCGCCTGCGCCTGCGGTATTCGCCAGTGCAGCCGGTACATCAGCGTCAGTCTGGCCGGTGAAGGTGACGGCCGCAGTTTTAACAATGCTGGCGTCGCAATCTACCAGGTGAATTTCAAAGCTTTTTGGCTGACCGGCAGCGGTGCCTGCTGTGGCTAAATGCGTTGCACGAACCTGGTCAAGGTAAACGGTAAAATCGAGAGAATCAGAGGCTACAGAGCAGCCCGCATTCACTACCTGCCCAACAAAATGTACAGTACCACCCGGTGCAGTGACATCTGTCGCTGTTTCTTCTGCTTGCGCAGAGGTCATTCCAAAAAGACTCAAAGAGGTAGCAAATACGGTCGCAATTAACTTCTTGTTCATAGATATTTCCTGACTACGAATTAAATACATCCAGGATTGAATATTATATGTATTTCCATTTAAATATTCTTTTCCATTCCTGTTCGAGAATCTTAAATAATCTAATTTAAGTTTAAGATTACATCTCAAGCTGGGTGATTTTATTTGCATGGTAATATTTATAAACGTATTTAAACTTAATATCGATTGTCAAAATAATGGTTGTACATTTCATTTTTTTTGTGTTAATTGGATGTCTTATGTTGTTGTTATATATTGTCTTTTTCTCGCAATAAAGGTAGTGCATAGCTTCGGTTGTATTTGTTGAGTGGATGGCTGTGGGGGGCTATATGTTTTATTAGAATGTATTTACGTGGTGATGGTTAATAAAAAATAATGTCAGAATGTTATTAATAGAGGAGCTAATTAATTAAAATAATATGCAGGAAAGTATTTATAACGCTTACTAAAATAGTGCCAAATATTGAGATGTTAAATATCCGGCACTATTAAATTATCAGCAACTTGTTGAATTTAAGTTAGTAACTCCAGCCCTGCCAGTCGTTTCCAGTAGCCGTTGCAGTCACTGTGGGCGGCAAGCGGTAATGGGGCCGTACCATTTTCATTGGCGCGGAAGGCATCGAGCATGGCGAAAGTTTCGGTTCCTGAAGGGGACAGACGCACAATATCAACCAGCCCCTGCATCGACGTCAGCTCGTTGCCAAGGTTGTAAACATAGCCGCTCATGGTCTGGATCCCGTTGAGGACAAAGACCTGCTGATTCTCCTGCGACAGTACATCGCGCCCGTTCGGGTACTTGATGCAGCAGGTTTCACACTCGTCCTTTGGACGGTCTTCAGAGCGTGCGGTAAAGCAGCGTGCAGAGTACGCCAGCGGCAGATGCCCGTAGCTCAGCACCTCTACTTCAAACTGATTGCGAATACCCAGCTCATCACACTGGTCGAGCAGATTTACCAGCCAGTCGCGGGACAGTTCTACCGGCATACACCAGCGCACCATACCTTGTTTGAGCAGCAAACGCAGGGTTACCGCGTTGTAGCAGTTGAGCGCATGTCCGGCGACAAACGGCAGCTTACGCTCGGCGCACATGTTTACCACGCCAAGATCGCTAGCTTCCACCAGAAAATCGCCGTTTTCAACATAGCGTTTGAGTTCGCCCAGCTCCGACGATGCCTGCACCAGCGCGAGGGTCGAAAGCACCACCTGCTTACCGCTACCGGCCAATGATTTCGCCATATCCAGCCAGTCGCCCACTTTGGTGGCGCGGCGTTTACTGCATACCGCTTCGCCAAGATAGATAACGTCGGCCTGGCTTACGGCGGCCTGCTGATAAAAATCTTCCAGCGTTTCTTTTGGCCAGTACCACAGCACCGGCCCTAAGGAATATTTCATTGCTTCTCTCACTGCCATTTACGGTGATACGCGCCAAGCGTGGTCTGCGTGCCTTCGGACATTGAACCGAGCGTTTCCATCCACGCGGCCTGTGGGGCGTAGTTTTGCGGGTCGGCCATACAGCGGTCGATCGCCTGACGCCACACTTTCGCCACCTGGCTAACATAGGCCGGGCTACGCTGGCGTCCCTCGATTTTTACCGAGGCAATATTGGCCGCCAGCAGCTCCGGCAGCAGCTCCAGCGTATTCAGGCTGGTGGGTTCTTCCAGCGCATGATAGCGCTCGCCGTCAACCAGATAACGGCCTTTACACAGCGTGGGATAACCCGCGTTTTCTCCGTCCTGATAGCGGTCGATCAGCACTTCATTAAGGCGGGATTCCAGCCCTTGCTGGGTTTGCTGCCAGCGTACAAAACGGGCTGGAGAACAGGCGCCAACCGTGTTAGGCGACTCGCCCGTCAGATAGGACGAAAGATAGCAACGACCTTCCGCCATAATGCACAGGCTGCCAAAGGCGAACACTTCCAGGGGAACTGGCGTGACGCGAGCGAGCTGCTTCACCTGATGAATAGACAGCACGCGCGGCAACACCACGCGGGCGACGTCAAAGTTGCGATGATAGAAATTAATCGCCTCTTCATTGGTTGCAGATGCCTGAACAGAGACATGGCGCTCAATATGCGGGTAGCGCTCTGCGGCATACTCAAGCATGGCGAGGTCGGCGAGGATTAGCGCATCTGCACCCAGTTGCGCCGCCATATCCACGGCACGTTGCCAGCGCGCGTAACCATCCGGATGCGCAAAGGTGTTAATCGCGATGTGCAGCTTACGGCGGTGCTGATGAACAAAACTCACCGCTTCCTGCAATTTTTTCTCGGTAAAATTAAGGCCGGCGAAATGACGGGCGTTGGTATCATCTTTCAGCCCGATGTAGACAGCATCAGCGCCGTTCTCGATGGCCGCCTTAAGCGCCGGGAGGTTTCCGGCAGGGCAGAGCAGCTCCATAATTTATCCTGAACGTTGCGCCGTGAAGGGCGCAGAAATGTTAACGAAGAGGGATTTTAGTTAACCTTGCTGAGACAATTTTTGATTTGAGGCAGTTAAAGTCGTATTGGTGACACCAATAAAGAGGTAACAATTTCGTAGCGAATTGTTGATTTATGCCGCTATGTCGTTTATTTGATATGGCAAAATAGCAGGACTATTGAAACAGGGAGTAAAGCTCGTGTTGGATAAACTGCGTTCACGCTTAGTACATTTTGGTCCTTCTCTGATGAGTGTACCGGTTAAACTGACGCCCTTTGCGCTAAAGCGCCAGGTTCTGGAACAGGTCCTGAGCTGGCAGTTTAGTCAGGCGCTGGCCGATGGGGAGCTGGAGTTTCTCGACGGCCGCTGGCTGAGCATTCATGTGCGTGACATTGGCCTCAAATGGTATACCTCTGTTGAGAACGATAAACTTATTGTCAGCCAGAATGCAGATGCGGATGTAAGTTTTAGCGCCGATGCCAGCGATCTGCTGATGATCGCGGCGCGCAAGCAGGATCCGGATACGCTTTTCTTCCAGCGTCGCCTGGTGATTGAAGGTGATACAGAATTAGGGCTGTATGTAAAAAATCTGATGGACGCCATCGAACTGGATCAGATGCCTAAAGCGTTGCGCGTCATGCTGATGCAGTTGGCGGATTTTGTTGAGGCGGGGATGAAAACGCCGCCAGAAACCAAACAGACTTCGGTAGGTGAGCCATGCTGATTCGAGTTGAAATTCCCATTGATGCCCCTGGTATTGATGCGCTGCTGCGCCGTTCATTTGAGAGCGATGCGGAAGCGAAATTAGTGCACGACCTGCGTGAAGATGGCTTCTTAACGCTGGGTCTGGTTGCGACCGATGACGAAGGTCAGGTAGTGGGTTACGTCGCGTTTAGTCCTGTCGATGTTCAGGGCGAAGATCTGCAATGGGTCGGCATGGCGCCGCTCGCGGTGGATGAAAACTACCGGGGGCAGGGGCTGGCGCGTCAGCTGGTCTATGAAGGACTCGATTCACTGAACGAGTTTGGCTACGCCGCGGTGGTCACACTGGGGGATCCAGCACTGTACAGCCGCTTTGGCTTTGAGCTGGCAGCACATCATGACCTGCGCTGCCGCTGGCCGGGCACCGAAAGCGCGTTCCAGGTTCATCGCCTGGCGGACGATGCGCTGGAAGGCGTGACGGGCCTTGTGGAATACCACGACCACTTCAATCGTTTTTAAGCTCCGGGGTTTGCAGGCTGCTCAGTAGCGCCTCAAACCCTTCGCCTTCGACAAGGCGCTCTTTCTGCCGCTTGGTGAGCTGTTTGACGCGATACTCTATGCGCAGGGCTAGCGAACGGTCGCCAACCTGCGCCGCAAATGCCAACGTGAGTTCCCCCTTTCCGCGTAGCGCCTTCGCGCCTTTCCCACTTTGATGCTGCTTATAGCGGCGTTGCACATCGGTGGTTATTCCGGTGTATAAGGCGTTGTCCGCGGTACGGATCAGGTACAGATACCAGGGTGTCATTGTCACCATCGACGT
The DNA here is from genome assembly GCF_030334595.1 of Citrobacter sp. Ce104. Taxonomy (NCBI): domain Bacteria; kingdom Pseudomonadati; phylum Pseudomonadota; class Gammaproteobacteria; order Enterobacterales; family Enterobacteriaceae; genus Citrobacter; species Citrobacter sp. Ce104. The sequence continues at coordinate 130,682 of NZ_JAOWDP010000068.1, forward strand.
GATAATTTTCAGGCCTACAGTATAAAAGAGAACAGAAATGGAAACACTGACTGCGGTGACCCGCTGGCTGGCAAAGCAGCACGTCGTGACCTGGTGCGTACATCATGAAGGTGAATTATGGTGCGCCAATGCGTTTTACCTGTTTGATGCGCAGAAGATGGTGTTCTATGTGCTGACTGAAGAGAAAACGCGCCATGCGCAGATGTCCGGACCCCGAGCACCGATTGCCGGCACGGTAAATGGTCAGCCCAAAACGGTCGCCCTGATTCGTGGCGTACAGTTCAAAGGGGAAATCCGGCGTCTTGAAGGGCAGGAGAGCGAAGTTGCGCGTAAGGCCTACAACCGCCGTTTCCCCGTCGCCAGAATGCTGCCTGCGCCCGTGTGGGAGATTCGACTGGATGAAGTCAAATTCACGGACAACACGCTGGGCTTCGGTAAAAAGATGCTCTGGCTACGTGACTCACGCGCCGAGAATACGTAATGCCTCACGGTTAAACGCCGGGAGATCGTCTGGGGTACGGCTGGTTACCAACTGATCGTTATCATTCACCATTTCCTGATCGTAAAATTCGGCGCCGGCGTTTTTCACATCGATGATGATAGGCTTCACAGCGGTAAGCTTACGTCCGCGAATGACATCCGCGCTGATAAGCAGCTGTGGACCGTGGCAGATAGCAAACACCGGTTTGCCGCTGTTAACAAAATCCCGGGTAAAGGTCACGAAACGCTCGTCACCGCGCAGGTAATCCGGTGAGTGACCGCCAGGCAACAGCAGGGCGTCAAAATCAGAAGGGCGTACATCTTCGATCGCTTTGTCGATGGTTACGCTGGCCTCTCCTTTTTTCCCCTTCACCGTTTTGCCCGCCTGTTTTTCAATGGTGATGACTTCATGCCCGGCCTGACGAAATTCTGCAGCTGGCGATGTAAATTCTGAATCTTCAAACTCATCAGTGATTAAAACGGCAATTTTCTTGCTCATGTTTCCTCCGTTGAGTGGCATGCGGATGAGGCAGAATTTCCATGTTGATGGATAATTACCTCACGAACTATTAAGTCTGGTCGCTGAGGCTGAGAGCGCAAGACGGACAAATCTGTAAAGGAGCGAGGATGAGTCAGGTGTTAATAACGGGCGCAACGGGGCTGGTAGGCGGAAATTTGCTGCGTATGCTGCTCAATGAACCCCGGATCAATGCCATCACGGCACCAACGCGTCGACCGCTGGCTGATACGGTTGGCATCTATAACCCCCATGATCCGCAGCTAACCGATGCTCTGGCGCAGGTTACCGAACCGGTCGATATTGTCTTTTGTTGCCTGGGGACCACCCGACGTGAAGCGGGCAGCAAAGAGGCGTTTATCCATGCTGACTATACGCTGGTGGTGGATACGGCCCTGACGGGACGCCGGTTAGGCGCCCAGCATATGCTGGTGGTGAGTTCGATGGGCGCCAATGCGAATTCACCGTTTTTCTATAACCGGGTGAAAGGTGAAATGGAGCAGGCGCTGATCGCGCAGAATTGGCCACGGCTGACGATTGTCCGACCTTCAATGCTACTGGGGGATAGGGACAAACAGCGGACGAATGAGATGTTTTTAGCGCCGTTGTTCAGGCTGCTGCCGGGTAACTGGAAGTCGATTGAAGCGCGCGATGTTGCGCGGGCAATGCTGGCGGAGGCACTGGCACCTGGGCATGAAGGGGTTTCGATCCTGACCTCTTCCGAGCTACGCGAAAGGGCCAAATAAAATGCCGGATGGCGCTGGTGTTTATCTGACCTACAAACGATTATGCCTGTAGGCCGGATAAGACGCCCATGCGTCGCTATCCGGCATCTGTATTACTTAATAAACGTAAAGGCCGTAGTGACGCGTTTCACGCCGCTTACCCGGCTGGCGATGTCCGCCGCCGCCTTCGCTTCACGCTCAGTTACCAGACCCAACAGGAACACTTCCCCGTTTTCGGTGGTGACTTTCACATTAGAGGATTTCACCTGATCGCTGGTCAGCAACTGGGAACGTACTTTGGTGGTGATCCAGGTATCGTTGGACGCATCGCCCAGGCCAATTGGCTGGCCCTGACGGATCTCATTAAAGACCTCAGTCGTACCTTCTACGCCCATCGCAATCTGTTTTGCCCGCGCAGACAGTTCGCTATTCGGCGACTGACCAACCAGCAGCACTTTACCCTGATACGCGCTCACGTTGATTCGCGTTTCCTTCTTGATTTGGGCATCTTTCGACAACGCCGTATTGACGCGTAATTCCAGGGTTCCATCATCTACCTGGGTGCCGACGCTGCGGGGATCCGTCGCGGCTTTGGTGCCGACAGCAGCAGTTCCGACAACGGCAGCAGCGACACAGCCTTGCAGCAGCAGTGCAGCGATAATCACAGCAAGCGGCGAAAATGCCTTCATGTGTACTCCTTAATCATCCTGGTGAGGGAAAAGCGTGTTATCGATGAGATCGCAAAGGCAGTTGACCGTCAGCATGTGCATTTCCTGAACGCGGGCACTGTGGTGTGAGGGAATACGGATTTCAACATCCTGCGGCCCCAGTAATCCGGCCAGCTCCCCTCCGTCATACCCGGTCAGCGCGACGATTGTCATGTCGCGTGTTACGGCGGCTTCAACGGCTTTTACGATATCGCGGCTATTACCACGCGTAGAGATTGCCAGCAGAACATCACCTGCATGTCCCAGCGCACGGACTTGTTTTGCATAAACTTCGTCGTGCAGGCGATCGTTGGCAATCGCAGTTAAGACCACATTATCAGTGTTTAGTGCAATCGCAGGTAAACTTGGCCGTTCTGTTTCAAAACGATTGATCATACTGGCAGCAAAATGCTGTGCATTGGCAGCGGACGTCCCATTACCACAACAGAGAATTTTGTTGCCATTGAGCAGGGACTGAACCAGCGTCATGGCTGCACGGGAGATCGCATCCGGAAGAGCTTCAGCCGCAGCTATCTGAGTTTGAATGCTTTCTGTAAAGCAGACTTTAATTCTATCTAACACGCTAATCCTTAAGAACCAGGCTCTGAATCTTCAACTATGAGCGGTCGTTGAACGCGTCCTTAAACCACTCAACATCATTTCCGGTGAAGGCTAACACATCGAACCGGCAATCCACAGTATCAAAACTCCCATTGTGGCGCGCAAGCCACAAGCGGGCGGTCTGTAATAATTTGTGTTGTTTGCTCCGGGTCACACTCGCCGCCGCACCGCCAAACAAGGTTGAGCGTCGGTAGCGAACCTCAACAAATACGGTGGTGTTGCCTTCACGCATTATCAGGTCAATTTCGCCGCCACGTTCACGCACGTTGGCGGCGATAAAATGCAGTCCTTTGCTCTGCAGCCAGTCACGCGCGGTGGATTCCCACGCGTCACCGGTCTGTTTACTCGTTAACTGGCGGGGACGACTTGTCCTTGCTGGTATTTGAGCCATGATAACTTCCTGTTAATCACACAATCCTGCGTTGCGGTTAAGGCCCCGGTGTTGCCGTTAATTTCGAAACCCTGCACCTGACGCATTTGCGAGAAGTGGTTGGCAAGCGACCAGGCATCGACGCCCATGGCGTACATACGCGCCAGCGAGTAGTCGTTACGCACCGCGCCAAGCGCCTGCTGCATAAGAGGCGCATTAGCGCCTGCCAGCATCGGAATTTCGCTGTACTGCAAGCCTTCCATCTCCAGACGGAAATCCGGGCCGGCAGTTCCCTGCGCGCTGCGGGAGCTGGCGTACAACGTGGCACCGCTCTGGCTGCCGTTGCGCATAGCGATCATCGGCTTAATAAATGCAATTTCTTCCGGCGTCGCCAGAATATACACGGCATCAACACGACCACCGCCGGTGATTTGCGCATCGGTTGGCGCTGCCGGTATCGTCAGACCGCCAATGGTTACACCAGGCTGCGTGGGTACAGAGGAGGCCACCGGGCTGCCCGTCAGGGAAATCCCCGAGCCGCCGTTGACGCCCATTTTTAGCTCAGCAGTGGAGCCGAACTTCTGCTGCAGCACTACGCCGCCACCCAGCTTTTGCCACTCCTGCGCAAAGGCGTTGGCAACGCGATCGCCTAACGCACTCCGCGGGGTCAAAAGCAGCGGCGTCTGTTTTCCTTGATCGCGGATGTGACGCGCGGCGTCGCGCGCTTCATCTTCTGGCGACAGGGCGAAGTAGCAGACGTTCGGCAGGTTTTTCACCGCCTCCGGCTGATTAAGCGCCAGGACGTTTAATGGCGTGTTGCTTTTCATCAGCTCTTCAACATTATTCTTCAACAGCGGGCCAACCACGATGCTGGCGCCATCCTGCTGAACCTGAGCCAGGATCTGATTCAGCGGCTGTGATGAGGTGTCATAGATTTTCAGCTCAGCGGACGGATTCGCCGGCGCGCTGGCGGTCGTTGGCTGTGCAGGCACTGTTGGCTGCGGGGCTGCAGCTTCTGGTTGCGCTGACGTCTCGTTGGTTAGATCGCTTACTGACGCCTGAGAAGGGCTGGCAACACCGTCAGTCGTTTGCGGCTGTTCCGTGGTCGCCATGGCTGCTGTATCTGCAGCAGGCGCGGCAACAGCTGGGGCTGCTACGGGTTGAGTGCCCATGTTTTTCGCAGCTTCAAAGCCTTGCTGGATAGTACGGCCAAATACAGCGGCCTGACCGTTCAGCGGCAGCAGCAGCGCAATTTTGCTGGTGGAGGCGGGCTTAAAGCTCTGCACGTTAACCAACTGCGTTGGCAACAGTTTTGCCCCCGGGTTCTGTGGATAACGTTTTTGCCAGTCAGCAATGCCGGCTTTCATCATGTCCGGATCGTTACGGTTATCGAACCAGACGCGCTGGAGATCCAGCCAGCCTTGCAGCACGTTTTCATCCGCATTGATGACCAGCGCCTGCGCTTGCTCCTGGGTCATGGATGACAGCGCCTGCCAGGTGGCGTCCATGTTTTTCTGCTTAGCATTTGCGGCCAGCAACGGCTCCTGGGCGATCAGGGCGCGCAGTAGTGTCAACGACGGGCGACCCTGGTTGACGTCGATTTGCGCCTGCCAGTACCGTGCCTGCTGGTTTTGATCGAAATCGGCAGGGGTGAGTTTGTCCAGCAGAGCCTGTGCGCCAGCGACATCTTTCTGCGCAAGCTTAATCTCGACGGCCAGCAGTGACTGCTCACGACGCTGGGTATCGCTTAGTTTCTGCGGTAGCAGGTTGAACAGCTCGATGGCCTGCTGGCTCTTGCCTTCTTTCAGCAGTGCACGAATGGCGAGTAATTGCCAGTTGGTCTTGCTATCATCTGAGCTTTGCTGCATTTGTTGCAGATAAAAGCCGGAATCAGCCTGCGCAGTGCCCTGCATATGGGCTGCACTCTGGTCTGGCGCCTGGGTGCCACAGCCTGCGAAAATCAGTGCTGCCAGAATGACTGGCAGCGCGCGTGCGGCTTTCAAACGAGAAAATGTTGAGGGTACCATACTGTATCCAGTGATATTTTTTTACTCAATGCTCAATATTAAATCGGCAATACGGACGACACAATGAAACAACACGAATCGGCGGATAATTCTCAAGGCCAACTCTTTATTGTACCTACTCCTATAGGAAATTTGGCTGATATTACCCAACGAGCGCTCGAAGTTTTACAAGCCGTTGATTTGATTGCCGCTGAAGATACTCGTCATACAGGACTATTGTTACAACACTTCGCGATTAACGCGCGATTGTTCGCCCTGCATGACCACAACGAGCAGCAAAAGGCCGAAACGCTGGTGGCAAAGCTCAAAGAAGGGCAAAACATTGCGCTGGTTTCCGATGCCGGAACGCCGCTGATTAACGATCCCGGCTACCATCTGGTGCGCACCTGTCGCGAAGCGGGGATCCGCGTTGTTCCCCTACCAGGCCCTTGCGCGGCGATTGCTGCCCTGAGCGCTGCTGGTCTGCCTTCAGACCGCTTTTGCTATGAAGGTTTTCTGCCTGCCAAATCGAAAGGGCGTCGTGATGCGATGAAAGCCATTGAGGCTGAACCACGTACGCTTATTTTTTATGAATCTACCCACCGTTTGCTGGATAGCCTGGAGGACATGGTTGCCGTCTGGGGCGAATCCCGCTACGTGGTGTTGGCGCGTGAGTTGACCAAAACCTGGGAAACTATTCACGGCGCACCGGTTGGCGAACTGCTGGCGTGGGTCAGGGAAGATGAAAACCGTCGTAAAGGCGAAATGGTGCTGATCGTCGAAGGGCATAAAGCGCAAGAAGACGACCTTCCTGCCGATGCGCTCCGTACATTGGCCTTATTGCAGGCAGAACTGCCGCTTAAAAAGGCCGCCGCGCTGGCTGCTGAAATCCATGGCGTGAAGAAGAATGCATTGTACAAGCACGCGCTGGAACAGCAGGGGGAGTAAGAGGGCCTGTATTAATTGCCGGCTTGTCGGAAGAAATGTCGGAAGAACTCGCTGAAAGCGTTGCAGCTAAAAGGCAAACTGCAACGCGTTGGCGCGACAAAAGGGGGGATGTGGCAAGTGTTGTAAATTCTATTTATCAGGATATTGTGAGCCGTCAATCAGGCAACTCACATTGCGGTGTAACCATAAAAATGAAGCAGGAATAGTCGTAGTAACGGTGGCGGCCAGGTAATTTTCTACCGCGTCGTGCTTCCCTTCACCTGCTATCAGCAGCAAGATCTCTTTTGCATTCAGGATGTCCTTCAAACCCAGCGTAATACCGTGAGTTACGCGATTAGCCGCCGTTTTTAACATGTCGTGATGGCGCGTTTCTTCGTCAAGGACGCTGATATGGCAAAACGGTTCCAGGGACTCTGCCGGTTCATTCAACCCCAAATGACCATTTTTTCCGATTCCGAGCAGACATAAATCGAGGCCGCCCCGGCTGGCAATAATCTCTGTGACGCGTTCGCATTCCTGCTCGTTAACATTTTCAGATTGAAAACCGACCAACTGTTCTGCTCGTAAACCCAATGGTTGAACGATGTGTTGTTGCAGGAAAGATTCACACGTTGCAGGTGAGTTCAACGGAATACCGACCCACTCGTCCAGTTTCACGAAAACCACCTGCTCATGATCGATCTTACGTTGGTTAATTTTCTCGACAAAGTAGCGATAGGTGAGAAGCGGCGTGCCTCCTGTTGCCAGACAGATGGTTGCATCAGGTTTGTTCTGTATCAGCGTAATTAACAGTTCGCTGGCGCGATCGCTTAATACGTCATAATTGTCGCAGTACTGGGTATATTGCATTTTTCGAGTCCTTTTGAAGGAGGATGTTGCAGGCCGCTTCATCCTCTTTTCGTTTAAAGAATGCCAAGTGCTGACGAGATAATAGACAGTACAAACGTCACGCCGATTAACAGTACTGGATGTGCTTTTTTCACTCTTAACAGGTAGTACATCAGCAACGTGTAGCCCATCGGTAAAATATTCGGGAATACTTTATCGAAGAAATCCTGCTGTAATGCCACGCTGTGGGTGCTATCGATCGCAAAAGAAGTTACAACGTTAATGTGCACATAGGATGCGATAAGTCCGCCAATAACAGTGATCCCGAGGATCGTTGCTGAGCGGGCTATCATCTGCGAATTTTCACGTACTTTATCGATGGCCTTTATTCCTACTGAATAACCGACATGCGTCCAGCCGACGCGCAGGAAAAAGATCATCAAATAAACGGCGAAAAACAAAATGGGACCCAGTATGTTTCCCTGGCTGGCGAAAGAGGAACAGATCCCCGCCATAATAGGCAGTAAGGTGAACCAGAAAATGGCATCGCCGATCCCGGCGATAGGTCCAAAAAGCGCCACTTTCAAGCCTTTAATGGTATCTCGGTTTTCTCCCTTTTCTTCCATTGAGATTAACAATCCCATCAGAAAACCGACCAGGTTAGGGTGGGTATTGATAAATTCTAAATGATCTTTCATCGCCGCGCTGAGACCGGCTTTATCACCCTTATAGATTTTTTTCAGTACCGGGAGCATAGCCCAGGTAAAACCACCTGCCTGCATCCTTTCATAGTTAAAGCTGGCCTGAAGAAGTGACGAGCGAAAGCCAAGGCGAGTAATGTCTTTTTTACTGATTTCAGATCCCATTGCTATAGTCCTCTTCTTCATTGTTTTTATTAGTGACAGGCTGAGGTAGAGCCTGCTGTTTGGCTTTCGCATTGAAAAACTCATATACGGCGAAGCCTGCGCCCAATACCGCGACGGGCAGAAGGTTATTAACCTGGATGTAGCAAACGAAGAGGAAGCCAGCAATCAGATAAGGTATGTACTGTGCTTTGAACATCACACGGAGCAACAAACCAAAACCGACTGCGGGCAAAATGCCTCCGGCCACTTCAAATCCATGTGTTAACCAGGCGGGCATGGCTTTTACCAGAGACTGCATAGCGCCCTGGGCCAGATATGTACATAAGAAGGCGATGATGGCGTATGAAGAAGCAACAATCAGCGTTGTCAGCCAATTCAGACGCGAAAATGCGCTTGTGTTTGCTTCTTTTGCACAGTTATCAGCTTTTGCCATGAACAGAGAGAATGCTGAGTAAAAGAATAATATTACGTATTGCATTAGAAGGCTGAAGGGCAAACCAAGGCCGATGGCCGTTTTGGCATCCACGCCAGTAGACCATGCGATAACCGTGGTCATTAAACCGGCCATGATTGGATTGGGTGGCTGTACACCTCCTGCGGGGGTCAGGCCAGCAAAAGCCAATTCGGTCAAACCACCCGTTATCAGGCCAATATGAATATCACCCAGAATCGCGCCAGTTAAAGTACATACAATAATCGGCCTGAATAAAAATAAGGCTTCCAGCCAAAAATCAATTCCTAAAAAGAAGACTAATGCAGCCAGGGATATACCCTGAATAAGGGTTATTTCATGCATATAGATCACCTCAAGTAAATAAATCCTTTTATTATGAAAAAGTTGTATGGTCTTTTAATCAGGAATCTGTTCTTTTTGATCTCCAGGGACATCCTGAATAAAAATGTTAACGCCCTGTTTTTTTATAAACTGAAGGTCATCAAGATCTTGCCCGTTAACGTAAACTTTGCTGCTGATCTGTTTTTTTCCTTCAGAAAAATGCATATTGCCCACGTTGACGTCGTCAAGTTTTATGCCGCCTTCAAGCAATCGTCTTACCGTTTGCGGAGTCCGACAAATAAGAAAAATTTTCTGATGTGGCGCGGCTTTACCGATGACGTTTATGGTTTTATCTATGGAAAAAAAACGGATGCCAAAATCGTAAGTTTCAGCAGTGATGCCCATTAATTTCTGCTGGATCTCATCTTGAGCAACGTCATCATCAACAACGACCAACAGGTTAGCGCCAATCGTGGATGTCCATGTGACGCCAACCTGTCCATGTACTAATCGATTATCAATGCGGGTTAATAGAATATTTGGACTAGTCATATTTAAATCCTCGCCATAAAAAGATTGAATAACATAGATTATTGAAATATATTATTATTGCAGTATCAAATATATAAATTCATTCAATGTGATATTAAAGTATAATTATCCTCTACTATTCTAACGATGAGCGCTACCTGACATCATGCAGATAGCACTCGCGAAGAAATATAATGATAATCACGATAATTCGCAGGTAGCCATCAATTTGTTTGCAGAACCACATACATTGATTTTGCTACGCACCACCTCTTTCATCGCATCCATACCGACCCGCATGTAATAACGAGGATCATTACCTTGTGGATTTTCCGCAAACCACGCTTTGACCGCATCGGCAAAGGCAATTTTCAGTTCGGTAGCAACGTTAACTTTGCACACGCCAAGCTCGATCGTGCGACGAACGTATTCGTCAGGGACATCGCTTGCACCATGTAGTACCAGCGGAATATCCACCACTTCACGAATTTCACCCAGTCGCTGGAAATCGATTTTGGGCGTTTTGGTATACAACCCGTGTGCAGTGCCGATGGCAACGGCAAGGCTGTCTACGCCGGTACGCTCAACAAACTGTTTGGCTTCTTGTGGATCGGTAAGGAAGGCGCTTTCCGCATCCACGCTCATATCATCTTCTACGCCACCGAGGCGGCCCAGCTCAGCTTCCACGCTGCAATCTTTGGCATGGCAAAAATCCACAACGGATTTCACCAGTTTCACGTTTTCTTCAAACGGAAAGTGGCTGCCGTCAATCATTGCGCTGCGTACACCAGCATTTACTTTACGGAGGATATCGTCCAGCGACTCATGGTGATCGAGGTGCAGCGCCAGCGGTATACCGTAGCTGATGGAATAAGCGCTGCACAGCGCATAGATCTCTTCCAGTGCGATATGTTTAAAGGTACCCGGAGTTCCGGCAAGGATAACCGGCGATTGCATTTCATAGCACACTTCAAGGATCGCCTGGATAGTCTCAGCGTTATGAATGTTGAAGGCGGGTACGGCGTAGCCTTTTTTTTGTGCATCCAGCAGGAGATATTTAGTAGAAATAATGCTCATAAAACGATCCTTTTAGGCGTTCCAGGGATGAATAACAACGCCCTGTACAACGCGGTTAACAGTGCCGCTGGCAGAAGGTGTATCTGGTGTATTGCCGATATTGATGGATTGCGTCAAAGCAAAAACCTGGGCATAGATCAGGAAGCAGAACGCCAATTCCATATCGATGAAAGAGCGTGCTGGCGGCAGCAAAATATGTGGACCAGCTTCAATCACCTCATGGGTTTGTGCAGAAATCGCGACAACCCGCAGCGCCTGCCGATCGCGGCGTAACTCTGCTAACAGATCGAGATCATATTGGCGTGTATAGGGGTGGCTGGAAACAAAGACCACTACCAGCGTTTCGTTATCAACCAACGATTTTGGACCGTGACGAAAACCGGTCGGAGAGTCATAGAATGCAGTAAGTTTGCCCGCTGTCAGCTCCAGGACTTTCAGTGCAGATTCTCGTGCCGCCCCCTGTAATCCACCGCTACCGAGATAGACGATCCGTTTCCAGGGCTCATTGCCAAATACACCGTCGCTGAAATCGCCCAAGGAAGTCAGGATCGTTTGGCACCGATCGGCCACGTCGCGGAAGGTCTGACTGTTGAATTTCTCTGGGGCGAATACTGCCAGGCAACTGGCCATCATGGTGGTAATGCTGCTGGTCATGGCAAAACCGCGGTCATGCGTTTCTGCGGGCATTAACAGAGCAAAGGCGTTGTCGCTTGCGACTGCGTTTTGATACAGGCTACCTGCTTCGTTGCAGGTGATCGGCAGGTGATAACACTCAGGCACAAACTGATTAGCCAGTTCCACTGCCGCAACGCTTTCTGGGCTGTTACCTGAGCGAGCGAAAGAAACTAGTAACAGCGGATGTGCGGGACTCAGGTAATCCATCGGATTGGTGACCAGGTCTGTGGTCGGCACAGCACTGATATTTTTTCCGGTATAGCTTGCCAGCCACGGAGCGATGATGTCGCCAATGAACGCTGAGGTCCCGGCCCCGGTCAGTACGATCCGCAGATCGTTTTTGCGCAACAATGGCGCAAGAAAGCTATCAATGGTGGATCGAATATTGTCGATATTGGTGAGAGAACGGATCCAACTGGCAGGTTGTTGACGGATCTCTTCTTCGGTCCAGGTGCCTGTTACCGCAGTAACAGGGGTATAGGTTTCTGGCATAACTTAAGTCCTTAGTCTCGTAAACTCCACTTAAGACACTGGCGATTTATCGCCATCTTTCGTTTCGTTTCATTTGTTCATCATGTTGATTGATTAAAATCTATAGGAAAGAAATCGAAAGAGCAATGATTCGAAATGAAATAAAACGAAATTTGTGATCGTGAGAACGAAGGATGCGATTATCTTATTGATCTATATGGATGAGATTTGTTGAAAGGTGGCCAGGCATTTACTCAAGCGAAAGGAAAAGAAAGGCCTTGCGATCGAAGACCGCAGGCCAATAGAAGATATAATGAAAGGTCAAAGGGGGAGAGCCTGACCCTGAATCCAAATCTGTTGTAAATGCAGCCCGCTATTTAGCGCGATCGCGTCGGCACGTTTGCCCACCGCTAACGACCCCAGTAGGCGATCGATGCCCAATAGACGTGCGGGGTGGAGAGAGGCCATATGAATTGCTTCTTCTGCCGTTACCCCGGTCAACTCGACCATATTACGTACTGCTGTATCAACCGAGAGCGTGCTGCCAGCCAGTCCACCGGACGCGGTACGCACAATTCCGCTGCGCATTTCCACTTCCTCGCCGCAGAGCGTATAGCGCCCGTCTGGCATTCCTGCAGCCTGCATGGCATCGGTGATCAGCACCAGTCTGTCTTTCGCGCAGCAGCAGCACAGTTTCATGGCCGCCGGGTGGACGTGGTGTCCGTCAGCAATAAGCTCCAGCCAGGCACGAGGGTCGGTTAACCCTGCGCCAACCATTCCGGGCTCCCGGTGATGTAAGCCAGTCATACCGTTATAGCAGTGAACCAATCCGTCAGCACCGGCGTCAAAGGCCGCGCGGGTTTGTTCCCAGGTGGCTGCGCTGTGGCCCAGCATTACCCGTACGTTGCGCCGCTTCAGATGTTCGATAGCCTGCAATGCACCGGTTTTTTCTGGCGCCAGCGCAACGACGCGCAATGTTTGCTGGGAAATCGTAATCAGTTCATCCAGTTCACTGAGTTCCAGTTCCCTGAAAAGCTCAGGCGGATGCGCACCTTTGTTCTGTGGCGTAAAGTACGGGCCTTCAAGATAACTGCCCAGCACCTGTGCGCCAGGCCCACCAGAATGGTAGCGACGGGCGATACGTTCCAGCGCTTTGTGAATATCCGATAGTGGAGCGGTGACGGTGGTGGGTAGCCAGTTGGCTACCCCTTCACGCGCTTTGTGCATCGCCAGTTTGTCGAGCGTATCTGGTGACTCATCCATCACATCGACGCCCGCACCACCGTGCACGTGGGTATCAATGTAAGCCGGACAAAGCAGTTCAGCGTCGCGTTCCATAACGCCGGAAGGAATTGGCTCTATGGCAGCAATAATACCGTCTTCAATGTGTAATTGATGATCGTCCAGCCAGCCCTGTTCGGTCAGTAGACGTCTGGCACGCAGTTGCTGTGTCATATCCCTTCCTCAACGGGTTTTTCCTCGCGACAGCGTCCCAGTTCATCCACCAGGCTGGTTAAACCCCGGTGTCCGCACTCCAGCGCCTGTAAACGAAACGCTTCGCTGCTCAGGCCGTCACGCTCCAGCACCATCTCCAGGAGCAGTTGCAGATTGGTACCGGTGATCACTTCAGTGCCTTGCCTTTGCATCGCCAGCGTGGAAGCGACGCGAAATGGCGTCCCGCCCAACAGATCTGTCAGAAACACGATGTCTTGCTGAGCATCCAGTTCACTCACCGCCTGTTCAAGTTGCGAGGTGAGTAAGGCAGTGGTTGAGGTTTCAGGAAAGTCGATGGCAATGAACTGAGTTTGCTCACCCAAAATCTGTTTCATCGCTTTTTCCATTCCGCTGGCAAACCCGCCATGGCCCGTCAAAATAATACCTAACATCTACAACCCCTTATGTTTACAGGAAGTGACAGAACTTACCTACGACGCCGAGCACCACGGTAATGGCGATAAGGCGCAGAGGACTCCAGCCACGACGGACCAGCCAGAACATAGTCAACGTGTAGACCAGCGGCAAAAATGCAGGCATCAGCTTGTCTATCACGTCTGTTTGCAGTTTCACAACCGCATCGCCAGCAGTAATTTCCAGCGTAGTGTTCAGACGAACATAGGTTGCTACCAGCGCGCCGATCACCGTCATCCCAACGATGGATGCTGCATGCCCAACCTTTTTGGTGTTAGCTTTAATTAGCGGGATGGCAGCAACACCCATTCGATAAGCATAGTGTGCCAACCCAAAGCGCAGTCCAAGATGAACCACGTTAAACATAACAATAAAGACAACTGCGCCAAGAATAGAGCCTTGCAACGCCAGACTGGCCCCGATACCGCCGCAAATAGGCAATAAAGTTAACCAGAACATGGCATCACCGATACCGCCAAGTGGCGCACCTACAGCAATCTTGGTGCTTTGAATACTGTTCACATCCTGCTTGGAGCGTTCCATCGCCAGGATAATCCCGATAACAAACGTGACCAGGAACGGGTGCGTGTTGAAGAAGCCCATGTGGCCTTTCATCGAACGCGCCAGATCGCGTTTGTTGGTATGGATCTTTTTCAGTGCAGGTAACAGGCCATACAACCATCCTGATGCCTGCATACGTTCGTAGTTAAAAGAGGCTTGTAATAACATTGAACGCCAGGCAACACGGTTGATATCTTTTTTCGTCAGCTCGGCACCGATATTCTGGTCTTCGTAGACGTTTTCATTGGTGCCGGACAGCAGTGTTTCTTCGGTTTCGGAAACGTTCGGCAGAGCCGTTTGATTAGATGCCATCTTCGAATTCCTCTTTTTGTGCTGCAGGATCTGTAGGTTCAGGTGATTTACGCAGAAAGTCGATCAGCGCCATTGCCAGTGCTGCTGCGGCAATAGCCAGCACGGGGAGTTTGAGCCAGGCTGCGGCAACAAAACCCAGGATGAAGTAGGGGATATAGACGTTTTTCATCATGATTTTCAGCAGTACGGCGAAGCCGATAGCTGGCATGATGCCGCCTGCCACCCCGAGGCCGTCAATCAGACGCGTCGGCAGAACATCTATAGCGGTTTTGGCATGTTCTGCACCAAAGTAAATCGGCAGGAACGCGCATAAAAAATAGAAGGTCCCCAGCGCCAGCAACGCCAGATAGTTGACCCGCTCAATCCCTGCAGTATCGGCATTCGCTGCCATGCGATCGCACCGAGCCATCACCCCTGACATCACTGAGAACAGGAAGGTAATTCCCATCTGTACCGCTACGGCGAACGGTACCGCCACACCCACGGCAACTTCGGGTTTCACTCCGGTTGTTATGGCAAACGTGGTTCCTACGATAGTACCGATAATCACGTTTGGCGGTTGAGCTCCAGCCAGCGGGGCCAGACCCATCCACACCAGTTCCAGCGTACCACCTGTTAAAATACCGGTATGCAAGTCGCCCAGAATCAGACCGACTAGCGGCCCGAGAACAACCGGGCGGTGCATGTGCGTTAACCCGTTGAACATATCCAGCCCTGCAATAAAGGCGAGAATACCCAACGCAAAAGCCTGCAACAGACTGATTTCCATTGTGAATCCCTCAGAGAAGTTTATAGAGGTCCTGGGCGGGTTCTGTTGGAACGCCCTGAACGAAGCATTCCACCCCAGCGGCTTTAAGTCCGTTGAACGCGGTAATATCGGCAGCGTCTACAGAAACCGTTTTGGCGATTTGTTGCTTGCCGTTGGCGTAGTGCATATTGCCAACGTTGATGCGGTTAACAGGAACACCCCCTTCGACCAGACGAAAGAAATCCGCTGGCGATTTGCAGACCAGCAGAATTTTCTGGCGATCGGCGGCACGGTGAATATTGTCGATCACTTTTTGTAGTGACCAGAAGCGTACCGCGATCCCTTCTGCCAGTACCATTTCCATCAGGTTTTGCTGCACTGGATCTTCTGCTACCTCATCATTAGCGACCAGCACCAGGTTTGCCCCCGCAAACCCAACCCATTGCACACCAACCTGACCGTGAATCAGACGTTCATCAATGCGACTTAATACAATGTTTGGCATGGTATTTTTCTCTTTTTTGTTATGCGTTACGATCTGGAGCACCCAGGCAGGCGCAGTGATATTGCTGCAGTATGTCCTGAATATGGTTAATGATGAGTTCTCGCGGCGTAGCGCTGAGATCTCCCTCGCGTACTTTTACGTATTGCAAAGGTAAATACTGGCTTATCAGCGGCAGTGGAATGGGATCATCCGCCAGGTTACGCACCAGACGTTCGAATGCCTCATCAATCTGGCTGTCCGGCCAGTAGTAACGAACCCGATCGGAGTAGCTATATCCGCGGGCCAGACGGCGTGCGTTGCCATCGCCGTGATAGTGGCTCTGCCAGTACTCTGGTCGATCAAGCATCACGCTTTCCAGCACGTGTCGCAGGCCTGAGCAGGCTTTTGCAGGCAGCAATTCTTCTTCAATGGCAGCTAACGAAAACAGCGCTTCGCGCAGGGCGAAGGTCAGCGCAGGCCCCACTTTCAGAATAGCGAAGTGGTCTATCACCAGTTGGCGCAAGGACTGTGGCGTTTGGTAATCGGTAGAATGCGCTTCAAAAACCAGCGTGTCGTAGTCTTCCACCATTTTGCTGAGCGCCACGGCTTTCTGTGGTTGATAATCAATGATGTGTGTGTGGTCGAATTCAACGCCAGGTTGCACCACCAGGGCAATAATACGTGGCCAGATACCTTCCAACCCGCGCTTTTCAAAGGCGTGATAGTGGGCCTGTAATGTTGCGCGTGCAGCATCCGGCGTTGTTACCGCCAACTCGGTTAACGTTTCGTGGGCGCCGCCAGGAACCGGAACCTCTGTGCCAATCACATAGACCAGGTCAGACTCACCAAAATGTGCCATACAGGTTTCTTCGGCAATTTTTGCCAGGCGCGCAGCACGCTCGGCGACGATGTCATCCGTCAGTGGAACCGGGTCGTTAGCACAAGACATGCTGCAATCGAGGTGGATTTTTTTAAAGCCTGCGATGACATAGCTTTTAATCAAATCGTCAGCGTTGGCCATTGCCTCTTCTGCTGGCAAATTTTGCCAACGGTTTGGCCCAAGATGGTCTCCGCCGAGAATCAGCATATCCTGAGAAAAATTAAGCGAGCCGGCTAAATGGCAGACAAAACCGCGAAAATCGGCTGGTGTCATACCCGTATAGCCGCCAAACTGATCAACCTGGTTAGAGGTTGCTTCGATCAACAGCGGTGTATGATTGGCATGGGCGTAGCGTATTGCGGCTTCCAGTACGACTGGATGCGCAGAACAAACGGCATAAATCCCGTTTGCTTTCCCCCGTTTATGCTGCTCGACCATTTTAGTTAGATGTTTCACTTTCCTCTCCAGGTCAGATAACTTCGACATCAATCTTTCGTTTTGTTTCATTTAATACTGCATGATGGTGGTATAAAAATAAAACGAAAGATAATGGATTTCCGATCTGTTTCACAAAAGAAACACAATGAAAGGTTTCAGCATAAGTCCATCCGGCTCCTCCCTGCTTGCGGGGCTTGCATTCGTACAAAAGAAAGGCGTTAATAGACAAAACGAAATAAAACGAAAGATTCAACTAAAGGATTTCTTATGAGTAACACCGAGTCTTCTGCAGACAAGCGCGTTATCGGTACCAGCGAAAGACGTGAGCAGATCATCCAGCGGTTACGGCAGCAGGGAAGCGTTCAGGTTAACGATCTTTCCTTATTTTTTGGCGTCTCCACGGTCACTATTCGCAATGACCTCGCTTTTCTGGAAAAGCAGGGAATTGCGGTACGCGCCTATGGTGGAGCGCTGATTTGCGAAGGTAATGCGCCGGTTGCGGAGCCTTCTGTTGAAGATAAGAGTTCGCTCAATACGGCGGTCAAACGCAGTATTGCCAGAGCTGCCGCGGAGTTGATTCAACCGGGACACCGCGTGATCCTTGACTCCGGCACCACCACCTATGAAATTGCCCGCCTGATGCGCCAGCATTCCAATGTTATTGCTATGACCAACGGTATGAATGTCGCCAATGCGTTACTGGAAGCCGAAGGAGTTGAGCTGTTGATGACTGGTGGCCATTTGCGTCGTCAGTCGCAATCGTTTTATGGCGATCAGGCTGAGCAATCGCTACAAAATTATCACTTCGACATGCTGTTTCTTGGCGTTGATGCAATCGATTTAGAACGTGGTGTGAGCACTCATAATGAAGATGAAGCGCGCCTCAACCGCCGGATGTGTGAAGTGGCTGAGCGCATAATCGTTGTTACCGACTCGACGAAATTTAACCGCTCGAGCCTGCATAAGATCATTGATACTCAGCGGATTGATATGATTATTGTCGATGAAGGTATTCCAGAGGAGAGTCTGGAAGGATTACGTAAGCATGGGATTGAGGTGGTTCTGGTGAGTATCTGATAAAAAAGGCCGGGAAGTTTGCGAACTTCCCCGACCTGTAATCGAATTTAACTTTCAGGAATCAAGTCACTGGCGCTGGGTTAAACACCGCCAGTTGGTTGTGCAGCCCCCACTGATCTGAGAAGGTTTTCTTACGTCCGCTGGCGACGTCGAGAATAAACTCGAACAGTTTCAGACCCACGTCTTCAATGGTTTCTTCTCCGGTGGCGATGGTGCCTGCGTTGATGTCCATCAGGTCAAACCAACGGTTGGCCAGCTCAGTACGCGTCGCCATTTTTATCACCGGCACGGCCATCAGGCCGTACGGCGTACCGCGACCGGTGGTGAACACCTGTACGGTGATCCCGGAAGCGACCTGCTGCGTACCGCATACAAAATCACTGGCGGGGGTTGCGGCGTAAATCAGACCACGTTTGGTTGGACGCTGACCCGGCGACAATACTTCGACAATGGCGCTCTTGCCGGACTTGGCAATAGAGCCCAGCGCTTTTTCCACCACATTTGCCAGACCGCCTTTCTTATTGCCCGGAGAAGGGTTGGCGCTGCGATCCGTTTTGCCCATATCCAGGTAGTTATCGTACCAGGCCATCTCTTCGAGCAGGCGTTTACCTACTTCTTCGTTAATCGCCCTTGGGGTCAGAAGGTGGATGGCATCGCGCACTTCGGTAACTTCAGAGAACATCACAGTCGCGCCGCAGCGTACTAACAGGTCGGAGGCATAACCCACCGCCGGGTTGGCCGTCACGCCAGAAAATGCATCGCTGCCGCCGCACTGCATGCCGACCACCAGTTCTGATGCCGGGCAGGTTTCACGCTGTCGCTGATTGAGTTTTGCCAGATGGCGTTCGGCCACCTGCAAAATATCGGCAACCATCGATTGAAAGCCAATGTGCTTTTCATCCTGCAGGCTGACGACGCTGGCGCTGTCGACCGGAATACTTTTCACATCGTGCGTACCTTCGAGCAGGCGCTCTGGCTGTAGTTTTTCACAACCGAGGCCGATGACCATCACTTCACCGCCAAAATTCGGGTTAAGCGCAATATTGTGAATGGTGCGAATCGGCACAATGGCGGCTGGGGCATTGATCGCCACGCCGCAGCCGTACAAGTGATTGAGCCCCACCACGCCGTCAACGTTCGGGTATTTGGGCAACAGATCGCGCTCAATGATTTTCACCACATAATCCACCACACCCGCCACGCAGTGCACACTGGTCGAGATGCCGAGCAGATTCTTGGTGCCGATGCTACCGTCAGCATTGCGGTAACCTTCGAAGGTATAGCCCTCCAGAGGCGGCAGCGGCTCTGGCACTTTGGTTGCCAGCGGCAGCGTCTCCAGCGGTGGAGCTTTGGGCAGTTCAACCATTGATTCATCAATCCAGCTGCCGCGTGGGATATCGCGAATGGCATAGCCTATCACTTCGCCATAACGCACAATTTCGCCGTGAACAGGAATATCCAGTAGCGCCACTTTATGGCCCTGGGGAATATGTTCAATGAGTTCCAGTCCGTCCGGAAAACGCGTCCCGGCTTTCAGACCATTGTCATTGACAATTATCGCCACATTATCTGTTTCGTGAACTTTAATATAAAACGCCGTTGGCGATTCTTGTCTGATTTCGATGTCGGCCATTGTCCAGTATTCTCCAACAAGGTGGTGATAATAGTGTGAATATTTATATTTTGAATCTAATTGTAAGTAATAAAGATTCGATATCGTGAAATAAGAATGTCAGGAGTTTAATGCCAAGAATGTGACGATGATCACTTAAACTCAGCAAGGCCGGGCTACCAGGGGCAGCAATACGTAAATGTGTGCATTAGCGCCCATGCGTGTGGGCATATGCCCAAAACATTAATTTAATAACGCGTTATAAATGAGCGCTTGCACAATGATTAACGTTACGCTGCTGATTATACTGAATCACGGTTTTATAGCGTCTGATAAATTATTATGCGTTCTAATTATCAGTAATTTATCACCAGGAATATCTACTCAATAATAATAAAAATTTAATGTACCCGAGGTAATTAGAATGATTCTGGATACAGTTGTCGAGAAAAAGAAAGGTACGCACACCCGTTATTTAATATTGCTGATAATATTTATCGTTACCGCCGTTAACTATGCGGACCGTGCGACGCTATCTATTGCCGGCACGGAAGTAGCGAAAGAGTTGCAGCTCAGCGCTATCTCTATGGGTTACATTTTCTCCGCCTTCGGCTGGGCTTACCTGTTGATGCAAATCCCCGGTGGCTGGCTGTTGGATAAATTCGGCTCGAAGAAAGTCTACACATACAGTCTGTTCTTCTGGTCACTGTTCACCTTCCTGCAAGGCTTTGTGGACATGTTCCCGCTGGCCTGGGCGGGTATTTCAATGTTCATCATGCGCTTTATGCTGGGCTTCTCGGAAGCGCCGTCCTTTCCGGCGAATGCTCGTATCGTGGCGGCCTGGTTCCCGACGAAAGAGCGCGGTACGGCATCCGCAATTTTTAATTCCGCGCAGTATTTTTCCCTGGCGCTGTTTTCTCCGTTGCTCGGCTGGCTGACCTTCGCCTGGGGCTGGGAGCACGTGTTTACCGTAATGGGCGTGATTGGTTTTGTGCTCACCGGGCTGTGGGTAAAGTTTATTCATAACCCAACCGATCATCCGCGTATGTCGCAAGAAGAACTGAAGTTTATCTCGGAAAACGGCGCGGTCGTGGATATGGACCACAAAAAGCCGGGCGATGTGAAGTCAGGTGGCCCTAAACTGCATTATATCAAGCAGTTGCTCACTAACCGTATGATGCTTGGCGTGTTCTTCGGCCAGTATTTTATCAACACAATTACCTGGTTTTTCCTCACCTGGTTCCCGATTTACCTGGTACAGGAAAAAGGCATGTCGATCCTCAAAGTTGGCCTGGTAGCTTCGATTCCGGCGTTGTGCGGATTCGCCGGTGGTGTGCTTGGCGGCGTGTTCTCTGATTATCTGATTAAACGTGGCTTCAGTATCACACTGGCGCGTAAGCTGCCGATTGTGCTCGGCATGCTGCTCGCGTCGACCATTATTCTGTGTAACTACACCGATAACACCACCCTGGTGGTCGCACTGATGGCGCTGGCGTTCTTCGGCAAAGGCTTCGGGGCGCTGGGATGGCCGGTAATTTCCGATACCGCGCCGAAAGAGATTGTCGGTCTGTGCGGTGGGGTATTTAACGTATTTGGTAACGTGGCTTCCATCGTCACTCCGCTGGTGATTGGGTATCTGGTGAGCGAGCTGCACTCATTTAATGCTGCGCTGATGTTTGTAGGGTGTTCGGCGCTGATGGCAATGGTTTGCTACCTGTTTATTGTCGGTGACATTAAACGTATGGAATTGCAGAAATAAACAAAGGTATAGGCGATGAATAACACGATTTTCCCGAATAAGTTTAAAGCGGCCCTCGCGGCGCAACAGATTCAGATTGGCTGCTGGTCTGCATTAGCCAGCCCAATCAGCACTGAAGTTTTAGGCCTGGCGGGGTTTGACTGGCTGGTGCTGGACGGCGAACACGCGCCGAACGATATCTCGACGTTTATCCCGCAATTGATGGCGCTGAAAGGCAGCGCCAGCGCACCGGTAGTGCGCGTACCGACCAACGAGCCGGTAATCATCAAGCGCCTGCTGGATATCGGGTTTTACAACTTCCTGATCCCGTTCGTTGAGACGGAAGAAGAGGCGGTAAACGCCGTGGCATCGACCCGCTATCCGCCGGAAGGTATTCGCGGCGTGTCCGTATCCCATCGCGCCAATATGTTTGGCACCGTACCGGACTACTTTGCGCAATCGAATAAGAACATCACGATCATCGTGCAGATCGAAAGTCAGCAGGGCGTTGATAACGTTGACGCAATCGCGGCGACAGAAGGCGTTGACGGTGTCTTCGTCGGCCCAAGCGATCTGGCTGCGGCGCTAGGCCACCTTGGCAATGCGTCACATCCTGATGTGCAGAAAGCTATCCAGCACATTTTTGCCCGCGCGAAAGCACATGGCAAACCAAGCGGCATTCTGGCCCCGGTAGAGGCGGATGCACGTCGTTATCTGGAGTGGGGCGCGACGTTTGTTGCCGTTGGCAGCGACCTTGGCGTGTTCCGTTCAGCCACGCAGAAACTGGCTGATTCTTTTAAGAAATAACCACCATCGACAGTAGAGAGAGATAAAGACATGACAATGAAAGTTGGTTTTATTGGCCTCGGTATCATGGGTAAACCAATGAGTAAAAACCTCCTCAAGGCAGGTTACTCGCTGGTGGTTGCTGACCGTAACCCGGAATCCATTGCACAAGTGATTGCCGCAGGCGCTGAAACTGCCGCCACGGCGAAAGAAATTGCCGAGCAGTGCGACGTGATCATCACCATGCTGCCGAACTCTCCGCATGTGAAAGAAGTGGCGCTGGGTGAAGGCGGCATTATTGAAGGGGCGAAGCCGGGCACAGTGCTTATCGACATGAGCTCCATCGCGCCGTTAGCCAGCCGTGAAATTAGCGATGCGCTGAAAGCGAAAGGCGTGGATATGCTGGATGCGCCGGTCAGCGGCGGCGAGCCAAAAGCGATTGACGGCACGTTGTCGGTGATGGTTGGTGGTGATAAAGCGATCTTCGACAAGTACTACGATCTGCTGAAAGCGATGGCAGGCTCCGTGGTGCATACCGGTGAAATTGGCGCGGGTAACGTCACCAAGCTGGCGAATCAGGTCATTGTGGCGCTGAACATTGCCGCGATGTCTGAAGCGCTGACGTTGGCGACCAAAGCGGGTGTGAACCCGGATCTGGTGTATCAGGCGATCCGTGGCGGGCTGGCGGGAAGCACCGTGCTCGACGCGAAAGCACCGATGGTGATGGACCGCAACTTTAAACCAGGCTTCCGTATTGACCTGCATATCAAAGATCTGGCGAATGCGCTGGATACCTCTCATGGCGTTGGCGCCCAGTTGCCGCTGACTGCTGCAGTTATGGAGATGATGCAGGCGCTCCGCGCAGATGGATTGGGGACAGCCGATCACAGCGCACTCGCATGCTACTACGAAAAACTGGCGAAAGTGGAAGTCACTCGCTAACAAGAAGGGCGCGGATGCGCGCCCTGTATTTCTTGCCTTGCGCGGCACAGTCAGGCTACATAACTATGAAAATCGTAATTGCCCCAGACTCTTATAAAGAAAGCCTTTCTGCCACCGAGGTAGCTCAGGCGATAGAAAAAGGATTTCGGGAAATTTTCCCCGATGCGCAATATGTTTCTGTTCCGGTTGCCGATGGCGGTGAAGGAACGGTCGAAGCTATGATTGCCGCGACGCAAGGGAGTGAACATTCAGCGTGGGTGACGGGGCCGCTGGGCGAAAAAGTGAATGCCTGCTGGGGCATGTCCGGGGACGGTAAAACCGCGTTTATCGAAATGGCGGCAGCCAGTGGTCTGGCGTTGGTTCCTCCTGAAAAGCGCAACCCTTTAGTCACTACGTCGCGTGGCACCGGGGAGTTGATTTTGCAGGCGTTGGATAGCGGTGCGCAGAGCATCATTATAGGCATTGGCGGCAGTGCGACTAACGACGGTGGCGCGGGTATGGTGCAGGCGCTGGGGGCGAAACTTTGCGATGCCAACGGGACAGAGATTGGCTACGGTGGCGGAAGCCTGATGAGTCTGAATACTATCGATATCTCGGGTCTGGATCCGCGCTTAAAAACCTGTTCCATTCGCGTGGCCTGCGATGTGACTAATCCACTCATTGGCGATTCTGGCGCTTCGCGCATTTTTGGACCGCAGAAAGGGGCGACGGAAGAACGCATTCTCGAACTGGACCGTAATCTGTCTCACTATGCTGACATTATTAAAAAGTCTCTGCGAGTTGATGTGAAAGACGTGCCCGGCTCCGGTGCTGCTGGCGGAATGGGCGCAGCGTTAATGGCTTTTTTAGGCGCGGAGCTGCGCAGCGGTATCGAGATTGTGACCCAGGCGCTCAATCTGGAAGAGCATATTCACGACTGTACGCTGGTGGTGACCGGCGAAGGGCGGATCGACAGCCAGAGCATTCACGGCAAAGTACCGGTGGGTGTGGCGAACGTCGCGAAGAAGTACCACAAGCCAGTCATTGGTATTGGCGGCAGCCTGACGCGCGATGTAGAGGTGGTGCATCAATATGGTATCGATGCGGTGTTTAGCGTATTGACCAGCATCGGCACGCTGGAAGAGGCCTTCCGTGGGGCATTTGATAATATTTATCGCGCTTCAAGAAACATCGCCGCCACGTTGGCGATAGGAATACGCAGTGCGGGGTGACATTGCTCCGCAAACCCTCTATACTGCGCGCCGAAGCTGACCAGACAGTCGCCGCTTCGTCGTCGTCCTCTTCGGGGGAGACGGGCGGAGGGGAGGAAAGTCCGGGCTCCATAGGGCAGGGTGCCAGGTAACGCCTGGGGGGGAAACCCACGACCAGTGCAACAGAGAGCAAACCGCCGATGGCCCACGTAAGTGGGATCAGGTAAGGGTGAAAGGGTGCGGTAAGAGCGCACCGCGCGGCTGGTAACAGTCCGTGGCACGGTAAACTCCACCCGGAGCAAGGCCAAATAGGGGTTCACAAGGTACGGCCCGTACTGAACCCGGGTAGGCTGCTTGAGCCAGTGAGCGATTGCTGGCCTAGATGAATGACTGTCCACGACAGAACCCGGCTTATCGGTCAGCTTCACTCTTTATAAAACCCCGCTTCGGCGGGGTTTTTGCTTTCTGGGCAGGTTGGATGAATGACTGTCCACGACGCTATGCTCAAAAGAACGCGGCTTATCGATCAGCTTCACTCTTTATAAAACCCCGCTTCGGCGGGTTTTTTGCTGTATGAGCTGGTTGTCATGCCTGATGGCGCTACGCTTATCAGGCCTACTGGGATGGGTGGAACTGGTTTGGTAGGCCGGATAAGGTGTTTACACCGCCATCCGGCAAATATTTTCCTGATAGTATTGCGATTGGTTTACCCCGAATCTGGCGTTTTATTTTCCATTCATCTAATCTTTATTTAGTTCTTATTTATGTTGCTGGCTTCTTTTATAAGAGGAAATGTCTCTCGGGATATTTCTTGTTTTGTGATGGACAACACAAAACGCTATGCGATACGTTTTTTCCGAGAATAATCACGCGCAATCGATCGCTATCACAAAATTAGTTGCTGACAAAGTGCGCAAAACAAGTGTTATAATAATGTTACGTATGGTGATGGTTTGTTTTCATTGTTTTAAATATTGATAAATGTAATGTTTCTTTACAAACAAATAAGGTCGAAAAACGTGATGCATAACGTTATTTAATCACTATAAACAATAAAATCAAATTATTTTTGATAAATTGCTTATTAAATTTAAGCACCGTTTTGCCTGATAATTACTCTGTAATTGATTGAAATATAGCCTTTCATGGATTTAAGAAATAGCAGGGAAAATGATGTCGTTATAGCCATAAAAAATCGTTATCCCCCCATCTTTTTTTGATTAAAGTCAGGATAAAGTGAGATCAATATTTCATATCTATATGATTATTAAGTGATTTCAATTTTCATAATAGTCTTACAAAATGTAAGTCAAGGGGATTTGTGAGTGGTAGCACATATCCTTGTTCGCTTAATTTGGTACACTTCCTGCCGTCAACAAAGTAATTAGCGTAGGTCGATATGAATACTATTACACTCCCTAAAACACAGCACTTAGTGGTCTTTCAGGAAGTCATTAGAAGTGGTTCTATCGGCTCAGCTGCAAAAGAATTAGGTTTAACTCAACCGGCTGTCAGCAAAATCATTAATGATGTAGAAGCTTATTTCGGTATTGAGTTAGTTGTACGTAAAAATACTGGTGTGACATTAACTCAGGCAGGTCAGGTGATGCTCTCATGGTCTGAATCTATTACCCGTGAAATGAAAAACATGGTTGATGAGATGAACAGCATGACGAGCAACGCGGTCGTTGATGTGTCGTTTGGCTTTCCTTCACTGATTGCCTTCACCATCATGTCCGGCATGATTAAAAAATTCAAAGAAGTGTTTCCGAAAGCGCAGGTTTCTATGTATGAAGCTCAGCTCTCCTCCTTCTTACCGGCGATTCGTGACGGACGTCTGGACTTCGCTATCGGTACGCTGAGTGATGAGATGAAACTGCACGATCTGCACGTTGAGCCGCTCTTTGAGTCAGACTTTATCCTGGTCGCCAGCAAGTCCCGAACATGCACCGGCATCACCTCGCTGAGCGCGTTGAAAAACGAACAGTGGGTGTTGCCACAAACGAATATGGGTTACTACAGCGAACTTCTTACCACGTTACAGAATAATGGCATCAGCAGTGAAAACATCGTTAATACAGACTCCGTCGTTACGATTTATAATCTTGTTCTCAGTGCTGATTTCTTAACAGTAATTCCCTGCGATATGACCACACCGTTTGGCTCAAACCAGTTTATTACTATCCCGGTAGAAGAAACCTTACCCGTCGCACGTTATGCCGCCGTATGGTCGAAAAATTATCGAATTAAAAAAGCAGCATCTATTTTGGTGGAATTAGCCAAAGAATATTCATCATATAATTGTCGGAGACGAAGGCAATTAATTGAAATTGATTAAAGATTGAATTTGTTTTAACACGAAATCAACGCCATCTGTCTATATCTGACAATGGTCACGGCTATCTATTTACTTTAATACCCTAGTAAGAGGTTCTAATGCACATTACATACGATCTCCCAGTTGCAATTGAAGATATCCTCGAAGCGAAAAAAAGACTGGCGGGGAAAATTTATAAAACGGGAATGCCTCGCTCTAACTATTTTAGTGAACGTTGCAAAGGGGAAATTTTCCTCAAGTTTGAAAACATGCAGCGTACCGGTTCATTTAAAATCCGTGGCGCGTTTAACAAGCTCAGTTCATTAACCGAAGCTGAAAGATGTAAGGGTGTGGTGGCTTGCTCTGCAGGTAACCATGCGCAAGGCGTTTCTCTCTCCTGCGCTATGCTCGGAATCGACGGCAAAGTGGTGATGCCGAAAGGCGCGCCGAAGTCTAAAGTTGCTGCAACCTGTGATTATTCCGCAGAAGTTGTGCTGCACGGCGACAACTTCAACGACACCATCGCTAAGGTTAGCGAGATTGTGGAAACGGAAGGCCGTATCTTTATTCCGCCATATGATGATCCGAAAGTCATCGCTGGTCAGGGGACTATTGGTCTGGAAATTCTGGAAGATCTGTACGATGTCGATAACGTGATTGTGCCAATTGGCGGTGGCGGACTGATTGCTGGTATTGCGGTGGCAATTAAGTCTATTAACCCGACCATTAAAATTATTGGCGTGCAGTCTGAAAACGTTCACGGCATGGCGGCTTCTTTCCACGCTGGAGAAATAACCACGCACCGAACGACCGGCACCCTGGCGGATGGTTGTGACGTTTCCCGCCCGGGTACTTTAACGTATGAAATTGTTCGTGAGTTGGTGGATGACATTGTCCTGGTCAGCGAAGATGAAATTCGCAACAGCATGGTGGCATTAATTCAGCGAAATAAAGTTGTGACTGAAGGTGCCGGCGCGCTGGCATGCGCAGCATTATTAAGCGGGAAATTAGATAGCTATATCCAGAACAGAAAAACAGTCAGCATTATTTCTGGCGGTAATATCGACCTTTCTCGTGTATCTCAAATTACTGGTTTAGTTGACGCTTAATATACTTCGTTGAGGATAGGATATGAGTACTACTGATAGCATTGTATCCAGCCAGACAAAACAGTCGTCCTGGCGCAAATCGGACACCACCTGGACACTGGGTTTATTTGGTACAGCCATCGGCGCAGGGGTGCTGTTCTTCCCTATCCGCGCAGGTTTTGGCGGACTGATCCCCATTCTGATCATGCTGGTGCTGGCATACCCCATTGCCTTCTATTGCCACCGTGCGCTGGCACGCCTGTGTCTTTCCGGTTCTAATCCTTCCGGTAACATCACAGAAACGGTTGAAGAGCACTTTGGTAAAACGGGCGGCGTGGTTATCACGTTCCTCTACTTCTTTGCAATTTGTCCGCTGCTGTGGATTTATGGCGTCACCATTACCAACACCTTTATGACCTTCTGGGAAAACCAGTTGCAGATGCCCGCGTTAAACCGTGGCTTCGTGGCACTGTTCCTGCTGCTGCTGATGGCATTCGTCATCTGGTTCGGTAAAGATCTGATGGTTAAAGTGATGAGCTTCCTGGTATGGCCGTTTATTGCCAGCCTGGTGCTTATTTCTCTGTCTCTGATCCCTTACTGGAACTCTGCGGTTATCGATCAGGTTGATCTCAGCAATATCGCACTGACTGGCCATGACGGCATCCTGGTTACCGTGTGGCTGGGTATTTCCATCATGGTGTTCTCTTTCAACTTCTCACCTATCGTTTCTTCCTTCGTGGTGTCTAAACGCGAAGAGTATGAGAAAGATTTTGGTCGCGAGTTCACCGAGCAGAAATGTTCCAAAATCATCTCCCGCGCCAGTATGTTGATGGTTGCCGTGGTTATGTTCTTCGCCTTTAGCTGCCTGTTCACGCTGTCTCCGGCAAACATGGCGGATGCGAAAGCGCAAAACATTCCGGTACTTTCTTACCTGGCGAACCACTTCGCTTCACTGTCCGGTACGAAGTCCACCTTCGCGACCGTTCTGGAATACGGTGCTTCAATCATCGCACTGGTTGCTATCTTCAAATCTTTCTTCGGCCACTATCTGGGCACGCTGGAAGGACTGAACGGTCTGGTGCTGAAGTTTGGTTACAAAGGCGATAAAACAAAAGTTTCTGCCGGCAAACTTAATACCATCAGCATGATCTTCATCATGGGTTCCACCTGGGTTGTGGCTTACGCCAACCCGAACATCCTGGACCTGATTGAAGCAATGGGCGCGCCGATTATTGCCTCTCTGCTCTGCCTGCTGCCGATGTACGCCATCCGTAAAGCGCCATCACTGGCGAAATACCGTGGCCGTCTGGATAACGTGTTTGTTACCGCGATTGGTCTGCTGACCATCCTGAACATCGTCTACAAACTGTTTTAATCCTTAAGCTCAGGATGAGCGGAGTAGTGAAATGAATGAGTTTCCGGTAGTACTGGTTATTAACTGTGGTTCATCCTCCATTAAATTCTCAGTGCTGGATGCAGCAAACTGTGACGTTTTAATGGCGGGAATTGCAGACGGTATTAACTCTGAAAATGCGTTCATAGCAATTAATGGAGGAGAGCCAGCTAAGCTGGCTCACCACAGCTACGAAGACGCATTAAAAGCAATTGCCGTTGAACTGGAGAAACGTAATTTAATGGACAGCGTGGCCTTAATTGGCCACCGCATTGCCCACGGCGGAAATATCTTTACCGAATCAGCAATTATTACTGAGGAAGTTATCGACAATATTCGCCGGGTATCGCCTTTAGCGCCGTTACATAATTATGCGAACCTCAGTGGGATCGAGTCCGCTCAGCACCTTTTCCCAGGCGTGCAGCAGGTCGCGGTATTTGATACCAGCTTCCACCAGACGATGGCTCCTGAGGCCTATCTGTACGGTTTACCGTGGAAATATTTTGAGGAGTTGGGCGTTCGTCGTTACGGTTTCCACGGCACGTCGCACCGCTATGTTTCTCAGCGAGCGCATGAGCTTCTCGAGCTGCAACACGATGACTCAGGTCTGGTTGTGGCGCATCTGGGGAACGGCGCGTCAATTTGTGCGGTACGTAACGGACAGAGCGTTGATACCTCAATGGGCATGACGCCGCTGGAAGGGCTGATGATGGGCACACGCAGCGGCGACGTCGATTTCGGCGCGATGGCGTGGATTGCCAGCGAAACCAACCAGACGCTGAGCGACCTTGAGCGTGTAGTGAATAAAGAGTCCGGTTTACTGGGTATTTCCGGTTTGTCCTCTGACTTACGTACGTTAGAAAAAGCCTGGCACGAGGGACATGAGCGTGCGCAGTTGGCGATTAAAACGTTTGTGCATCGTATTGCACGTCATATCGCTGGACATGCCGCATCACTGCATCGTCTTGATGGGATTATTTTCACCGGTGGAATCGGTGAGAACTCGGTATTAATTCGTCGTCTGGTTATTGAACACCTCGCCGTTTTAGGGGTGAATATCGACAGCGAGATGAATAGCCTGCCAAATTCCCATGGCGAAAGAATTATCTCTAATAAAGATGCTCGTGTTATTTGTGCGGTAATTCCCACAAATGAAGAGAAAATGATTGCGCGTGATGCCATTGCGTTAGGCAAAATTAATACACCAGTAGAATTTGCATAATTAATTTTCAGCAGAGAGATTATTTTTCATGAAGGTAAATATCGATACCAGCGATATGCTGTATGCCGAAGCCTGGAATGGCTTTAAAGGTACGGACTGGAAAGAAGAAATTAATGTCCGTGATTTTATTCAGCACAACTATACGCCTTATGAAGGGGATGAATCTTTCCTCGCCGAAGCTACGCCTGCGACCACTGCGTTGTGGGAAAAAGTCATGGCGGGCATCCGTATTGAAAACTCGACGCACGCGCCGGTTGATTTCGATACCAATATTGCCACCACGATAACCGCTCATGATGCGGGTTATATTGAACAAGAACTGGAAAAAATCGTCGGTTTGCAAACGGATAAGCCGCTCAAGCGTGCTCTGCATCCGTTTGGCGGCATCAACATGATCAAAAGCTCTTTTGATGCTTATGGTCGTGAGATGGATGCTGATTTTGAATACCAGTTTACTGAACTGCGTAAAACCCATAACCAGGGCGTATTCGACGCCTACTCTCCGGATATGCTGCGCTGCCGTAAATCCGGCGTGCTGACCGGCCTGCCGGATGGTTACGGTCGTGGTCGTATCATCGGTGATTATCGCCGCGTCGCGCTGTACGGTATCCGCTACCTGGTGCGCGAGCGTGAACTGCAGTTTGCCGATCTCCAGTCTAACCTGGAGTGGGGCCAGAATCTTGAAGCCACGATTCGTCTGCGCGAAGAACTGTCTGAGCACCGCCGCGCTCTGCTGCAAATGCAGGAAATGGCGGCGAAATACGGCTGCGATATCTCCCGTCCGGCGCGTAATGCGCAGGAAGCGGTGCAGTGGGTGTACTTTGCTTACCTGGCTGCGGTGAAATCGCAGAACGGCGGCGCTATGTCGCTGGGCCGTACCGCATCGTTCCTCGACATCTACATTGAGCGCGATTTCAAAGCGGGTATCTTAAACGAGCAGCAGGCGCAGGAACTGATCGACCACTTCATTATGAAGATCCGTATGGTGCGCTTCCTGCGTACGCCGGAATTCGACACGTTGTTCTCAGGCGACCCTATCTGGGCGACCGAAGTTATCGGCGGCATGGGGCTGGATGGCCGCACGCTGGTGACGAAAAACTCGTTCCGTTACCTGCATACGCTGCACACCATGGGCCCGGCGCCTGAGCCGAACCTGACTGTACTGTGGTCTGAGCAGCTACCGATTGCCTTCAAAAAGTACGCCGCCCAGGTGTCTATCATCACCTCGTCTTTACAGTATGAAAACGACGATTTGATGCGCGCCGACTTTGACAGCGATGACTATGCCATTGCCTGCTGCGTCAGCCCGATGGTTATCGGCAAACAAATGCAGTTCTTCGGTGCGCGTGCAAACCTCGCCAAAACGTTGCTGTACGCAATCAACGGCGGCGTGGATGAGAAACTGAAAATCCAGGTCGGCCCGAAAACGGCTCCGCTGATGGATGACGTGCTGGACTACGACACGGTGATGGAGAGCCTGGACCACTTTATGGACTGGCTGGCCGTGCAGTACATCAGCGCGCTGAACATCATCCACTACATGCACGACAAGTACAGCTACGAAGCTTCGCTGATGGCGCTGCACGATCGCGATGTCTATCGCACGATGGCCTGCGGTATGGCGGGTCTGTCCGTGGCGGCGGATTCTCTGTCGGCTATCAAATATGCTCGCGTGAAACCGATTCGCGATGAAAATGGTCTGGCCGTTGATTTCGAAATCGAAGGCGACTATCCGCAATACGGCAACAACGACGAGCGCGTAGACAGTATTGCCTGCGACCTGGTCGAACGCTTTATGAAGAAAATTAAGGTGTTGCCAACCTACCGTAACGCGGTGCCAACGCAGTCTATTCTGACCATCACCTCCAACGTGGTGTACGGACAGAAAACCGGTAACACGCCGGACGGACGTCGCGCTGGTACGCCGTTTGCGCCAGGGGCTAACCCGATGCACGGCCGCGATCGTAAAGGTGCGGTGGCGTCGTTAACGTCGGTCGCCAAACTGCCGTTTACCTATGCCAAAGACGGTATCTCATACACCTTCTCCATTGTGCCGGCTGCACTGGGCAAAGAGGATGGGGTGCGTAAAACCAACCTGGTCGGTCTGCTGGACGGTTACTTCCACCATGAAGCGCATGTGGAAGGCGGGCAGCATCTGAACGTTAACGTTATGAACCGTGAAATGTTGATGGATGCCATTGAGCACCCGGAAAACTATCCGAACCTGACGATCCGCGTGTCTGGCTATGCGGTGCGCTTCAACGCGCTGACCCGCGAACAGCAGCAGGATGTTATTTCACGTACTTTCACCCAGGCGCTCTGACGCCGGAGGGACTATGAGAAAAGTTATTGCAACCGAATGTGCGCCAGGGGCCATCGGGCCTTACGTACAGGGTGTGGATCTGGGCAGTATGGTGTTGACGTCAGGTCAAATCCCGGTATGTCCACAGACCGGTGAAGTGGCAGAAAACGTGGCCGATCAGGCGCGTCAAAGCCTGGAAAACGTGAAAGCGATCGTCGAGTCCGCAGGTTTGAAAGTGAGCGATATCGTGAAGACGACCGTTTTCGTATCCGACCTGAACGATTTCGCCACCATTAACCAGGTGTACCAGCAGTTCTTTGATGAGCATAAGGCAATTTACCCTACGCGCAGCTGCGTACAGGTCGCCCGCTTACCCAAGGATGTGAAGCTCGAGATTGAAGCCATCGCCGTACGTGGCGACACGCTGTAATCCCTTGCGGGGCGATCGCAGGATCGCCCCGATCCTTAATGAGTGTGAAACCTGGTCTTCACTGAACGGCAATCCGAGGGTGTGGATATGATTAGCGCATTCGATATTTTTAAGATTGGCATTGGACCTTCCAGCTCCCATACCGTGGGGCCAATGAACGCAGGTAAAAGCTTTATCGATCTGTTGGTCAGCAGCGGAGAACTTCCCAGAACCACGCATATTGTGGTCGATCTTTACGGCTCGCTCTCCCTGACCGGAAAAGGTCATGCGACAGATGTCGCCATCATAATGGGACTGGCCGGTAACAGTCCGCAAAACGTTAATATAGATTCAATCGCTGGTTTTATTCAGGAAGTGGCCCGTACCGGACGTTTACCGGTTGCAGAGGGCACGCATGTTGTCGATTTCTCTCCAGATAAAAATATTCTCTTTCATAGCGAAACGCTGCCGCGCCATGAAAATGGCATGCGTATCACCGCGTGGAACGGCACCGAGACGCTGCTAAGCAAAATCTATTACTCCGTCGGCGGTGGTTTTATCGTTGAAGAGGAGCAATTTGGTCAGGCGCATGATGTTGAAGCACACGTGCCCTACAATTTTCATTCCGCCAGCGAACTGCTGAAACTGTGTGAGCGCAACGGGCTGTCTGTTTCCGGCTTGATGATGCAAAACGAACTGGCGATGCGCAGCAAAGAAGAAATCGATGCTGGCTTTGCCGCCATCTGGGACGTCATGCACGCCGGGATCGAACGCGGTATGAACACCGAAGGCGTCCTGCCGGGCCCGCTTAACGTTCCGCGTCGCGCCGTGGCATTACGTCGGTTGCTGGTTTCCAGTGATAATTTGTCCAGCGACCCGATGAACGTGATTGACTGGATCAACATGTTCGCGCTGGCCGTGAGCGAAGAAAACGCCGCCGGTTGCCGGGTTGTCACGGCACCGACCAACGGTGCATGTGGGATTATCCCTGCTGTCCTGGCCTATTACGACAAGTTCCGTCGTCCGGTGAATGCGAACTCCATTGCCCGCTATTTGCTGGCCGCGGGGGCGATAGGCGCGCTGTATAAGATGAACGCCTCTATTTCTGGTGCTGAGGTGGGCTGTCAGGGTGAGATTGGCGTGGCCTGTTCAATGGCGGCAGCCGGGCTGACAGAGTTGCTTGGCGGTAGCCCGTCGCAGGTTTGTATTGCGGCTGAAATCGCCATGGAGCATAACCTGGGGCTGACCTGCGACCCGGTCGCCGGACAGGTGCAAATACCGTGCATTGAGCGTAATGCGATCAACGCGGTAAAAGCCGTCAACGCCGCGCGTATGGCGCTACGTCGGACGTCAGAGCCACGCGTGTCGCTCGATAAGGTGATCGAGACCATGTATGAAACAGGCAAAGATATGAACGACAAATACCGTGAAACGTCGCGCGGTGGCCTGGCGATTAAAGTGGTTTGTACCTGAGATGAAAGGGTGCGTTTGTAGGCCGGATAAGGCGTAAGCGCCGCCATCCGGCCATGAATGAATTAATCAACATAGTAGAATAAAAAGGTGCACTTTAGTGCACCTTTTTTGTTGTGATCGGCTTCAAAATTAGAAATTAAATTCTTTATGTGAGTTTAAAAGAGAAAATATTTCTTAACTTTTAGAAATTACAGGGGTTTGTTTGTGAAGTTTTTCTCTGACCCTGCGCGTATGATTTCCTCATTACTCCAATAGCTCGCCTGCACCTTAGTACTGCGTATCGCATTGAGGCAGTACAAAAAAATATAAAAACCTCTACCTACACATTGAGCGGGAAATTATGGAAACAACAACAAATAACAGCGTAATACTCGACGCGTCTGCTCCGGCTCGCCGGGCGGGAATGACCGAAAGTGAATGGCGCGAAGCCATTAAATTCGACAGCACGGACACCGGCTGGGTCATTATGAGTATCGGTATGGCAATTGGCGCGGGGATTGTTTTTCTTCCTGTCCAGGTAGGGCTGATGGGGCTGTGGGTGTTCTTGCTCTCCTCTATCATCGGCTACCCAGCCATGTATCTGTTCCAGCGGCTGTTTATTAATACGCTGGCTGAGTCCCCAGAGTGTAAAGACTATCCGAGCGTGATCAGCGGCTATCTGGGTAAGAACTGGGGCATCCTGTTAGGTGCGTTGTATTTTGTGATGCTGGTTATCTGGATGTTTGTTTATTCCACCGCCATTACCAACGATAGCGCCTCCTACCTGCACACTTTTGGCGTTACTGAAGGTTTGCTGTCCGACAGCCCGTTTTATGGACTGGTGCTGATTTGCATCCTGGTTGCCCTCTCGTCACGCGGTGAACAAATGCTGTTTAAAATCTCCACTGGCATGGTACTGACCAAGCTACTGGTGGTTGCAGCGCTTGGCGTATCAATGGTGGGGATGTGGCATCTGCATAACGCAGGTTCACTGCCGCCGATGGCGTTGCTGATCAAAAATGCGATCATCACGCTGCCGTTCACGCTGACCTCGATTCTGTTTATTCAGACCTTAAGCCCGATGGTTATCTCATACCGTTCTCGCAATAAATCCATTGAAGTGGCGCGCCATAAAGCCCTGCGTGCTATGAACATTGCGTTCGGTATCCTGTTTGTTACCGTCTTTTTCTACGCCGTTTCCTTCACGCTGGCGATGGGCCATGACGAAGCGGTTAAAGCCTACGAGCAGAACATTTCCGCTCTGGCGATTGCCGCGCAGTTTATCAACGGTGCGGGTGCGGGCTGGGTGAAAATTGTTAGCGTTATTCTGAACATTTTCGCCGTTATGACCGCTTTCTTCGGCGTTTACTTAGGTTTCCGTGAAGCCACTCAGGGGATCGTGATGAACATTCTGCGTCGTAAAATGCCAGCAGAGAAAATCAATGAGACCCTGGTTCAGCGCGGCATTATGGTTTTCGCCATCCTGTTGGCGTGGAGCGCAATTGTGCTGAATGCACCGGTACTGAGCTTCACCTCTATTTGTAGCCCTATTTTCGGCATGGTGGGTTGTCTGATCCCGGCCTGGCTGGTTTACAAAGTTCCTGCACTGCACAAATACAAAGGCGCTTCCCTGTATCTGATTATTATCACGGGCCTGCTGCTGTGCATTTCTCCGTTCCTGGCATTTTCCTGAGATATCTGAGCAAAGGTTGTTGTTATGTTTGAGACTACATTGAATCCATTATGGGATAGTTTTATCCGCGCGGTGCAGGAAGAAGTTAAGCCTGCGCTGGGTTGTACGGAACCTATCTCTCTGGCTCTGGCGGCAGCGGTCGCAGCCGCTGAGCTGGGCGGCGCGGTTGAACGCATTGATGCGTGGGTCTCACCGAACCTGATGAAAAACGGCATGGGCGTTACCGTGCCGGGTACCGGAATGGTCGGGTTGCCTGTCGCGGCAGCGCTGGGTGCGCTGGGTGGAAATGCCCGCGCCGGTTTAGAGGTACTGAAAGACGCGTCGCCACAAGCGATCGCCGATGCGAAAGCGATGCTGACCGCAGGGAAGGTTGCTGTGATGCTGCAGGAGCCTTGCGAGGATATCCTCTTTTCCCGCGCGAAGGTTTACGGCACTGAAGGATGGGCGTGCGTAACGATTGTGGGCGGTCATACCAACATTGTCTGCATCGAGACCAATAAAGGCGTGGTGTTCACCACAGAACAGAACGCTGAGGAAGAGGAGCAGGAGTCACCGCTGGCGGTACTGTCTCACACGTCGCTGGAAGAGATTCTGGCGTTCGTGAACGCGGTACCGTTTGAGTCAATCCGCTTCATTCTCGATGCGGCAAAACTGAACGGTGCACTGTCTCAGGAAGGGCTGCGCGGTAACTGGGGCTTGCACATCGGAACCACGCTTGAGAAGCAATGTGCGCGTGGCCTGCTGGCGAACGATCTCTCCACCTCTATTCTGATCCGTACTAGCGCGGCATCGGATGCGCGAATGGGCGGGGCGACGCTGCCGGCCATGAGCAACTCCGGCTCCGGTAATCAGGGGATTACCGCCACCGTTCCGGTCATGGTGGTGGCCGAGCACTTTGGCGCGGATGAAGAGAAACTGGCGCGTGCGCTGATGTTGTCTCACCTGAGTGCTATCTACATCCATCATCAGCTCCCGCGTTTGTCTGCACTGTGTGCGGCAACCACGGCGGCGATGGGCGCCGCGGCGGGGATGGCATGGATCGTTGATGGTCGCTACAACACTATCGCGATGGCGATCAGCAGCATGATTGGCGACGTAAGCGGGATGATTTGTGATGGCGCTTCGAACAGCTGTGCGATGAAAGTCTCAACCAGTGCATCTGCGGCGTGGAAAGCGGTGCTGATGGCGCTGGATGATACCGCTGTAACCGGCAATGAAGGGATTGTGGCGCATAACGTGGAGCAATCTATCAGTAACCTGTGCGCGCTGGCGTGTCGTTCTATGCAGGAAACCGACAAGCAGATCATTGAGATCATGGCCAGTAAAGCGCATTAATCTGTAGGCCGGGTAAGGCGCAGCCGCTACCCGGCATCAGCCTGAGCCGCCTTCTCAGGCGGCTTCTTCGTCTTCCAGCCGTAGCTCGGCATCGGCCACAATCGCTTCCAGCTCCGTCAGCATTTCTTCATAACCGAAGGTAACCGTTTCCTGCTTTTTAGGCTCAGTCTGCGGCTGGCGTTTTTTTGATGATTTCTTGCCCAATAGTCGTACTCCGTTGTTTTCCCTGACTATACGGGCAAATCTATCAGCAAAGCGCGCAGCGGGGTATCAGCGACTAACGTTATGTTAGTTTCGTCACGAATAAATGCGCCATCGCCGCAGGTGAGCGCTTCTTTTTCGGCGCCAGATGTTACCGCATGGAATCTGCCGTGAATCGACTGTAAGTAAGCCCGCGGCCCATGTAACTGAAAACTCAGCGATTCACCCTGTTGCAGTTCAACGTGGTGCACCCAAACCTGTTGGCGCAGATGCAGGCTGCCTTGCTCACCGTCTGGCGAGGCCAACAGCTGATGCTTACCGGCGCTCAACGTGGCTTTCTGTACGCAGGCGTTTTCGCGCTGCGGACAGGCGTCCAGCCAGAGCTGCATTCTGGTTAATGGTTTATCTTTGCTGATATTGTGTTCGCTGTAGCTGATTCCTGGCTGTGTCGCGAGCAGTAAAACTTCTCCCGCTTTGGCCTGAATATGGTTGCCTTCGCTGTCGCGGTACTCCGCTTCCCCTTCGAGGATCAGATTGACGATATCCACCTTCGGATAGGTCCGTGGCTGGAAAGAGGCCCCCGGTGCCAGAACTTCCTGGTTCAGAACACGCAGCGAGGCATAACCCAGCAGTTTAGGATCAAAATAGTGTCCAAAGGAGAAGGTATAACGGGCCTGCAGCCAGCCGTAGTCTGCTTGCCCGCATTGTTTGGCTGTACGGGTAGTAATCATAGTTCTTGACCTCTCTTTACTTCCTTTTATGTTAAATGGCTAGACGCTGCATTGTTAGCCAGATATTCTGCCCGGTATGTTCAAATTTCCTGAATGAGAACGAGATGGCCAAAGAAAGGGCTTTAACGCTTGAAGCGTTACGCGTCATGGACGCAATAGACCGACGCGGCAGCTTTGCCGCAGCGGCGGACGAACTGGGGCGTGTTCCTTCTGCGCTCAGCTATACCATGCAGAAGCTGGAGGAGGAGCTGGACGTGGTGCTGTTTGACCGTTCAGGTCATCGCACAAAATTCACCAACGTCGGGCGTATGCTGCTGGAGCGTGGGCGTGTACTGCTGGAAGCTGCGGATAAACTGACCACCGATGCCGAAGCATTGGCTCGCGGTTGGGAAACGCATCTGACCATCGTCACCGAAGCGCTGGTGCCGACGGCGGCATTTTTCCCGTTGATTGACAGGCTTGCCGGGAAGGCCAATACCCAGCTTTCCGTTATTACCGAAGTTCTGGCTGGGGCGTGGGAGCGTCTGGAGCAGGGGCGGGCGGATATCGTGATTGCGCCGGATATGCATTTTCGCTCATCCTCAGAAATCAACTCGCGTAAGCTATACTCGCTGATGAACGTCTATGTAGCGGCCCCGGATCATCCCATCCATCAGGAGCCGGAACCGTTATCGGAAGTCACCCGCGTGAAATACCGCGGGATCGCGGTGGCGGATACCGCCCGTGAACGTCCGGTGCTGACCGTCCAACTGCTGGATAAACAGCCGCGTCTGACGGTGAGTACGATAGAAGATAAACGCCAGGCGCTGTTGGCCGGTCTTGGCGTGGCGACGATGCCGTACCCGCTGGTGGAAGAGGATATTGCGGCTGGTCGGCTGCGGGTAGTTAGTCCGGAATCGACAAGCGAAATTGATATTATTATGGCCTGGCGTCGGGACAGCATGGGCGAGGCGAAATCCTGGTGTCTGCGAGAAATCCCCAAGCTGTTTGCAGGTAAATAGCTGGACTGTTACGCCGGATGTGGTGCTAAGCACCTTATCCGGCCTGGAAGACGGAGTATGTTGTAGGCCTGATAAGCGTAGCACCATCAGGCATCTACATATGCTACGTCAGGATAACTGTTTGGGATCGGGCCCAAAGCGGTTACTCCCCTGAGTCCCGTTTTGACAGTTGAAAATGATGATCACCAACCAGCCTACGATCGGGATCAGCAGCACCAGCAGCCACCAGGCTGAACGATCGGTGTCATGCAAACGCCGGAACTGCACTGCCCACCAGGGGATAAATACCAGAACCCCATAAATCGTCGTTAATATACCTTCTCCCCCGGCGCGCTCCCAGCCAAGCATTCTGTCCAGAATACCCAGCACGAACGTGAATATGATGTTGACCAACACAAACATCCAGTATTCTTTACGACGCGCGCGGCCACCAAAACCAAAGTAGTTCTTTAATACGTTTAAATACCAATCCATTTTTGCCTCGTTCTGCATTCAATTACTTGTTTTTAAAGCAATCAAATTAAGAATAGCCGTGAATGAAATGATGGTAAATATTTGTGGTATTAATTATTTGGCCCCCAGATGAGGGCCAGTGTAAATCATGCGAAACGCTCGTCACGC
This sequence comes from Citrobacter sp. Ce104, assembly GCF_030334595.1. Classification (NCBI taxonomy): domain Bacteria; kingdom Pseudomonadati; phylum Pseudomonadota; class Gammaproteobacteria; order Enterobacterales; family Enterobacteriaceae; genus Citrobacter; species Citrobacter sp. Ce104. The sequence continues at coordinate 170,720 of NZ_JAOWDP010000068.1, forward strand.
CCATGAGGTTCGCTTAGATCCTGCCACGGCCCAATAGAAATAATACCAGTCGGGTTAATGGTTTTGTGGCTACGGAAGTAGTGATTGCGGATGTGATCGAAATTGACGGTTTCCGCAATACCTGGCATCTGGTAGATATCGCGCAGGAAACCGTAAAGGTTCAGATAGTCGCTAATCCGGTGTTTGTCGCATTTGAAGTGGGTTACATACACGGGATCAAAACGCACCAGCGTGGTCCACAGGCGAATATCGGCCTCGGTTAACTGGTTGCCGGTCAGGTAGCGATGTTGTCCAAGGATTTGTTCCAGTCTCGCCAGCGATTGGAAGACTTTTTCCACTGCGTCGTCGTAGGCTTCCTGACTGGTGGCAAATCCGGCTTTATACACGCCGTTATTGACGTTGTCATAAATCCAGCCGTTCAGCTCATCGATTTTGCTTTGCAAGGCTGGTGGATAGTAATCCCCGGCTTTCGCGCCCAGCGCATCAAACGCAGTATTAAACATGCGGATGATTTCTGCAGATTCATTGCTGACAATGGTGTGGTTCTTTTTATCCCACAGCACCGGAACGGTCACCCGTCCGCTGTAGTGAGGATCGGCGTGTAAATAGAGCTGATAAAGAAAGTCGTGCTGATACAGGGTATCACCGGTTGCCGCCGGGAAGTTATCGTCAAAGGTCCAGCCGTTTTCCAGCATCAACGGATGTACTACGGAAACGGAAATGAACGGTTCCAGCCCTTTAAGTTTTCGCAAAATCAGCGTGCGATGCGCCCACGGACAGGCCAGCGAAACGTACAGATGATAGCGATCTTTTTCGGCAGCAAAGCCAGCCTCACCGGTTGGGCCAGGCGCGCCATCCGCGGTGAGCCAGTTACGGAAAGCCGATGCAGAACGTTGAAATTTTCCCCCGGTTGATTTGGTATCGTACCAGGTGTCATGCCAGACGCCGTCAATCAGTTGTCCCATGATTTTCGCCTCCTCAGATAGCAAAAGCGAGGAGATATCTCCTCGCTTTTTGATGTGTTCAGTATAGTTTGCTTACCACTTTTTATTCAGTACACGGTCGATGCTGAAGGCGCCCGGACCGGTGATAGCCAGCAGCAGGAAACCGCCTGCGATAGTCAGGTTTTTCATGAACATCAGAGAGTTCACACCTTCCGCAAAGTTGCTGTGGAAGAGGAACGCCGTCAGCAGCGTGAAGCCTGCGGTGAACAGTGCGGTCGTACGGGTCAGGAAACCGAACAGAATTGCCAGACCGCCGCCAAACTCAAGCAGAATCACCAGCGGTAGCATAAATCCTGGTACGCCCATGGCTTCCATGTACTGTTGGGTACCCGCATATCCGGTGATTTTTCCCCAACCTGCGGAAATAAACAGGATTGGCATCAGAATGCGCGCTACCAGTACACCAACATCTTCTAATTTCTTCATCATACTCTCCAGGAAACCACTCAGGCGGCTTATTGTGTTTTTTTGTGCATCGGCGCTTCAGAGCGCGTCGTTGCTGTCGATGGAGAGAATCATAAACGTGCTTAGTGACAATTGTTAGCAAGGAAAACTGTCAATATTTTTCAAAAATTTTGAGGTTAGGGGGAAAGAGGGGTTTTAGCCACGCAGCTGCTGCTGTCTGATGGTGGATTTAACCAGACGCCAGATGCTCCAGACGCTAAAACCGCGTTTGGCCCAGCGTACCAGCAGATTTGGGTTACGAATGGTGCGAACCGCCATAATGCTGCTCCCGACTAACACCCAGCCACGCAGGTTCAACAGCGTTTTCCAGCCACGATCGTAAACTTCGGTGGCTTCCAGCCAGTCGCGGCGAGTGGCAGACAGATCCAGCCGTTGCTGCTGGATCTGTCCAAGCAGTTGCGCCTTACGTTGTTGACGTTCGACTTTACTGCTCATTATGCATCATCCTCCAGGGCACGCCTGTCGTTAGCGAGCTCATTGCGCGTATGGCGCAGCAGCGTTGTTTTACGTGCCTTACGCAGCGTCCATAGCCCGCCGATAAGCGCTAAAAGCAACAGCACAACGGTGGTGGCAATCATGGCGTTCAGACGATATTGTGGATCTATAGCCCAGATGATAAGCACCATCAGGCTCATCAGTCCAAACGCCGCGAACAGCATGGTAAGCCCAAGCATCAGCAGGATCTGGATGAGATTGGATTTTTCCTCTTCCAGCTCAACGACGGCCAGCCGCAGCCGCGTCTCTACGATCTCAACGAGAATCGTCAGGATCCGCTGTCCAATACCCAGTACGCCTTTGCCTGGACCTTGTGCGTGTTGAGAATCTGCCATTATTAACGGCGCGACAGCAGTACACCAAGCACCACACCGACTGCAGCGCCAATGCCGACGCCTGTCCATGGGTTTTCGCGCACGTAGTTATCGGCTTTAGCCGCTGCCTCACGGGTCTGTTTGGCAATCACATCGCTGGTTTCGCTCAGGCGATGGCGGCTCTCGCGCAAAGCGTGTTCGGCTTTGCTGCGAATTTTACTCATCTCTTCCTTCGACTTATCGCCAGAGGAGCTAAGTACTTCTTCAAGCGTATCCGCAAGAGATTTCAGCTCAGCGCGCAGGTTTTCCGTAGCATTATCTTTCGACATAGTTTTCTCCAGTTGAGTGGCTAGTTACCGTACTTAGTAATCGCGGGTCTCGAGTTCTTTCAGCTCTTTCTGAGCTTCAGCAAGCTTGTGCTCGCGCTTTGCTATCTTATCCGCATCGCCTTTTTGTTTCGCCTCGGCCAAGTCACGTTGACGCTCGGCTATCTCGTCTTTCTGCTCAGCAATTTTTTTCTGATGGTCGGCGCGCAGTTTGCTGTCAGTGCAGTTAGCCCTAACTTCGCTGAGTGCTTTGTTCAGGCCATTGATGCGGTTTTGATTGTTGTGCTTTTCGGCATAGCTAATCTCCCGCTGAATATCCTGTTCTTTTTCCTGACAGAGGGTGGAGGCGTAACTGCCGGCACTGAGAGCGAAAAGACTAATTGCTAAAGCGATGCGGTATTTCATTCTTGAACCTTCCATTGTGATTCGACCTGGTGGCTAAGGCCGATGCTCCAGAGTAATAAAGCGTTGAGTCATAAACCCAGTTTATTAATCATAGGCGTTAAATGATGAAATCACCAAAGTGAGTGATCTAATTCAGAATCCTGGAGATTAACCAAAACGGTGCGGGGTATCACGTAAGCGGGATAACCACTGTACCGCCTGATTATCATCATCCTGCTGGGCAATAACGAAACCATGCGGTAACGTTCGGTCCAGCACGACCTTTGCGGCTGCGCTCTGCGCGCTGGAATCAAAGGTGATTAGCAGCGCGTCATTTTGCGGAGTAATGCTTTTAAAGCGAATACCGTTGGCGTCCAGGTGATGCCAGATAGAGAAGCCATCAGGCATGGTGGCTCCCTGATTTACTGCACGAATGGCAAGCGTTGACTCCTGCTGGCGGATGACCGACCAGGTCAGGAGCAGCGCGCCGATAAACAGCATAAAGGTAGTGGTCCAGGCAAGTCGTCGGAGCGTTATGCGTGATTTCAGCATAATTTACCCTCGGTTCCCGTATTTCTTTTTCCAAAGCACAACCAGTGAACCTGCCAGACCAAACACCAGTAACACCACGGGAAGCAGCATCAGGCAAGACATCAGCTGATCTTCATATTTGAGAAACACTGGCGTTTTGCCCAGCAGATAGCCAAGCGTTGTGAGAATCAGAACCCAAAGCAGTCCGCTCATCCAGTTAAAGAACTGAAAGCGCGCATTGTTCAGGCCGGACAATCCTGCGATGGTCGGCAGTAGTGTTCTCACAAATGCGATAAAGCGACCGACCAGCAGCGCAGACAAGCCATGCTTATGGAACAGATGATGCGCACGCTGATGATAATGCGCTGGCAGATGGGACAGCCAGTTTTGTACGGTGCGGGTATTTCCCAGCCATCGCCCCTGGATATAGCTGAGCCAGCAACCGAGGCTGGCTGCGGTGGTAAGCAGCAGTACTGTTTGCGGGAAACCCATCGCGCCTTTGGCGATAAGTACGCCGACCAGTACCAGAAGACTGTCGCCAGGTAAAAAGGCTGCTGGCAGCAGTCCGTTTTCCAGAAACAAAATGGTAAATAGTACGAAATAGAGCATGCCAATCATGGAAGGATTGGCCAGCGTTTCAAAATCCTGAGCCCATAAAGCATTCAGTAATTGAGTCAGTAGTTCCATTCAATATTCCTGGAGAATCGGTTGTCGTCATGCCGGTTTTCTGGAGTTTGTAACGCCGCAATTTAATTGGTGTTTTTTACATGGATCGCGGTCTGACACAAATTCACGGCCTGAACTATTCCCTGTAAAGTTGTGAAGTAAGCAAGCTCTCAAACACAAAAATTCAAATAACAACTAATTGTAACAAAGGTCAACGTTGTCCGTTATAGAAATTACGGTTGTTGAACTGTGATTTTGCTTATCGCAATGGAGGGAGGCGAGAGGATTTACACAGGCTGACACTTTATACCTAACGCTTACCAAGCGTCAGAAACAGGCGCTTTGTCGCGCCTGCATCGCTTAGATTGTTTATTTTGCGCCGTTAGCCGCCGTATCGAGATGAACAACGGGATTTTCAGTAAAAAGATAACGGTCAGCATTGAACTCAAAATCATCGCTGGTTTCGTTAAACAGCATCTGTTTGGTGTTCTCAAGGTGCTGCCACATTGCCAGTTTGGCGGCATGGGGATCTTTGCGAATCAGCGCCCGCAGGATCTGGTCATGGTCGTCACACCAGTTATCTACCGTACGCAGGTCGATGTGGTCGTGTAGTTTCTTCCAGTAGGGGTTGTGAATACGTTGAGTCCACATTTTTTCAACAATCGCGGCCAGAGCGGAGTTCTGCGTTGCCAGCGCGACCTGCACATGGAACTGGAGATCCCACTCGGAGTCACGAAAGCTTTTTTCGTTACGCGACTTCTCCTGAATTTCCATCAGCTTCATGATGTCCTGTTTGGTCACCTGAGTGGCGGCAAACTCGGCAATGTTGCTCTCAATCAACTGGCGAGCCTGGAGCAGCTCAAAAGGACCGTAGCTGGCGAACTCCAGATTTTCATCTGGCGCGACATAATGTTTAGGTTGGTTCGAAATGACGTGGATCCCCGATCCTTTACGCACTTCAACGTAGCCCTCAACCTCGAGCATGATGATCGCTTCACGAACCACGGTGCGGCTGACATTTTTTTCATCGGCGATAAAGCGCTCGGCGGGGAGTTTATCACCCACCAGGTAGACGCCCTGCTCAATGCGTTCTTTCAGATCAGCGGCAAGTTGTTGGTACAAACGTCGTGGTTCGGTGATTTCCATATGCGCTCCAGGCATGATACGGCAGACTATATTTGTTATACCACTTTTGCGAATACGGCTCCACTCGCGGCGACAAAAAAGCCGCCAGATAACTGGCGGCTTCACATTATATACCCTTGATGAATAACATCGGGTTAATTTTGCGTCGCGGGATCGCCGGTTTGTGAACCCGAATCTACCTCGCTGGCCGATTTGTTCTGCAATACCGTCCAGATGACTAACGCGCCGAGTAGGTCGAATACCGCCAGTACGGCGAACAGCGGGCTAAAGCCGATGGTGTCAGCCAGCGCGCCAACGACCAGTGCAAACAGCGTACTTGCAAGCCAGGCGGACATACCGGTCAGACCGTTTGCGGTTGCCACTTCATTACGACCAAATACGTCAGAAGAGAGCGTAATCAGGGCACCAGACAGCGCCTGGTGAGCAAAGCCGCCGACGCACAGCAGGGCGATAGCAATGTACGGACTGGTGAACAGGCCGATCATCCCTGGGCCAATCATCAGCAATGCGCCCATGGTGACGACCATTTTACGCGAAACGATCAGGTTAACCCCGAACCAGCGCTGGAACAGCGGCGGTAAATAACCCCCTACGATACAACCCAGGTCAGCAAACAGCATTGGCATCCAGGCAAACATCGCAATTTCTTTCAGGTTAAAGCCGTAGACTTTAAACATGAACAGCGGGATCCAGGCGTTGAAAGTACCCCAGGCCGGCTCTGCCAGGAAACGCGGCAGCGCGATACCCCAGAACTGACGGTTACGCAGGATCTGACCGAGGGACATTTTCTTCGCGGTACTGTTTTTATGCTGTGATTCCTGACCATTCAGAATGTAATCACGTTCTTCATCAGACAGTTTTTTCTGGTCGCGTGGGTGTTTGTAGAACACCAGCCAGGACATCGCCCAAATGAAGCTCAGCGCACCGGAAATAATGAATGCCATCTGCCAGCTGTGCATGACGATAGCCCAGACGACCAGCGGCGGAGCAATCATCGCGCCGATAGAAGAACCCACGTTAAAGTAACCTACGGCAATTGAACGCTCTTTAGCCGGGAACCATTCGGAGCTGGCTTTCAGACCTGCGGGGATCATCGCGGCTTCAGCGGCACCTACCGCGCCACGCGCCAGCGCCAGTCCACCCCAGCTGCCAGCCAATGCGGTCGCGCCGCAGAAGACGGCCCACAGAACGGCGAACATCGCGTAACCAATTTTAGTGCCGAGCACATCGAGCACATAGCCGGCAACGGGTTGCATTACGGTGTAAGCAGCAGAATACGCTGCGATGATATAGGAATACTGTTGAGTGGAGATGTGTAACTCTTCCATCAGAGTTGGCGCAGCTGCCGCCACAGTGTTACGTGTCAGGTAACCCAGCACGGTGCCAAGCGTCACCAGTGCGATCATGTACCAACGTAACCCTTTAATTTTACGCATGTAAAACCTCATCGTTTTGTTATTTCCGCGAACGAGCGGTCATCTTCCAGTTCAGGGAGGAGGATGTTCTTTTACGAGGGGGTAACCGAAAAAAAAGCCGGCACTCCCCGAACTTTGCCATGTCAATAATTGTGCTAATTCGGTTTCCGTACCGGTCAATCCGATGGTGATACATCGGTAATTTGCATTCCGTCGGCTTATGTATCGCGACGGCCAAAAGATAACTTGTCATACAGCTTTAAAAGGTGAGTGCCATCACAAAAGTGTGAATCTTCGTGTGGTCATTATTTCGATTCAGCAAAGCCAGTACTGGCGCGGCTTGACGCGTAATTTACCTCTTTGAGAGTAATTTTTTTGTCACCATTTGTTGATCTAACTCACGAAAATATCTTCAGTGTATGGAAATTGGTGTGATAACTTTGTCAACATCAAAACATAAGCAATCTGACGCACTCGCTGAGAGGAAGACGATAATGACCCCGTTTATGACTGAAGATTTCCTGCTGGACACCGAATTTGCCCGCCGTCTGTATCATGATTACGCCAAAGACCAGCCGATCTTCGATTACCACTGCCATTTACCACCGCAACAAATCGCTGAAAACTACCGTTTTAATAACCTGTATGACATCTGGCTGAAGGGCGACCACTATAAGTGGCGTGCGATGCGCACCAATGGCGTCGCTGAGCGCCTGTGTACCGGCGATGCGTCCGATCGTGAAAAGTTTGACGCCTGGGCCGCGACCGTACCGCACACCATCGGTAACCCGCTGTACCACTGGACCCACCTCGAACTACGTCGTCCGTTTGGTATTACAGGTAAGCTGCTGTCTCCTGCGACTGCGGACGAAATCTGGAACCAATGCAACGAACTGCTGGCGCAGGATAAATTCTCCGCGCGCGGCATCATGCAGCAGATGAACGTGAAAATGGTTGGTACCACCGATGACCCGATCGACTCTCTGGAGCATCACGCGGCCGTTGCTAAAGACGGAAGCTTTGATGTGAAAGTGCTGCCGAGCTGGCGTCCGGATAAAGCTTTCAACATCGAACTGGCAACCTTTAATGACTATATGGCGAAGCTGGGCGAAGTGTCCGACACCGACATTCGTCGCTTCGCAGACCTGCAGACCGCGCTGACCAAACGTCTGGATCACTTCGCGGCTCACGGCTGTAAAGTCTCTGACCACGCGCTGGACGTGGTGCTGTTTGCTGAATCTAACGAATCTGAACTGGATAGTATTCTGGCGCGCCGCCTGGCGGGTGAAACCCTGAGCGAGCATGAAGTAGCCCAGTTTAAAACTGCCGTACTGGTGTTCCTCGGCGCAGAATACGCGCGTCGCGAATGGGTACAGCAGTACCACATCGGCGCGCTGCGTAATAACAACCTGCGTCAGTTCAAACTGCTGGGCGCGGATGTTGGCTTTGACTCCATCAACGACCGTCCGATGGCCGAAGAGCTGTCCAAACTGCTGAGCAAGCAGAACGAACAGAACCTGCTGCCGAAAACCATTCTGTACTGCCTGAACCCGCGCGATAACGAAGTGCTGGGCACCATGATCGGCAACTTCCAGGGCGAAGGTATGCCGGGCAAAATGCAGTTCGGTTCCGGCTGGTGGTTCAACGATCAGAAAGATGGGATGGAACGTCAGATGACGCAACTGGCCCAGCTTGGCCTGCTGAGCCGTTTTGTCGGCATGCTGACCGACAGCCGTAGCTTCCTGTCATACACGCGCCATGAATACTTCCGTCGTATCCTGTGCCAGATGATTGGCCGCTGGGTTGCTGCAGGTGAAGCACCGGCAGATATCCAGTTGCTGGGCGAAATGGTCAGAAATATTTGCTTTAACAATGCGCGTGATTACTTCGCCATTGAACTGAACTAAGGCCCGGGTGAAGGTATGCAATACATCAAGATCCATGCGCTGGATAACGTCGCGGTAGCGCTCGCTGATTTGGCTGAAGGAACCGAAGTTACCGTTGATGGGCAGGCGGTAACCCTGCGTCAGGCGGTCTCTCGTGGCCATAAATTCGCTTTGCGCGATATTGCGAAAGGCGAAAACGTCATTAAATACGGTTTGCCAATTGGCCATACGCTGGTGGACGTTGCGGCGGGTGAGCATATTCATGCCCACAACACGCGCACGAATCTGAGCGACCTGGACACGTATAGCTACCACCCTGATTTTCAGGCGGAAGTTGCCCAACCGGCGGATCGCGATGTACAGATTTATCGCCGCGCGAACGGTGATGTCGGGGTACGTAACGAACTGTGGATCCTACCGACGGTAGGCTGCGTCAACGCCATGGCGCGTCAGATGCAGAACCGTTTTCTGAAAGAGACCAACGATGCCGAAGGTATTGACGGCGTGCATCTCTTCAGCCACACCTACGGCTGTTCGCAACTGGGCGACGACCACATTAACACCCGCACCATGCTGCAAAACATGGTGCGTCACCCGAATGCGGGTGCGGTGCTGGTGGTGGGCCTTGGTTGTGAAAATAACCAGGTTGATGCCTTCCGTGAAACCTTAGGTGAGTACGATCCTGAGCGCGTTCACTTCATGGTCTGCCAACATCAGGAAGACGAAGTGGAAGCGGGGATTGAACATCTTCATCAGTTGTACAACGTGATGCGTAACGACAAGCGTGAGCCAGGTAAACTGGGCGAGCTGAAGTTTGGTCTGGAATGCGGCGGCTCTGACGGCCTGTCCGGTATTACCGCCAACCCGATGCTGGGCCGTTTTTCCGACTACGTGATTGCCAACGGCGGTACCACCGTGCTGACCGAAGTGCCGGAAATGTTCGGCGCCGAGCAGTTGCTGATGGACCACTGCCGTGACGAAGAAACGTTTGGCAAGCTGGTTACCATGGTCAATGACTTTAAGCAGTACTTTATTGCTCACGACCAACCGATTTACGAGAATCCATCCCCGGGTAACAAAGCGGGCGGTATCACCACGCTGGAAGACAAATCTCTGGGCTGCACGCAAAAAGCGGGCTCCAGCCAGGTGGTGGACGTACTGCGCTATGGCGAACGCCTGAAGACGCACGGCCTGAACCTGCTGAGCGCGCCGGGCAACGATGCTGTCGCGACCAGTGCCCTCGCGGGCGCGGGCTGTCATATGGTGCTGTTCAGTACCGGTCGCGGTACGCCGTACGGCGGTTTTGTGCCGACGGTGAAAATTGCCACCAACAGCGAACTGGCAGCGAAGAAAAAGCACTGGATCGATTTTGACGCCGGACAGCTGATCCACGGCAAAGCGATGCCTCAGTTGCTGAACGAGTTTGTCGATACGATCGTTGAGTTCGCCAACGGCAAGCAAACCTGCAACGAGCGGAATGATTTTAGAGAGTTAGCGATATTTAAAAGCGGCGTAACACTTTAATTGTAAAGACGTAGGCCTGATAAGCGCAGCGCCATCAGGCACAAACCGTTGCCGGATGGTGGCGAACTCGCCTTATCCGGCCTACGAGATAGAATTGGGGTTGCTTGCATGACCGCGTATTGGCTGGCCCAGGGCGTAGGTGTCATCGCCTTTCTGATCGGCATTACCACCTTTTTCAATCGCGATGAGCGCCGGTTCCGGCTGCAACTCGCCGTCTATAGCGCCACCATTGGCGTGCATTTTTTCCTGATGGGCGCCTGGCCTGCAGGAATGAGTGCCGAGCTTAACACCATCCGCACACTCGTCTCGATGCATACCCGCAAACTGTGGGTAATGACCGTTTTTATTATCCTCACCCTGGTTCTCGGGCTGGCGAAATTACAGCATGCGATGGAACTGTTGCCGATAATCGGCACGCTGGCCAGCACCTGGGCGCTGTTTCGCTGCCAGGGGTTAACTGTGCGCTGCGTAATGTGGTGCGCAACCGCCTGCTGGGTTATCCATAATTTTTGGTTAGGGTCGATTGGCGGGACGATGATCGAAGGTAGCTTTCTGGTGATGAATGGCCTGAACATTATTCGCTTCCGGCGGATGCAAAAACGCGGCATTGATCCATTCAAAATAGAAAAAAGCGTACAAGAAGAGAACCCCTCCGCCCGATGACGGAGGGGAGCGGAGATTAGCCGCGCAGGGCGTTATTTGCCAGACGCTCGTCTTCAGCCTGGCAGGCCGCAGCGGTAAACAGGACGTCTGTCGAAGAGTTCAGCGCCGTTTCACAGGAATCCTGCAATACGCCGATGATAAAGCCAACGGCAACAACCTGCATGGCGATGTCGTTCGGGATACCGAACATATTACACGCCAGTGGGATCAGCAGCAGAGAACCCCCCGCCACGCCCGATGCGCCACAGGCGCACAGCGAAGCCACCACGCTCAGTAACAGCGCCGTCGGTAAATCGACCGGAATACCCAGCGTATTCACCGCCGCCAGCGTCAGCACGGTAATGGTGATCGCCGCGCCTGCCATATTGATGGTGGCGCCCAACGGGATAGAGACCGAATAGGTATCACGATCCAGATTCAGCTTCTCACACAGCGCCATATTCACCGGAATATTTGCCGCGGAACTGCGGGTAAAGAAAGCGTACACGCCGCTTTCGCGCAGACAAGCCAGCACCAGCGGATACGGGTTACGGCGAATTTTCCAGAATACCAGCAGCGGGTTGATTACCAACGCCACCAGCAGCATACAACCTACCAGCACGGCCAGCAGTTGAGCGTAGCCCCAAAGCGTGGCAAAACCGGTGGTTGCCAGCGTGGAGGAGACCAGGCCGAAGATCCCGATCGGCGCGAAACGAATCACCAGCCTCACCATAAAGGTGACGGCGTTGGACATATCATTAACCAGGTTTTTGGTCGTTTCATTGCCGTGGCGCAGCGCAAAGCCCAAACCGACGGCCCATACCAGAATACCGATATAGTTGGCGTTAAGCAGGGCATCAATTGGGTTAGAAACCATGCTCATCAGCAGGCTGCGCATCACTTCGACGATACCAGACGGCGGCACAATATCACCGGCGCTGCTGGAAAGATGCAGTGTGGATGGGAAGGCGAAACTGAAGACAACGGCTGCTAACGCTGCGGAAAATGTTCCGAGCAGATAGAGGAACAGGATTGGGCGGATATTGGTTTTTTGCCCGTGCTGGTGGTTGGCGATAGAAGCCATCACCAGCATCAAAACCAGAATTGGCGCGACAGCTTTTAATGCGCCGACGAACAGCGTACCCAGCAGACCAACGGCTTCTGCCGCTGGTTTTGACACCAGTGCCAGTAAAATTCCCAGTACCAAACCGATCAGAATTTGTTTAACCAGGCTCCCTTGCGCCAAACGCGAGAATAGCCCCGATGAACGTTGCGTAGTCATGTAGTCATCCTTTGATTGTGTTGTTGCCTTACCTTTGTGCGTTCTGTTGACGCATCTTTCAGGGGGGGCAAATGTTTGCATGGCTGAGTATAAGGAAAGAACGGGGGTCGGGGAGATAAATATCCTGGATTCCGCGTTGAGATCATATTTTATAACTTTGGATTAACATTATTTTGACATGATAAACAAAAAGCCCGACGCACGCAGTGTGCTGTCGGGCTTTTCAGCTAGCAGATGAAACTTACTGAATTTGCTGCTTTTTATCGTGCTGGTGGTTGACCCACGCGTTCACAATCAGCGTCACAAACAGAATGCCAAATACCACGCCTAACGAGATAGCGATCGGGATATGGTAGAAATCGACGATCAGCATCTTAATACCGATAAACACCAGAATGACCGACAAACCGTACTTCAGCATGGAGAAACGCTCCGCCACGCCTGCCAGCAGGAAGTACATCGCGCGCAGACCCAAAATAGCAAACAGGTTCGAGGTCAACACGATGAACGGGTCGGTGGTGACGGCAAAGATAGCCGGGATACTGTCGACGGCAAAAATAACGTCGCTCAGTTCAACCAGAATCAACACCAGCATCAGCGGCGTGACAAACAGCAGGCCGTTTTTACGCACAAAGAATTTTTCATCTTCGATGGTATCGGTCATGCGTAAATGGCCGCGCAGCCAGCGTACTAACGGTCTGTCGCCAATACCGGAGGCATCTTCTTTCGCCAGCGCCATCTTCACGCCGGTAAACAACAGGAATGCGCCGAACACGTACAACAACCACTCAAACTGGGTGATAAGCCAACTGCCGGCGAAGATCATGATCGTACGCAGAACAATCGCGCCCAACACGCCATACACCAGCACCCGACGCTGCAACGCAGGCGGTACGGAGAAGTAGCTGAACAGCATTAACCAGACAAAGACGTTATCTACCGCCAGCGATTTTTCGATCAAATAGCCGGTAAGGAACGCCAGCGCCTGCGGGTCGGCAACGGCGCGGCCCTGGGTTTGGGCCAGGTACCACCAGAAGGCGGCGTTAAACAGTAACGACAGCGTTACCCAGACGATTGACCAGGCCGCAGCCTGCTTCATCGACATCGTATGCGCGCCACGACGACCCTGTAACAGCAGGTCGATGGCCAGCATAATAACCACCACGACAGCGAAGCCACCCCATAACAACGGTGTGCCGACAGTATTCATTGTATTTCCCCATGCATAAAAAAAACGGCCAACGCCGAATGGCATTAGCCGCTGCTTTTTATGCATAGACCTTGCCATTCGGCAAGGTCTCACTTACAACAACAAAGGAATACGATGGCGTATTCCTTTGTTATCGCCCGGCGACCGGATGTGGTTTTTCACACATCGTAATGACGATCAACCGACAACGAAGTTACTCCCCTTTGCGGGTTACAAAATATTACAGGCCATGCATTCAGTCAATGGCCTGCAACATTCGTTTTACACACCTTTACGCAGTCAGCGATGCTACCGCTTCGTCTGCCGGAAAAATCACGCCGGTCTGGCGGCGAATCTCCGTTTGCAGTTTGGCGGTGATACGACTGACGGTCAGTGCCGGGTGATCCACTTCGCCGGATTCAACCAAATGAGCAAAAGCCTCTGCCTCATACAGCATAGTATTGATGTGTTGAGGCGTCGTCAGATCCTGCGTTTTCCCCCCGCGAGGAACGAAACACACTTTCTGACACTCGGAGATATGCTCGATGACCAACGATCCCGACTCGCCCTGAATTTCACTGGCTAATACCGAGTCGCTTACTTTTGAGTGCTGGAGCGTAACGCTGAAATCACCGTAATTCAGCACCACCACGCCGTGAGCGTCCACGCCGCTTTCCAGCAGGCTGGCGCTGGCCTGAACGCTCTGCGGCTCGCCCCACAGCGCAACCGCCGAGGCCAGGCAGTAAAAACCGATATCCATAATCGAGCCGTTGGAGAATGCCGGATTAAACGTGTTCGGATTTTCACCGTCCAGATAGCGCTGGTAACGCGAGGAGTACTGGCAGTAATTGATAAACGCTTTCCTGATTCTTCCAACTTTGGGGAGCGATTGCTGCAACAGCAGGAAGTTAGGCAGGCTGGCGGTCTTAAACGCTTCAAATAGTACAACCTGATTTTCGCGCGAGCAGGCGATAGCGGCTTCGGCTTGCGCCAGGTTTGAGGCCAGCGGCTTTTCGCAAATAACATGCTTTTTATGCCGCAAAAACAGCTCGGTCTGCGGGAAGTGCAGGGAGTTTGGGCTGGCGATGTAGACAGCGTCGATTGCCTCGCTTTGCGCCATCGCTTCCAGCGAAGTAAACAGATGTTCGACGGGGTAATCGTTGGCGAAGGTCTGCGCCTGCTCAAGGCTACGGGAATAAACTGCGGTTAACTTATATTTGCCGGTTTCATGGGCGGCATCGACAAACTGGCGAGTGATCCAGTTTGTGCCAATTACTGCAAAACGTATCATAAAGGCCTTCAGGCTGCGAAATGGATTCTTTCGTCAATTTAGCATGCCCTGAAGACAAAGCCAGTGCGCTAAGACGCACACTGGCAATTTACTCGCTGGCAGGGCATCCATGTGCGCTGGTGGGGCCAATAATCACCGTAGGGCCAAGATATTTCGGCTGACGATGCAACACCTTGGCATCAATAACCGCGCTCACTCGCGCCAGCATTTCTCTCAATCGCGTGTACGTGCCATGTCTTTTATTCAGATCTGGCGCGTTGAGGCCAACAGCGTTAATTCCGTACTGCTGCGCAAGCCAGATGGCGCGCTGGTTATGAAATTCCTGAGAGATGATAGTGATGTTACTTTCACCAAATACCCGTTGGGCGCGCACGACCGAATCCAGCGTAGAAAAGCCTGCGTAGTCGCAAAAAATGGCACCTGCAGGCACGCCTTTAGCAATCAGCGCCTGCTGCATGGCTGAAGGTTCGTCGTAAAACTTCTTGCCATTATCGCCACTGACCAGCAGCCACTTTATCTTTCCTGCTTGATACAGCGCAGCCGCGCTATCAATACGCCGGGTGAAGTAGCGATTCCCAGGTTTTGCTCCGAGCACCAGTCCGACGTTACGTTCAGGCACAGTGTTGACATCATTCCAGGTCAAATGCTGAGCGCTTTTAACAATCAGGCGATTAGCGAAAAAGATAGCCACAGCGGATATGAACATGAGGGTGACGAAAAGCTTTAGCATCCGGCGTGAGAAGCAAACACGGCAGAGAAAGGAGAATAACGTCCGCATTATGAGTCGTTGTCCTTAACGAGTATCAAAGTGGGCCGATTCTACCTTGATGGGTGCGGAAATCGCATCATAAATGGTTTTTTTCAGATTTTATTTTGTATCACTGCTAACTGTGTTAGCCACAGCCGAGTGTCAAACTCTAACTGGTGATACTGAGGTTCCATATGACAGCACAGCTGGTAAAACGCTTTGTCGTGATCTTTTTCTTTCAGATGCGCCAGTTCATGAACGACGATCATACGCAAAAAGGGTTCCGGGGCATTGCGAAAGACGGTGGCGACGCGGATCTCCGCTTTAGCTTTGAGCTTGCCGCCCTGCACGCGAGAAACGGCAGTGTGCAGTCCCAGCGCATTCTTCAGAACGTGGATTTTGCTGTCATACATGACTTTATTCAGCGGCGGGGCATTGCGCAGAAACTGATTTTTCAGATCCTGCGTATATTGCCAGAGCGCTTTGTCGGTGGCGAAATCGTGGGTGCCCGGATAGCGTTTTTCCAGCACTGCGCCCAGGCGCTGTTCAGCTATCAGCGTTCTCACCTGAGAAAGCAAATGTTCCGGATAGCCCTGGAGGTAAGTTAGTTGGTTCATTCATGTCCCATCCACTTCATCCTTCAAGCTGCCTCTGTGTTGGCTGCGTTCGCGCACCCCAGTCACGTACTAAATGTACGCTCCCGGGGATTCACTCACTTGCCGCCTTGATGCAACTTGAATGATTTTGTGTATTCAAAATGTTGTATACTCACGCACCCTTTTCAGGGATACGCCGAAATTTTACCATTCAGGAGGGCCGATGAGCCACACAGACAACGGTTTCCGTTCACTGACACTTAAACGTTTCCCGGAAACGGACGACGTTAACCCGCTGCTGGCGTGGGAAGCGGCCGATGAATATCTGCTGCAACAGCTGGACGATACCGAGATTAGCGGCCCGGTGCTGATCCTGAATGATACCTTCGGCGCGCTGGGCTGTGCGCTGGCGGAACATACGCCGTACAGCATTGGCGACTCCTATCTCAGCGAGCTTGCCACACGCGAGAACCTGCGCCACAACGATATCGCCGAGTCGAGCGTCAAATTCCTCGACAGCACCGCGGAATATCCGCCGGCGCCGGGCGTGGTGCTGATAAAGCTGCCAAAAACCATGGCGCTGCTGGAGCAGCAGCTGCGCGCGCTGCGCGAAGTGGTAACGCCGCAAACGCGCATCATCGCTGGGGCAAAAGCGCGTGATGTGCATACCTCGACGCTGGAACTGTTTGAAAAAGTGCTGGGTCCAACCACCACGACGCTGGCGTGGAAAAAAGCGCGTCTAATCAACTGTACGTTCAGCAAACCTGAGCTGGCCGCTGCCTCGCAAACGCTGAGCTGGAAGCTGGAAGGTACCGACTGGACTATCCATAACCACGCTAACGTCTTCTCCCGTACCGGGCTGGATATCGGCGCGCGCTTTTTTATCGAGCATCTGCCGGAAAACCTCGAGGGGGAGATTGTGGATCTCGGCTGCGGTAACGGCGTTATCGGTATGACGCTGCTGGCGAAGAACCCGGAAGCCAGCGTGGTATTTGTTGATGAATCGCCGATGGCGGTGGCTTCAAGCCGTTTGAACGTGGAAAGTAACATGCCTGAAGCGCTGGATCGCTGCGAGTTTATGATCAACAACGCGCTGTCTGGCGTCGAACCGTTCCGCTTTAACGCCGTGCTGTGCAACCCTCCGTTCCATCAAAAGCATGCGCTGACGGATAACATTGCCTGGGAGATGTTCCACCACGCCCGCCGCTGCCTGAAAATCAACGGTGAGCTGTACATTGTGGCTAACCGTCACCTCGACTATTTCCACAAGCTGAAGAAGATTTTCGGCAACTGCGTAACCATTGCCACCAATAATAAATTCGTGGTGCTGAAGGCGGTTAAAACCGGTCGTCGTCGCTAACAGGGATGCCGGATGGCGGCTAACGCCTTATCCGGCCTACGTATTACATCCTGTCAAATTTCCAGCGCCAGTCGGGTGCCTTGCGCAATAGCACGTCGGGCATCCAGTTCCATCGCCACATCGCAGCCGCCGATCAGATGCACCGTTTTACCTGCCGCATGGAGCGGATCGACCAGCTCACGGCGCGGCTCTTGTCCGGCGCAAATCACCACGTTATCCACGTTAAAGATCACCGGTTCACCGTTCAGCACGACGTGTAACCCATCATCATCAATCTTCTGATAACTGACTGCAGGGATCATTTTTACGCCGCGTGAGAGCAGGGTGGTGCGATGGATCCACCCCGTCGTTTTACCTAAACCTTGTCCCGGTTTGCTGGCTTTGCGCTGCAGCATCACTATCTGGCGCGGGCTGCGGGATAAGTGCGGACCTTCCGGGCGTAAACCGCCAGGCTGTTGCAGGCTGGTGTCGATCCCCCATTCCACGCAGAACTCCGCAATGTTCTGGCTGGTGGGATCGCCGGGCTGGCTCAGATACATGGCAGTATCGAAACCGATCCCGCCGCAGCCAACGATTGCCACGCGTTTGCCCACTGGCGTTTTATCGCGCAGGACGTCGAGATAGCTCAGCACTTTAGGATGTTCGATCCCCTCGATCGGCGGCATGCGCGGCTCGATCCCGCTGGCAAGGATCACTTCGTCGAAGGTGTGCAGATCGCGTGCGCTGACAAAGTGATTCAGCTTTAGCGTCACGCCAGTCACGTCGATCATCCGGCGGTAGTAGCGCAGGGTTTCATAGAATTCTTCTTTGCCGGGGATCTGTTTGGCGATATTAAACTGCCCGCCAATCTCGCCATGCGCGTCAAACAGCGTGACGTGATGTCCGCGTGCAGCAGCATTAATAGCGAAGGCGAGGCCGGCAGGGCCTGCGCCGACAACCGCCAGATTTTTCTGCACAGTTGCCGCAACGATCGGCATTTTGGTTTCATGGCAGGCTCGCGGATTCACCAGACAAGAGGTGACTTTGCCGACGAAGATCTGATCGAGACAGGCCTGGTTACAGCCGATACAGGTGTTGATCTCATCTGCTCGTCCGGTCTGCGCTTTTGACAGCAGTTCGGCATCGGCGAGGAACGGACGGGCCATCGACACCATATCGGCGTCGCCACGGGCCAGAATGTCATCGGCGACCTGGGGATCGTTAATGCGGTTGGTGGTGACCAGTGGGATCGTCACATGCCCTTTCAGCTTACGCGTCACCCAACTAAACGCGCCGCGCGGTACCGGGGTAGCGATAGTGGGAATACGCGCCTCATGCCAGCCAATACCGGTGTTAATAATGGTGGCCCCGGCGGCTTCTATAGCCTGCGCCAACTGGACGGTTTCGTCGAAGGTTCCACCGTTTTCCACCAGATCGAGCATCGACAGGCGGAAGATAATAATAAAGTCATTCCCGGCACGCTGGCGTACCGCTCGCACCACCTCAACGGCAAAACGCATGCGGTTGGCATACTCACCGCCCCATTGGTCATCGCGCTGGTTGGTACGCAGAGTCAGGAATTCGTTGATGAGATACCCTTCCGAACCCATCACTTCTACGCCATCGTAGCCCGCTTCCCGTGCCAGCTGTGCGCAGTGGGCAAAATCTTCAATCAACTGCAGCACTTCATCGTGCGTCAGTTCATGCGGCGTAAAGCGGTTGATTGGCGCCTGAATGGCAGAAGGCGCCACCAGATGCGGCTGGTAGCTGTAACGCCCGGTATGCAGAATTTGCAGGGCGATTTTGCCGCCTTCATCATGCACGGCATCGGTAATGACGCGATGGTGTGCAAGCTGGCTGGTGTCGTTGAGCATCGCGCCACCTTCCATCCCTACGCCGGAAAGCGCAGGCGCAATGCCTCCGCTCACAATCAGAGCCACACCGTGACGGGCGCGTTCGGCGTAGAACGCGGCCAGCCGTTGGGCGCCGTCGGGATACTCCTCCAGCCCGGTATGCATTGAACCCATCAGCACGCGGTTTTTAAGCGTGGTGAAGCCTAAATCGAGCGGGGCGAACAGCGACGGATAGCTCATAAAGGTGTCCAGTATGTAAAATTATTGTTATGTGGTCGGATGAGTTAATAATTTAGCCGTCGCCGCGTAAAAGGGAAAAGGGGAATGCCGTGATTGTGATGGGATTCAAAAAAGGAGTGGGAGCAGAGAATGAATTTGCCGAATGTCGGTGCAAGCACCTAACCCGGCCGGTGAAAATGTGTCTTTGTGGGCCGGATGAGCGAAACGTCATCCGGCAAAATGCTACCGATTACTGTTTTTTAAGAAAATCGTTATACAGCATATAGAGATGCGCCGCGCTCCAGGAGAAGTTCGGTGCGCCCTGTTGTGCGCCGGTCAATGGGTTATAGTTTTCCTGAATCGGACCGTCTGCGGTCAGGCCTTTGGCGTGGCTGAAGAAGGTATCCGCCAGTTTTAACGCTTCATCGCGATAGCCGTAACGCTCCATCCCTTTTAGCCCGAACCAGAACTGATCCACCCAGACGCGCCCGCGCCAGTAGATATCCGCGCCGAAAGCCGGGTTGGTCAATGCCGCCGTGCCAAGCGGGACAAAGGTGTTGAACTCTTTGGGGTCGAGCATCACCTTAATTACCGCGTCCGCATGGGTCTGCGTCGCCGCACCGTTAAACAGCGGCGACCAGCCTTCCGGCCCTTTGCCGCGTTCGACGATCGGTTTACCCGCACAGCCGTTTGCCAGCGGGGTATCTTCGATCCTGACGTCATAGAAGAATTGGGTGTCAGGGTCGAACATACAGGTATTGATGTAATCCGCGAGATTTTGCGCCAACTGGCGGTAGCGCTGCGCCTCCTGGTGTTTACCGAGCAGGGTCGCCATCTGTGCCAGATAATGGTTGTCGCTGTACATGTAGCTGGCCTGATCCACCGACTCCTGCATTAGCGAGTAACCCAGCAACTTACCGTCTTTACTGCGGTTTTCGGCAAATTTCACCACCCAGTCGCTGCGTTTTCCACCGCTCGCGACGTATTTATCCAGTTGATCTTTATCGATAAAACCGAATACTGCCGCATCATCACGACCGGACTCCCACGAGGCGGCAACCTGTGCCGGGATCTCCAGGCTGTCATACTGGCCTTTATCGATCACGGCGGCGTAGTTGTTCAGTCCAAAGAGGGTTTCTTCCTTGTCGCCTTTTTTCACCGTAAACAGCATTTCACCGCTGTCGGTATTGTGGGCTTTATCGCGCGTAGCGCCGTATTCCGGCACGCCGTTGCCGTTGTGATCGCGGTTACGCAGCCACCAGTCGTGATACGCCACCAGTTTTGGATACATCTCTTCGAGCCAGGCCTTGTCTTTGGTGACGTTGTAAACCTCCATCACCGACCAGGCCGCCAGGCTGGGTTTGGTGTTGCGCTCGTTCCAGTTACCGCCGTCGCCGCCGCGTTCCGGGCTGAGATTCCAGGCAATCAGGTCGGGAAGGAATCCGGCATCCTGCGCACGAACCGGATCGCCAGGTTTAACCTGCCATGAAAAGACGGCGCGAATGTTCTCTTTGGCGATATCCGGGTTAAAGTGCGCCATGGCGAAGGCCTGCTTCCAGGTGTCCCACGGCCAGGTTTGGTTGCCGGAGAACCAGCGGCCGGTGACCGAAGGCGTCACGGTATTGTGTTTTACCGCCCCGCCTGGCGAGCGCCAGTTGCCGTTCAGCGTTTCAATAGCTTTAACCGCAACCCGGGTTTGTTCCGTTGTGGCATCCGGGTTGGTTAAGCCTTTTTGCAGATAATCTGCCCAGCGCTTTTGCGATGCCGCAAGATACCAGGCCGGGCGCGCCAGAATATCGCGGATCTGCGGCTGCTCTTTCGCGACATCCTCGGCGGTAAGCAGATGAGAATAGGTGGTGTAGAAAGTGGTTGAACCTTTGATATGGGCCTTCCCCATGAAGCGATGACCGTTAACCGTCGTTTTCATGGCGACAGATTTATGCACCTGATACTCCGACTCACCGGAGGTGAGCAGATCCCAGGTTGAGCGCACTTTGCCGAAGGTGACTTTCAGTCCATCGTGTGTGGCGGTGATTTTGCGCTGATAGCCAGGGAATTCGCCATCAATGGTTTTATCTGACAGCGCTTTTCCCTCTTTGGCTTCCAGCTTCGATAGCAGTTCGCCGTCCCACACCAGATCCAGCGGCGTGTCGCTGGTGATTTTGGTTTCCAGCAGCGAGGTGCGGGGACTGGCAAAACGCAGCGTCATCTCTATTTGCACATGCTTAGATGACAGCTTTTGCACCAGCGCGCCCGGAATGCTGTAGGCCTCAAGTGCGAAATCGACCTTTTTACCGTGCTGGTACACCGTCAGACGGTCAAAATTATTGGCCATAAAATTGATGTATTCTTCGGTCAGCAATGCCACGCCCGGAAAGCCGCCCATCGTGGCGGGACCGTCCGGCAGCAAATGACCGTGCCAGGCGCCAAGATCGAAAAAGGGATTAAAGCGCTGGTGGTCGTCGTGATCGTAGTCATGCATGTAGCCCGGCGCACCGGTGCGATTAATGATGTTTTTAAAGTCGTCAGCACTGGCGGCATGCGCGGAGACGTTCATCAGCAGGATGCAGGCCAGCGGCGTAAGAAGAGGTTTCATGTTCATGGTGTTCCGGTCCTTGTTACCAATAGAAATATTGCATCAGGAAGATTTGGTCGCTCGGGTCGCCAGATGCATTCTGCATATAGAACCGGCTGTCGAAGGCGGTAGCGAAACGCCCGCCGCCGTATTCATACCAGATACCGAACTGTATAAAGGAAGTGGTTTCGTCCTCATAGCTATCCGGTCGGTGTTTGGCGTAACTATAAGCGGTGGAGAGGTAAACGCCTTTTAGTGCTTCATACATCGCGCTGACCATATAGCCGGTCTCGGTGCCGGGCACATCCAGCCCGTCGGCGCGGCCCGTGTGGTGCCAGGCGCGGGCGGCGAAGTTGGGCGAGAGGATACCGGTCAGGAACAACTGTCCGGTACCATCCGTTATCTCCAGGCCGTTCATCCAGGTTACGCCTTCGATCAGATCGTACTGGATGTAGCCGTTCATCATGGCCGGATAGGTATATTTATCGTCGTAGCGATCGTATTTACCAAAGTGCAGCCAGGCTTTGCTCTCGTCGTGGTGTCCGGCGGGCGTCGCGGTCACGCTGTAGCGCAAAGGACCGGTCAGGTTTTGCACCTTAATGGCGGTCATGATGTCGCGGGTATTAGGAATGACGTAGCCCAGGTCTGGAGTGAAATCCCCCCACCATTGCAGGTCATCCAGCGAAGAGTCCTGGCGCAGGCTGAGCATCAGCTCCGTGCCATCATCGGTGCGGTAACCACCGTAAAAGCGGTTGATCCCGCCTTCGAATCCGCCCCAGCTATGGTCAGGAACCCAGGCATTGCCCTGATGGTCCGCTTGTACGGTCCAGCCCTCGCCGTAGATCAGACCAAACCACGAGCCGTGTTTTATCTCCAGGCCACCTTCTATATAGGTACCATCGCTGTACTTATGTTTATCTTTTCCTTCTAAATCCATATATCCACCCATGCCCAATTCGCCATAAAAACGAAATGACGGGGAAGATATTTCGGGCGTTTTCGTGTCGTCGTGTTCTGCAGGGCGAACTTCTTCTGCACCCAGAGAGGAGACGCAGAAAAAGGGCAGGGCAATAATTGCCCTGCAACAATGGCTAATGTTTTTCATGCTTTATCCTAAGCAAATAAAATTTAATTTTTATTGTTATATACCCGTCATACTTCAAGCTGCATGTGCGTTAGCTACGTTCGTTCACCCCAGTCACATAGTTATCTATGCTCCTGGGAATTCACTCACTTGCCGCCTTCATGCAACTCGAATTATTTTGGTTATAGCCTTGGCGAATATTGTTTATTGTTATTCTGTTTTAGTCATTAATTGATATCTGAAGCAGGGGCCGCCTCAATAGCTTTTTCTTCTTTGGTCAGCCCTTTGATGTATTTACTGTATTTCCACCAGGCGAAGCCGAGGAAAATAACAATTCCACCAACGTTATAGAAAATAATGGTTATGATGTTACCGCCGGTCGGGAAGGTAGAGGCGATAAATCCGATGGTGAAAAGAACAATCAGCATCGAGACCACAATAATGCCGGTTTTTTGTGAACCCATACGGAAGTCACGCGGTAAGTGATCCAGTTTTGCGCGCAGATTCAGGTAAGCCAGCATAATAAACAGCGGCGGCAGCATCGATGCGGCGGCGGTCATGTTGATGATGGTGTTCATTAAATCCTGCACGGTATTGGAGCCGAGGGTTGGGATAATCATCAGCGGGATAACGATCAGGAACTGGATCCACGCTGCGCGGGCCGGAACGCCATTTTCATTCAGTTCGACGGTTTTTTTACCGAAAATACCCGCCGGAATTTCAGAGAAGAAGATCTTCACCGGCGTGGCGGTCCACATCAGCAGAGAGCCGAACATCGCGGTAAAGGAGACCAGGCCGACAAAGCGGTTCACGACCAGTTCCGGCAGGCCGAAATATGCCGCCAGGCCGTGGAATACCTGCACCGAACCACCGGTAAACTTCAGCTCTTTGCTGCTGACAAAGACGTTGATCAGCACCGAGGAGATGGAATAGAGCACGCCGATAAAAATCCCGGCAATGATAATGACCTTCACGAATGATTTGGAACCACCCTTGACGTCGTTGACGTACACCGCCACCGACTCTGCGCCGCCTGCCGCCATAAAGATCCAGGTGGTGATACCCAGGAAGGCCCAGTTAAAATTCGGGATCATTGCGTCTACGGTGATAGGGTCAGCAGGCTGTACGCCGCCAACCAGTGCAGTACCCGCCAGTAAGATATAGGATAGCGTCAGCAGCAGCATCAACGTGGAGGTGACTGAGGTAATTGGTCCTAACATTTTTGCGCCGTTGGTCGAAACCCAGGTGGAGAAGGCAAACAGCACCATACTTAACACAGTAGTCGCGAACGGCGTCAGAATGTATTCGTAGCCTAAAAAAGCATATGAGGCGTAGGCGATAACGCGGGGCAAAAGCGAGGTAAAAAAGAACAGATTAACGAACCAGTAGGTGTAGGCGGTAATAAATGCCCAACGTCCGCCCAGCGAACTTTTTACCCATGCGTAGACACCGGCTTCGGAGTTTTTATTCAGCGAAACAAATTCGGCGATGATTAAACAGAATGGAATAAAGTAGAAAATCGTCGCGAGGAAAAACATCGGTGCGGATGCCAGACCAAGCTCAATATTATTATTGATTACGTTATTAAAACTATAAACCGCGGCAAAAGTGAGTGAAAGTAAGCCGAACTTGCCGATGGTATTGCGTTTGGTATCAGACATAGCACATCTCCGATTCCTGATTATTATAGGGTACTGGCGGCGCAACGTCGGCGCCGCCTGTGTTTTTATTTATTATGAAAATAACCATCTTCGATGGTGACTTTGAGTACGACTTTTTTCACTGCGTTATTACAAATAAAACGATAGGCCTCATGGTTGTCACAAATAACCATTTGTCCTTCGTGCACTTCTACGGTTTTTCCACAACCTTTCAGATATTCGCGATCGGTTTCATCGCGATAGTATTCAACCACCTGGAGATCCTCTTTGGCGGCATACTCTATTTTTTGCTGTCCTTGCAGATAGTAATGGATCTCAAAATAACGACGGTGGCCGGTAAACAGCGCATCGGTCGCGGAGTCTGTTTCCACGCGGTAGCTCAGGGAATCACCGATCGAGTGGGCGACGCCTGGCTGAATATTGTCAATATTTTCAATAGCCTCGACACAGCGTTGCCATTTCCGACCCGAAGCATAGCGTTGCTGGAACTGCTCTAAGTTGTCGATGATCCTCATTTTGTATTCTCGCTGTGCAAATTCGTGGAAAAGAATCCGGTGCCAAAGGCGCGGTTGGCGGTGGTTTGAGCGCCAGACTCGCTGCCGGAAAACGGCAACAACGTGAAGCCGTAGCTGAATGATGTAAACCAGACGCGCCAGGAATCGAGCACCTCACTTCCCCACGAATTGGAACCTAATCCCAACAACTGGTGGTCCAGATTCAGGGTGATGTCATCGCTACGCTGTAGCGCGTTGCAGTGCTGTGCGGCGAAGATATTTTCTGGCGTATAGCGCCAGGCGCTCAGGTTGACAGGGCGCTGCCCAACCACCAGAAGACCGTTGCCGTGGCGGTTGGTTAGCGTTGCCCAGCGCACGTCCTGACGATTGCCGTTGTTTTGCGGGAACGGATAATTTTCGAACATCTCATCCACGCTGCTGCGCCAGATGTCGATGATGTTGGCCTGCTGGCTATCGGCATAGTTTTCACCGGGACCACGTCCGTAATATGCCACCTGGCCCAAATCACCGTTGATGCCCATCGTGAAGCCGATGCACGGAATGATGTCCCGATACTCTCCGTAAGGCTGGCCGGAAAGCTCTACGTTCAACTGACCGTCCGCGGCAATGCGCCAGCGATAGGTGCAGCGCATACCGAAATCGAATACCGGCGGGGCGATAATGGTCTGGCTGGTTATCAGCAGCGCATCATCGGTTTGCTCAAGGGTAAACTCGCGCAGATGCTCCTGCATAATCTGTAAATGATTCGGCTGCCAGAGGCCTTCGAACTCTTGCTTGTGGTTATCAATGGTCGGTTTGAAGAAATTAATCTTCGGCTCGCGGGTAATCAGCTCTTCGCCATTGACGTTCCAGGCGATCGGCTTACCGGTCAGCTTTGAGAAGGTCAGATGGAAGTTATAACCGCGAACGGTGCAGCTCTGGCGGCTGTCTTCCAGCGTCAGAGGGGTGGAATTTTGCAGACTAAACGGTACGGTAGCCGCCGTTCTGGCTTTCAGTGGAAACTGATACGTCGCGATGTGATGCCCGGCTTCGCTGTATAGCGTGCGGGAATCTTTCGTCACACTGACGTTAAGGAACGCTTCGCGCGCATCCAGCTCCGGCAGTGCGCATTGCAGGAGCGCATCGCTGTTGGGAGGAACGTCACGTAGTTTTATCTGCTGAACAGAGAGCGTATCTCCTTCGGCGCGAACCTCAATATGCAAGGTGTAGTCGTCAAGCGTGGTGAACCACAGTTTGTTTTCTACCCGCAGTTCGCCGCGAGCCAGATCCTGTGCGCGTACTTTCACTGGCGCAATTACCTGCTTGTACTCTTGCAGTCCTGGTCCTGGGGTTTGATCGGAATAAATCAGGCCATCAAGGCAGAAGTTGTAGTTGTTCGGATAGTCGCCGTAGTCGCCGCCATAGTTGTACCAGACGTTGCCGTCGTCATCTTTGGCCTGAATCCCGTGATCGCACCACTCCCAGACATAGTGCCCCTGAATGCAATCATGCTGATAGAAGACGTTCTGATATTCCGTTAGCCCGCCGGGACCGTTACCCATGGCGTGCGCATACTCGCAGATGATGCGTGGCTTAGGATGCGGATATTCACCAAACTCATTCATCAGCGGCACGCGGGTGTACATGGTGGAGATGATATCCACCACTTCGGCGTCACGATCTTCTTCGTAATGGATCAAACGCGTGTCATCCAGCGCTTTTGCAGCGTGATACATGGCGCGGATGTTACAGCCGTATCCGGATTCGTTGCCGAGTGACCAGATGACGATCGACGGGTGGTTTTTCTGCGCATGGACGTGGCGCACGATGCGCTCAACGTAGACATTTTCCCATAGCGGATCGTCGGTTATCCGGCTGATATCGCCGATATTAGCGAAGCCGTGAGATTCAACGTCGGTTTCGGCCATCACGAACAGACCGTAGATATCGCACAATTCATAGAAGCGCGGATCGTTCGGGTAATGGGCGGTGCGTACGGAGTTGATATTGTGCTGCTTCATTAACAGCAGATCTTTTTCAACGCGATCCATACCGACCGCGCGGCCCTTAAGATGATCGTTATCGTGGCGGTTAACGCCATGCAGCATCACGTAGCGATTATTGATGTAAAACAGACCGTCGCGAACTTTAATATCGCGGAATCCGACGCGCTGTGGCACGACTTCAAGGATGTTGCCGCTGGCATCTTTCAGCGTCATCACCAGATGGTAGAGATACGGCGATTCCGCCGACCACTGCTGCGGCGCGCTGACCTTGAAATTAAACGCGGTATGCGTTTGTTTATCCACCTTCAGGGTATTAATCACGCCGCTATGCAGCGCCTGCTCAGCGTCAAACAAGGTGTATTCGAGCGACGCTATCGCCGGCGTGGCGGCCAGGTTTTCCAGCGCAATGTCGCAAGAGAGGGTGGCGTCGCGATAGTCATCATCGAACTCGGTGCGAACGGTAAAATCCTGAATATGGGTCGCCTGTTTGCCTACCAGATAGACGTCGCGGAAAATTCCCGCCGACCACCACATGTCCTGGTCTTCAACGTAGGTGGAATCAGCCCATTGCATTACGCGAACGCACAGCAGGTTGTCACCGGTGCGCACCATTGCGCTGATATCAAATTCGGCCGTCAGGCGGCTGCCTTTGCTGAAGCCAACGTACTGACCATTCACGTAAACTTCGAAGTAGGTTTCTACGCCATCAAACTTTATCAGCGTCTGTTTGCCCTGCCAGCCTTCGCTGAGGGAGAAAATGCGCTGGTAGGCTCCGGTGGGGTTATTGGTCGGAACGTAGGGGACGTCAATCGGGAAAGGAAAACCTTCGTCGGTATACTGCAGCTTACCGTGTCCTTCCATATGCCACATGCCTGGGACGGTGATGCTGCCCCAGTCGTTCATAAACTGCGACGTAAAGGCTTCCGGCACCTGTAGCGGATGCTCAAAGAACTGAAAATTCCACTGACCGCTTAACAGCTGAAAGAGGCTGCTGGTTTCGCGGGCAAACGAGCGAGCCTGCGCAACGGAGTCATAAGAGAAAAAATATGCGCGTGGCGCCAGTCGATTTTCGTGGGTGAGCTGAATGTTTTCCCAGCGATTCATAAGGCCTCCCGGTGGAGAAAAATCGGAACCATTCATTGTAATGGTGAGTAAGTGTAATTGATGGTGATTTTAGTAAAAGTTTTACTAAAATATAGCGGATGAAGTGATTTACTTTAACTGGATCACGAAAATAATTCGGACGCAGAAAAGAATGCATGACAATGCGCGCCCGGCATCAGAAGAAACCGGGCGGGTTAACGGGGGATTTTAGCGGGTGGTGCCGCGCAGTTTCAGCTTGCTGGGAACAAAAACCAGCAGGGGAAGCGCACGCCCGTCGCGGGCTTTCTCGAACAGCAGGTTGACGCCCTGACTGCCCATCATTTCAGAATGAATGCGAACGGTGGAAAGCGGAGGAAAGGTGAAACGCGCCGTTGGAATATCATTAACGCTTATCAGCGAAATATCCTGTGGAATGTTCAGACCACGCTCGTGGATGGCGCGCAGAACGCCAATAGCAATCGAATCTGAAGCCACAAACAGGGCGCTGGGATAGTCGGGTTTTGCCAGCATTTCTTTAGCCAGTTCATAGCCTGATGAACTGGAGAAACCGCCGCGATAGATGTCCTGTTCAGAAACGACCTGCTGCAGACGACCGTATTCGACAAACGCGGCTTCGCGGATATCGGCCTTGCCCGGCTGGTCTTCACCACCGATGAAGCCAATGCGGGTGACGCCCTGGGCAATGAAAAAGTCGATGCTCTCTTTGCTGATGCGGGCCAGATCGATATCGACGGCGTCATATTCGCTGCCGGGTTCATGGAAATCGATAAAGCAGATGTTGTCGGTAAGCGCTGTTGCCGCCTCGCGCAGAGCGGGAGAAGGCTTGCCGACAATAAGAATGCCGGTAATGTGTTTGCTCTCCGGCAGTCCACTGTGCTCATAGCAGTTGGTCAGTTCGATCCCGAGTTTCTCACACTGGGTTTCAATCCCATGGCGGATCGCGAGGTAGTAAGGATCGTTGATTTCCAAATCCTGCTGATAGCTGTAGAGCGCCAGAATATGCTGGGGGCCGAGCGCATTGGTCTGGTTCTTACGGGCGCTGCTGGTTTTGTACTCCAGCTTTTCCGCGATCTCCAGAATGCGATGCTTAGTCTCTTCTTTTACATTCAGCGTGGGGTCATCGTTTAAAACCCGGGACACTGTCGCCAGGGACACGCCAGCTTCGATTGCGATGTCTTTAAGTGTTGCCATGTTTACCTTTTCCCTGAGTTACCTGCGCATTGTAAATGAAGTGCTTATCTATTCATCTGTTTTCAGTAAAAAAAGCATGTTTAATTGACATGCTCGGGGTAAAACCGGGCTTTCAGAGTGTGATGAGTACGTCATTTTCCCGCTTTTGAGAACAATGCCTGGAAAATATTTTGCTAGTATTTAGTAAAATTTTACCAGAGGAGAAAACAATGGATATCGTCGCATTTGCTGATTTTGCCCGAATGGAAATACGTGTTGGAAAAATCGCACAGGTAAAGCGCCATGACAATGCCGATAAGCTGTATATCGTACAGGTAGATGTTGGAGAGCGTACGCTGCAAACCGTGACCAGCCTGGTTCCTTATTACAGCGAAGAGGAGCTAATGGGGAAAACGGTAGTGGTGCTGTGTAACCTGCAAAAGGCCAAAATGCGCGGTGAAACATCTGAGTGTATGCTGCTGTGCGCTGAGACGGATGATGGCAGCGAAAGCGTGCTGTTAACGCCAGAACGGGTGATGCCAGTGGGTGTGCGGATTGTTTGAGTTAGGCTAATTGCCGGATGGCGGCTACGCCTTATCCGGCCTACAAAAGGGTGTCTTTTATAGGCCGGGTAAGGTTGTTACACCTGCTCCACGCTCACCCGTAATGCTGCCAGGGCTTTGCGCGTTGCTCGCAATACCAGATCGCATTGCTCGATCGTTAACGTCAACGGCGGTTCGATACGGATCGTCTTTGCATTGTTCAGCGTGCCGGCTACCAGCACCCGCTGGCGGAACATCTCACTGGCAAAGTTGTAGCCGATTTCATTATCAACAAACTCAATCGCCATCAGCATGCCCTTACCGCGTACATCATGTACCAGGTCCGGGTATTCCCGCGCAAGCTGGCGGAAACCATCCAGCAACATATCGCCTTTCTGCTCCGCCTGAGCCGGTAAATTTTGCTCCAGCAGGACGTTAATGGTGGCCAGCGCAGCCGCGCAAGCAAGCGGGTTGCCGCCAAACGTGGTGGTATGCAGGAAAGGATTGTCGAACAGGACGGAGAATACCTCTTCGGTGGCAATGGTTGCGCCAATGGGCATCACGCCGCCGCCCAGCGCTTTAGCCAGGCACATAATGTCGGGCTGCACGTTTTCGTGTTCGCAGGCGAACATTTTGCCAGTACGACCCATGCCGGTCTGCACTTCGTCAAGGATCATTAGCGCGCCAAACTCATCGCAAAGTTTACGAACGGCGGTTAAATACCCTTGCGGCGGCAGGATCACGCCCCCTTCACCCTGGATCGGTTCGAGGATCACGGCAGCGACGTCGTCACCGGTTTTTTTACACTCGCTGAGCACGGTGCGCATCGCGTTAATATCGCCAAACGGTACATGGCGGAAACCCGGCAGCAGCGGCATAAAGGGTTTGCGGAAGGTGGATTTAGCCGTGGCGGAAAGCGCGCCCAGCGATTTACCGTGGAATGCGCCGCTGGTGGCAATAAACGTAAATTTACCGCGCGGTGATTGATACGCTTTCGCCAGCTTCAGAGCGGCTTCAACCGACTCGGTCCCGCTGTTACAGAAAAAACTGTATTTCAGCTTACCTGGGGCCAGTGCGGCGAGGGTTTTTGCCAGCATGGCCCGCAGAGGGTCGAGTAGCTCCTGGCTATGCAGAGGTTGTTTCGCGAGTTGATTCTGTACGGCGGAAACCACGACTGGATTACGGTGCCCCACGTTGAAAATTCCAAAACCACCCAGGCAATCGACGAACTCCTGCCCCTGGGTGTCGACAAGCGTATTCAGGCTTCCCGCTTGCCACTCTACGGCTCCGTAATCCCCGCCTGCTGTTACAGATTTTCGATACTCTAAGAACCCCGGATTGACATGCTCCTTGAAGTATTCAATCACCTCTCGGTTTAGTGATTTCATTTCCTCATGATCAAGCGTGCGCTTTTCGATGAGATTCAGTGCGTGTGCGCTGCAGGCCAGGGCCGATGCGCTGGAAGGTAACCTGTTCAAAATATGCTCCCGGAGCTCGCGTATCACATGATACTGATTTAAGTATTGCAGGGATTGCGCCATTCCGGCGCGCTTAGCAAAAATCGGGATAAACACCAGGAAACATCTTATTTGCGCAACATTTAATGCCAGTCTTTAACATTTGCTGGCATTTTGCCCATGTTCAGACTGAGAAAACAGATCGGAAAACCCCTTTTTTGCGCTAAAAATGAGCAATATTCGCCCTGTGACGGTGCATTGGTAGAAGTGAAATTGAATAGTTTCTGATTGAAAGTATTTTAAATCAATGGATTAGAATGCGTACAAATTTTGAGGTTTAATCGCAAATTGCGATCTAAATCAAATTTAACAACTAAAGATAAAAAAATTATCGCCGAAATAACATAAGCCGAAAGAGTTAACAACCAGATAACCTGCACAGGACGCAATCATGTCTTCTCATCCCTACGTTAGTCAGCAAAATACACCGCTGGATGATGATATCACCCTCATGTCGACTACCGATTTACAAAGCTATATCACCCATGCGAACGATACCTTTGTCCAGGTCAGTGGCTATCAACTAAATGAATTGCTCGAAAAACCGCACAACCTGGTTCGTCATCCGGACATGCCAAAAGCGGCGTTTGCGGATATGTGGTACACCCTGAAGCAGGGTGAGCCATGGAGCGGGATTGTGAAAAACCGGCGTAAGAATGGCGATCACTACTGGGTAAGGGCCAATGCGGTGCCGATGGTGCGGGAAGGGCGTGTAACCGGGTATATGTCGATCCGTACCCGGGCAACTGACGAGGAGATTGCGGCGGTAGAGCCTTTATATAAAGCGCTGAATGAAGGGCGTTGCAATCGACGAATTCATAAAGGCCTGGTGGTACGCAAAGGCTGGTTGGGCAAATTCCCGGCGCTGCCGATTCGCTGGCGAGTGCGCAGCGTAATGGCGTTTATGTTTATTTTACTGGCGGCCGCATTGCAGCAAATGGGCGCCGAATGGCCGTTACTGCTGACGAGCGTGTTGGTGATGCTTTTAGGAACGGCTATTTTCGAATGGCAGATTGTGCGTCCTATTGAGAATGTCGCCCGTCAGGCGCTTAAAGTGGCGACCGGTGAGCGGAACAGCGTGTCGCATCTTAACCGCAGTGATGAGCTGGGCCTGATGCTGCGAGCGGTCGGGCAACTGGGGCTAATGTGCCGTTGGCTCATCCATGATGTCTCCAGCCAGGTGAGTTGTGTACGCAGCGACAGTGAAACGCTGGCGAAAGGCAGTGATGATTTAAACAAGCATACGCAGCAGACCGTAGAGAATGTGCAGGAAACGGTGACCACCATGAATCAGATGGCGGCATCGGTAAAACAAAACTCTGAGACCGCCGCCGCAGCCGATAAACTCTCCATCGCCGCCAGCAGCGCGGCAACGCACGGCGGTGAGGCGATGGATACCGTCATCAAAACCATGGACGATATCGCCAACAGCACCCAGAGGATCGGCACCATTACGACGCTGATTAACGATATTGCTTTCCAGACCAACATTCTGGCTTTGAACGCCGCCGTTGAAGCTGCACGGGCAGGTGAGCAAGGGAAAGGGTTCGCCGTGGTGGCGGGAGAAGTGCGTCATCTTGCCAGTCGCAGCGCCAGTGCGGCCAATGATATCCGCAAGCTGATTGATGCCAGCGCCGATAAAGTGCAGTCCGGCTCCGATCAGGTTCACGCTGCAGGGCGCACGATGGACGATATTGTGGCGCAGGTGCAAAACGTCACTCAGCTGATCGCCCAAATCAGCCACTCAACGCTGGAGCAGTCAGATGGCCTTTCCAGCCTGACTCGGGCAGTGAATGAACTGAGCAATATTACGCAGAAAAACGCCGAACTGGTTGAAGAGAGCGCCCAGATTTCTGCGATGGTGAAGCATCGCGCTGGTCGACTGGAAGATGCTGTCACGGTGCTACATTAATATAAACCCTACAGGCGGAACGGCGGGCAAACGGGTCCCGCCTGCAGTGTAAATTAATCCAGCTGAGTAATATCCAGCGCAGCGCGATCGATAATACCGATGATTTTTTTGATCTGCGCATCGCTGGTATCACCATGATTAACCCGTAGGTCCAGCACGGCTTTGAAGTTTTCCAGCGCGCGTTTCATCTGCGGATTCTTGCGTAATTCAAAACCCACGCAGCGGGCTTTAATACGTTCGTGGATATGTTCCAGATGCTCACGGTTTTCATCCAGCCATTGCTGACCCTGAGTCGTGATCGCAATCTGTTTACGCCCACCTTCCTCGTCGCTGATGGTGATCAGTGCCTGATCCTGCAAGAAATCCAGCGTCGGATAGATAACGCCCGGACTCGGGGTATAGTTACCCTGAGTCAGGGTTTCAATTGCTTTAATCAGCTCATAGCCGTGGCTGGCGTCGCGGGTCAGGATATCCAGAATGACCAGGCGTAATTCTCCGTGACCGAAGAAGCGTTGGCGACGACCACCGCCCCCGCGACGGTGCCCACAACCCTGTTCGTGGTGATGTTCTTTGTTACAGCCTTCATGGCGATGTTCTTCACCTTTGCAGCAACCTGCATGGTGCTCGTTGTGGCGGCCTTCGTGGTGATGTCCTTCACCCTTGCAGCAGCCTTCGTGTTGGTGCTCAGTATGTTTGCAGCAACCTTCATGATGGTTTTGCATCATCGTCTCCTGATGTTGTTTAGATATATCTAATTTATATCTAAAAATTGTCATCTTGCAAGTCTACAAATTATATTTTGTTTAATATGGTGATTATTAACAGTTTTTATTGGTTGGTGCTGTCAGTCTAATCTGACGGTGACTATATCAAAAAAGTGCTTGCAATCCTCTTGATTAGCAATCATTATCATTTAAAAATGTATTTAGATATATCGTATTATCTTCACAAGGCGAAAAAAATGACAAAAAACACCTCACGCTACCCCCAGCGCGTTCGTAATGAACTGCGCTTTCGGGAACTTACCGTCCTGCGCGTAGAACGTATTAGCGCGGGCTTTCAGCGCATTGTACTGGGCGGGGACGCTCTGGACGGTTTTAGCTCACACGGGTTTGACGACCATACCAAGGTCTTTTTCCCTGAACCGGGCAGCCATTTTGTGCCGCCTGTCGTCACCGATGAAGGCATTGTCTGGGCTGACGGCGTACGTCCGTTATCCCGTGATTACACGCCGTTGTATGACGAAGCGCGCCATGAGCTGGCGCTGGATTTTTATATCCATGACGGTGGCGTGGCAAGTACGTGGGCGATGAATGCCCGTGAGGGGGACAAGCTGACAATTGGCGGACCGCGCGGTTCTTTGGTGGTGCCAGAGGATTATGCGTATCAGGTTTATGTGTGTGATGAATCGGGAATGCCCGCGCTGCGCCGACGCCTGGAGTCGCTCAGTCGTTTAGCGGTACGTCCGCACGTCACGGCGCTGGTCAGCGTGCAAGATGCAGCATACCAGGACTATTTTGCCCACCTCGACGGGTTTACTATTCAGTGGTTTATCGGTCATGACGAGCAGGCGGTGAATGAACACTTATCGCGGCTAAGCGTGCCAGCAGACGATTATTACATCTGGATCACTGGCGAAGGGAAGGTGGTCAAAAACCTGAGTGCTCGCTTTGAAACCGAGGCGTTCGATCAGCAACGGGTTCGCGCAGCGGCTTACTGGCATCAGCGCCGTTAATCAGTAATTAGACGGCGGAACGCCAAACGCCTGGCGGAATGCGTAGCTAAATGCCGCGGTGCTTGAATACCCCACGTCGAGCGCCACGGCGGTTACGCTTTTATTTTTCTTCAGCATTAATACGGATTCCAGAATACGCATTTTTTGCTTCCAGACGCTGAAAGGCAATCCGGTTTCTTTTTTGAAATGGCGTGAAAAGGTACGGGCAGACATACCCAGATGCTGCGACCAGTATTCAACCGAATGCTCCAGTGCGGGAGATTCTTGTATGGTTCGGCAAACTTTGTTTAATTCGCGATCCTGCGGCCAGGGTAATACAAAAGCGACTTCCGGGAGCTGCAGAATAATGTCGACCAGGACGCTGACCAGCTTGCCCTCTTTTGACTGGCTATCATAATGGCCTGAAATTGAATTCGTGGCGTAATGAATAAACTCTCTGGCGAAATCACTGATTGCCACCACTTTACATTCATTAATGCTCTCTTCAAGAAAGCCCGGATTAATATCCAGATTTTCTAAATACACATCATCCAGTGCCCAAACCGTATGCTCCGTATTATTCGGGATCCAGATGCCATAATGTGCCGGAATTATCCAGCACTTGCCGGCAACATCAATACGCATACTGCCTTTACGGGCGAAATGAAACTGTATAAAAGAGTGTGAATGCTGTGGAACATGATGGTTAGCTTCCAGGACATAAGAGCGAAAGTACACGTCCTGCGGCAGTTCCGTCATGGAGTTATCCGGGTAGAAGTTCCACTGCTTTTGCGCGAGAGTTTCCATAAATGAATCGTCAATGATCCCGATGATGTGTCTGCTACTCGATAGATCTTGTCCGCAGATCATAATACATACACCCTTTTTTCCATAATAATCTTGTGTAAGAATTTTTAGCCCACTTTTGGTAAATACCATGAATTCGCTTTGTTCAGATGCTGTGATCGTCAATGAAATAAATGATAACTGGACCCGAATGGGAAAAGAGCTGCTTTCGCAAGCGGATATCAGAATTAATGGCTCGCGAGCGTGGGACATTCAACTTCATCACACCGGTTTCTTTAAACGGGTATTGCAACAAGGCTCATTAGGACTTGGTGAAAGCTATATGGAAGGCTGGTGGGACTGTGAGCGGCTCGATATTCTGTTCTGCAAAATCCTCAAAGCAAAACTCGACCAGCAGATGCCGGGAAATCTGAAAGATATTTTACGCATTGCCTGTGCGCGCCTGTTTAATTTGCAGTCGCGGAGCCGGGCATGGATAGTCGGCAAAGAACATTATGATATTGGTAACGATCTCTTTGCGCTGATGCTTGATCCGCATATGCAATATTCCTGTGGTTACTGGAAAGATGCGACCACATTAGAAGATGCGCAAAATGCCAAATTAAAAATGATCTGCGAGAAGCTGCAGCTTAAACCGGGTATGCGTTTACTCGATATCGGTTGTGGCTGGGGCGGGCTGGCGGAGTATGCGGCACGTCATTATGGCGCGGTGGTAGAAGGCGTTACCATTTCCAAAGAGCAGCAGAAAATGGCGCAGCAGCGCTGTGAAGGTCTGGACGTTAACATTCTGCTGCAGGATTATCGCGACCTTGATAAACACTACGATCGCATTGTCTCCGTGGGGATGTTTGAACACGTCGGGCCGAAAAACTACGATACCTATTTCAGCATCGCCGACCGTTGTTTAAAACCGGACGGGCTCTTCCTGCTGCATACCATCGGTAGCAATAAAAAAGGGATGAGCGTCGATCCATGGATCAACAAATACATTTTCCCGAACGGTTGCTTACCGTCGATTTCCCATATTGCCGAGGCCAGCGAATCACGGTTTGTGATGGAGGACTGGCATAACTTTGGCAGCGATTACGATAAAACGCTGATGGCCTGGCACGAGCGCTTTAATCAGGCCTGGCCGGAGCTGTCGTCACGTTATTCCGCCACCTTCAGAAGAATGTTTAATTACTATTTATGCGCCTGCGCCGGGGCTTTCCGCGCCAGAGATATCGAGCTTTGGCAGGTACTGTTTAGCCGTGGCGTAGAGGGCGGGATCCGCGTTTATCGTTAACGTTCTGCCGGATGGCGGCGTAAACGCCTTATCCGGCCTACATAGGTTTGTACTCGTAGGCCTGATAAGCGAAGCGCATCAGGCATTTATGGCTTAGCTCAATTCACTCTCCGCCAGCGCTTTAAACACCATCGCGACGGCGTGTGCGCCGGGGTCCATATTGCCGAGCAGACTTTCGCTGCTCAGATACGATGCGCGACCGGCATTGGCTTTACTCGACAAACAGGTTCGTTCGGCTCCCGCTTGCGCGGCGTCGAATGCGGCCTGCAAATTTTGCGGCTGCGCGAGCAGTGAAGTCAGGGCCGGTTGCAGCGCGTCAATCATGGTGCGATCGCCTTCGTCTGCGCCGCCGTAGAACTTCATCTGCGCCAGGCCCGTATTTAATGCTTCGACAATATTTGCTCCCTGTTCCAGTTTTTGTCCGGCTGAGGTAAAGAAGATCGATATCAGCACACCGCTGGAACCGCCCATCACCACGGTCAGGCGTTCGCCAATCAACGCGAACAGCGTAGCAAGGTTATCCAGCGGCAACTGCTGGCGATGCAGCAGGCTGGCAATTTCGCGTGCGCCAGCGGCAAAGGTTGAACCGGTATCGCCATCGCCGACTTTGGCATCCAGCGCATTAAGATGGGACTCCAGATCGGAAAGGGTTGCGGTGACAAGCTCCACAATCCCGGCCACCAGGGCGTTTGCCGAGGGATGGAATTCCACGCGTGCGCTACGCTGAGATGACGGAACACAACTGATTTCACGCGGTGGGACCGGCGTCGGCCAGTTGCTGGTTTCCACTTCGGTGAGGAGCGCTTTTTCGATGCTCTCTTCCAGCACGATGGCCGTGAGAGAAAAGCCTTTCATATCCAGCGCGGTGACCAGCGAGGCCGGGCCAATCAGCCAGTCGATACGCGAGTGCAGCGGGCTGCTGGCCAGCTCGCGGGTAATGATGGCCATTTCGGCAACAGAAACACCGCCAAGATTGTTAATCATCACCGCCAGACGGCCGGTTTCAGGCAGGGCGGCCAGCAGTTTATCCACCATCAGGTTCACCACCTGCGCACTGTTCTGAGTGTCGATAACCGAAGCACCTGGCTCGCCGTGAATGCCCATCCCTAGCTCCGCGTGACCCGGATGATGACGCGGGGTCGCGTCGGTTTCTTGCGGCAGATGACAACTGGAAAGCGCAACGCCCAGGCTGAAGGTGTTGTGGGCTGCGTACTGCGCTTCACGCAGAACGGTGGCGAGGTTGTAGCCGCGTTCGGCAAAGTAACCCGCGATTTTATGCACCAGGATGGTTCCCGCAATGCCGCGTGGGTGTTTGTTATCCGGCAGAGAGATGTCGTCGCCAACAATCAGCATTTCAACGTTATAGCCAAGGCGACGCGCTTTCTCGGCGGCGAGACCGAAATTAAGACGGTCACCGGTGTAATTTTTCACGATCAACAAACAGCCCGCTTCACCGGTTACCGCCTGAATGGCGGTCAGTACCGCATCCACGCTCGGGGAGGCGAAAACGTCGCCGCAGACCGCAGCGGTTAGCATGCCTTTACCGATAAATCCAACGTGCGCGGGTTCGTGTCCCGAACCGCCGCCGGAAATGACCGACACGTTATTTTTATCGAGATCACGACGGACTACGATACGAATGGCCGGATCGCTTTCCAGACGCGCCAGGTTATTCCACGGGCTGGCGATAATCGTACCGTCGATGACATCGCTCACGAGATGGGGGCGTTGATTAAAAAAGAATTGAGACATAACGGCTCCTCGAGGTTGAGTGAAAGACAAACCCCCGAATGCTTAGGTCATGGTGCGGAGGCGATGAAGAGATTCTGGCGAAGTCAGCGCGGAAAAAAACAACCTTAAAATGAGTTTCATTACGGAACGTGATTGTTGTTTTTTGTTCCGAAATGAAACTGAAAAAAGCAAGGAACGATCACAATGCGAGCTCGCTCGACTTTTTTCACCGGCGAACGGCGCTGGTTATCCGGCACCGTCAGCCTTTTTGTGCGGATTTTAAGACAAGCGAGTGGGTAAAAGAGAAAGTGAGATTCATGTGTGCTGGATATTTGGCGGTAAATGAACGGATCAGGATCGCAAACCTTATATTTTTTATGGATAAGCGTTCCAATATGAAACGTACTCCGTTTTTATCTGTTTCATATCAGAACAAAAAGACGAAAGATCTTTTTGTGCACGCCTCGCCATACAGTTATTGCATCGCTCCGGTACCTCCCGTTTTCGCCATCAGCATCAGGCCAAACAGGTTAACGCCAGGGCTCACCATGTAAAAACATGTACTTATTTGAGGATGAAAGGAATGCTAAAAGTTATTCAATCTCCAGCCAAATATCTCCAGGGTCCTGACGCTTCCACCTTGTTTGGTCAATACGCTAAAAATCTGGCGGACAGCTTTTTCGTGATCGCGG
The DNA here is from genome assembly GCF_030334595.1 of Citrobacter sp. Ce104. Classification (NCBI taxonomy): domain Bacteria; kingdom Pseudomonadati; phylum Pseudomonadota; class Gammaproteobacteria; order Enterobacterales; family Enterobacteriaceae; genus Citrobacter; species Citrobacter sp. Ce104. The sequence goes on from NZ_JAOWDP010000068.1 coordinate 210,329, forward strand.
ATGACTTCGTGATGAAGCTGGCGGGAGAGAAAGTACTCAACGGCCTGCACAACCACGACATTAGCTGCCACGCGGAACGCTTCAACGGCGAATGCAGCCATGCTGAAATTAATCGTCTGATTGCCATTTTGAAACAGCACGGTTGCCGCGGTGTGGTTGGGATTGGCGGCGGGAAAACGCTGGATACCGCCAAAGCGATTGGCTACTACCAGAAGCTGCCGGTGGTGGTGATCCCGACTATCGCGTCTACCGATGCGCCAACCAGTGCGCTGTCCGTAATCTATACCGAAGCCGGTGAGTTTGAAGAGTATCTGATCTACCCGAAAAACCCGGATATGGTGGTGATGGATACCGCAATCATTGCTAAAGCGCCGGTACGTCTGCTGGTGGCCGGGATGGGCGATGCGCTCTCGACCTGGTTTGAAGCGAAAGCCTGTTATGACGCCAGAGCGACCAGCATGGCGGGCGGACAGTCCACCGTGGCGGCGCTGAGCCTGGCGCGCCTGTGCTATGATACCCTGCTGGCGGAAGGCGAGAAGGCACGCTTTGCCGCGCAGGCTGGCGTGGTGACCGATGCGCTGGAGCGTATTGTCGAAGCTAACACTTACCTCAGCGGCATCGGCTTTGAAAGCAGCGGTCTTGCAGGGGCGCATGCGATCCACAACGGCTTTACGATTCTGGAAGAGTGCCACCATTTGTACCACGGTGAAAAAGTCGCCTTTGGTACGCTGGCGCAGCTGGTGTTGCAAAACAGCCCGATGGAAGAGATCGAAACCGTGCTGAATTTCTGTCAGAAAGTAGGCCTGCCGGTAACGTTAGCGGAAATGGGCGTGAAAGAAGACGTTGACGGCAAGATCATGGCCGTAGCAAAAGCGACCTGTGCAGAAGGTGAAACCATCCACAATATGCCGTTCCCGGTAACGCCTGAAAGCGTACATGCCGCTATTTTGACGGCAGACCTGCTGGGACAGCAGTGGCTGGCGCGTTAATCAGTCGTCGGTAGGTTTTTATCCGGCATCTTCTCCCCCTCTGACAGTCTCTGCCGGAGGGGTTGTCTATGGTTAAACAGCGGAAAGGGATATGACGGCGCACACGCATAGCATCGGGAAGGAAGTCTCTTCGGTCATTGCCCAGTCATGGCATCGTTGCAGCAAGTTTATGCAGCGGGAAACCTGGCAGGCGCCGCATCAGGCGCAAGGGCTGACCTTTGAGTCGATTTGTCGTCGCAAGACGGCGCTGCTGACGATTGCCCAGGCCGCGCTGGAAGATGCCTGGGAGTTTATGGATGGCCGTCCGTGCGCGCTGCTGACTCTGGATGAGTCAGCCTGTATTCTCAGCCGTTGCGGCGATCCGCAGACGGTTGAACAGCTGGCGGAGCTTGGGTTTCGCGACGGCAGTTACTGTGCCGAAAGCATTATTGGCAGCTGTGCGCTTTCTCTGGCGACGATGCCGGGGCAGCCGACAAAAACTTCTGGCGATCAGCACTTTAAACAGGCGCTGCATCCCTGGTCGTTCTGCTCGACGCCGGTCTTCGATAACCATGGTCGACTGTTCGGCTCCATCTCGCTGTGCTGTCTGGTGGAACATGAGTGCGTTTCTGATTTATCCCTGACGCTGGCGATTGCCAGAGAAGTCGGCAACTCTTTGCTGACCGACAGCCTGCTGGCTGAATCTAATCGACATTTGAACCAAATGTACGGCCTGCTGGAGAGCATGGATGATGGCGTAATGGCCTGGAACGAACAGGGCGTTTTGCAGTTCCTCAATGCGCGCGCGGCGCTGCTTTTGCATCTTGACGCGCAGGCCAGTCAGGGGAAAAACATTCACGACCTGCTCAATCTACCCATGCTGCTGCGCCGGGCGATCAAACATGCCCGCGGTCTGAACCACGTTGAAGTCACTTTTGAAAGCCAGCATCAATTTGTTGATGCCGTCATTACCCTGAAACCGATTGTTGAGGAGCAGGGCAACAGCTTTATCCTGCTGCTGCATCCGGTGGAGCAAATGCGCCAGTTGATGACCAGCCAGCTCGGCAAGGTGAGCCACACCTTTGAGCAGATGTCGACAGACGATCCTGAAACCCGCCGCTTGATCCATTTTGGGCGCCAGGCGGCGAGAGGAAGTTTCCCGATCCTGCTGTGTGGAGAAGAGGGTGTTGGTAAAGAGCTGCTGAGTCAGGCTATTCACAACGAAAGCGAGCGTGCCAGCGGACCATATATTGCCGTGAACTGTCAGTTGTATGCCAACAGCGTGCTGGGGCAGGATTTTATGGGCAGCGCGCCCACCGATGATGAAAACGGTCGGCTGAGCCGTCTTGAACTGGCGAACGGCGGCACGCTGTTTCTGGAAAAAATTGAATATCTGGCGCCGGAGCTGCAATCCGCGTTGTTACAGGTGATTAAGCAGGGGGTACTCACCCGCCTGGATGCCCGCCGGCTGATCCCGGTGGATGTCAAAGTGATCGCCACCACCACGGTTGATCTCGCCAATCTGGTGGAGCAAAACCGCTTTAGCCGCCAGCTGTATTATGCGCTGCACTCTTTTGAGATAGTGATCCCACCGCTGCGGGCGCGGCGTAACAGTATTCCCTCGCTGATTTATACGCGGCTGAACAGCCTGAAAAAACGCTTTTCATCCAGTCTGAAGATCGACGACGACGCGCTGGCACAGCTGGTGGCCTATTCGTGGCCGGGCAATGACTTTGAATTGAACAGTATTATCGAAAACATCGCCATCAGCAGTGATAACGGCCATATTCGGCTGAGCAATCTACCGGATTATCTGTTTGCCGAACGTCCGGGTCTGGAGACGGCGTCTTCACTGCTGCCTGCCAGCCTGACGTTTACCGCTATCGAAAAAGAGGCGATTATCCATGCCGCTCGCGTCACCAGTGGGCGCGTGCAGGAGATGTCGCAGCTGCTGAACATTGGTCGCACCACCCTGTGGCGCAAAATGAAGCAATACGACATTGATGCCAGCCAGTTTAAGCGCAAACACCTGGAGTAGTTTCTTCAATTCTCGCCATCGAGAACAGCGCATCCGACAGTCGGTTGATATAACGCCTGGGTTCATCGCGTAACGTCAGCGTTCTGCTCATCGCGATGAGGACCCGCTCCAGCCGACGCGTCAGGGTTCGCGCAACGTGTAGCTGTGCCGATGCGAGATTTTTCCCCGGAATAACAAACTCTTTGAGCGGGCCGCTTTGCGCCATATTACGGTCAATTAGCTGCTCCAGCGCCTGAACATCCTCTTCGCCAATACGCTGTTTTAAGCGAGTCAGTCCTTTCTCATCGCTGGCGAGTTCCGCACCCAGTACAAACAGCATCTTCTGCATGGCGTTCAGCTCCTGGCGTAGTTCGGCCTGGTGCGTGCTGGCATAGCAGACGCCTAGCTGGGAAATCAGTTCATCCACCGTGCCATAGGCCTCAACGCGGATGTCGTCTTTGTCGATACGACTGCCGCCAAATAGCGCGGTCGTGCCTTTATCGCCGGTTCGGGTATAGATGCGGTACATTTATTTTATCTCGCTGAAGGGAAGAACTTTAACCAGTTGACCGGCATTGGCGCCGAGCGTGCGGAGCTGGGCAGCCCCGGCGTGAGTATGCCCACGGACCAGTGCCCGATCTTCGGGCAACTGAGCATGGGTTAAGGCAATATCGCCGCTAGCGTTGAGCCCAAGACCCACGCGTAGCGTCGAACTTTTGGCCGCCAGTTTGCTGAGCGTCAGTGCGCAGTCATGTTCGTCGCAACAGATTGTCCGGCAAGGGACGCCTTGCTCTTCCAGTCCCCAGCACAGCTCATCAAGCACGCGAGACTCCTGCCAGCGTGAGTGATAAAACAGATGTACGCCCGGTGATGAAAGTGACATTGCGCCCCCTGGGTTATCAGAATGCCTGACGGAAGATCTCGGCAATTTCTTTCTCGTTCCCTTTACGCGGGTTGGAGAAGGCATTGCCGTCTTTCAGCGCCATTTCCGCCATGTACGGGAAATCGGCTTCTTTGACGCCCAGGTCGCGCAGATGCTGCGGGATACCGATGTCGGCGGAGAGACGGGCAATGGCGTGAATGGCCAGTTCGGCGGCATCCATGGTGGAAAGGCCGTCAGTGTTTTCGCCCATAAATTCTGCGATATCGGCAAATTTTTCCGGGTTAGCGAGCAGGTTATAGCGCGCCACGTGCGGCAGCAGTACGGCATTCGCCACGCCGTGCGGCATGTCGTACAGACCGCCAAGCTGATGCGCCATCGCGTGAACGTAGCCAAGGTTGGCGTTGTTAAAGGCCATACCAGCCAGCAAAGAAGCGTAGGCCATGTTTTCGCGTGCTTTCAGGTTGCTGCCCAGCGCTACGGCCTGGCGCAAGTTACGCGCGATGAGACGAATAGCCTGGATAGCGGCGGCGTCGGTAACCGGGTTGGCATCTTTGGAAATATAGGCTTCCACGGCGTGGGTCAGGGCGTCCATCCCGGTCGCTGCGGTCAGCGGGGCGGGTTTGCCGAGCATCAGCAGCGGATCGTTAATGGAGACCGACGGCAGGTTGCGCCAGCTGACAATCACAAACTTCACTTTGGTTTTGGTATTGGTCAGCACACAGTGGCGGGTGACCTCGCTGGCGGTACCGGCAGTGGTATTCACCGCGACGATCGGCGGCAGTGGATTGGTCAGAGTTTCAATCCCGGCATAGCTATAGAGATCGCCTTCGTGGGTCGCCGCGATACCGATGCCTTTACCGCAGTCATGTGGACTACCGCCGCCGACGGTAACGATGATATCGCAATGCTCTTTGCGAAAGACGTCCAGACCGTCACGCACGTTGGTGTCTTTGGGATTCGGTTCAACGCCGTCAAAAACCACCACGTCAATACCGGCCTCACGCAGATGGGCGAGGGTTTTATCTACTGCACCGTCTTTAATAGCCCGCAGACCTTTATCAGTAACCAGTAGCGCTTTTTTACCTCCTAACAGTTTGCAGCGTTCGCCAACAACGGAAATAGCATTGGGGCCAAAGAAGTTCACATTTGGCACCAGGTAATCAAACATACGATAGCTCATAATATACCTTCTTAGATTTAAATTATAATTCAGAGAAACAACTTAGCGCGGTTTCTGCTAATAATCTGTCTTGTTCGACGGTGCCGCCGCTAACGCCAATGGCTCCAATTAATTCCCCATTTAACATGACGGGTAAACCGCCACCGAAAATAACGATGCGCTGTTGGTTGGTAAGCTGCAAACCATATAGCGAAGCGCCAGGTTGTACCGCATCAGTAATTTCATGGGTGCCCTGGCGCAGGCAGCAGGCGGTATACGCTTTATTAAGAGAGATATCACAACTGGTGACAAACGCGTCGTCCATACGGTGCATCAGCAGCGTGTTTCCGCCGCGATCCACCACAGAAAAGACCACCGGAACGTTGATATCAAACGCTTTAGCCTCGACGGCCTGCGCCATTTTCTTTGCAGCCGCCAGCGTAATGGTGGCGATTTGTTGGCTTTTATTCACAGTCTCTCCTGAAAATATTGTAGGGCTGAGGTCACGAAAAATATCGCGCGACAGCTATTTTTATCATTGGCTTTACCTTATTTTCTCGCCGCACGTTATTAAGTCAATAGGGCATGCATTTCAGGAAATTTAAATTCATCTTCCCATTTTTACGTTTATTGATAATGATCATTTAACCTCGTCACAATTCACGGCGGATATTCCTGAGCTGCGTTTCAATATGAAACGATGCGTTTTTATTCGGTGCCAAATTGGAACAAAATTAATTTTATTTTTTTATTGTCCTGCTCATTTAGAGTTCGGCCATTGCTGATGAAAGGCGAATGCCGGGTGTTGTGTCCCCGGCAATGCGGCCCGGCGTCCCTATTTTTTATCTTTTGAGTCCATAAACTATGAGAAGATCAAAACGATTCGAAGTGCTTGCGAAGCGCCCTGTAAATCAGGATGGCCTGATTGGCGAATGGCCTGAAGAGGGGCTGATCGCCATGGAAAGCCCCTACGATCCGGCTTCGTCGGTGAAGGTGGAAAAGGGTCGTATTGTTGAGCTGGACGGCAAAAGTCGCGCCGAGTTCGACATGATTGACCGTTTCATTGCCGACTACGCCATTAACGTGGTCGAGGTCGAGCGCGCCATGCAGCTCGACGCGCTGGAGATCGCCAGAATGCTGGTGGATATCCACGTCAGCCGGGAAGAGATAATTGCCATTACCACTGCTATCACCCCAGCGAAAGCAGTGGAGGTAATGGCGCAAATGAACGTGGTGGAGATGATGATGGCGCTGCAAAAAATGCGCGCCAGACGAACGCCCTCTAATCAGTGCCATGTCACCAACCTGAAAGATAACCCGGTACAGATTGCCGCCGACGCGGCTGAAGCGGGGATCCGTGGCTTTTCCGAGCAGGAAACGACGGTCGGGATCGCCCGCTACGCACCGTTTAACGCCCTGGCGCTGCTGGTGGGTTCCCAGTGTGGTCGCCCCGGTGTGCTGACGCAATGTTCTGTTGAAGAGGCCACTGAGCTGGAGCTGGGAATGCGCGGGCTAACCAGCTACGCCGAAACGGTGTCGGTCTATGGCACAGAATCGGTGTTTACCGATGGCGATGACACGCCGTGGTCCAAAGCGTTTCTCGCCTCGGCTTATGCGTCGCGTGGCCTGAAAATGCGCTACACCTCCGGCACCGGCTCGGAAGCGCTGATGGGCTACTCCGAAAGTAAATCGATGCTTTATCTGGAGTCGCGCTGCATTTTTATCACCAAAGGCGCGGGCGTACAGGGGCTGCAAAACGGCGCGGTCAGCTGTATCGGCATGACCGGCGCTGTGCCGTCGGGGATCCGCGCGGTGCTGGCGGAAAACCTGATTGCCTCAATGCTCGACCTTGAAGTGGCCTCCGCCAATGATCAGACCTTTTCCCACTCCGATATTCGCCGAACTGCCCGCACCTTGATGCAGATGCTGCCGGGCACCGACTTTATTTTCTCCGGTTACAGCGCGGTACCCAACTACGACAACATGTTTGCCGGGTCGAACTTCGACGCTGAAGATTTCGATGATTACAACATTCTGCAACGCGATCTGATGGTTGACGGCGGTCTGCGTCCGGTGACTGAAGAAGAAACCATCGCCATTCGCAACAAGGCCGCACGCGCCATTCAGGCGGTGTTCCGCGAACTGGGCCTGCCGCTGATTAGCGATGAGGAAGTGGAGGCTGCCACTTATGCTCACGGCAGCAAAGATATGCCCGCGCGCAATGTGGTGGAGGATCTGGCGGCCGTGGAAGAGATGATGAAGCGCAATATCACCGGGCTGGATATTGTCAGCGCGTTGAGTTGCAGCGGCTTCGAAGATATCGCCAGCAATATCCTCAACATGCTGAGGCAGCGCGTCACCGGGGATTATCTGCAAACGTCGGCGATTTTGGATCGCCAGTTCGATGTCGTCAGCGCCGTCAATGACATTAACGATTATCAGGGACCTGGTACCGGCTATCGCATCAGTGCCGAACGCTGGGCGGAAATTAAAAATATTGCGGGCGTGGTTCAGCCCGGCTCGATCGAATAAGGCGGAACACAGTGGAATACACAACTGAACGTAAGCCGGTTTTCACCTTGCAGGTGAGCGAAGGCGAGGCGGCTAAAGCGGACGAACGCGTGGATGAGGTGGTGATTGGCGTCGGCCCGGCCTTTGATAAGTATCAGCATAAAACCCTGATTGATATGCCGCACAACGCGATTTTGAAAGAGCTGGTTGCCGGAATTGAAGAAGAGGGACTGCATGCGCGAGTGGTGAGAGTGCTGCGCACCTCGGATGTTTCTTTTATGGCATGGGATGCGGCAAATCTCAGCGGTTCAGGCATCGGGATTGGTATCCAGTCGAAAGGAACCACGGTGATTCATCAGCGCGATCTGCTGCCGCTGAGCAACCTCGAGCTGTTCTCTCAGGCTCCGCTGCTGACGCTGGAAACCTATCGCCAGATTGGTAAAAACGCCGCGCGCTATGCGCGTAAAGAGTCACCTTCGCCGGTGCCGGTGGTCAATGACCAGATGGTGCGGCCCAAATTTATGGCCAAGGCCGCGCTGTTTCATATCAAAGAAACCAAACACGTGGTGCAGGATGCTGCACCCGTCACGCTGCATATTGCACTGGTAAGGGAATGACCATGAACGACAACATCATGACCGCGCAGGATTACCCATTAGCGACCCGCTGCCCGGAGAAAATCCAGACTCCTGGCGGTAAGCCGCTAACCGACATTACCCTTGAGAATGTGCTGGCGGGCCGCGTAGGACCGCAGGATGTGCGGATTTCTCAGCAAACGCTGGAGTACCAGGCGCAGATTGCCGAACAGATGCAGCGTCATGCCGTGGCGCGCAATTTCCGACGTGCGGCAGAGCTGATTGCGATCCCGGATGCCCGCATTCTGGAGATCTACAACGCGCTACGTCCGTTTCGTTCTTCGTTCGCTGAGCTGCAGGCTATTGCCGATGAACTGGAGCATACCTGGCACGCTACGGTGAACGCCGGGTTTGTCCGCGAGTCTGCAGAGATATATCAGCAGAGAAACAAGCTGCGTAAAGGTAGCCAGTGACGGGGGCAACATGCCGTTAATTGCAGGGATCGATATCGGCAACGCCACCACCGAAGTGGCGTTGGCACAGCATGGGCATTTTATCGCCAGCGGGATTGTCGCCACCACGGGCATGAAAGGCACGCGGGACAATATTGCCGGGGTGGTGGCTTCTCTGCTGCAGGCTCTGAATAGCACCCCGTGGTCGCTTCAGGATGTGGCGAAAATCTGCATCAACGAGGCCGCGCCGGTGATTGGCGATGTGGCGATGGAAACCATCACTGAAACCATCATTACTGAATCGACAATGATTGGCCATAACCCGCAAACGCCCGGCGGCGTTGGCGTGGGAATGGGGACCACTATCGCCGTGGAGAAGCTGGCGGCGTTAAGCGAGGATCGGTTTGCCGAGGGCTGGATCCCGCTGGTAGGCGAGGAAATGGATTTTCTCGAGGCGGTCTGGCTTATCAATGCGGCGCTGGATCGCGGCATCAACGTTGTGGCGGCGATCCTGAAAAAGGATGATGGCGTGCTGGTGAACAATCGCCTGCGTCGGCCAATGCCGGTGGTTGATGAAGTCACCTTACTTGAGAAGGTGCCGGAAGGGGTGCTGGCGGCGGTGGAAGTGGCGGCCGCCGGGCAGGTGGTGCGGGTATTGTCGAATCCTTACGGCATCGCGACCTTCTTTGCCCTGACGCCCGAGGAAACGCAAACTATCGTCCCCATCGCCAGAGCGCTGATCGGCAACCGTTCCGCCGTGGTGCTGAAAACCCCGCAGGGTGATGTGCGATCAAGGGTGATCCCGGCGGGCAAGATCTTTATCCGTGGTGAAAAGCGTGGCGGCGAAGCCGACGTAGCGCAAGGCGCGCAGGCCATTATGCAGGCGATAAGCGCCTGTGCGCCCGTGTGCGATATTCGTGGTGAAGCAGGCACGCACGCAGGCGGCATGCTGGAGCGGGTGCGTAAGGTGATGGCCTCACTGACCGGTCATGACATGAACACGGTGCATATTCAGGATCTATTGGCGGTCGATACGTTTATTCCGCGCAAGGTGCAGGGCGGCATCGCTGGAGAGTGTTCAATGGAGAACGCCGTGGGCATTGCGGCAATGGTGAAATCCGATCGCTTACAGATGCAGGCCATCGCCAGTGAGCTGAGCGCCCGGTTAAACACGCCGGTTGAAGTTGGCGGCGTGGAGGCCAACATGGCCGTAGCGGGGGCGCTAACAACGCCCGGATGCGCCGCACCGCTGGCGATCCTCGATTTAGGCGCAGGATCTACCGATGCCGCCATTATCAATAGCGACGGCGTAGTGAGAGCGGTGCATCTGGCCGGTGCAGGAAATATGGTTAGCCTGTTAATTCAAACTGAGCTGGGCCTAAACGATGCGTTTCTGGCGGAGGAGATTAAAAAATACCCGCTGGCAAAAGTGGAAAGCCTGTTCAGTATTCGCCATGAGAACGGCGCGGTAGAGTTTTTCCGCGAACCGCTCAGCCCGACAGTCTTCGCCAAAGTGGTGTATCTGAAAGAGGGGGAGCTGATCCCGGTAGATAACCTCACCTCGCTGGAAAAAATTCGTCTGGTGCGCCGACAGGCCAAAGAGAAGGTTTTTGTGACCAACTGCCTGCGCGCATTGCTTCAGGTTTCACCCAGTGGCTCCATTCGCGATATTGCTTTTGTAGTGCTGGTGGGCGGCTCCTCGCTGGATTTCGAAATCCCGCAGATGATCACCGATGCGTTGGCGCACTACGGCGTTGTCGCCGGACAGGGCAACATCCGTGGTAGCGAAGGGCCACGTAATGCGGTGGCAACCGGGCTGGTTTTGGCCGGAATGGCGAATTAATCGTGCAGAAAACAGCCGCCGCAAGCGTTTAGCTGCGGGGTAAATCAAATAAAGGTGATGTTCTCTTTGATATCCCGACGAAGTTGGGTACATAGTATAAATGTGTCTCTCACGTGGTTAATTTTAAGGATAAGAGCATGCCAACAGCAATTGAGAAAGCATTGGATTTTATTGGTGGTATGAACACTTCGGCGTCAGTACCCCATTCAATGGACGAAAGTACCGCTAAGGGAATCTTAAAGTATTTGCATGACTTAGGTGTGCCAGCGAGTCCGGAAGCTGTAATGGCACGAGGTGAGCAGGAGGGATGGAATCCCGAGTTCACGAAAAAAGTGGCCGGATGGGCAGAAAAAGTCGCCTCCGGTAACCGCATCCTTATCAAGAATCCAGAGTATTTTTCAACCTATATGCAGGAGCAGCTCAAAGAGCTAGTGTGAGCTGACTATCGAATCAAACGCTAAAGGACGTTTCCATCTCTGGATGGGGCGTCCAAAGGAGGGCTAGTGACATGCTTGTTGCCAGGCAGGCGTTTCGCACCGCAAAAGCGAGGTAATCTAATAGCTTTTCTTTAACTCCTGCACATAGAGATATTATCAACTTCTCAGTAGTACCTGGATTATCCGTGGCGACTCACCTCACAAAGAAGACTCAATAATCAGAATTATATTGCGTCAACCTCATTATATTTACTGAAATATTCTTTTATTACTAAATTTTCCACAGATTATTGATAGTCATTAGCAAGTCCGTTGCTGAATAATATTTGCATTCGCAGCCCGAGCAGCAGCATCCAGCACACCTGTTATTTTCAATCCAAAGCCCACAATTTTCCTTCACTTCAGCGATAGTGGCCCATGTGTATCAATCAAATCTACAACTATTTTTCTCTCCTGAGTAAAAGACCATTCAAAAAATATTTGTCAATAAATTCTATAGTCTTGGTACAAATTGACATTTGTTTGAAAATCTTTGTGTTAAGTACGCTGTGAAATTAACGCAAAAATGTTCATTTACTGGGAGGTAATAATCCTATTTATAACAAAGAGTTTTCATGTTTGTATAAAAAACAACCTTTCAGACTTTTATAAAGATCCCGCAATATTCTTTATTCTATTAACATCACATTAACATTGTGGGTATGGTTAGGGTGTACAGTATTTGTTATGCTCCAAGTCAATTAATAATATTCACTAGGGAAAATCCTATTTCACCATTTCTTGATAAATGAGCTCATTGTTGAGAAAGGAAATTTATTCCTTATTTGACAAATGGTTAAAAAACGAATCCTGGAGGAGAATCTACCCTATTAATATGGAGGCTCATGTGCGGATTTTTGTACCCCTAAGGCACACAATATTTTATTTTTTATTTGCAGGTATGATCGTATGTGGTACTGCGAAAGCCTATAACGGTACACCGAACACAGCCCGAGTTGCGTCTGTGACACTGAAGGAAAGTATTCTTTTTGCTTTTGACCGTGACCCATCAATAAGTCAGCAGGCCGCGCAAATGGGAATCGGCCAGGCGCAAATAGACGAAGCACGCAGTGGTTGGATGCCGCAAATATCACTTAATGGCAATACAGGGCATAGCCAGACGACAGACTCAAGCGGCTCACTAAAAAACTCAGCAGCATGGGGGCTAAGTCTGACGCAGCTTGTCTATGATTTTGGCAAAACGAACAGCGCAATCAGTCAGTCTGAAGCACAACGAGATAGTTACCGGTACCAGCTTATGGCTACATTGACTGGTGTCGCTGAGAAAACGGCTCTCAGCTACGTTGAAGTCAGACGCTATACCGAACTGACACAAGCAGCGAAAGAAAATATTACTGCGCTTAAAAATGTTCAGCATATGGCGCGATTGCGCGCAGAGGCTGGTTTGAGTTCTACGTCCGATGAGCTTCAGACGCAAGCGCGTGTCGCGGGAATGCAGGCAACGTTTGAACAATACAATGCAGCGCTGAGTAGCGCGCGGGCAAGACTGGCTGTTTTAAGCGGTATTGATGCAGAGCAGTTGCAACCCGTGCCTGAGGCATTAGTCGTTCGAGAGGATTCTCTTGATAATATTGATTATTCATTAATTCCATCTGTGCTCGCCGCAAGGACAATGGAAACGTCTGCTCAGTATGCCGTTGAAAAAGCAAAATCACAGCACTGGCCGACTCTAAGCCTTAAAGGTGGACGTACGCGTTATGAATCGGATAACCGAAGCTATTGGGACGATCAGATTCAGCTAAATATTGATGCCCCTATTTACCAGGGCGGTTCGGTTTCAGCGCGAGTTCACCAGGCTGAAGGCGCAAGAACAATGGCGATGTCGCAAGTCGATCAGGCTCGATTTGATGTACTACAAAAAGCGTCAGTTGCTATGGCGGACTGGTCTGGAGCACACGGTAGAATGAATGCCGGGAATATACAATTGCAGAGCGCTCTGCGTGCTCGCGAGGTTTATAAAAATGAATATACCCTTAGCAAAAGAAGTATTAATGACTTACTAAGCGTTGAACAAGACGTCTGGCAAGCAACGCTATCAAAAATAATGGCTGAATATGATAGCTGGAGTGCCGCAATTAATTATGCCACTGCCCTGGATAATTTATTGCCTGCTATAGGTGTTGAAAAAAATGCTGCGGCGAAATTACCTGATCTAAGTTAGTAACGAAAAGAAAACGCTGCAAAAATTGCTGAAAAAAAACTGAAGACAATGGGAGTCTTTCCCAGAGATTGCTACATCTGAATGTTGGCAATCTGTGAAAGATGGGGGCGCCTGTAAGGAGAAAAAATATGAGTTCAGTAAAAATTGTTGATGTCATTATCCGAAAGACGGCTGAAAAAACAGTTCTGACAGGTGAAGGGAACCTCTCTGTTTCTGTCTCTGCACCCAGCGTTATCGAAGTCCATGGTTCTGCACAGGATGTGGCACGCTACGTGCGACAGGGTAAGGATCTCTTGCTTTACATGAAAGATGGCAGCGTGATCCGCTGCAACAATTATTTCATGGAAGATCCTGAAGGTAAAAACCATTCAGAGTTGGTCTTCAACAATGAGGATCAACTTACCCATATATCGTTTGCTGAGACCGGAGAAGCGTCTGGGCTTGCGACTACTGAACTGACTTCTCATGCGACAACCATATCCAGTATCGAACCTTTTCTCGAGCAAGGCAGTGCCCTGAGCGATGCGCCTTGGGGCTGGATTGCAGGCGCGGCATTAGGCGGCGGCGCGATTGGCGCATTGCTGGCACATGGTGGTGATGGCAAAACCAAAGTCATTGATAACACCAAAGAAGTTGAGAGCGCAACGCCGACCTTTTTGGTAACGGACAAAGCGGGTGACAAGCAGGGTGTGCTGAGTGCAAAAGAGGTCACGGATGATAACACCCCAACCTTCAGCGGTACCGGGCAACCTGGTGCGACCATTCAGATCAAAGATAGCAGCGGCAGCACCATTGCCAGCGCCATGGTCGGTACAGACGGAACCTGGACGGTAAAGCTTCCGACGCAGACGGACGGAGAACATACCTGGTCCGTGGTGCAGATCGACGGCAGTAAAACCACGACTGCAGGCAGCATTACCGTGACTGTCTCAACGGCTGACGCGGCCGTTACGCTCGCCACCACCGCAGGCGATAACATGATTAACGCCAGTGAGCAGTCCGCAGGCTTTACCCTCTCCGGTGCGAGCAAAAATCTCGCGCAGGGGACGGCGCTCACCGTCACGTTAAACGGTAAAACCTATACCGCAGAAGTGGGCGAAAATGGCGCATGGAGCGTGAAGGTGCCCGCAGCAGACGCACAGGCGCTGGGTGATGGAACCTGGACGGTCAACGTCAGCGGCAAAGATGCAGCGGGTAATACCGTAAGCGGTAGTCAGACGATTGGCGTGGATACCGTGCCGCCGACATTATCGGTCGATGCGATTTCTCAGGACAACATCGTCAATGCCGCAGAGCACAACCAGACCCTGACCCTTACCGGTAAAACGAACGCGGAAGCGGGCCAGATTTTAACCGTGACGCTGAACGGCAAAAACCACACAGCAACGGTAGGTAGCGACGGCACCTGGTCCGTTACGCTTCCTGCCAGTGAAGTACAAGAGCTGGCTGACGGCAACCATTCGTTGACCGTGAACGTCAGCGACAAGGCGGGTAACGGTTCTTCAACCACCGCCAATTTCACCGTTGATACCTCCGCACCCGTAGTTACGATCGATACCGTAGCGGGCGACGATGTTCTCAATACCAGCGAGCAGAGCCAGGCGCAAATTATCTCCGGCAAGGCGAGCGGCGCGGCAGCGGGCGACGTGGTCACGGTTACCCTGGGCGGCCAGACCTTTACCGGTGTCGTACAGGCCGACGGCAGTTGGAGCGTTGGCGTCCCTGCCTCCGTCATCGGCGCGCTGGGTGAGGGCGACCACAGCATTTCTGTCTCCGTTACCGATGCCGCGGGCAATACCGGCAGCGCGACGCACGGCGTGACGCTGAGCGGCAATCCGCCAGAATTCACGATTGACGCCATCAGCCAGGACAATGTTCTTAATGCTCAGGAGGCTATGCAGCCGCTGAGTCTGAGCGGTACCAGCAATCTGCCGAACGGCAGCGACATAACCGTTACACTGAACAACGTCAACTATCCGGCCACCGTTGAAAACGGCATCTGGAGTGTCCAGGTGCCGGTTTCCGACGTTCTGAATCTGGCAAATACCCTCTACACCGTCAGCGTGAGCGGCACGGACAGCGTGGGTAATAGCGGTTCTGCAGACGCTAACCTGCTGGTCGATACGGTGCTGCCACAGGTGATTATCAATACCTTTGCGGGCGACAACCTGGTCAACAACGCCGAAGTGGCGGTGGACCAAACCCTGAGTGGGCGCGTCACTGGCGCGGCGGCGGGCGATACCGTTTCTATCTCCGTTGGTGGCAAGAGCTATACCGCCACAGTAGGGAGCGATCTGACCTGGAGCGTGACTATCCCGTCAGCGGATCTCAAGGCATTTGGCGACGGCGATTTGACCTTCAGCGCTTCGGTCACCAATGCGCACGGCAACACCGGCAGCGGCGAACGTGATATCAACGTCAACGCTGAGCTGCCTGGCCTGCGCGTGAACACGATTTCTGGCGATGACGTGATCAACGCCATCGAACAGCAGCAGGATCTGACCGTAACCGGCTCCAGTACCCATCTGGCTGCAGGCACGCAGATTACCGTTACCATCAACAACGTTGACTACGCTGCCGTGGTGAGCGCCAGCGGTAACTGGCAAATTGGTGTTCCTGCGTCCGATCTTCAGGCATGGACGGCAGGGGATATTACGGTCAACGTTAGCGCGCAGGACGCGTGGGGCAATACCGTTTCTGCTGAGCACCCCATCGAACTGGATCTGAACGCCGTAGCGGTCACCATTGATATCATTAGCAGCGATGACATGCTGAACGCGGCCGAAAAAGGGGCTGAGGTGACGCTGTCAGGTCAGACGCAGGGTGTGGAAGCCGGTCAGACCGTGGTGGTTAAATTTGCCGACCAGACCTTTACTGCGCAGGTGCAGCAGGATGGTTCCTGGAGCCTGACCGTTCCGGCGAGCGCAATGGAAACCCTGATCGACGGACGTGCGCAGGTGAGCGTCAGTGTCACCAATGTGAACGGCAATAGCGCAGAAGCCTCGCGCGTCGTCACCGTGGATACGTTGCCACCGACTATCACGCTGGACAACCTGACGTCCGATAACATCATCAATGCGGCGGAAGCGCAGCAGGATCTGGCGGTCAGCGGCACCAGTAATGCCCAGGCGGGACAGACTGTTACCGTGACGCTGAACGGTAAATCTTACCAGACCACCGTCCAGACGGACGGAACCTGGACCCTCAATGTACCGGCCGCCGACGTAGGCGCGCTGGTAGATGGTACGGTGACGGTCACGGCTACTGTGAGCGATGTGGCGGGCAACAGCAGTAGCGCCGAGCGCGTGGGGCTGGTGGATGCCACCGTGCCGCAGGTGACGATCAACGATTTTGTCACCGATACCAATACCGTTAACCAAATCGCCCATTCTCAGGCGCAGATCCTCAGCGGCTCCGTCACCGGCGCAGCAGCGGGTGATTTGGTCACCATCACCATCAATAACGTCGACTACACCACTGTGGTAGACGCGGTGGGCAACTGGAGTCTCGGTCTGCCAGCGTCTGTTGTTCAGGGGCTGGCCGACGGTACCCTGACGATTGATGTCTCCGTAACGGACCAATCCGGCAATACTGGCAGCAATTCGCTGGACGTTGTCGTTAACACCGTGACGCCGCAAATCGGCATCAATATCCTGGCAGCGGATGATGTGATCAATGCCACTGAGAAAGGCGAAGATCTGCTGCTCTCTGGCACCAGTAATCAGCCTGATGGCACCACTATCACGGTGACCCTGAACGGCATCAACTACACCGCCACCACCGATGCCAGCGGTAACTGGAGCCTTAGCGTACCGGCGTCTGCGGTGAGCGCGCTTGGCGAAGCGAACTACACCGTGACTGCCAGCGTCACCGACAGCGTTGGCAACAGTGCCTCGACCACCCACAACGTGCTGGTGGATAGCTCGCTGCCGGTAGTGACCATCAACACCCTCGCGGGCGATAACATTGTTAACGCCTCGGAAGTTACGGCAGGGCAAACCCTGACTGGTAAGGTGAGCAACGCGGCGGCGGGCGATACCGTTACGATTATCCTCGGCGGCCAGACGTACACCGTTACCGTGCAGGGCGATCTCACCTGGAGCCTGCCGTTAACCGAGAGCCAGTTAAGCGCGCTCGGCAACGGCGAACTGACCGTATCGGCAAGCGTAACCAACGCACACGGCAATACCGGTTCTTCTTCCCTGGACTTCACCATTGACGCCCAACTGCCGGGTCTGCGTATTGATACCGTCGCCGGTGACGACGTGATCAACGTGATTGAACACGCGCAGAATCTGATTGTGTCAGGCACCAGCACCGACCTTGCGGCGGGCAGCACCGTTACCGTGACCATCAATGGTAAAGACTACGCTGCAACGGTTCTGGCAGATGGCACCTGGCAGGCGTCGGTTCCGGCGGCGGACGTCTCCCAGTGGGCGGACGGTTCGCTCACCATCAGCGCCAGTGCGCAGGATACCTCCGGCAACCCGGTGAACATCGGCACCGTCGTGGATGTGGATCTCTCCGCGGTGGCAATCAGCATCAACAGCGTGACCGCTGACAACGTGCTGAACGCGGCGGAAAAAGGCCAGGACCTGGTGTTGAGCGGCACCTCAAGCAACGTTGAGGCAGGGCAGACCGTCACCGTCACCTTTGGCGGTAAAACCTATACCACCACGGTCGATGCCAGTGGCGACTGGTCCTACACGGTTCCAGCGGCAGACCTGAACGGCCTGAAAGATGGCGACGCCAGCGTGCAGGTCAGCGTGACCAACGTGAACGGCAATTCGGCCTCTTCCGCGCAGGAATACAGCGTCGATACCACCGCGCCGACGGTCACCATCAACACCATCAGCAGCGACAATATGCTGAATGCGGCTGAAGCGGCGCAGGATCTGACCCTGAGCGGTACCTCAAGCGCCGAAGCCGGTCAGACGGTCACTGTAACCTTCAATGGCAACCAGTACACCGCGCAGGTTCAGGCGAACGGTATCTGGACGCTGAACGTTCCGGCAGCCGACATGACAGGTATCGCCGACGGCAATGCGGCGGTAACGGCGACGGTGTCGGATAAAGCGGGCAACCCGGCAAGCGCGGGCGCATCCGTGCTGGTCGACACCACCGTGCCGCAGATCAGCTTTAACATCGTGGCAGGCGACGACATCATTAATGTCGCCGAGCACGGCCAGGCGCTGATCGTTTCCGGCAACGTGAGCGGCGCGCAGGCGGGTGACGTCATCACCGTAACCCTGAACGGCAAAGATTACACTGCAATGCTCGGTGGTTCAGGTAACTGGAGCATTGGCGTACCAGCCTCTGACGTTGGCCCGCTGGTAAACGGTGACCACACGATCTCCGCAACCCTCACCGACAAGGCGGGCAACAGCACCACAGCAACGCATGACGTTGACGTCTCCCTGACGGCACCGGTGATTGCCATTAATACCCTGGCAGGCGATGACGTGATCAACGCGACCGAGAAGGGCCAGGATCTTCAGCTCTCCGGAACCAGCAACCAGCCGGACGGCACCACTATCACGGTGACCCTGAACGGCATTAACTACACCGCCACCACTGACGCCAGCGGCAACTGGAGCGTGACCGTTCCGGCGGCAAATGTTTCCGCGCTGGGCGAAGCGAGCTACAGCGTCACGGCCAGCGTGACCGATACCGCAGGTAACAGCGCCAGTACCAGCCATGGCGTACTGGTGGACAGCGCGATCCCAGTGGTAACCATCAACGCTATCGCTACCGACGACGTGATCAACGCGGCAGAAGTAGCCACGGGGCAGACTCTGAGTGGTAAAGTCAGCGGCGCGGCGAGTGGTGATGTTGTCACGATTAATATTGGTGGTAATACGTACACGGCGAAGGTTCAGGATGATCTGAGCTGGTCGGTAAATGTTCCAGCGAACGTCTTAACCGCTATCGGTAACGGCTTACTGACTGTGTCAGCAAGCGTGACTAACGGCCACGGCAATAGCGGCTCTGGCGAGCGCGACATCACCATTGATGCCAATCTGCCTGGCCTGCGCGTTGATACCGTGGCGGGCGACGATGTGATCAACAGCATCGAACACGCGCAGAACCTGATCGTCACCGGCTCCAGTGAGGGCCTTGCAGCAGGCTCCGCGCTGACCGTAACCGTGAACGGCAAAACCTACTCCGCCACGGTGTTGGCAGACGGCACCTGGAGTGCAGCCATCCCGGCGGCAGACGTTAGCGCACTGGCGGCGGGTACCGTGTCGGTCACCGTTAAAGGCGAGAGCGCGGCGGGTAACCCTGTATCCATTACTCACAACGTCACGGTCGATCTGGCTACAGTCGCCATCAGCATTGATGCCATTGCCACGGACGACGTGATTAACGCAGTGGAAAAAGGGACGGACCTGGTGCTGTCTGGCTCAACGACCAATGTGGAAGAGAACCAGACCGTCTATATCACCTTTGGCGGCAAATCTTATACTGCAAGTGTAGATGCCAGTGGTAACTGGACGGCAACCGTGCCGATGGCAGATTTGGGCAGCCTGAAAGACGGTGATGCCAGCGTACACGTTAGCGTGACCAACGTGAACGGCAACAATGCTTCCGCCGGTCGTGAATACAGTGTGGATGCGACCGCGCCGACGGTGTCTATCGAGATTGTGAGCGATAACAACATCATCAATGCGGCAGAAGCACAGGTCGATTTGGTTGTTAACGGCGTGACTAATGCCGAAGCCGGACAGACCGTGACCATGACCCTGAACGGCCAGAATTACACCACCACCGTACAGGCCAACGGTAGCTGGAGCGTGACCGTACCTTCTGCGGATCTCGGCTCGATTGTTGACGGCGACTATACCATCACCGCAGCGGTGTCCGATAAAGCGGGCAACCCGGCCTCGGCGGATCGCGACGTGCTGGTCGATACCACGGTGCCGAAACTGACCATCAATACCGTTTCTGACGATGACGTTATCAACAGCGCTGAACATGCGCAGGCGCTGATTGTCACCGGTTCTGTGACCGGCGCGGCAGCGGGTGATGTAGTGACTGTCACCATCAACAACAAAAATTACACCGCGACCCTGGATGCTTCAGGCAACTGGAGTGTGGGGGTGCCTGCGGCAGACGTCAATGCGTTGACTGCCGGAGATTACACCATCAGAGCGGCGCTGACCGATAAAGCCGGTAACAGCAACAGCACCACACACGACGTGGAAGTGAATCTGACCGCGCCGGTGCTGACCATCGACGTAATTTCTGGTGACGACGTCATCAACAGTACCGAAAAAACGCAGGAACTGACCCTTTCGGGCACGGCATCCGGTCTGGCGGTTGGTACTGTCGTTACCGTGATGCTCAACGGTAAAGCCTACAGCGCCACCGTCGATATCAACGGACAGTGGACTACCACCGTTCCGGCGGACCAGGTGGGAGCGCTGGGTGAAGCCTTGTACACCGTCACCGCGTCGGCAACGGATAGCGTGGGCAACAGCACCAGCACGTCACACACAGTGAATGTGGAGTCTGTATTGCCTGGCGTGACCATCAACACCATTGCAGGCGACGATGTGATCAACGCCGCCGAGCTGGCGAACGGCCAGACCATCAGCGGTAAAGTGGTGAATGCCGAAGCGGGCAACACTGTGACCGTAACGATTGGCGGCAACACCTATACCACGGTGGTAGAGAGCGATCTGAGCTGGTCCGTTAACGTCCCGGAATCCGTATTGACGGCGCTGGGTAACGGTGAACTGACTGTAACCGCCAGCGTAACCAACGGCATTGGCAACAGCAGTACCGGGGAGCGCGATATCACCATCGACGCGAACCTGCCAGGGCTGCGCGTTGACACGGTAGCAGGCGATGACGTAATCAACAGCATTGAGCATGCGCAGAATCTGATTATCACCGGCTCCAGCAATGGCCTGAGTACAGGTACAGTGCTGACCGTGACCGTCAACGGCAAAACCTACCCGGCAACCGTGCAGGCGGATGGCACCTGGAGCGCGGCGATCCCGTCAGCGGACGTGAGTGCCTTAGCTGCGGGAACTATCACTGTGACCGTTGAAGGCCAGAGCAGCGCCGGTAACCCGGTCTCTATCGACCACAACGTGACGGTGGATCTGGCGACCGTGGCCATCAGCATTGATGCTATCGCGACTGACGATGTGATTAACGCTGTCGAGAAGGGCGCGGATCTGGTGCTTTCGGGTACCACCTCCAACGTCGAAGAGAACCAGACCGTCAACATCACCTTCGGCGGTAAGAGCTACACCGCGACCGTGGATGCAGATGGAAAATGGACGGCGACCGTGCCATCGGCTGACCTGGCGGGCATAAAAGACGGCGATGCCAGCGTGCAGGTGAGCGTGACCAACGTCAACGGCAACAGCGCGTCTGCGGGCCGCGAGTACAGCGTGGATGCGACCGCACCGTCCGTGACCATCAGTACCCTTGCGGCTGACGATATCCTGAACGCCACGGAAGCGCAGTCAGACCTCGCCATCTCCGGCACCAGTACCGCCGAGGCGGGCCAGACGGTGACCGTGAGCCTGAACGGTAAAAACTACACCACCACCGTAGGCGCTAACGGCAACTGGACGCTGAACGTTCCGGCGGCGGACCTGGCGGGATTAACCGACGGCAGCGTGACCGTCACCGCGAGCGTCAGTGACAAGGCGGGGAACCCGGCGTCGGTTGACCACAACCTGACGGTGGACGTGACCGTGCCTGCGGTGACGATCAACACCATCGCGGGCGATGACGTCATTAACGTGGCTGAACACAATCAGGCACAGATTATCAGCGGCTCCGCCACCGGCGCGGCAGCGGGGGATAAAGTCACCGTCACCATTGGCGGCCAGACTTACACCACCGTGCTGGACGCGGCGGGCAACTGGAGCGTGGGCGTTCCGGCGAGCGTGATTGCCGGCCTCAGCGATGGCAGCGTGACCGTCACTGCGTCAGTGACTGACGCGGCGGGCAATACCGGCAGCGGTACGCACAATGTAACCGTTGATACCGGGCTGCCGTCAGTTGGCTTCGACACCCTCAGCGGCGATAACGTGCTGAACGCAGTGGAGAAAGGCCAGGAGCTGAACGTGAGCGGTACCAGCGCCAACCTGGCGGAAGGCACTCTGATCACAGTGACGCTGAACGGTAAACAATACACGGCGACAACCGCTGCAAATGGAAGCTGGAGCCTGACGGT
>NZ_JAOWDP010000068.1:232643-905262 GCF_030334595.1 Citrobacter sp. Ce104
ACTCAGAAGTGAAACGCCGTAGCGCCGATGGTAGTGTGGGGTCTCCCCATGCGAGAGTAGGGAACTGCCAGGCATCAAATAAAAGCGAAAGGCCCGGTCGAAAGACCGGGCCTTTTGTTTTATGTGTGGTCTGTCGGTGAGCGCTCTCCTGAGTAGGACAAATCCGCCGGGAGCGGATTTGAACGTTGCGCAGCAACGGCCCGGAGGGTGGCGGGCAGGACGCCCGCCATAAACTGCCAGGCATCAAACAAGTGAAGAAGCCCATCCTGACGGATGGGCTTTTTTGCGTCTGTACGGAGTGAAAACCGCCGGATGCGGCGCAAACGCCTTATCCGTCCTACAAAACTCACACTAGTTCTGGCCGATAACTCGGCTCTCTCCCTCGAACATATCTGAATCATTTTCCTGCTAATTAAAACCGTGATCTTTCTCGCACAATGAGTTATAACAATTATATAACATTTAGTTCACCAAAATACACACAACCTTCATTGATAAATTAACGCGATCGTTGGCAGGGGTACAATTCTAATGGCTGATAGCAGTGTAACTGAGAACGGGGTGCTGGCAGACGGCGATACCCGTCGTCGTATATGGGCGATTGTCGGGGCATCATCAGGGAATCTGGTCGAATGGTTTGATTTCTATATCTACTCTTTCTGCTCTCTCTATTTCGCTCATATCTTTTTTCCCTCCGGAAACACCACCACACAACTCTTACAAACTGCAGGCGTTTTTGCTGCAGGCTTTCTGATGCGTCCGATTGGCGGCTGGTTGTTTGGTCGTATAGCAGATAAGCATGGGCGTAAAAAGTCTATGCTGCTGTCAGTTTGTATGATGTGTATGGGATCGTTGGTGATCGCTTGTCTACCGGGGTATAAGACCATCGGTACCTGGGCTCCTGCGCTATTGCTGCTGGCCAGACTATTTCAGGGGCTGTCTGTTGGTGGCGAATACGGAACCAGCGCTACCTATATGAGTGAAGTAGCCGTTGAAGGTAAGAAAGGTTTTTATGCTTCATTCCAGTATGTGACGTTAATTGGTGGGCAGTTACTGGCATTGCTGGTTGTGGTGATATTACAGCAAACGTTAGAAGACTCAGCGCTAAGATCGTGGGGGTGGCGTATTCCATTTGCGTTGGGTGCCGTACTGGCTATTGTTGCGCTATGGCTACGTCGCCAGTTAGATGAAACCTCGAAACAGGACGTTCGCGCGCTGAAAGAAGCAGGTTCTCTGAAAGGTCTGTGGCGTAATCGTAAAGCCTTTATCATGGTGCTTGGCTTTACCGCTGCAGGCTCACTGTGTTTTTACACCTTCACAACCTATATGCAGAAGTATCTGGTTAACACCGCCGGTATGCATGCCAACGTAGCCAGCGGGATTATGACGGCGGCACTGTGTGTGTTCATGCTGGTACAGCCGCTGTTTGGTGCCTTGTCAGATAAAATTGGCCGACGTACTTCAATGTTGTGTTTTGGCGCGTTGGCCGCGATTTTCACCGTTCCCATTCTGACAGCATTGCAAAGCGTAACGTCCCCGTATATGGCGTTTGCTCTGGTGATGTGCGCTTTGTTGATCGTGAGTTTCTATACGTCAATCAGCGGTATTCTGAAGGCTGAAATGTTCCCGGCGCAGGTGCGCGCTTTGGGAGTTGGCTTATCTTATGCGGTAGCTAATGCCCTGTTTGGCGGCTCAGCCGAATATGTGGCGTTATCCCTGAAGTCT
Organism: Citrobacter sp. Ce104; assembly: GCF_030334595.1. Lineage (NCBI taxonomy): Bacteria > Pseudomonadati > Pseudomonadota > Gammaproteobacteria > Enterobacterales > Enterobacteriaceae > Citrobacter > Citrobacter sp. Ce104. The sequence continues at coordinate 234,369 of NZ_JAOWDP010000068.1, forward strand.
GTCGGTATGGAAACGACATTCTTCTGGTACGTTACAGCGCTGGCTGTCGTCGCGTTTTTAGTATCGCTGATGCTGCATGGGAAGGGGAAAGGTCTGCGCCTCTAATAATGTGCCAGTTGCCAGACCGCATAGCCGGTAGACGCGCCTGCAACATCCCAGGCGAAGTCCTTCCAGCTCCAGCCGCTCCCTGCGGGGCGGCTGTCCCACAACTCTTTTGACGCGCCCAGGCTGACTGAGAACATCAGGCCGATAGCCGCACTGCGATCGCGGCTGTTACCCTGATGTTGGGCATATTCATTTCCGGCTGCGGCAAGCATGGCGGAGGCGATGAAGTGTTGAGCTTTGTCTTGTCCGCTCCAGCGGTCATTTGCCATGTGGCTGCAGCCAGAAATGGCCAGGATACTGGTAAGAATAAACAGGCGCACCGTTACCTCCATATGAAAAACCCCGTCACTGGACGGGGTCTTGGTTACAGAATACGGCTAATTAATCTGTCGATACGAATACGGCGTAATCGACGGATGAGCTTACGCACTTTGACTGGATAGTCAGCAATGCTTTGCAGGTCGCGATAGTGCTTAACCACTGTGGTATGCGTGCGGATAAGCTCCAGCTCTTTATCGCGCTGGGGAGTCAGCTCTTGCTTAGGATCGTGGATAAGGATGGCGTTTTCCAGATCCAGACGCCAGGCGCGAGGGTTAAGGTTGTTGCCGGTGAGCAGCATCCATTTATCATCAACCCACATACCTTTCAGATGATAGGTATTGTCATCATCTTTCCATAAGCGCACGACCAGCTGGTCGGTATTCACGTAATACTGCAATCTGCTCAGGAAACGGCGCAGATTGATTTCATACAGATATGGCAGCGCACCGATGATCTTGAATGGCTCATCTTCCGGAATGAAAAAGTCGTTGGCGGTTTTATCACCGACAATGATTTCGACCTTTTTCCCTTCACGCAGCAGCTGAATGATATTGCGCACCAGTATGGCAGGCAGGTTGAAATAAGGGGTGCAGATTGTGAGCTTGTGCTCCGCGCAGGGCATGAGGTGAAAAATGGTCTTATTTAACAGACTGGATTTACCAAGTCCCACCAGAGGCGTAACCGAAAGCTGTTCATTATCCGCATCACCCTGAAAATGGAATGACGCATCGCGCAGTTCCTGACGGTACAGGCGGATGTCATTTTTAATTTCCGGGCTTTTAGGGCGATTGATATCATCAAGGCGATTAACGCCGCGACCGTTCATCAGGTTCTGTGTAACCCAATCGAACATGATATCGGCCATTTGCGCGTTGCGAATCAACTGATAGCGGTCATAGCGATATTTATCATGCTGATGCAGATAAACATCGTTCAGACTGGCCCCGCTGTACAGGACGCTGTCATCAATGATAAAGCCTTTAAAATGCAGGACGCCAAGTGCTTCTCGGGTGTTAATCGGAACGCCGTAGACAGGAATATCGATACCAGGGTTTTCTTGCGCCATTCGGCAATACCAGTCAGCGTTGGTATTCGACGCCGCAGCACCAATACGTCCGCGCTGGGCTCGGTGCCAGTCCACAAGCACCCGGACATCCAGCTCAGGACGCTGCCGTTTTGCCGCATAGAGCGCGTCGAGTATGCCTTTGCCACCGTCATCCTGTTCCAGGTACAGCGCAATAATGCAGATCCGTCGCGTCGCGCTGGCTATTTTTTCCAGCAGAGTCTCCCTGAAATTAGCGGGAGCATAAAAGAAATCTACATCATCAACTGACTGAGAAATCTTGGGTAGTTGGGCAAGGTGTTGTTGATGTTTATTACGCTTAAATTTTGACAACATCACAGTGCATTTCTTCTCTGTTCATTGAAGGGTCCTCTGTGCTATGCAGACGACATAAGCGGGCAATGATACCACCAGTACCCATTAATGTGGTCAACATTTCCAGTACCTTACTCACGATTCCTCAAATTGGGCCAGATTAAGCGTTAGCCCAACAATTCCCTCTTCGAGCTGGACGTCAACAACAAACCCGAGTTTTCGGGCCAGGGCGACCATCCCACGATTGTTTGGCATCGTAATACCATTCAAACGCATAAGTCCGTGATCTCGGGTATATGCAATTAACTTTTCCATCAACCGACGGCCCAGTCCGAGCCCTTTGAGATCTGAACGTACCAGCACTGCAAACTCGGCGTCAACGTTATCAGGATCCGAGATTGCCCTCGTTACGCCGAGGATCTCTTGCAGATTATCTTTACACCGTACCGCAACAAAGGCCATTTCCCGATCGTAGTCGATCTGCGTCATATTGGCTAAATCTTCGTGGGTAAATTCGTTGATCTCACTGAAATAGCGATAATAAAGATCTTCTTTGGTTACCTGAGAAATGAACTGCTGCAGATGAGGCTCATCCTCTGGCAAAATGGGGCGGAACAGGCAGCGCTCGCCGTTTTTCAACTCTACCCATTCTTCTAGCTGATGGGGGTAGGGACGTACCGCCAGTCTGCTTTCGTTATCGCCCGTGAATGGGGCAATGTCCAGCGTGACATCCAGTGCGGTAAATTCACCGGCGGAGGCCAGTAGCGGATGAATATCCAGACGCTGAATTTCCGGACAATCGACGATTAGGTTGGAGACCTGCACCAGAAGCTGGCTTAACCCGGCGATATCCAGTGGGCGTAATGCGCTACGAGCGCGGATCTTCTTATTTTTGATCCCCTGGATCACCAGATAACGCGCCAGATTCATATTCAATGGCGGCAATGCCACTACGGCTTGCTCTTCCGGTCGCCACTCAACCCCACCTTCACCCAGCATAATCAATGGGCCAAATACCGGGTCGTGTTCAACAACGACGCGAAGCTCCTGAGCGCCAGCGCGATTCGCCATACTTTGTACTAATAAACCGTGAATGCGTGCCTGCGGCCAGGCCATTTTTACCCGATCAAAAATCGCATTGGCGGCCTGCTGCACTTCTGTTGCCGTACGCAGGTAGAGCATTACCCCCTGAACTTCTGATTTATGCGGGATATCAGGAGAACGCAGCTTTAGCGCCACCGGGTAGCCGATTTGCTCCGCGATGTGTACGGCTTCTGCGCTGTCGCTGGCGATCCACGTTGGCAGAGTGTGTAAGCCATAGGCCTGTAAAATCGGCTGTACTTCATGGGTATCCAGCGACGTTGCTCCTTCAGCAATCGCCTGCTGTAACAGATTATGCGCTTCGGCGGTGTTGGTGGTCAGGTAATCCGGCAGCGCAGGCGTTTCCCGCAACTGCTTCTGGTTACGCCGATACTCCACCATATGCATAAACGCAGTGATGGTGCCTTCCGGCGTACGGTAGGTAGGTAATCCGGCTTCGCTAAACAGCCTACGGGCCTCCTGAGAGGAAAACTCTCCGCACCAGTTGGTCAGCAACGAGACGAACTTACCGCGTGGATGTCGCTTTACCGCTTCAATTAATACTTGCGCGCTTTCGGTGCCGGGAGCGGCCGCGCTGGGGGAGTGAATTACCATCAGCGCGTCGAAATCCTGGCTGGCGAGCAAAATATCCAGCGTTTTAACGTAGTGTTCGCTGCTGGCATCATCACGCAGATCCAGCGGGTTGGCGATATCAACATGTTCAGGCAAGGCATCGCGTAATTTCTGGCTGGTATCTTCACTCAGCGTCGCCAGCTTGCCATTTTTTGACCACAGTTCATCTAATGCCAGTGCGGCTGGCGCGGCCCCATTGCTGATGATCATCAGTCTGTCGCCACGCAGCGGACGCATGTGGCTCAGGGTTTCGACCGCCGAGAACAGTTCGTGAGTATCTTGCACGCGTAATAAACCGGCGCGCTGGATAGCCGCGTCCCAGGCTGGGTCCATCCCTGCGCTGGTATGCAGTAAACGCTGCGCCGCTGGACTGCGACCGCTCTTAATCACCAGAATGGGTTTATTGCGCGAGGCGCTACGGGCGGCGGAAACAAAGCGCCGGGCATCGCTTAAATGTTCGAGATACAGCAATATTGCGCTGGTTTTGCTGTCGCGCGCCAGGTAATCCAGCAGTTCATCAACGTCGATATCCAGGCTGTCACCCAGCGCAATAAAGTAAGAAAAGCCCATTTCTCTCTGCTGTGCCCAGTCGAGTATGGTATTGGATACGGCAGCGGATTGAGAGATAAAAGCCAGCTTGCCGCGCTTAATCGGGACAGGGGAAAAGCTGGCGTTAAGTCCCTGCCAGGGGGCGAGAAGTCCCAGGCTGTTGGGGCCCAGCAAACGTATGTTGTAGCGTGATGCGCAGGCCAGCAGTTCTGCGTGCTGTGCCGCGGGAGCCGAGAGAATAATGCAGGTTTTACAGCCTTTCTCGCCAAGCGCTTCGAGTAACGCCAGGTTACGGCTGGCATTGGTGCACAATACGGCGAGGTCCGGGCTAAAAGGCAGGCTATTGATATTGGGCCAGGCCAGTACGCCCAACACCGCTTTCCATGCGGGCGTCACCGGTAAAACAGGTCCATTGAATCCCCCGGCAAGCAGGTTACGCATCATCAGGTAACCCGCGCGATTAGGTTTCATTGACGCCCCAATCACTGCAATGGATTTCGGTCGCAGTAGTGCTTCCAGACCACGCTGACTCATATCGGCTTCCTTAATGACACCAGTGACCGAATGATTTTAAACGCTTTCTGGCGAGTCTGCTGTGACGCTTCCCTGATGTTGGGTTTTTCCTGCCAGGTAGCGGGTTTTAAAGCGAGTGAAATGATCGCTTAACCCTTCCGCGGCTTGCGTATCACCCGCCAGATCCAATAAGGCGATGGCCACTTCGGCGGTACAGTATTGCCCTTCGGCGTGAACGCCGCGCAGGTGGTAAGCAGAAAGACGCGATAAATCAACGGAGATTACCGGCAGGTTATCAAGGTACGGGCTTTTGCGGAACATTTTACGCGCCTCAGGCCAGGTACCATCAAGCATAATAAACAACGGTGGTTTACCGGCTGGTGGCGTGAAAATCACTTCACGCTCTTCGCCTGCATAAGAGGCCGGGAATACAACCATCGGCTGGTAATCCGGATTTTTCACCAGTTCGAGCAGCGCCTGAGGCGGTTCGGTGCGTGACCACTGAAAAGCCGTGGTATCGGGCAGAATATCGGCAATCAAACGTCCCGTGTTACTGGGCTTCATCGGCTCGGTGTCAAACATAACCAGACAAAAGCGACTTTTTGCCTCAGAGGGCATTAGCGTTGCGCACAAGCAGAGCTTCAGCGGCAGCAGGCAGCGCTGACAGCGGCGAATGCGATTACCTCGGGCAAGGAAAGGGCGCGTGGCGCGCGCAAGGCGCTCAGCGCGTAACAGAAGAACAGCGTTATCGGTCATGGGAAACACGTTGAAAAACGCTATTGTCGCAGAGGTGAAAACGGGGCACAAGATGCGCCCCGTAGAGATTATAATGATTCGTTAAGCCAGCTATCAAACGGGGCTTTTGGTACAGCGCCGTTAAGCATGTCGACGATTTCACCTTTTCTGAAGATCATGATGGTCGGAATGCTGCGGATACCGAAACGGGCGCTGAGTTCACGCTCGGCTTCCGTATTCACTTTAACAAAACGCACTTTACCGCTACGCTCTTCCGCGACATCTTCAAAAATCGGGGCGAAGTTACGACATGGACCACACCAGGGGGCCCAAAAATCAACCACCACCGGGAGATCGTCTTTTAACAGTTTATCCAGTGTTTCACCGGTCGCATTGATCACCTCCCCATCAAACAGGTCGTGACCACAGCGTCCGCATTTAGCCGCTTCCTGGACACGATCGTCGGGGATACGGTTGATAGCCTGGCAGCTGGTACAAACGGTATTCATAACTAACCTCTGGATGAGTGGAGTGGACTTCACGGCAGTAACGCCAGTATGTTTCTATTATGTTACATATTATCGGGGGGTCTGTTCTAAACAACAATGCGTTTTATTCAATGAGTACAATAGTCCTTAGCTTTTAAATGAAATAATGGCTAACGACGTGCACATCGGGTAATCTGCGCGCTTCGCGCAGAGCAGGTGGAGAAAAACATGAGCGACGAACTGAAGAATAAAAACGGCAAGGTCAAAGTGATGTACGTCCGCAGTGACGATGACTCGGACAAACGCACCCAAAATCCACGTACTGGTAAAGGCGGCGGTCGCCCCGGTACCTCCCGAGCCGAAGGCGGTCGTCGCCCTGCCCGTGATGACAGAAAGGGTCCGAACAGCGAACGTGGCCGTGAACGTGGTCGTGACCGCGATGTAGAACGCGACCGCAGACGTGAAGATTCACCATGGCGTACCGTGTCCCGCGCACCGAGTGATGACGCAGCGGACAAAGCCGATCACGGCGGTATTAGCGGCAAAAGCTTTATCGATCCTGAAGTATTACGCCGTCAGCGCGCGGAAGAAACTCGCGTTTACGGTGAGAATGCCTGTCAGGCTCTGTTCCAGAGTCGTCCGGACGCCATCGTCCGCGCCTGGTTTGTTCAGAGCGTAACCCCGCGCTTTAAAGAAGCATTGCGTTGGATGGCGGCAAACCGTAAAGCCTACCACGTGGTTGACGAAGCCGAGCTGGCGAAAGCCTCCGGCACTGAACACCATGGCGGCGTTTGCTTCCTGATCAAAAAGCGTAACGGCACCACCGTTAAGCAGTGGGTTGGTCAGGCAGGGGCGCAGGATTGCGTGCTGGCCCTGGAAGATATTGCTAACCCGCACAACCTGGGCGGCATGATGCGTAGCTGCGCCCACTTTGGTGTGAAAGGCGTGGTAGTTCAGGATGCGGCGCTGCTGGAATCGGGTGCGGCTATCCGTACAGCTGAAGGCGGAGCTGAGCACGTTCAGCCGATCACCGGTGACAGCATTGTCGATGTGCTGGACGACTTCCGTAACGCGGGTTACACGGTAGTGATGACCTCAAGCGTGAAAGGCAAACCGTTGTTTACTACCACGTTGCCGGAAAAAATGGTGCTGGTATTAGGGCGTGAGCGTGAAGCTCTGCCAGAAGCAGCATGCTCAGCCGACGATCTGTGCGTAGCGATTGACGGTACGGGCAAGGTAGAAACGCTCAACGTTTCTGTCGCGACCGGCGTGCTGCTCGCGGAGTGGTGGCGTCAGAACAAAGCCTGATCATAAAAATGCCAGCGAATCGCTGGCATTTTTTTTACTCGCTTTCCGCAGGTAATACCGGCGTCCAGTCAATTGGCTTTTCACCTCGTTGTTCCAGCCACTCATTCGCCAGTACAAAGTGATTGCAGCCAAAGAAACCGCGATGCGCAGAGAGCGGTGATGGGTGGGGCGCTTTCAACACATGGTGACGCTGCGTATCAATAATCGCGCCTTTCTTCTGTGCGTGAGAACCCCAGAGCAGGAAAACTACGCCTTCCCGATGTTGGTTAATCAGGCTGATAACTTTATCAGTAAATGTTTCCCACCCCAGGCTGGCGTGCGAATGTGCCTGACCGGCGCGGACGGTGAGTACGGTGTTGAGTAACAGCACGCCCTGGCGTGCCCAACTTTCCAGATACCCGTGGGTTGGGCGCGTGAAGCCTGGAATCGTCGCTTCCAGCTCTTTGTACATGTTCAGCAACGAAGGCGGAGTGGCAATGCCGGGGCGGACAGAGAACGCGAGACCGTGTGCCTGGCCTGGACCGTGGTAAGGGTCCTGACCCAGGATGACGACTTTCACGTCGCCAAGCTCGGTAAAGCGAAAAGCATTGAATACATCTTTTTGCGGCGGGTAAATTGTCATACCCGACTGACGCTCGCCCGCCACAGTATGCAGCGTGTTAACAAAATAAGGCTGCTGTTTCTCTTCTGCCAGCACATCGTGCCAGGTTAATTCGGTAGCCATTTCGCTCTCCTGCGAATTTTCAATCCCCCTAGCTTAACTGCTTCTTTCGGCGTCGCAAAATTCTGTACGTTTCTCAAGGGACTACCCCTTAAAGATAGTTGAAAATTTATGTAAAAAGTTTAACTGCATGTATGGCGTAAGTTGATGTAAAACAATAAAATCCACCCATCACCACTTTCCATGTGTGGTTTTTATTGATTTAAATCAAAGATTCAAGGGTGTGTGAGGGGTATATATACACTCAAGCAACAATGGTTTTACCAATTGGCCGGATGACGGCCAACCGAGATCAAATAATTTTGCCGGGGAGGCATCAAATGATTACAGGTATCCAGATTACTAAAGCTGCAAACGACGACCTGCTGAACTCTTTCTGGCTGCTGGACAGCGAAAAAGGCGAAGCACGCTGCATCGTTGCGAAAGCAGGTTTCAATGCTGATGAAGTCGTTGCCGTCAGCAAACTGGGTGAAATCGAATACCGTGAAGTGCCGGTAGACGTACAGCCGGAAGTCCGCGTGGAAGGTGGTCAACACCTGAACGTAAACGTTCTGCGTCGCGAAACGCTGGAAGATGCGGTTAAGCATCCGGAGAAATATCCGCAGCTGACCATCCGTGTTTCTGGTTATGCCGTGCGTTTCAACTCTCTGACCCCAGAACAGCAGCGCGACGTTATTGCTCGTACCTTTACTGAGAGCCTGTAAGGCTACCGGGGAATAACCCCCGTTCAGCAGAGAATCTGAAAGCGGAAGATGCCAGTGCGTCTTCCGCTTTTCTGTGCACAAAAAATGCCGGGCTAGACGGCCCGGCATTCGGTTTACTCTTTGTCGGACTGCTGAGTCGCAGCTCCGCTCGGCTTACGACGTTTGCCGATATTTTTGGCGTCGCGGTGACGTTTTTTCACCCGCGGCTTCTCTTTCTCTTTGGCTTTTTTCTCGGCGCGCTTTGCCAGCACTTTCTTGGATGGCTTACCGTTAGATTTCTCACTTGGCGCGCGCGTGGTTGGACGCAGTTCGTCGATGACGCGTGCTTTCAGTGGCTCGTCAATATAGCGGCTCGCTTTGCCGAGCAGCAGATGGTCGTGCGCTTCAACCAAAGAGATCGCTGTACCTTTACGGCCTGCGCGACCGGTGCGACCAATGCGGTGCAGATAGGCATCGCCACTGCGTGGCATGTCGAAGTTAAACACGTGGCTAACGTCAGGAATATCGATCCCGCGTGCGGCAACGTCGGTTGCTACCAGTACGTTCACGCGACCATCGGTCAGACGTTTGATCGCTTCGTTACGTTTGTTCTGCACCATCTCGCCTTCGAGATAGCAGTTATTAATGCCTGCCTGGCGCAGCCAGCCTGCCAGCTCGTGTACACGCTCGCGTTTGCGTACAAAGACAATTGAGCGGGTCGCTTCCGGCTGTTTTAACAGATGGATCAGCATGGCAGTTTTGTGCTCGATATCATCGGCACGGTAGTAAAATTGATGGATCTTCTTGCGTTCACGGGTGGACGGATCCGCTGAGACTTCGACCGGATCTTCCAGCAGACGCTCGGCAAAATCTTTAATCGCATCGCCTTCCAGCGTGGCGGAGAACAGCATGGTTTGCTTACGCCACCGGGTTTCACCGGCGATATGCTCGATGTCCTGGGCAAAGCCCATGTCCAGCATGCGGTCTGCTTCATCGAGGATCAACGTCTCAACTGCATGACAGTCGAAGTTCTCTTCTTTAATGTACTGCAGCAGACGACCGGTAGTGGCGACCACGATGTCCTGGTTTTCGCTAAAGACTTCCATGTGGTTCATGTAAGCCACGCCGCCGGTAATCGTTGCGATATCCAGATGCGTATTCTTCGCCAGCTCACGGGCGTGTTCGGCAACCTGCATCGCCAGTTCGCGCGTCGGTGTCAAAATTAAAATGCGCGGCGGACCAGATTTCTTGCGCGGGAAGTCGAGCAGGTGCTGCAACGCTGGCAGCAAATATGCCGCCGTTTTACCGGTGCCTGTCGGCGCAGAACCGAGTACATCACGGCCATCGAGCGCAGGCGGAATGGCGGCAGCCTGAATGGCGGTCGGGCGAGTGAAACCTTTTTCCTGGAGGGCATCCAGAAGGCTTTCATCGAGTTCAAGTTCGGAAAAAGTCGTTACAGTCATGTTCTACCTCTGAGTGGGGCGCTGATTATAGACGTTACGGCTGCAATCTTCATCTGTTTGTATGGATATACCTTCTCAGGTATTGTTTTTATCCTATGTTATCGTTTTTTTTCCAGGAAGGTTGTTCTTCATGCCCCAGTCTACATCCGTACTTAGACGTAATGGATTTACTTTTAAGCAGTTTTTTGTGGCACACGATCGTTGTGCAATGAAAGTCGGAACAGACGGCATTTTATTGGGGGCCTGGGCCCCTGTTGCGGGCGTAAAACGGATCCTGGATATTGGTACCGGAAGCGGCCTGTTGGCGCTGATGCTGGCCCAACGCACTGATGAAAACGTCATCATTGACGCCGTGGAGCTTGATGTTGACGCCGCGCAGCAGGCGCAGGAGAACATCGCGCAATCTCCGTGGATGCATCGCGTGAGCGTCCATACGGAAGATGCGCAGCAGTGGGTACCGCGCCAGACCGTGCGTTTTGATTTGATTATCAGCAACCCTCCCTATTATGAACAAGGGGTGGAATGCGCCACGCCGCAGCGCGAGCAGGCACGCTACACCACTACGCTCGATCATCAGGCATTACTTACGCTGGCAGCGGACAGCATAACGGAAGAAGGTTTTTTCTGTGTGGTGCTGCCGGAACAGATCGGCAATGCATTTACCCAGCAGGCACTCAGTATGGGCTGGCATCTGCGATTGCGCACGGATGTTGCAGAAACGGAAGCCCGACTACCTCATCGGGTATTGCTGGCATTCTCCCCGCAGGCCGGGGAGTGCTTTAGCGACAGGCTGGTGATCCGTGGGCCAGACCAACGTTACTCTGAAGGTTACACGGCGCTGACCCAGGCGTTTTATCTGTTTATGTGATGACTTAGCGGCGAGAGAATGGATGGGCCCGCCTCTGGAAGCTGTTCCGGGTAATCCAGCGTGTAGTGCAGGCCCCGACTCTCTTTGCGCATCATTGCGCAGCGGACAATCAGTTCAGCAACCTGCACCAGATTGCGCAGTTCCAGTAGGTTGTTCGAAACACGGAAATGGGCGTAATACTCGTCGATTTCCTGTTGCAGCATGGTGATACGGCGCAGGGCGCGCTCCAGACGCTTGGTTGTGCGCACAATGCCGACGTAATCCCACATAAACAGCCGCAGCTCATGCCAGTTATGCTGAATGACAACCAGTTCATCCGGGTTTTCTACCCGGCTTTCATCCCAGTCCGGGAGCGTGTTAACGCCGCGAGCATAAGGCATGCGCCTGTCGATATCTTCAGCCGCGGACCAGCCGTAAACCAGGCATTCCAGCAATGAGTTCGATGCCATCCGGTTGGCGCCATGCAGGCCGGTGTAACTCACTTCGCCGATCGCATACAGCCCGTCGACATCGGTGCGGCCAAAGTCATCAACCATCACGCCGCCACAGGTATAGTGTGCGGCAGGAACGATAGGAACCGGCTCTTTAGTCAGATCGATGCCCAGTCCCAGTAATTTTTCATAAATCATCGGAAAATGCTGACGAACAAATTCTTCTGGTTTATGGCTGATGTCGAGGAACATGCAGTCAGCGCCCAGGCGTTTCATCTCGTGGTCAATGGCGCGGGCGACAATATCGCGGGGAGCCAGTTCGCCACGCTCGTCAAAATCGGGCATAAAGCGCGAGCCGTCCGGGCGCTTCAGGTGCGCGCCTTCGCCACGCAGCGCCTCGGTCAGCAGAAAATTGCGCGCCTGAGGGTGATACAGCGCCGTCGGGTGAAACTGGTTAAACTCCAGGTTGGCGACGCGGCATCCCGCGCGCCAGGCCATCGCAATCCCGTCGCCCGAGGAAATATCCGGATTAGTGGTGTATTGATAGACCTTTGATGCGCCGCCGGTGGCCAACACGACTGATTTCGCATGGCAGGTTTCGACGGCTTCTTTATTACGATTCCAGATCCAGGCACCAACAACCCGACGCGTTCCCGGCAGACCGATTTTGTCAGAGACAATCAGATCGACGGCATTACTCCGCTCGAGAACCCGGATGTTGGGGTGATTTTGCGCCTGGCTGACGAGGGTGGTTTCGACTTCTTTGCCGGTAGCATCCGCAGCGTGCAGGATACGTCGATGGCTATGACCGCCTTCACGGGTCAGGTGATAGCTTTCTTCACCGTTGGGCTGAACCTGCGTATCAAACAAGACGCCCTGATCGATTAGCCACTGAACGCAGGTGCGGGCATTGCTGGCGACAAACTCAACCGCATGGCGATCGCACAAACCGGCCCCGGCAATCAGGGTATCTTCAACGTGGGAGTCGATACTGTCGGTTTCATCAAATACCGCAGCAATACCGCCCTGGGCATAAAATGTCGAGCCTTCGCTGACCGGGCCTTTGCTCAGGACAATAACCTGATGTTTTTCAGCCAGGCGCAGCGCCAGTGAAAGTCCGGCAGCCCCGCTGCCAATGATCAGCACGTCACAGGATAATTCAGGAGTCGTATTCATGATTTTTGTTTAATTTACTAAACAGTGTTTGGTCACCATAGCACCACATTGCGCGATACTGCACGTTTTATTTTTAAATGTGTTGCAATGACTAAACAAAAAAGAAAAGCATAACGAGGGCGAAAAGAGCAAAAATATTTTGTGAAGCAGACCGTTAGCATCAGATTATGTGGTGAAATAAAGTAGCCGTTGGGTTACTCTGCAAGCGGTGAAATGGGCATTTCTAAACAGATAGTGCGTTGATCGGGTTATGTAGACTTATAATGAGAGATAAGACCTGTCTACAACATGACAAACAAAAAACAATGCGTAACGGAACTTTACGAAACTTGAGCACTCTAAGCATTTGCTTGCTCATAGTGAAGCTGATGGAGTGGCGTTTCGAAGGCGCGTGGAAATTTGGTTTGGGGAGACTTTACCTCGGATGAGCGAGCAGTTAACGGACCAGGTCCTGGTAGAACGGGTCCAGAAGGGAGATCAGAAAGCCTTTAACCTACTGGTAGTGCGCTATCAGCATAAGGTGGCGAGTCTGGTTTCTCGCTATGTACCGTCGGGCGATGTACCCGATGTAGTACAAGAAGCATTTATCAAGGCCTATCGTGCGCTGGACTCGTTCCGGGGAGATAGTGCTTTTTATACCTGGCTGTATCGTATTGCAGTCAATACAGCGAAGAATTACCTGGTCGCTCAGGGGCGTCGTCCACCTTCCAGTGATATTGATGCGATTGAAGCAGAAAATTACGAAAGTGGCGGTGCGCTGAAAGAAATTTCGAACCCTGAGAACTTAATGTTGTCAGAAGAACTGAGACAGATAGTTTTCCGAACTATTGAGTCCCTCCCGGAAGATTTACGCATGGCAATAACCTTGCGGGAGCTGGATGGCCTGAGCTATGAAGAGATAGCCGCTATCATGGATTGTCCGGTAGGTACGGTGCGTTCACGTATCTTCCGAGCGAGGGAAGCTATTGATAATAAAGTTCAACCGCTTATCAGGCGTTGACGATAGCGGGATACTGGAAAAGGTATTAGGCATGCAGAAAGAAAAACTTTCCGCTTTAATGGATGGCGAAACGCTGGATACTGAGTTACTCAAAGAGCTGGCTCACGACCCGGAAATGCAAAAAACCTGGGAGAGTTATCACCTGATTCGCGATTCCATGCGAGGTGATACCGCCGACGTTCTCCATTTCGATATTTCCGCCCGCGTAATGGCTGCCATCCAGGATGAGCCAGTACGTCAGACGGCGCCATTGATTCCTGAGGCCCAGCCAGCACCGCACCAGTGGCAGAAAATGCCATTCTGGAAGAAAATGCGTCCGTGGGCCGCGCAGCTTACCCAAATGGGTGTCGCCGCGTGTGTATCACTTGCAGTTATTGTTGGCGTCCAGCACTATAATGGGCAATCTGAAACGTCCCAGCAGCCCGAAACGCCGGTATTTAATACATTACCGATGATGGGTAAAGCCAGTCCGGTTAGCCTGGGTGTACCTTCTGACGCGACGGCCAGCGGCGGTCAGCAACAGCAGGTACAGGAGCAGCGTCGTCGTATTAATGCCATGTTGCAGGACTACGAACTGCAACGTCGACTGCACTCTGAACAGCTTCAGTTTGAGCAGGCCCAAACACAGCAAGCCGCTGTGCAGGTGCCAGGAATTCAAACTTTAGGAACGCAATCGCAGTAATGAAGCAACTTTGGTTTGCCATGTCACTTGTGGCTGGTAGCCTGTTCTTCTCTGTAAACGCCTCGGCCAATCCTGCGTCCGGGGCGTTGTTGCAGCAGATGAATCTGGCCAGCCAGTCGCTAACCTATGAGCTGTCATTTGTCAGCATCAATAAGCAGGGTGTTGAATCCCTACGTTATCGCCATGCCCGCCAGGATAACCGTCCGCTAGCGCAATTGTTGCAAATGGATGGACCGCGCCGGGAAGTGGTGCAACGTGGCAACGAAATCAGCTATTTTGAGCCTGGTCTCGAACCGTTCACGCTAAACGGCGACTATATCGTTGACTCTCTGCCATCTCTGATTTACACCGACTTTAAACGCCTTGCTCCCTACTATGATTTTATCTCAGTAGGTCGCACCCGCATTGCCGATCGGCTCTGTGAAGTGATCCGCGTTGTCGCCCGTGACGGGACGCGTTACAGCTATATCGTCTGGATGGATACGGAGACCAAGCTGCCGATGCGTGTCGATCTTCTCGACCGTGATGGCGAAACGCTGGAACAGTTCCGCGTCATCGCCTTTACCGTAAATAACGGCGTCAGCGACAGTATGCAGGCGCTGGCGAAAGCCAATCTGCCGCCGCTGCTGTCGGTTCCTGCAGGTGAGAAAACCAACTTTAACTGGAGTCCGTCGTGGTTGCCGCAAGGCTTCAGCGAAGTCTCCAGCAGTCGACGTCCGCTGCCGACAATGGATAACATGCCGATCGAATCGCGCCTTTATTCTGATGGCCTGTTTAGTTTCTCCGTGAACGTAAACCGTGCGATGCAAAACAGCGCCGATCAACTGTTACGAACCGGGCGTAGAACGGTCAGCACCAGCGTACGTGATAACGCGGAAATTACGATAGTGGGCGAACTCCCACCGCAAACGGCGAAGCGTATCGCGGATAATATTAAGTTCAGGGCTGCGCAATGATTAAAGAGTGGGCGACGGTCGTCTCCTGGCAAAATGGTCTGGCGACGGTCAGCTGCGATGTTAAAGCATCATGTAGCAGCTGTGCTTCCAGGGCCGGATGCGGGAGTCGCGTGCTGAACAAACTTGGGCCGCAGACCACGCACACCATCGTGGTACCCTGCGACGAACCCTTAGCGCCTGGTCAAAAAGTTGAACTGGGCATTGCCGAGGGTAGCCTGTTGGGTTCGGCGATGCTGGTCTATATGTCTCCGTTAGCGGGACTGTTTCTTTTCGCGGCGCTTTTCCAGGTGCTGTTTGGTTCCGATCTTGCGGCATTAAGCGGCGCCGTGCTGGGGGGCGTGGGCGGATTCCTTATTGCTCGTGGATTCTCTCGTAAGCTTGCTGAGCGTGAGGCCTGGCAGCCGGTCATTCTGAACGTTGCTCTCCCACCCGATCTTATTCGCGTCGAAACCCAGCAGTGATATCTTTGCCTGATGGCGCTGCGCTTATCAGGCCTACGGCGTCATCAGATGCAGGCGTAGGCCGGATAAGGCGTTTATGCCGTCACCCTGCAAAAGTTTCACCGGCTTTGCATGGTCGTTTCCAGTTCCCGCTATCCTTGCTCTATGAACATTTCCTCGCCTCAGCGTTGTAGTGTAGAATGCGGCGTTTCACTTAAACAGACGTTAAGCTCAGATCAGCGACTTCTCAGAGCCTGCTCCGGCGGGCGTAAGGCACAATAATTACACTATATGAAGAACATACGTAACTTTTCAATCATAGCTCACATCGACCACGGTAAATCGACGCTGTCTGACCGTATTATCCAGATCTGCGGTGGCCTGTCTGACCGTGAAATGGAAGCGCAGGTTCTCGACTCGATGGATCTGGAGCGTGAGCGCGGTATTACTATCAAAGCGCAGAGCGTGACGCTCGATTTCAAAGCATCTGATGGTGAAACCTATCAGCTTAACTTTATCGACACCCCGGGTCACGTTGACTTCTCGTATGAAGTTTCCCGCTCGCTTGCTGCCTGTGAAGGCGCATTGCTGGTGGTTGATGCCGGACAGGGCGTAGAAGCGCAGACCCTGGCTAACTGCTATACCGCCATGGAAATGGATCTGGAAGTGGTGCCGGTACTGAACAAAATTGACCTGCCAGCCGCCGATCCTGAGCGCGTAGCGGAAGAAATCGAAGATATCGTCGGTATTGATGCAACTGATGCTGTTCGCTGTTCGGCGAAAACCGGTGTTGGCGTCACTGACGTACTTGAACGTCTGGTGCGCGATATCCCGGCGCCGGAAGGCGACCCGGAAGGTCCATTGCAGGCGCTGATCATCGACTCCTGGTTCGATAACTACCTGGGCGTGGTGTCACTGGTGCGTATTAAAAATGGCACCATGCGTAAAGGCGACAAAATTAAAGTGATGAGCACCGGTCAGGTCTATAACGCCGACCGTCTGGGCATCTTCACGCCAAAACAGGTTGACCGTACCGAGCTGAAATGCGGCGAGGTAGGTTGGTTGGTTTGCGCGATTAAAGACATTCTCGGCGCACCGGTTGGCGATACCCTGACGCAGGCGCGTAACCCGGCGGACAAACCGCTGCCAGGCTTTAAAAAAGTGAAGCCGCAGGTTTACGCCGGTCTGTTCCCGGTGAGCTCTGACGACTACGAAAACTTCCGTGACGCGCTTGGTAAGTTGAGCCTCAACGACGCCTCCCTGTTCTACGAGCCGGAAAGCTCAACCGCGCTTGGCTTTGGCTTCCGCTGCGGCTTCCTCGGCCTGCTGCACATGGAGATCATTCAGGAACGTCTGGAACGTGAATACGATCTGGATCTGATCACTACCGCGCCGACCGTAGTCTACGAAGTAGAAACCACGGCGAAGGAGACTATTTACGTCGATAGCCCGTCCAAGCTGCCGCCGTTGAATAACATCTACGAACTGCGTGAGCCGATCGCTGAGTGTCACATGCTGCTGCCGCAGGCTTACCTTGGTAACGTCATCACCCTGTGTATCGAGAAGCGTGGCGTCCAGACCAACATGGTTTACCACGGTAACCAGGTGGCGCTGACCTATGAAATTCCGATGGCGGAAGTGGTACTCGACTTCTTCGACCGTCTGAAGTCAACCTCTCGCGGCTATGCGTCGCTGGACTATAACTTCAAACGCTTCCAGGCGTCTGACATGGTACGCGTTGATGTCCTCATCAACAACGAACGTGTCGATGCGCTGGCGCTGATCACTCACCGCGACAACTCCCAGAGCCGTGGCCGTGAGCTGGTCGAGAAGATGAAAGATCTGATCCCTCGTCAGCAGTTTGATATCGCGATTCAGGCGGCCATCGGCACGCACATCATCGCGCGTTCAACGGTTAAGCAGCTGCGTAAAAACGTTCTGGCGAAATGCTACGGTGGCGATATCAGCCGTAAGAAAAAGCTGCTGCAAAAACAGAAAGAGGGTAAAAAGCGCATGAAGCAGATCGGTAACGTCGAACTGCCGCAGGAAGCGTTCCTCGCCATTCTGCATGTCGGTAAAGACAGCAAATAATCTTAAGGAGTTGGCATGGCGAACATGTTTGCCCTGATTCTGGTGATTGCCACACTGGTGACGGGCATTTTATGGTGCGTAGATAAATTCATCTTCGCACCAAAACGCCGGGAGCGTCAGGCAGCAGCGCAAGCTGCTGCAGGTGATTCACTGGATAAAGCAACGCTGAAAAAAGTGGCCCCTAAGCCGGGTTGGCTGGAAACTGGGGCATCCGTTTTCCCGGTTTTAGCTATTGTACTGGTGGTGCGTTCATTTATTTATGAGCCGTTCCAGATCCCGTCTGGTTCGATGATGCCGACGCTGCTTATCGGTGACTTTATCCTGGTGGAGAAATTCGCCTACGGGATTAAAGATCCGATTTACCAGAAAACGTTGATCGAAACTGGCCATCCGAAACGTGGAGATATCGTGGTGTTTAAATACCCGGAAGATCCCCGTCTGGACTACATCAAACGTGCTGTCGGTTTACCGGGAGACAAAGTGACGTACGATCCGGTGGCGAAAGAGGTCACTATTCAGCCAGGATGCAGTTCAGGTCAGGCGTGTGAAAACGCGCTGCCGGTAACGTACTCTGATGTTCAGCCAAGTGATTTTATACAGACCTTTGCTCGTCGTAACGGCGGTGAAGCGACCAGCGGCTTCTTTGAAGTTCCGCTGAACGAAACGAAAGAGAACGGTATTCGCCTCTCCGAGCGTAAAGAAACGCTGGGTGAGGTAACGCACCGCATTCTGACTGTGCCAATCGCCCAGGATCAGGTGGGGATGTATTACCGCCAGCCAGGTCAGCAACTGGCAACCTGGATCGTCCCACCGGGACACTACTTCATGATGGGTGATAACCGTGACAATAGCGCGGACAGCCGTTACTGGGGATTTGTGCCGGAAGCGAATCTGGTTGGTAAAGCGACGGCTATCTGGATGAGTTTCGACAAGCAAGAAGGCGAATGGCCGACCGGTGTGCGTTTAAGCCGTATTGGTGGCATTCACTAATTGCCGATAATCGTTCACGCTGTCGTCATTATGGCGACAGCGTGAATTATTTCTCGGATAAATTCCCGCAGACTAACGACATCCCTTGTCGTTGTGTATAGAATATTCCCCCGAAGTTTTAGGTTGGCACCGACAGGTTGCCACGGCACACGAAACAGCGTTGGTTTGTATACAAATGCATTCAAGTGAAGCCAGACGGCTAAGCGAAGTGCGTATATCAGGTCTGTTTCGTGTGCTGAATTGTTGACGCATTCATTTATTGGTATCGCATGAACCCCATCGTAATTAATCGGCTTCAACGGAAGCTGGGCTACACTTTTAATCATCAGGAGCTGTTGCAGCAGGCATTAACTCACCGGAGTGCCAGCAGCAAACATAACGAGCGTTTAGAATTTTTAGGCGACTCTATTTTGAGCTTTGTTATCGCTAATGCGCTGTATCACCGTTTCCCGCGTGTGGATGAAGGTGATATGAGCCGCATGCGCGCAACGCTGGTTCGCGGCAATACGCTGGCTGAATTAGCCCGTGAGTTTGACCTCGGTGAATGTTTACGTTTGGGGCCCGGCGAGCTGAAAAGCGGCGGCTTCCGTCGTGAATCGATCCTGGCGGATACCGTTGAAGCTTTAATTGGCGGCGTCTTCCTCGACAGCGATATTCAAACCGTTGAGCAATTGATCCTGAACTGGTATCAAACTCGTCTGGATGAAATTAGCCCGGGCGACAAACAAAAAGATCCGAAAACGCGCCTGCAGGAATATTTGCAGGGTCGCCACCTGCCTCTACCGTCTTATTTGGTGGTGCAGGTGCGTGGTGAAGCACACGATCAAGAATTTACTATCCACTGCCAGGTCAGCGGCCTGAGTGAACCGGTGGTTGGCACAGGTTCGAGCCGTCGTAAGGCTGAGCAGGCTGCCGCCGAACAGGCGTTGAAAAAACTGGAGCTGGAATGAGCATCGATAAAACTTACTGTGGATTTATTGCCATCGTCGGCCGCCCGAACGTCGGCAAATCCACCCTGTTGAATAATCTGCTTGGGCAGAAGATTTCCATTACCTCACGTAAGGCTCAGACAACACGTCACCGTATTGTTGGCATCCATACCGAAGGCGCGTATCAGGCGATTTATGTTGATACTCCGGGTCTGCATATGGAAGAAAAACGTGCGATCAACCGTCTGATGAACAAAGCGGCGAGCAGCTCTATCGGTGATGTTGAACTGGTTATTTTCGTTGTCGAAGGCACCCGCTGGACGCCGGACGACGAAATGGTGCTCAACAAGCTGCGTGATGGTAAAGCCCCGGTTATTCTGGCTGTGAACAAAGTAGACAACGTTCAGGAAAAAGCCGATCTGCTGCCGCACCTGCAGTTCCTGGCAAGCCAGATGAACTTTCTCGACATCGTCCCGATCTCTGCCGAAACCGGTCTGAATGTTGATACCATTGCGGGCATCGTGCGTAAGCATTTGCCGGAAGCTATTCATCACTTCCCGGAAGATTACATCACCGACCGTTCTCAGCGCTTTATGGCCTCTGAAATCATCCGTGAAAAGCTGATGCGTTTTCTGGGTGCTGAACTGCCGTACTCCGTTACCGTGGAGATTGAGCGTTTTATCTCCAACGAGCGCGGTGGCTACGACATTAACGGTCTGATCCTCGTTGAACGTGAAGGGCAGAAGAAGATGGTTATTGGCAACAAAGGGGCCAAGATTAAAACCATCGGTATTGAAGCGCGTAAAGACATGCAGGAAATGTTCGAAGCGCCTGTTCACCTCGAACTGTGGGTGAAAGTGAAATCCGGCTGGGCCGATGACGAACGCGCGCTGCGCAGCCTCGGTTACGGCGACGATCTCTGAGAATAACCCCGATGGAGGGCTGGCAACGCGCTTTTGTCCTGCACAGCCGCCCGTGGAGCGAAACCAGTCTCGTGCTGGACGTCTTCACGGAAGAGTCGGGCCGCGTGCGCCTTGTGGCTAAAGGCGCACGTTCCAAACGTTCCAATCTCAAAGGCGCACTCCAGCCCTTTACTCCCTTATTGCTTCGCTTTGGTGGACGTGGTGAGGTCAAAACCTTGCGCAGCGCCGAAGCCGTTTCTCTGGCACTCCCTCTTAGCGGTATCACGCTGTACAGCGGCTTGTATATCAACGAGCTTATTTCTCGCGTTCTTGAGTACGAGACCCGCTTTTCTGAACTCTTTTTCGATTACCTGAACTGTATTCAGGCGCTGGCTGGCGCGACCGGTTCGCCAGAACCTGCGTTACGTCGCTTTGAGCTGGCCTTGCTTGGGCATCTGGGCTACGGCGTTGATTTTACCCACTGTGCGGGTAGCGGCGAGCCGGTAGACGACACCATGACCTATCGCTACCGGGAAGAAAAAGGGTTTATTGCAAGCGTCGTAATTGATAACTCCACCTTTACCGGACGCCATCTGAAAGCACTTGAATCGCGAGAATTTCCGGATGCTGATACGTTGCGCGCTGCGAAACGCTTTACCCGTATGGCGTTAAAGCCGTATCTTGGTGGTAAGCCCCTAAAGAGCCGTGAATTATTCCGGCAGTTTATGCCGAAGCGAAAATAAAATACGAGGATTGTCATGTCCGAATTACTGTTAGGCGTCAACATTGACCACATTGCCACTTTACGTAATGCACGCGGTACCGCATACCCGGATCCGGTTCAGGCAGCGTTTATCGTTGAACAGGCGGGCGCAGACGGTATTACCGTACATCTGCGTGAAGACCGTCGCCATATCACCGACCGTGACGTGCGTATTCTGCGCCAGACGCTGGATACGCGCATGAATCTGGAAATGGCGGTCACCGAAGAGATGCTGGCGATTGCCGTTGAGACTAAGCCGCATTTTTGCTGCCTGGTGCCGGAAAAGCGTCAGGAAGTTACCACTGAAGGTGGTCTGGACGTCGCCGGTCAGCGCGACAAGATGCGCGATGCCTGCCAACGCCTGGCGGACGCAGGTATTCTGGTTTCGCTGTTTATCGACGCCGATGAAGAGCAGATTAAGGCCGCTGCGGAAGTGGGCGCGCCATTTATTGAAATTCACACTGGCTGTTACGCCGATGCGAAAACCGATGCGGAACAGGCCAGTGAACTGGCGCGTATCGCCAAAGCGGCGACTTTTGCGGCCAGCCTTGGCCTGAAGGTGAATGCGGGTCATGGCCTGACGTATCACAACGTTAAAGCCATCGCCCGGATCCCGGAAATGCACGAGCTGAACATTGGCCATGCCATTATCGGGCGCGCAGTGATGAGCGGCCTGAAAGATGCCGTAGTAGAAATGAAACGCCTGATGCTGGAAGCGCGTGGTTAATGGCGATTCTGGGATTAGGTACGGATATCGTGGAGATTGCCCGCATTGAAGCGGTGATCTCCCGTTCCGGCGACCGTCTGGCAAGACGCGTGCTCAGCGACAACGAATGGGCAATCTGGGAGACGCATCAGCAGCCGGTGCGTTTTCTGGCGAAGCGTTTTGCGGTCAAAGAGGCGGCAGCAAAAGCCTTCGGGACGGGTATTCGCAACGGTCTGGCGTTTAATCAGTTTGAGGTCTTTAACGACGAACTCGGTAAGCCGCGTCTGCGGTTATGGGGGGAGGCGTTAAAACTGGCGGAAAAACTCGGCGTCGCACATATGCATGTGACGCTGGCCGATGAGCGTCACTACGCCTGCGCCACGGTGATTATCGAAAGTTAGATACAGGACATTGCCGGATGGCGACGCGGTTATAGTTTATCGGCGTGGTGCATCAGCACAAACTTATCCCACAACTGCTCTTCTGTTTCGACGTGTGCCGGATCTTTCAAAATAGTATTGGGGATCGGGCACACCTTCTGGCAGGTTGGCGTGTCGTAATGGCCTACGCATTCCGTACACTTGTCGCTGTTAATCTCGTAAATGCTGTCACCCATCGAAATCGCCTCATTCGGGCATTCGGGCTCGCACATATCGCAATTGATGCATTTTTTAGTGATTAACAGGGCCATCAGGAAACTCTCAAAACATCACAAATCGGGCGGGCATTATACGCGCATTCTTTGCTCAGACCAGTTTTTTTACCAGTGCTTCGCTGTGGCGAATACGTTCCGGAGCATGTTCCAGATCCTGCTGCACCAGCGCCATAAACAGTAAATCAGTGAGCATCATTTGCGCGTGGGTGGAGGAAATCGCTGCGCTGCGTGTGGCCTGCTCCTCAGCAATCGTATACAGACAATGACTTGCCCGTTGCTGCAGGGCGTTTGGTGTAAATCCGGTGATGGCGAGAATTTTGGCTCCGGTGCGCAATGTTTCGTCCGCAGCCAGGTTGAGCTCGCGCCGCTCTCCGGTATACGAAATGGCCAGCAGTAGGTCATTGGGCGAAAGCGCCTGCACCGCTGCCAGCAGGGCGTGCATATCGCGTTCTACCACCGCGTTAAAACCAATCTTCAGCAGCTTCCAGGCAAAATTCTGCGCAACCAGACCCGATGCGCCAATCCCGGTTACGATAATGCGTCGGGCTGAGCGCAGCATCGTGACGCTCTCCATCAGTTTCTCTTCGCTGTTGACGTCCAGCGTCGCATGCATCGCCGCCACATTCTCTTTAATCAGCTTCTCGCCCACCATCCGCATGGGGTCGTCACCGCGAATCTGATTATGCACCGGAATGGAATGGGGATTGGGGTTGCTGGCCAACGCTTCGCTGATCGCCAGTTTCAATGCCGGAAACCCTTTAAAACCCATCTTTTGTGCGAACTTCACCACGCTGGACTGGCTGACGCCCGCTTCAAAAGCCAACTGCTGTGAGCTGAGATGACGCGCGGTATCAGGCTGAGCAAGAAGATAATCCGCAAGTTTTTTATCGCTTTGCGCGAGGTCCGGGTAACGCTGACGAATGCGAATTAAACAGTTCATGCTGTCTCCTGGCGAAAACGTGATGGCGATTACAAAACAAAATTTCACTCGCCTGGATGAATATAATATTCCATTATGACAGATTATTATGAATTAAAAATTCCTAAGGACCAAAAATGAATCTCGGTGCATTAGTTTCAGAAACCCGCAATCCACAGACCATGGATCTGGATGCGCTCTCCACGCTGGAGTTGGTTCATCGTTTTAATCAACAGGATACGCTGGTAGCACAAGCAGTAAAAGCAACTCTGCCTCAAGTTGCGCGCGCGGTCGACGCGGCAGCTGACGCGCTCAAAGCCGGAGGACGCATTATTTACATGGGCGCAGGTACCAGCGGGCGTCTTGGGGTGCTGGACGCGTCTGAATGCCCACCGACCTTTGGCGTCCCGCATGGTCTGGTGGTCGGGCTGATTGCTGGCGGACCGGGCGCGCTGCTGAAGGCGGTAGAAGGCGCAGAAGATAACCCGCAGTTAGGTGAAGACGATCTGCGTGCGCTCAATCTTACCGCACAGGATCTGGTGGTGGGGCTGGCAGCTTCTGGTCGCACACCGTATGTGATTGGCGGGCTGAAATATGCGCGTTCGGTGGGTTGTACGACGGCGGCGATTTCCTGCAATCCAGATTCCCCTATCGCGCATGAAGCGGATATTGCCATTTCTCCGGTAGTGGGGCCTGAGGCGTTGACTGGATCAACGCGACTGAAATCTGGTACCGCGCAAAAGCTGGTGCTCAATATGATCTCCACCGGTGCGATGGTGAAATTTGGCAAGGTATACCAGAACCTGATGGTGGATATGCAGGCTACCAACGTCAAACTGGTCGATCGGGCATGTCGCATGGTGGTTGAAGCCACCGGCATCGCGCGTGAACAGGCGCAGGCGCTGCTAAAGCAGACCGATTTTGATGTTAAGCCGGCTATTTTAATGGCGCTCACCGGCCTTGATGCCGCCGCCGCCCGCGAAAAACTTGCCGCTCACCAGGGTTTTTTACGCGCGGCGTTAGAACACTAAGAGGTGTATATGGATAAGACGGCGGTGCTGGCCAGCGACATTCTGCTGGGCGTTGGCGGAGAAAAGAATATTCTGCGCCTGGAAAACTGTATGACCCGCGTCAGAGTGGAAGTTCAGGATGACGGACAGATTGATATCCCTCGCCTCAGGCAACTGCCCGGTGTTAGCGGTTACGTGAAGCAGGGCGCACAGCACCAGATTATCGTCGGTCCCGGTAAAGCCGCCAAAGTGGTGGATGCTATGCGTTCCCTGATTGCCGATGGCGGCGAGCGAGCAGACGCCAATGATATCGAGCGCACGAAGTCAGAGGCCAAAGCGAAGTACAAAGCACCCATGAGCGATGCGCTGCGCAAGCTGGCGAACGTCTTTATCCCTCTTATTCCGGCGTTTATCGCCTCCGGTTTGATTACCGGCATTATTAACATCCTTAAGCGACCGGACATCGTCGGGGATTTTGCGACCCACTATCCGAATATGCTGGGTCTGATGGGCATATTCGGCAGCGCCGTGTTTGCCATCATGAATATTCTGGTTGGGGTGAATACCGCCAAAGTCTTCGGCGGCTCTCTGGCGATGGGTGGGGTGATGGCGGGGATCCTCTCCAGTCCGCAGCTGGCGCAAATTACCCTGTTTGGCGAAGCGCTGCAGCCGGGGCGCGGCGGGGTGATCGCGGTACTACTGGTGGTGGCGCTGATGTGCTGGATCGAACGCAAATTCCGCGTGCTGTTGCCGGAATCGCTGGAGCTGATCCTTAACCCGCTGCTGACTACTATCATTACCGGAATCATCGCGATTGTAGCGCTGCAACCGCTTGGCGGCTGGATTTCTGAATCTATCGCTCACGGTGCATCCTGGGCTATCGATCGCGGCGGATTCCTGGTCGGTGCCGTGCTGGCGGGAACCTTTCTGCCGTTGGTGCTTACCGGGCTTCATCAGGGGTTGGTACCTATTCACGTTGAGCTGGTTCAGGCGCACGGTTATAACGCGCTCTTTCCTATCCTGGCGATGGCGGGGGTTGGGCAAATAGGTGCTGCGATTGCGGTTTTGATGAAAACCCGCAATGCGCGGCTAAAGAAAGTGATCAAAGGGGCGCTGCCGGTCGGACTGCTGGGGATTGGCGAGCCGCTGATTTTTGGTGTCACGCTGCCGTTGGGTAAGCCGTTTATCGGCGCTTGCCTTGGCGGAGCGGTAGGCGGGGCGCTGATTAGCTACTGGAAGGTAGCGACGGTCATCACCTTTGGCATCTCCGGATTACCGCTGGCACTGACGATTGTTGCCGGAAAAGTGATGTTCTATCTGTTAGGCTATCTGGTAGCAGTTATCGCCGGGTTCCTGTTTACCTGGCTATTGGGGTTCAACGATCCAGAGGAATAAGGTTTGACCAATCACCAGCGCCGCGTTGTCTTTTTTGATTTAGATGGCACGTTACACCAGCAGGATATGTTCGGTAGTTTCATTCGTTATCTGCTGCGACGCCAGCCGCTGAATGCGCTGCTTGTGCTACCTTTGTTACCGGTGATTGCGCTGGCGTTGTTGATAAAAGGACGCGCCGCGCGCTGGCCAATGAGCCTGCTGCTGTGGGGATGCACATTTGGTCGTAGCGAGGCGCGTCTGAAAGCGCATCAGGCCGAATTTGTGCGCTGGTTTCGTGGTAACGTGACGGCGTTTCCGCTCGTGCAACAGCGGCTGACAACTTACCTGTTAAGCTCTGACGCTGATATCTGGCTTATCACCGGATCCCCGCAGTCACTGGTCGAGCAGGTTTACTTCGACACGCCGTGGTTACCGCGTGTCAATCTGATAGCCAGCAAAATGGCGCGGGGATACGGCGGGTGGGTGTTGCCTCTGCGCTGCCTGGGCCATGAGAAAGTGACGCAGCTTGAACGCCACATTGGCGCGCCGTTACAGCTATACAGTGGCTACAGCGACAGTAATCAGGACAATCCGCTGCTCTCTTTTTGCCAGCACCGCTGGCGCGTCACGCCGCGCGGAGAACTGCAACAACTCGAATGAAGCCAACGCACATGCAATTTAAAGCATGACGGGTATAATGCGTCCGCTTTTATTAGTGGAGTAACCTCTTTGTCTGAAGTTGAATTTAGTCACGAATACTGGATGCGTCATGCTTTAACGCTGGCTAAGCGCGCCTGGGATGAGCGTGAAGTCCCGGTGGGCGCGGTATTGGTACATAACAACCGTGTGATTGGCGAAGGCTGGAACCGTCCGATTGGTCACCATGATCCGACTGCCCACGCTGAAATTATGGCGCTGCGTCAGGGTGGCCTGGTGCTGCAAAATTACCGGCTGTTGGATGCCACGCTGTACGTCACTCTGGAACCGTGCGTGATGTGTGCAGGTGCGATGGTGCACAGTCGTATTGGTCGGGTCGTTTTTGGCGCGCGCGATGCGAAAACCGGAGCTGCCGGGTCATTAATGGATGTGCTGCATCACCCTGGAATGAATCACCGGGTGGAAGTAACCGAAGGAGTGCTACGGGATGAATGCGCCACGCTGCTCAGCGATTTCTTCCGCATGCGCCGGCAGGAAATCAAAGCCCTGAAAAAATCCGCCAGTTTGTAAATGTCGCTCTGATTGCCTGATGACGCTGCGCTTATCAGCGCCACCAGGACTACTTACCCTCTTTTTTCTGCGGTGAAAACAGCAGGGAAGGCGAGTGCGACAGGTAGTTTGACGACGTCTGAGACAGAAACGCCGAAAGCGGGAATTCATCTTTACCTAATAGCTCTGCTGGTGTTACAGCCGGGTAATCTTGCGCCAGTTGCTGCGTTTCCAGCGCCTGTTTCTCCTTCTCCTGCAGATACCCCACCAGGCTAATCTGGTATTTACGGATGTTTTCTACATAGGCGTAGGCTTCGTGGCCGCGCGCATAACCATAGGTCAGCTTGTTGTAATACGGCTTTTGGCTGAGCAGCGGCAGTCGTTGTTTTACGTCGGACCAGCTATTCGGATTGCCTTTGGTTTTCACCGTCAGCGCCCGTGCATCCAGCATGTGCGCATAACCCATGTTATAGGCTGCGAGCGCAAACCAGATGCGTTCCCCTTCGGGGACGGTATCCGGCACTTTACTCATCATGTCCTGCAAATATCGCGCGCCGCCGCTAATGCTTTGTTCAGCATCTGTACGGTCGGTCAGCCCGAGACTTTGAGCAGTATTTTTGGTCAGCATCATCAGTCCGCGTACGCCGGTTGGGGATGTGGCCTGCGCGTCCCAGTGTGATTCCTGATACGAGATAGCGGCGAGCAGTCGCCAGTCTATCTCTTGCGCATATTTCTCAAACAGCGGCTTAAGGTCTGGCAACACGCTGTCTACGGCGCGCAAAAAGGTGCGGGTATCAACATAGTCAAAATCATCGCCATGCCCGAGATATTTCTCTTCCAGCCGTGCCAGAGAACCGTCTTCATTCATGGTGTTGAAGAAATCCAGCAGGGCGGCAGAAAGCGTATTGTCATCGTCCAGACGACTAAACCAGGTCACCGGCTGTTCGTCAGAGACGTCCAACGCCACGGCCAGCTCAGGGTGTACGCGTTGGTATAAGCTGATGGCGACGGAATCGGCAATGGTGTAATCCAGCTTTCCGGCGATAACATCATCAAGCAGTTCAGTCGTGCCCTTTTTGTCGTCAACCTTCCAGCTCAGCTCGGGGAATTTTTTCTCTTTAAGCAACTGGAGATCGTTAACCACCACGTGCCCCGGGGCGATGGTCAGTTGATTTTCGTTCACGGTGGCAAGCGTGCGTGGGCGGTATTGCCCAACCCGATACACCAACTGTTGTGAAACCGAATAATAGGTCGGGCCGGGCTGATAATTTTTCACCCGTTCGCTGTTATAGACCAGGCCTGCGGCTAACAGATCGGCATTACCGTTATCGAGGTCGTCAAAAAGCTGGCTGATATTCTGGCGCACGGTGACTTTTAACTTCACGCCTAAGTAGTTGGCGAACTCCTGGGCCAGTTCATAATCCAGACCGAATTTTTTGCCGTTGAGGGTCGCGTAAGTTAACGGTGAGTCGATGGTACTGACGCGCAGCTCTCCCCGCGACTGAATGGCGGCGATACGATTTTCGGCTTTACCGAACCAGGGAATTGATGGCCAGAGGGCCGCTGCCAACAACAGCGTTAATATGCCGATGAACAGATAATTAATCTTTAATTTTTTCAATTAGTTAATTCTCTGAACCGTACGTTGTCTCTGCCTGCTGTGGTGTTGATTAAGAAGTGAAGTCGTCATTAATGAGCGGCATTTTGCTTAAACTTGCGTCAGTTGGCAACTTATTCAGAAACCAGACCGCATTTGATGATAAGAGAAGGTCGTGATTTTATTTCGACGCAAACGGTTTCGTCGGCGCGGTAGATTCTTTATAATGACGCCCGTTTCCCCACTTGGGCACACCGAAAGCTTAGAAGACGAGAGACTTATGATGGAAATTCTGCGTGGTTCACCTGCACTGTCTGCATTCCGTATTAACAAACTGCTGGCACGTTTTCAGGCTGCCAACCTCCAGGTCCACAATATTTACGCCGAGTACGTCCATTTTGCCGATCTGAATGCACCGTTGAATGAGGACGAGCACGCTCAGCTTGCACGCCTGCTGAAATATGGTCCTGCTCTGCACAGCCACGCCCCTGAAGGCAAACTGCTGCTGGTTACGCCTCGCCCCGGCACCATCTCCCCGTGGTCTTCTAAAGCGACTGATATTGCCCATAACTGCGGCCTGCAACAGATTAGCCGTCTGGAACGTGGTATTGCCTGGTATGTCGAAGCCTCGACGCTGACCGCTGAGCAATGGCAGATGGTTGCCGATGAACTGCACGACCGCATGATGGAAACGGTTTTTTCTGCATTGAACGATGCCGAAAAACTGTTTGTTCATCATCAGCCTGCGCCGGTTTCCAGCGTTGATTTGCTGGGTGAGGGACGCCAGGCGCTGATCGACGCTAACCTGCGTCTGGGTCTGGCGCTGGCGGAAGACGAAATCGACTATCTGCAGGATGCGTTCACCAAACTGGGGCGCAACCCGAACGACATTGAACTGTACATGTTTGCGCAGGCCAACTCCGAGCACTGTCGCCACAAGATTTTCAACGCCGACTGGATCATCGACGGTAAACAGCAGCCGAAGTCGCTGTTCAAGATGATCAAAAATACATTCGAAACCACGCCGGACCACGTTCTGTCTGCCTATAAAGACAACGCCGCGGTAATGGAAGGTTCCGAAGTGGGCCGCTATTTTGCCGACCACAAAACGGGTCGCTACGATTTCCATCAGGAGCCAGCCCACATCCTGATGAAGGTTGAAACTCACAACCACCCGACGGCTATCTCTCCGTGGCCGGGCGCGGCAACCGGATCCGGCGGTGAAATCCGCGACGAGGGCGCAACGGGTCGCGGTGCAAAACCGAAAGCCGGGCTGGTGGGCTTCTCCGTTTCCAACCTGCGTATTCCTGGCTTTGAACAGCCGTGGGAAGAAGACTTTGGTAAGCCGGACCGTATTGTTACCGCGCTGGATATCATGACCGAAGGGCCACTGGGCGGCGCGGCGTTTAACAACGAGTTTGGTCGCCCGGCGCTGACCGGCTACTTCCGTACCTATGAAGAGAAAGTGAACAGCCACAACGGCGAAGAGCTTCGCGGCTACCATAAACCGATCATGCTGGCGGGCGGGATCGGTAACATCCGCGCCGATCACGTGCAGAAAGGTGAGATCGTCGTTGGCGCTAAGCTTATCGTCCTTGGCGGTCCGGCGATGAACATCGGTCTTGGCGGCGGGGCTGCTTCCTCTATGGCTTCCGGCCAGTCTGATGCCGATCTGGATTTCGCTTCCGTGCAGCGTGACAACCCTGAGATGGAACGTCGTTGCCAGGAAGTTATCGACCGCTGCTGGCAGATGGGCGATGCGAACCCGATCCTGTTTATCCACGACGTGGGCGCGGGCGGCCTGTCTAACGCTATGCCGGAGCTGGTCAGTGATGGCGGTCGCGGCGGTAAGTTCCAACTGCGCGATATCCTCAGCGACGAGCCGGGCATGAGCCCGCTGGAAATCTGGTGCAACGAATCCCAGGAGCGCTACGTGCTGGCGGTTGCCGCCGACCAGTTGCCGCTGTTTGATGAACTGTGTAAGCGTGAGCGCGCGCCGTATGCGGTGATCGGTGAAGCCACCGAAGAACAGCATCTCACGCTCAGCGACAGCCACTTCAACAACCAGCCGATCGACATGCCGCTCGATGTGCTGCTGGGTAAAACGCCGAAGATGACCCGCGATGTGCAGACGCTGAAAGCCAAAGGCGATGCCCTGAATCGTGGCGAAATCTCGATTGCAGATGCGGTTAACCGCGTGCTGCATCTGCCGACTGTTGCAGAGAAAACGTTCCTCGTGACTATCGGCGACCGTACCGTTACCGGCATGGTGGCGCGTGACCAGATGGTTGGTCCGTGGCAGATTCCGGTCGCCAACTGCGCGGTCACTACCGCAAGCCTGGATAGTTATTACGGTGAAGCGATGTCTCTCGGCGAGCGTGCGCCGGTTGCATTACTGGATTTCTCGGCCTCTGCGCGTCTGGCGGTAGGTGAAGCGCTGACCAACATTGCTGCAACGCAGATTGGCGATATCAAACGCATTAAACTGTCGGCTAACTGGATGGCGGCTGCGGGTCATCCTGGTGAAGATGCCGGCCTGTACGAAGCGGTAAAAGCCGTTGGGGAAGAATTATGTCCGGCGCTTGGACTGACCATTCCGGTGGGCAAAGACTCTATGTCGATGAAAACCCGCTGGCAGCAAGGTAATGAACAGCGTGAAATGACCTCACCGCTGTCGCTGGTGATCACCGCCTTTGCCCGCGTGGAAGACGTGCGCCACACTATTACCCCGCAACTCTCTACCGAAGACAATGCCCTGCTGCTGATTGACCTCGGTCTCGGTAATAATGCGCTGGGGGCTACGGCGCTGGCGCAGGTTTACCGTCAACTGGGCGATAAGCCTGCCGATGTGCGTAACGTTGAGCAACTGAAAGGCTTCTACGACGCGATTCAGGCGCTGGTTGCTGCGCGTAAGCTGCTGGCCTACCATGACCGTTCCGACGGTGGGCTGCTGGTGACGCTGGCTGAAATGGCCTTCGCTGGGCACTGCGGTATTGAGGTTGATATCAGCACTCTGGGCGACGATCGTCTGGCGGCGCTGTTTAACGAAGAGCTGGGCGCGGTTATCCAGGTTCGCGCTGCTGAGCGTGAAGCGGTAGAAGCGATTCTGGCTGCTCACGGGCTGGCGGATTGCGTGCACTATCTTGGTCAGGCGGTAACGGGTGATCGTTTCACTCTGAGCGCCAATGGTCAGAATGTGTTCAGCGAAAGCCGCACACAGCTTCGTATGTGGTGGGCGGAAACCACCTGGCAGATGCAGCGTCTGCGCGATAACCCTGAGTGTGCCGATCAGGAACATGACGCTAAAACTAACGATGCCGATCCAGGCCTCAACGTTAAACTGTCGTTTGATATCAACGAAGATGTTGCCGCGCCGTACATCGCCACCGGTGCGCGTCCAAAAGTGGCCGTACTGCGTGAGCAGGGCGTGAACTCCCACGTTGAAATGGCGGCAGCCTTCCACCGTGCGGGCTTTGACGCCATCGATGTGCATATGAGTGACCTGTTGGGCGGACGCATCGGTCTGGGTAACTTCCAGGCGCTGGTAGCCTGCGGCGGTTTCTCTTACGGCGATGTACTCGGCGCAGGGGAAGGTTGGGCGAAATCGATTCTGTTCAATAACCGCGTCCGTGATGAGTTCGAAACCTTCTTCCATCGTCCGCAAACGCTGGCGCTCGGGGTATGTAACGGTTGT
Source organism: Citrobacter sp. Ce104 (assembly GCF_030334595.1). Taxonomy (NCBI): domain Bacteria; kingdom Pseudomonadati; phylum Pseudomonadota; class Gammaproteobacteria; order Enterobacterales; family Enterobacteriaceae; genus Citrobacter; species Citrobacter sp. Ce104. Next base: position 266,735 of record NZ_JAOWDP010000068.1, read on the forward strand.
CAGATGATGTCTAACCTGCGTGAACTGATCCCGGGAAGCGACCTGTGGCCGCGTTTTGTGCGTAACCATTCCGACCGCTTTGAAGCGCGCTTCAGCCTGGTCGAAGTGACGCAAAGCCCGTCTTTACTGCTTGCCGATATGGTGGGTTCGATGATGCCGATTGCCGTTTCTCACGGTGAAGGTCGTGTGGAAGTGCGTGACGGCGCGCATCTGGCTCAGCTTGAGAGCAAAGGTCTGGTGGCGCTGCGCTACGTTGATAACTTCGGTAAGGTGACCGAGACCTATCCGGCTAACCCGAACGGTTCGCCAAACGGTATTACAGCCGTTACCACAGAAAATGGTCGCGTCACTATTATGATGCCGCACCCGGAACGCGTGTTCCGTACCGTGAGCAACTCCTGGCATCCGGAAAACTGGGGCGAGGACAGCCCGTGGATGCGTATCTTCCGCAACGCGCGTAAACAGCTCGGCTAATTAGTTCAATCGTCATCAAGCCCCTCTCCGTGAGGGGCTTTTTTGTGTTGTAGGCTGGATAAGGCGCTTTTGTTGCCATCCGGCAATAAACTCAGCGCTTACGCCTAAAAGCAAAGTGTCGGGAAATCCCGACATGGGTGGGGGTGAGTTGTCGCCAAAAGGAGACATTTAATTATTTGATTTAAAATGAATTTGTTTTTAAGTGCTACAGGTGTTGCTGATTGGCGACATGAAGCGTAAAAAACAGCCAAAATCATTTTTCATATGAATAATCACATTTTCCATATTTATCATTGTGTTAATAAAGTGTTTTGAATATTGGCACAGATGCTGCATAATATTAACCAGTGGCTCATTCACCTTCTTATGTCAGCCCCTTCGGGACGTGCTACATAAACTTCGAATGACGCACAACAAGGTGCCTGCCGTCCAACATCTGATATTAGCGTTGCTCATATCAACCTTCGGGCGAAACGTCGAGTTAGGCACCGCCTTATTTCACAACAAAGCCGGGTTGATCCCGGCTTTGTTGTATCTGGCGTTCCCCTCAGTTAGCATCAACCTATTCCTGTCCATTGAGAGTAACGCCTTGAAGCGCTGGTCAGTTTTCCCCCGATCTTTACGTCAATTGGTGACGTTGGCATTTTTGCTTATCCTGCTGCCGTTGTTAGTTTTGGCCTGGCAGGCGTGGCAAAGTCTGAATGCCCTGAGCGCGCAGGCGGCGCTGACGAACCGCACCACGCTGATTGACGCCAGACGCAGCGAAGCGATGACCAATGCCGCGCTGGAGATGGAGCGTAGCTACCGGCAATATTGTGTGCTGGATGACCCAACGCTGGCGAAGGTTTATCAGAGTCAGCGTAAACGCTACAGCGACATGCTGGATGCGCATGCGGGCGTGTTGCCAGACACCAAGCTTTACCAGGCACTGCGACAGGACATTAACGATCTCGCGCAGTTGCAGTGCAATAACAGCGGTCCTGACAGTGTGGCGGCCGCGCGGCTGGAAGCGTTCGCCAGTGCCAACACCGACATGGTACAAGCGACGCGCACCGTCGTCTTTTCTCGTGGGCAGCAGCTCCAGCAGGAAATAGCCGAACGTGGGCAGTTCTTTGGCTGGCAGGCACTGGTGCTGTTTCTGGTCAGCCTGGCGATGGTGTTGCTGTTTACCCGCATGATAATCGGTCCGGTGAAGGGCATAGAAAAAATGATTAATCGTCTGGGAGAAGGGCGCTCGCTGGGCGATAGCGTATTATTTACCGGCCCCCGGGAGCTGCGTTCCGTGGGGCAGCGCATTATCTGGCTGAGCGAACGTCTTTCCTGGCTTGAGTCGCAACGGCATCAGTTTTTACGCCATCTTTCCCATGAATTGAAAACGCCGTTGGCGAGCATGCGTGAAGGGACCGAACTGTTAGCCGATCAGGTGGTTGGACCGTTAACGCCGGAGCAAAAAGAGGTGGTCGGTATTCTCGATGACAGTAGCCGCAACCTGCAAAAGCTGATTGAACAGCTTCTCGATTACAACCGCAAGCTGGCGGATGACGAGGTTGAGCTTGAAAGTGTGGAAATCGCGCCGCTGGTGGAAAGCGTTGTTTCTGCGCACAGCCTGCCCGCTCGCGCCAAAATGATACATACTGATGTTGCGCTTGCGGTGAACGCCTGTCTGGCAGAACCGATGCTATTAATGAGCGTACTGGACAATCTTTATTCCAATGCGGTGCACTACGGCGCTGAATCCGGTAACATTTGGATCCGCAGCAGTTTGCATGGCTCAATGGTATACATTGATGTAATGAATACCGGCACGCCGATTCCAGAAGCAGAACAGGCCATGATCTTCGAGCCTTTTTTCCAGGGTAGCCATCAGCGAAAAGGGGCGGTAAAAGGAAGCGGGTTGGGGCTGAGCATTGCCAGAGATTGCATCCGCCGTATGCGGGGCAAACTGTATCTGGTTGATGACCATGCGCAAAATGTTTGTTTTCGCATAGAATTGCCGCTATCTGCTGCGAAAAATCACTAAAATAAACCTAAGTCTGGTGAGTATGCCATACGTTGTTGTCCGAATGCTTAAACGACATTTTTTCCGCCGCGTCATCCTCGCAAGCCTGCCGTGCCTGGCGCTGGTAGGTTGCGTTCCGAACGCGGTGAATCATATTATCGGCGACCCCTCGCAGGAGAAAATTCCGCCTCATCAACTGGCGGACTACCTGGCAACCGACTGTAGCGATATCTGGTCGCTGTCTGGTCAGCCTACAGACACCAATCCGCTGTACTGGCTGCGGGCGATGGATTGCGCCAATCGCCTGATGCCGGTACAGGCGCGTAGTGAAGCCAGTATGATGGTGCCAGATACCTGGCAGGGGGCTTTCAGGCGCGGGATCCTGCTCGATAACGCCAATATTACGCCACCTGAAAGACGGGAGGCTGTTACGCGCCTCGACGCATTAAGCCCGCAAATTCCGCCACAGGTTCGCCCGCTGTATCAGGTCTGGCGCAGCAGCCAGACGTTGCAGTTGCAGCTTGCCGAAGAGCGTATGCGCTACAGCAAGCTGCAGCAAGCGTCAGACAGCGATCTTGATATACTGCGTGAACAGCAACAGCATTTGCAGTCCCAGCTCGATCTCACGACCCGCAAGCTGGAGAATCTGACCGATATTGAACGCCAGCTTTCCACGCGCAAACCTGCTGGTAGCTATAACCCCGATGCGTCGCACGGGAACGATAAACTCACCCTGCCTGATAACGAGGAAAGCGCAGCGCCGTCTGCCGATGAGGTCACGCCATGATAAGCCGTAAGCCCGCGCATCTGCTGCTGGTGGATGACGATCCAGGCCTGTTGAAATTACTTGGAATGCGACTGACCAGCGAAGGTTATAGCGTCGTGACCGCGGAAAGTGGGCAGGAAGGGTTACGGGTGCTGAACCGTGAAAAAGTGGATCTGGTTATTAGCGATCTGCGTATGGATGAAATGGATGGCATGCAGCTGTTTACTGAAATCCAGAAAGTTCAGCCAGGAATGCCGGTTATTATCCTCACCGCGCACGGCTCCATCCCTGACGCCGTGGCGGCGACGCAGCAAGGGGTGTTCAGCTTTCTCACCAAGCCAGTCGATAAAGACGCGTTGTACCACGCGATCGACGGGGCGCTGGAACAGTCTGCGCCTGCCACTGATGACAGCTGGCGTGAGTCCATCGTCACCCGCAGTCCGCTGATGCTGCGCCTACTGGAACAGGCACGTATGGTAGCGCAATCGGACGTAAGCGTACTGATCAACGGCCAAAGCGGCACCGGGAAAGAAGTGTTTGCCCAGGCCATTCACAACGCCAGCCCGCGTAGCCACAAGCCTTTTATTGCCATTAACTGCGGTGCGTTGCCGGAACAACTGCTCGAGTCCGAACTGTTTGGTCATGCGCGCGGCGCTTTTACCGGTGCGGTGAGCAATCGTGAAGGGCTGTTTCAGGCTGCGGAGGGTGGGACGCTGTTTCTTGATGAGATTGGCGATATGCCCGCGCCGTTGCAGGTTAAATTGCTGCGCGTATTGCAAGAGCGAAAAGTCCGACCGCTGGGCAGTAACCGCGATATCGACATTGATGTGCGGATCGTGTCCGCCACTCACCGTGATTTACCCAAAGCGATGGCGCGAGGTGAGTTTCGCGAGGACTTGTACTATCGCCTCAACGTGGTGAGCCTGAAGATCCCGGCGCTGGCCGAGCGTACGGAAGATATTCCGCTGCTGGCAAACCATCTGCTGCGTCAGTCTGCTGAACGACACAAACCGTTCGTGCGCGCCTTTTCGACCGATGCTATGAAACGGTTAATGACCGCAAGCTGGCCGGGCAACGTGCGTCAGTTGGTTAACGTGATTGAGCAGTGCGTGGCGTTGACCTCTTCGCCGGTAATCAGCGACGCGCTGGTGGAGCAGGCGCTGGAAGGGGAGAACACCGCGCTGCCGACCTTTGTTGAGGCGCGAAACCAGTTTGAGCTCAATTACCTGCGTAAGCTGCTGCAAATCACCAAGGGCAATGTGACCCACGCAGCGCGAATGGCGGGGCGCAACCGCACCGAATTCTATAAATTGCTTTCTCGACATGAGCTGGATGCAAACGACTTTAAAGAGTAGCACCGTAAATACGACTGATTTATGATACGGTGAGCAACCGGTTACGCGATAAAAACGACAGGAAAACCATGAAAAAGATTGATGCGATTATTAAACCCTTCAAGCTGGACGACGTCCGCGAAGCGCTGGCAGAAGTCGGCATTACCGGTATGACTGTAACAGAAGTCAAAGGGTTTGGCCGTCAGAAAGGCCATACCGAGTTGTACCGTGGTGCGGAATATATGGTGGATTTTCTGCCGAAGGTAAAAATTGAAATTGTGGTCACCGACGACATCGTCGATACCTGCGTTGACACTATTATTCGTACTGCCCAGACCGGTAAGATCGGTGACGGTAAGATTTTTGTCTTCGATGTGGCGCGTGTTATTCGTATCCGTACCGGCGAAGAAGACGACGCGGCCATCTAAGCCGCGCCGTTCATTTGTAGGCCTGATAAGCGTAGCGCATCAGGCAGAGTGGTTGCCGGATGGCGGCGTAAACGCCTTATCCGGCCTGCTCGCGTAATACATTACAACACTTTATGCGGGCCGAAACATTCGTAATGAATGTTCTCGTTTTTCACGCCCAGACCGACCAACTGCTTCGCGGCGAACTGCATAAAGCCAACCGGACCGCACAGATAAAACTGCATCGTCGGATCGCTGATTGCGCCTTCCAGTTTGTTCAAATCCATCAGACCAACGCTATCAAACGCACCTTTCGCGCGATCGGCTTCGGTTGGCTCACGATACCAGGTGTGTGCGCTAAAGCGTGGCAGCGTTTTGCCCAGTTCATTCACTTCATCGGCGAAGGCGTGTACATCGCCATTTTCTGCCGCGTGGAACCAGTTAACCTGCGCCGTATGATGCGCTTTTGCCAGCGTATCCAGCATCGCCAGCATCGGGGTCTGGCCCACGCCTGCGGAAATCAAAGACACAGGAGTATCGGTCGCGACATCCATAAAGAAATCGCCCGCAGGTGCAGCTAAGTGAACAACGTCGCCAACATTTGCATGGTTGTGCAGCCAGGTGGAAACCTGACCACCGTCTTCACGCTTCACCGCAATACGGTAGCCTTTGCCATCGGGTTTACGGGTCAGTGAGTACTGACGAATTTCCTGATGCGGGAAACCCTCTGGCTTCAGCCAGACGCCCAGGTATTGCCCCGGATGATATTCAGCCACTGCGCCACCGTCGACAGGTTCAAACTCAAAGCTGGTGATGAGTGCACTACGCGGGTTTTTTGCCACGATGCGGAAAGGACGGGTACCTTCCCAGCCGCCATTTTTATTGGCATTTTCGCTGTAGATTTGCGCTTCACGGTTGATGAAAACGTTCGCCAGCACGCCGTATGCTTTGCCCCACGCATCCAGAACTTCCTGACCTGGGCTGAACATTTCGTCCAGCGTTGCCAGCAAATGGCCACCCACGATGTTGTACTGCTCCGGTTTAATCTGGAAGCTGGTATGTTTTTGCGCGATTTTCTCAACGGCTGGCAACAACGCCGCCAGGTTTTCGATATTGCTGGCATACGCGGCAATGGCATTAAACAACGCTTCACGCTGATCGCCATTACGCTGGTTACTCATGTTGAAGATTTCTTTCAGCTCTGGGTTATGCGTAAACATGCGATCGTAGAAATGGGCGGTCAGCTTCGGGCCTGTTTCAACCAGCAGGGGAATGGTGGCTTTCACTGTAGCGATGGTTTGTGCGTCAAGCATACGGTCTTCCTTTATCTGAGACTTTAATGATGTATGTCAAATACATCTTATAAAAAATACCCCTGCATTGTAAATGGTTCTTTGTAACTTTGCGTTGTAAAGGTTACATCGTGAAAAATCTGCATCACAAACCTGAAAAGAAATCCGTTGAAATTCAGCAGACCTTTGTTCTCCAAAGCCTTGTGTGCCGTGAAGGTAATCGTTTGCGTAAAATCCTTTGTCAAGACCTGTTATCGAAGAATGATTCGGTTATACTGTTGGCCGAAGTCCTGGAAGACTGCCTTTTCAGGCCAAAATTTACTTGTTAGCTGAGTCAGGAGATGCGGATGTTAAAGCGTGAAATGAACATTGCCGATTATGATGCCGAACTGTGGCAGGCTATGGAGCAGGAAAAAGTACGTCAGGAAGAGCACATCGAACTGATCGCCTCCGAAAACTACACCAGCCCGCGTGTTATGCAGGCGCAGGGTTCTCAGCTGACCAACAAATACGCTGAAGGTTATCCGGGCAAGCGCTACTACGGCGGTTGCGAGTACGTTGATATCGTTGAGCAACTGGCTATCGATCGTGCAAAAGAGCTGTTTGGCGCTGACTACGCCAACGTCCAGCCGCACTCCGGCTCTCAGGCTAACTTTGCCGTGTACACTGCTCTGCTGCAACCGGGCGATACCGTTCTGGGTATGAACCTGGCGCAAGGCGGCCACCTGACTCACGGCTCCCCGGTTAACTTCTCCGGTAAACTGTACAACATCATCCCTTACGGTATTGATGAGTCCGGTAAAATTGACTACGAAGACATGGCTAAGCAGGCCAAAGAGCACAAGCCGAAGATGATCATCGGCGGCTTCTCTGCTTACTCCGGTGTTGTTGACTGGGCAAAAATGCGTGAAATCGCTGACAGCATCGGCGCATATCTGTTCGTTGACATGGCGCACGTTGCCGGCCTGATTGCCGCAGACGTTTACCCGAACCCGGTTCCACACGCACACGTTGTGACCACCACCACTCACAAAACCCTGGCGGGTCCGCGCGGCGGCCTGATCCTGGCGAAAGGCGGTGACGAAGAGCTGTACAAAAAACTGAACTCTGCCGTGTTCCCAAGCGCGCAGGGCGGCCCACTGATGCATGTGATCGCGGCGAAAGCCGTGGCGCTGAAAGAAGCGATGGAGCCTGAGTTCAAGGTTTACCAGCAGCAGGTTGCCAAAAACGCCAAAGCGATGGTGGAAGTGTTCCTGAACCGTGGCTACAAAGTGGTTTCTGGCGGTACTGAAAACCACCTGTTCCTGCTGGATCTGGTTGATAAAAACCTGACCGGTAAAGAAGCTGACGCTGCGCTGGGCCGTGCTAACATCACCGTTAACAAAAACAGCGTGCCGAACGATCCGAAGAGCCCGTTTGTGACCTCCGGTATCCGTATCGGTTCCCCGGCTGTGACTCGCCGTGGCTTCAAAGAAGCGGAAGTGAAAGAGCTGGCTGGCTGGATGTGTGACGTTCTGGACAACATCAATGACGAAGCCGTTATCGAGCGCGTCAAAGGTAAAGTGCTGGATATCTGCGCACGCTTCCCGGTCTACGCGTAAGTAATACGGATTGCCGGATGGCGGGGTAAACACCTTATCCGGCAGCTATATTCACTTAAGTAAGATTGTTTCATCGCTAAAGCCGCCGCTGGCGGCTTTTTCTTTGCCTGAATCCATTTTCTCAATAAACGTATTTCTCGCCCCTGATTCAACGTTACTGCCCCGATAATCACGCCATCCTGTGAGTTAAACCAGATTGCTTTCTGCGCATCGGTCTGGGTTGGAGGGGACTTTGATACCCGGTTATATGAATAATTTTAATACCGGACAGGTGTTTTTTCGCCCTGGTGTGGGCGATGTCCCGACCATTGCCCTGCTGATGGCGTGGAAAAAAGGGCCAATCAAACCGGCATTGACCGATTTGATCGCCACGGTACATGAACGTTTAGCGGTGAGCCTGACGGAGTAATGGCTATAGCTCGCTAAGCTGTGACTCGACATACAGATAGCCAATCCCCATTAGTTGCTGGGCGCGGTTAAGCTGACCGAAGCTTATCTGAGTCGCTCTGGCACGCGGGTTATCGCCGTGATCGAACGGGTTAAACCCGGTTTGCTGCACCAGCGTATTGAGCCAGCTATCGCCAAACGCGCAGCTACGGCCATACAACCATATTTGATTAATGTTCAGTATATTCAAAAAGTTATATAAACTCAGCCCGATGGCGCTAGCGGCATGTTCGGCCCAGGCCTGAATGCGTACATCACCGTTCTGCCAGGCAGCAATAAGCTGGTCGGTGGTGAGCGTTTCTGGGTCGTAAAGGGATGACGGCTGCGATTTCATCCACACGCGGGCCTGTTTTTTCAATGCGCTCAAGGACGCCACCGTTTCCAGACAGCCATAACGGCCACAGTCACAGGCGACCCCATCGGGATGAATGATGGTATGCCCAATCTGACCGCTGCCGTACAGACTGCCGCGCCAGATGTTATCGTTAATCACAAACGATGAACCAATACCGTAATCAACGTTAATCACGCAAAAATCACCATTAGCCGCCGGGTTTTGCCATTTTTCCGCCAGTGCCAGCATCACGCAGTCATTGTCCAGCCGGACCTGTACGCCGAGCATCTCCTCCAGCAGATACTTTATCTCCACCGGTGTTTTCCACGGGGCCTGAGGCATGGTTTTTGATGCGCCGGTTATCGGATCAACCTGACCGTGAACGCCAAGCGCCAGATTAATCGTGACATCAGGAAATTGTCGACGGTATTCCCGCCAGTGCGCCGCCAGTGCTGTCAGCAGCGCTTTTGGCGACTCGGGGTTGATGACTTCATGCTGCCAGTCACCGACGGCAACCAGCCGCGCGTCCGCCAGTTGACTGGTGATGCTGGTGGGGGTGACGTTGATACACAGCGTCCAGGCGCCTTTTTCTGGCAAATGATAACTGCCGCTGCTCAAACCACGCTGGCTTAAGGTTTCTCGCGAATGGCTGATTCTCCCTTCATCCATCAGCTCTTCGAGGATATTGCTAACCGCCGGGATCGACAGGCCGGTGAGCTGCGCCAGCTGTGACTTGCTGAGCTGCTTTTCCCGCCACAGATGTGACAGAAAAATCTGTTTATTCGCCTGACGTACCCTGGCGTTGTTGAACCCCGAACGCTGCATTTACTTAACTCCCTTAACTATATTGCGTGAGCATTGCGCATTTTAACGCCACTTAACTGCCGCAGAATAGCGTCAAGTTGAATTTTTACTTTTGTTTATTGAGTGGAGAGCGGCATGTACGGTTCAGTTAAAGTCTGGCAGGAAACGATCACCCTCCCAACGTGGACGGCGGGTGAAGAAGATGCCAACCCAATGTTTCTGGAAAAACGGGTTTATCAGGGATCTTCTGGGGCGGTTTATCCCTACGGCGTGATTGATACGCTGACCGGCAAACGTGAAATGCGCGACTATCAGGCGGTGTGGATGGAGAATGACTTTATTCGCATCATGCTGTTGCCGGAATTAGGCGGACGCATTCATCGCGCGTATGACAAAGTGCAGCAGCGCGACTTCGTCTACTACAACGAAGTGGTGAAACCCGCGCTGGTCGGTCTGCTTGGGCCGTGGATCTCCGGCGGCATTGAGTTTAACTGGCCGCAACATCATCGCCCAACCACCTTTATGCCGGTGGATTTTACGCAGCAGCAGGGTGAGCAGGGCGAATACACCGTGTGGATGGGCGAGGTAGAGCCTATGCGCGGTTTACAGGTCATGACCGGATTCACGCTGTATCCGGATCGCGCGTTGATCGAGATAACCGGGAAGGTATTTAACGGTAACGCTACCCCGCGCCACTTCTTATGGTGGGCGAACCCGGCGGTGAAGGGCGGCGACGATCACCAGAGCGTGTTCCCACCGGATGTGACGGCGGTATTCGACCACGGTAAGCGCGATGTCTCTGCATTTCCCATCGCCACCGGCACCTACTACAAAGTGGACTACTCGGCTGGCGTGGATATCTCGCGCTACAAAAACGTACCCGTGCCGACCTCCTATATGGCTGAAAAATCAGATTATGATTTTGTTGGCGCCTGGCATCACGGCGAGCGCGGTGGGTTGCTGCATGTGGCCGATCACCATGTTTCTCCGGGGAAAAAACAGTGGACCTGGGGGCATGGCGACTTTGGCGTCGCCTGGGATCGTAATCTCACCGATGACAACGGTCCGTATATCGAACTGATGACCGGGGTCTTTACCGATAACCAACCGGACTTCACCTGGCTTGCGCCTTACGAAGAGAAAGTCTTCGTGCAAAACTTCCTGCCTTACAACGAGCTGGGAATGGTGCAAAACGCCAGCACGCAGTTGGCGCTTCGTCTGGTGCGTGAGCCTGGCCAGCTTTCAGTGGGCGTTTATGCGATTGCGCCGTTACACGATGTTCAGGTTACGCTTGCCGCACACGGGCAGCCGTTCTATGAAAATACCTTCACCCTTGAGCCGGGGCAGAGCTGGTTGGCTGAGGTGTCAGACAATGGCGATGCCCGGGTGACGATGACCGTCACTGGCGCTGATGGCGCTACGCTTTTGCAGTATGAAGAGCACATTGCGCAAGAGTTACCGCTGCCTTCGGCGGCCGTCGCGCCAGCGCTGCCAGAAGCGCTTTCCAATACCGATGAGCTCTATTTTATTGGTCAGCATCTTGAGCAATATAACCACGCCAGCCGCTATGCTGAAGATTATTATCGTCGCGCGCTGGACGTTGATCCGCTGGATTACCGCAATAATGTGGCCCTGGGGACGCTGGCGCTAAACCGCGCTGACTGGGCGTTGGCGGCGCATTGTGCGGGCAAGGCGCTGGAACGGGCGCATAAGCTCAATAAAAACCCGCGTGATGGCGAGGCGAGCATGCTACTGGCCGCCGCACAGGAACGTCAGGGCGACGATGACAGCGCCTGGGATAATTATTATAAGGCCAGTTGGAGCGGCAACTGTCGGGATGCGGCTTTCTGGTCGTTAGCGCGTCTGGCGATGAAGCGCCAGGACTACGCTGGCGCGTTGGAAAAAGTCGAGCAGAGCCTGCGATTTAACGGCAGTAACAACCTGGCAATGGGGCTGAAAGCGCTGGCGCTGGCGAAGCTTGATCGCAATGCGCAAGCTCTGGACTACATTCGCCAGCAGCTGGTTGATTATCCGCTGAGCTATACCCTGCACTATGCGCGCTGGGCCATTTGCCAGGATGAGGCAACAGCGCTTGCGTTGATCTCGATTACTGGGCGGCGCGGTACCAATGCGTGTGAACTGGCAGGCTGGCTGACCTCTTTGGGGCAAAAAGATGCTGCCCGAGGCGTGCTGGAACTGCTCGACAGCCAGGAAACGCTGCCGATGCTGTGGCGTGCCTCGCTGAGCGACAATCCACAACCGTTCATCGAACGTGCCCGTGAATGCCTGCAAAACCGCGTACGTTTCCCCAACACGCTGGATGAAGTGCAGATGCTGCAAAACCTCGAAAAGAGCGCTTTTGCCCGCTATTTACTCGGCTGTTTCTGGTACAGCAAACGGCGCTATGCCGAAGCGGTTTCCTGCTGGCAGTTTACGCTTGCGCAGGAAGCGGATTTCGCGCCGGTGCACCGTTTACTGGGGATCTATGCCTGGAACAAGCTGCACGATGCGCAGCAGGCGATGCAGTATCTGTCGCAGGCCGTGGCGCTGGAGCCTCACAATGCCCGTTTCTTGTTTGAACTCGACTATCTCAAGAAGCTGATGGCGCAACCCGCTGAGCAGCGTCTGCAGCGGCTGGAAGCCAGCAAAGAGATAGTCTTCCATCGTGACGACCTGACGGTAGAACTGCTCAGTCTGTGGAATGGATTGGGGCGCTACGACGATGCTGCGGCAGTTTTACGTGAGCGCGAGTTCCATCCGTGGGAAGGCGGTGAAGGTAAAGCCACCGGGCAATATTTGCTGAATCAGATGCATCGCGCACTGGCTGCCGTTCAGTCTGGTGACCTGCAAACCGCCATCGCGCAGTTGCAACAAGCGTTGCATTACCCGCAAAACCTTGGAGAGGGGCGTTTACCCGGACAAACGGATAATGACATCTGGTATTTGCTGGGGCATTGCGCGCAACTGCAGGGGCATTTCGAGGAATCCCAGCGCTACTTCTCCCGCGCGACGCGCGGGGGTAGCTCACTGGATGCCGGACGTTACTACAACGACCAGCCTGTGGACTATCTCTTCTGGCAGGGGATGGCGCAGAGAAAACTTGGCGATGTTGCAGAGGCGGACGCGCTGTTCAATAGCTTCCTGCAATGGGTAGAGTCGCATCGCGACAACGTCCCGGATGTCGATTTCTTTGCCGTCTCGCTACCCGATCTGGTGGTGCTGGATACCTCAGCACAAGCAAAACACCAGCAACACTGCCAGTTTATCAATGCGCTCGGGCATCTGGGGTTGGGAAATAGTGCCGCTTGTCAGCGCGAACTTGACGCACTCCTGCAACGCAATCCGGCGCATGACAAGGCATTGCTGCTGCGTCACGCCATTAACGTAAGGCTTTTCCAGTAACACCCGAAACGGGTGGGGCCAACCTCACCCGAAACCTACTGTCCCCTGCGTTTCCCTGAAAGAGGAATCATAATGAATAACGCGCAGACACATTTAAAGATTGGTTACGTCTGGACTATCTGCCTGGTTGCGGCCTGCGGTGGTTTACTGTTTGGCTATGACTGGGTGGTGATCGGCGGGGCAAAACCCTTCTATGAAGCTTATTTCTCGATTACCGATCCGGCGCAATCGGGCTGGGCGATGAGTTCGGCTTTGGTCGGTTGTATCTTTGGCGCGTTGATTTCAGGTTGGTGCGCCGATAAGTTTGGCCGAAAGATGCCGCTAATTCTCTCGGCGATCCTCTTTAGCGCCTCCGCCTGGGGAACCGCCGTCGCCAGTAATTTCGACATGTTTATTGTTTACCGCATCGTTGGCGGCGTGGGGATCGGTCTGGCGTCCGCACTAAGCCCGCTGTATATCGCCGAGGTTAGCCCGGCTGAAAAGCGTGGTCGCTTTGTTGCCGTTAACCAGCTCACCATCGTCATTGGCGTACTGGCGGCGCAGCTTATCAACCTGATGATTGCCGAACCTGTCGCCACAGGCGCTACGCAGCAGGCGATTGTGGAAAGCTGGAACGGTCAGACGGGCTGGCGCTGGATGTTTGGCGCTGAATTAGTGCCCGCGGTAATTTTCCTGGTGCTGATGTTTTTTGTCCCTGAATCGCCGCGCTGGCTGGTGAAAGCGGGCAAAGTCGATCGTGCGCGTGCCATGCTCCAGCGCATTGGTTCGGCGCAATATGCCGGGCAAACGCTGAAAGAGATTGAACATACGCTGCAAAAAGATAATCACAAGGTCGCGTGGTCAACGCTGTTACATCCGCAGATCAAACCGATCGTGATTATTGGCATGGTGCTGGCAGTGTTCCAGCAGTGGTGTGGGATCAACGTTATTTTCAACTATGCGCAGGAGATCTTCGCCTCTGCCGGATTTGATATTAACGGTACGTTAAAATCGATCGTGGCGACAGGGATCATCAACCTGGTCTTTACCCTGGCCGCTCTGCCGTTAGTGGACAAAATTGGTCGTCGTAAACTGATGTTGTTCGGTGCGTCAGGATTAACGGTTATCTATATACTGATTGCCGGGGCGTACGGGTTGGGCATTATGGGCTGGCCGGTTCTGGTTTTGGTGCTGGCGGCGATCGCTATTTATGCCCTGACGCTGGCCCCGGTGACCTGGGTGCTGCTGTCTGAAATTTTCCCTAACCGCGTCCGTGGGCTGGCAATGTCGTTGGGTACGCTGGCGCTGTGGATTGCCTGCTTCCTGCTGACCTATACCTTCCCGCTGCTCAATGCGAGTCTGGGCGCGTCGGGAAGCTTCCTGCTGTACGGTGTGATTTGTGCGATGGGCTTTATCTATGTTCTGCGTAATGTACCGGAAACCAAAGGCGTGACGCTGGAAGCGCTGGAAGAACAGCTGGCGGCGCGGCATACGAAGGTTGGCGCATCAACCCAACAACGAAGCGCCCGCTAATGGAGAGGCTTCTGACGCTACAAAACGCACATCTGCAGATGTGCGTAGACTCGCAGGGTGGTTCGCTATTAAGTCTGGTTTCGTTACAACATCAACAGGCAATTTTACGCGAAGGTCATGGTCAGCAGCCCGGTGACTGTGGCTTGTTCCCGATGCTGCCGGTCGCGAATCGGGTGGCGGGAAATCGTTTTATGCTGCGCGGTGAAGAGATCGTATTACCTCAACATGGCGCAGACGACACCTTTTTCCTGCACGGTGACGGCTGGCTGCAACGCTGGCAGGTTATCACCGTCACCCAAAGCGGTTGTCTGCTGCAGTTGCGCAGTTGGCATCCCTGCGGTTATGACTATACGGCGCAGCTTTGCTATCAACTGGAAACCTCGAGCCTGCACGCCTCGTTGACGCTCACCCACTGCGGTGAGCGGCCAATGATTTATGGCTGTGGGTTCCATCCGTTTTTCGCCTTTGATAAGCACAGCACGGCGCAGTTTTCCAGCAGCGGCTACTGGCCGGAGGGTGAACAGCATCTGCCGCTGGAATGGCAACGAGATATCCCGTCAGCGGCGGATTTCATGCCTGCGCAATACGGTGAGGATAGCTGGCTAAACGTCGGCTATTCAGGCTGGAGTGGGCGGGCCGTTATTCAGCGAGATGTGATGAGAGTCACGATTTTAGCGCAAACTCCGTGGTTGATGCTGTTCAGAATGTCGGGTGAGGAGTTCCTGTGCCTGGAGCCGCAAACGCATCCGGTGAATGCCCACAACATGCAGGGGCAGCCGGGATTGCAGGTTTTAGCGCAGGGAGAACGCTGCCATTTTGCGATGCAAATTTGCGTTGAATAGGGCAAAAATCATGTTATCTGCCTGTTAATGCTCTCTTGCGCCAGCCTGCGTTTGTCGCCAGACTATCGCCTCCAAACGGGAGGGATTCATGGCTTTGCATTCCACGCGCTGGCTGGCGCTCGGTTATTTCACCTACTTCTTTAGCTACGGTATCTTTCTGCCTTTCTGGAGCGTCTGGCTCGAAGGGTTGGGGCTGACGCCGGAAACCATCGGTTTACTGCTCGGAGCGGGGCTGATTGCCCGTTTTCTCGGTAGTTTGCTGATTGCGCCGCGCGTGAGCGATCCCTCCCGGCTGATCTCAGCTTTACGTATTCTGGCTCTGTTGACGCTGGTGTTTGCGCTGGCCTTCTGGGCGGGAACCAACGTGGCATGGCTGATGGTGGTGATGGTCGGCTTCAACCTGTTTTTCTCACCGCTGGTACCGCTGACTGACGCGCTGGCCAACACCTGGCAAAAACAGATAACCATGGACTACGGTCGGGTGCGACTATGGGGATCCGTGGCCTTTGTGATCGGCTCCGCGCTGACCGGCAAACTGGTGAGCCTGTTCGACTATCGGGTGATCCTGGTCCTGCTATCGCTTGGCGCCGCCTCGATGCTGCTGGGCATGATGATTCGCCCGAGCGTGCAGCCAGCGGGTGAAAACCGTCAGCAGGAGAGCGCTGGATGGCCTGCCTGGCGCGCGCTGATAACCCAAAGCTGGCGTTTTCTTGCCTGCGTGAGTTTGTTGCAAGGCGCGCATGCCGCTTATTACGGTTTTAGCGCCATCTACTGGCAGTCTGCCGGATACTCCGCTTCGGCGGTGGGCTATTTATGGTCATTAGGCGTGGTGGCGGAAGTGATTATTTTCGCGCTCAGCCACAAGCTGTTCCGCCGCTTCAGCGCTCGCGATCTGCTGCTGCTTTCCGCCGTTTGCGGCGTGGCGCGTTGGGGATTGATGGGCTGGAGCACCGATCTGCCGTGGCTTATCGTGGTGCAAATCCTCCATTGTGGAACCTTTACTGTCTGCCACCTGGCGGCAATGCGCTATATCGCGGCACGCCAGGGGAGCGAAGTGATTCGTTTGCAGGCGGTGTATTCCGCGGTGGCGATGGGCGGCAGTATCGCCATCATGACCGTTTTCGCCGGCTACCTGTACCAGAACCTGGGCAGCGGCGTATTCTGGGTGATGGCGCTGGTGGCGCTCCCGGCAATCGTTCTGCGCCCGAAAGTAGTGGCGCAGCCTGCGACGTTATGACTCGAGGATTTTGCGGATCTGCTGCTGCTGATGCGGCGTAAGCGCCAGATCCGCATGAATCAATGGGGGTGAAAACAGCGGCAGCGGCGTGGTGTACGGCGTAATAATCAGCGTTACACCGCGCGGCGAACCCTCTTTTTGAAAGTCCTGCATCGGCATATGTTTTACGTTGAGCGGCAGCAGCGTCAGTTCGCGCAGCTGTTGCTCTATATGCGCTTCAAGTTGTTCGTTACTACCGGTCAGCAGGATAATCTGCTTTTCGTGCAAATCCTTTTCCTGCATCAGCCAGGCGCCGAAAATAACGGCGACCAGGCCGATCTCTTCTTCTGAAAACTGGACATCGTATTCCGCTTCGAAGCCGTGTATCGCCTCGCGGGTAGTTCGAACTAACCGGGGATAAAGTCGGCTGAACTCCTCCGGCAACGTGTTATCAATGCCGATAGCAAACATGCTGCGGTTAAGTGCCTGAGCAAGATGAATATACAGCTGATCGTTCAGCCCTTGCTCATCGCTGAAGCGCACATTGCCGTATTCGCGAAAACGCAGCACCAGCCGTGCAATAGCAAGGCGCAGGCGGCGATCCTGCTGGTGATTATCGCGAATCGGGTCGGGGATGCGGATCATTGAGAACAACAACGCCATAAACAGCGATTCGCCCAGCGGCGCACTCTGCATGACGTGACGTTGCCAGTGACGGGCAATCTCCTCAGCCAGAGCGTACTCCGCGCAGGATTGCGCCCAGCGCTGCTGGAGCGGATTAAACTCCGGCGTGTTCCCCGCATTATGCTGCAGCAGGCAATATTGTAAATACAGGCGCAGGAACTGGATGTCACGGCACTCAAACGGCTTCTGCAAGCGGCGGGAACACAGATTAATGAGCGCATGCAGATTGGTGTCGTCATACAGCGTACGTGCGATACCTTGTTGTTTTAGCGCCATTTTTAAAGTGGGGGTGAAATGCTGAGCGATAAAAGTTGGGCAGATCCGCAAACCGCGGCGCAGCCACTGCAACAGACACAGACGCTGATTTAGCGGGGTCCCTTCGATCGCATAGCCGCCATTGAGCGCGGTGGTAATGGCGAGTCGATGATAGCGCTGGATTTCAAGCCCTGCGCCAATAATATCTTCCTGAACAGTGGCATCATCCACGCCGTTGAGGCTGCTGAAGGTTTGCGCAGTCGCGATTTGTCCCGGCAGGAAAAGGGTCAGCAGCACCTGGCAACGGCGCTGGGGAACGGAAAGTACAGATGGTGGAGCAAGCGTTGACATCATCTGTAGGGCCTCCCGTGAGTATGTTTGATAAGAATAGCTAAAGTTTGCTCATAGATTTTGAGAATGGAATGCTTTCCACCAGGAATGCTGGAGAGCGTCACAGAATTTTTAACGTGCGGAACAGATAGCGGTAGTGGAACGCAGCGCGTTAATCCGCTTTTTCACTGTTTTATCTTTTGTTTAGATATAAAAAAACCGGCATTTTGCGCAATGACGTTATGTTAACGCTTCAGCATCAACATAGGTTGGCGGAGCATAATGAATATGCTTTTTTAGAGAAAGGTTCCGTTCACCTCATGTTCATCGCTTTTCTGTACACTGAACGCCAGTGAACGTGTTAAGGGTGCTATCGCCGCACCCTTAACAATCCGGGCTCCCGGCGGGAAAATTGCCGCTCCGCGGTTCCCTCCGCTTATTCCTCCAGGCTACCGGGCCGGGCGCGATGTAACGTCCCTGTAAAGCGCGCCCTGAGCCAGCATCCATGCTGGCTCTCCCGGCCTTACGGAAACACGTCGGCAATTTTCAGCCGGACCAGCCACGCCTGACCATCTGTATTTTTATTTGAACATGTTTGAACAGCAAAAAGGATATAGCTGAAAGTCAGAGCGCTGAGGTGAACGGAACCCTGAGCCGGAATTACATGTTCTCCATCACGCCTGCCCACGGCTAAGCGTTAATCCCACATCGCCGCCGGGATGCACCGCCAGCAGCGTCTCCTTTGAGTAGCCGCTTTCACTCATCAGACAGGCGCAGGCGGCGTCAAAGATAGCCAGCACCAGCAGAATTGAGGTCGTCGCCAGCATGTTCAGCGGGTCGGCCTCACGCTGGACGCCGGTGGAAATCACCAGCCTCGACGCGTTGGCAATGGCTGAATCGGCGTTTTCAGTCACGCTCAGGATTGGCACATTTCTCGCTGCCAGCCCGGGCAGCAGCCGGGTGAGTTCGTCTGAATTACCCCCGCGCGACAGCATAATGACCAGGTCGTCGGCGCGTAAAAAACCGAGATCGCCATGGGCCGCGTCCGTCGCGTTGAGGTAAATCGCGGGACGTTCCACGCACGCAAGCATATGCGCGACTTTACGCGCCGCAATGCCGGAGGTACCGACGCCAGTGACGACGATTTTGCCCCGGCAACCGCGCAACTCCGCCATCAGCGACTGCCAGACTGGTTCAGTCAGATGCTGCCCCAGACCCGCCAGGGCATCGCTATAGAGCTGAAATACGCCGGTGGCCTGGGACCAGGAGTTACTCATGCGTCCTCCTGCATCAACTGGCGGTATTTCATATGATCCTGATACATCTCGTGGAATACCCGATATTTGCGATCGTAGTACTGCTTAATGCGATTAGTCTGCGGGGTAACCGTTTTACCAATCCGGCTCATCGCTGACATCGCTTCCGGGAAGGTATCGAATACGCCCGCGGCGATAGTTCCCATCATGGCTCCACCCAGCAGCATGGCTTCGCTCTCTTCAGGCAGCAGCATCGCGCAGCCGGTGGCGTTGGCATGTTCCTGAACGAAGATCGGGTTTTTCGTCCCGCCGCCGCTGGCCATAATCGTATCGATGGTGTAGCCGCTTTGATTCATCGTTTCAATGATATGACGGGTTCCGAGCGCAATAGCCTGGATGGTCGCAAGGTACTGTAGGGCCATATCCTCCGGCGTACGCGACAGCTTCAGTCCGGTGATTGCTCCCGTGAGCGTTGGGTTGGCGCGCGGTGAACGGTTGCCGTGGAAATAGGGCAGGATGTGCATGTCGCGGGTTAGAAATGCGATATCTTCCGGCTCACCGGCCATTTTACGCAGTAGCACATTCAGTACTTCATAAATGGTCTGCCCCTGAGACTTAGCTTGCGCCAGCAAAGTTTCGTAGCAAGGATGCGACTGTATAACGTGGTCGATTAACGCCCCGGTAGCCGACTGCCCGCCTTCGTTGAGCCAGTATTCCGGCAGCACCGCTGAGTAGTAAGGACCCCAGACGCCGCCGATAAAACGCGGCTCTTTGGAAATCGCCATGTGTCCGGTGGAAGTGCCGCCAATCAGCGCGACACGACGGTCAAAATCCGCCACCTCGCCGGAAACGCCGCTTGCCCCGAGCGTGCCGAGCGTACCGGCGTGGGCATCGATGATCGAAACGCTGACTGCGGTCCCCGGAATCAGCCCCATTTCGCTGGCGGCGCGTGCTGACAGCCCGTGACCGAGCGGTTCGCCCATGGTTTTAACGTAGCGACCAATTTTGGCCGCATCGTGCTCCAGCAGATCTTCCAGACCAATCTGGCGGAAATAGCTGGCATCCCATTTGTCTTCATGGCCCATATAGGTCCATTTACACACCGTCGAGCACAGTGAACGCGTGTCATCGCCCGTTGCGCGCCAGGTCAGGAAATCGGGCAGGTCAAAATAGTAGCCCGCATTAGCCCAGGTATTGGGCATATGCTGCTTCAGCCACAGCAGCTTGGGCGTTTGCATTTCTGGGGAGATAATACCGCCAACGTAGTCCAGCACGCGATGATGCATGGCGTTGATGCGTTCGGCCTGGGTAATGGCGCGGTGATCCATCCACACTATGATGTTCTGTTCGCTGCGCCCGGACGGACTGATGGTCAGCGGCTTGCCTTCTTTATCCAGCACCACCAGTGAACAGGTCGCGTCAAAGCCCAGACCTTTCACCTGGATTGGGTTGATATCCGACTGGTTAATCGCATCGCGAACCGCGTTACACACCGCCTGCCAGATGTTATCGGAAGACTGCTCAACAAAATCGGCCTGCGGACGGTAAATCTCGATGGCCCGACTGGCCTGACCGACCATTCTGCCGTTGAGATCAAACACGCCAGCACGGGCGCTTCCGGTTCCGACATCCACACCAATAAAGTAACTTGCCATAATTTTTTCTCCTGAAATCAGGCTTTACGATTCTGTAATGCGATAAAGAGGATCAGCACCGCGCCCCACAGCGCCATCGTCAGATAGCTGCTGACCCCCAGCAAGTTAAGGCCGCTTTCCAGCATTTGCAGCACAATCAGCGCCAGCACCAGGCCGACAATGCGCCCGAAGCCGCCATCCGGATTGATTCCGCCGAGCACGGAAGCGAGGATGGTGACCAGCAGGTAGGATTCCCCGTATCCGGCTTTTGCCGAGTTGAATTTTGCCATCATCAGAATGGCGGCGACCCAGCCGAGCAGGGCGGAAATCACGTACACGGAAATTTGCACCCGTACGGTATTTACGCCGCTGTAGCGGGTTGCCTGTTCATTGGAACCGACGAGATACAGGCTGCGTCCAAGCGTGGTGTGCTCCAGCAGTACCCACAGCAGGATTGCCACCAGGAAAAAGAGCAGTAGCGCCACCGGAATACCGGCAATCGTGGCGTTACCAAGATATTGAATGGCGGTCGGGAAGCCGGAAATCACCGTCCCGTTGGAAAGCAGAATATTCAGCCCGGAGATAAGCGTCATCGTGCCGAGCGTGGCGAGAATAGGCGAGACCCCGACCCAGGCAATCAGCGCGCCGTTGAGCGTGCCGATAGCCACCGCCACGGCTGCGCCTGCCAAAAGCGCCAGCACC
Organism: Citrobacter sp. Ce104; assembly: GCF_030334595.1. Classification (NCBI taxonomy): domain Bacteria; kingdom Pseudomonadati; phylum Pseudomonadota; class Gammaproteobacteria; order Enterobacterales; family Enterobacteriaceae; genus Citrobacter; species Citrobacter sp. Ce104. The sequence continues at coordinate 288,026 of NZ_JAOWDP010000068.1, forward strand.
AGAAACAGCGGGTTATCTGGATGGGTGACGATTATCGCCGCCATCACCAGCGAGCAGGCATTTGCCCCGGCAATAATCGACAGGTTAATGCCGCCGGTCAGCATAGTCATGCCCATCCCGAGGGCCAGCATGCCGAGGATTGGCAGTTGCGAGCCGATCGACTGGAAGTTAGCGACGCTGAAAAAACGGCTGCCGAGCAGGGCCGAGAAGACTAAAGCGACGACCACTATAATGACGCATTGCAGACGAATGATGGCATCACCGGGTAAAAATCTGGCGATTGTTTTCATCTCAAAGCTCCCTTGCCAGTTTGCGTTTTTCGTTCCAGGCCGTGGCGCTAATGCTGACCAGGATAATGGCGCCGCTGAACACGGTGTGCCAGTAAGAAGAGACGCTGAGCAGCGTCAGCCCATTTTGTAAGAAGGCCAGCAGAACCACGCCGAGCAGGGTTCCGGTCAACGTACCGCGTCCGCCGCTCATGCTGGTTCCACCGAGCACTACCGCCGCCAGAACCGTCAGCTCAAAGCCGAGCAGCGAATTGGGTGCAACTGACTGGGTAATTTGCGCCTGAACCACGGCGGCAACGCCTGCCAGAATGCCCATGTAGCCATAGACGTAGAAATGCAGCTTCAGCAGATTCAGCCCCAGGCGCGAGGCCGCGTCGCGGTTGCCGCCCATGGCGTAAACCTGACGGCCAAGTCGGGTATAGTTCATCAGCACGGCAGTAAAGATGATCACCGCCGCCAGGCACAGCAGGGGCAGGGTCAGACCGTAGTCGTAGCCATCCGCCGCGGTGAACGAGAACCAGTTAATGCCGTTCATAAACCAGTCAGGGAAGCCGTACAGCCAGGTACCTTTGGTGGCGTAAACCAGCAGACCGTAGTAGACGTTCAGCGTGGCGATGGTAATGATGATTGCCGGAACGCGCAGCCAGTAGACCAGGAAGCCGTTAATCAGTCCAAGCAGCAGACCTACCGCAATGGCGATGATTAACGCCAGCGCGAAGTTGCCGCCGTGGCCGATAACCCAACTGGCCATTGCATATTGGGCTATCGCGGTCATCGCCGGAAATGAGATGTCGATCCCGCCGGAAATCAGCACCACAAACAGCCCACAGGCAAGGATGCCGAGAATCGCGTAGCTGGTGGCCACATCCGTCAGATTCCCCAAAGACAAGAACTCATCGGTGCTGATACTCAGCCCAACGGCCAGGGCTACGACCAGCAGGCCCAGCCAGAATTCGTGTTGCCCGATTAATCGGGAGAGATGCATCTTATTCATTGATTACCTCGACCACTTCAGCAATCTCCTCTTCACGGCATTGATGAGGATTAAATTCCGCCACCAGCCTGCCGCGACGCATCACCAGCACGCGGTGGCTGTTGTAATACGCTTCCGGGATTTCATCGCAAATCATCAGCACCGCCATACCTTGTTCCGCCAGATCGCGGGCTATCTGGTAAATTCCCTCTTTGTTGGCGATATCCACGCCTACGGTAGGGGAGTCGAGGATCAGGATGCGGGGATTGGTCGCCACCCATTTGGCAATGGCGATACGCTGGGCATTACCGCCGGAAAGGGTTTTGACCGGCAGGTGCGGATCGGACACTTTGATATTCAGTTCGCGGATCAAGTCGGCGACCAGCTTTTGCGCTTTACGATGATCGAGCAGGCCGCTGCCGGTATGCAGTTGATCAAACACCGTGACGATGGTGTTGTCATAGATCGACTGCTCCATGATCAGCCCCTGTGTCAGACGATCTTCGGAGACATAGCCGATCCCGTGTTTGATGGCGTCATGGTTATTGCGCAGAGTAACCGGCTGGCCGTTAATACGAATCTCGCCGCTTTCCGGGTGGGTCATGCCAAACAGGCTCAGACAAAGCTCGGTGCGCCCGGCGCCCAGCAAACCAACAATGGAGACAATCTCGCCGCCGTGCAGCGACAGATTAATGTTTTGGTATTTGCCTCTGCGGCTCAGATTGCGCAGCTCCAGCAGAGGTTCTTGCTCAATTGTGGGCCTTTGTGGCAGTGGACTGTAGTGAAAGCGTTGTCCGGTCATCAGGAAGGCCAGCTCGTGGCTGTCGAGGTCGCTGGCAGGATAAGTGCCTACCAGTTTGCCGTCGCGCATCACGCTGATGCGGTCTGCCACTTCCATCACCTCATCCAGACGATGGCTGACAAACACGACGCAAATTCCGGCAGCTTTCAGTTCGTTAACAACCCGCAGCAGGCCATTAACCTCCTGACGGGTTAGCGAGGCGGTGGGCTCGTCCATAATCACCAGACGCGCATCGGCGGCAATCGCCCGGCAAATGGCGACCAGCTGGCGGTCAGCAATCGAGAGTTTTTCAACTTTTTTATCGGGATCAATGTTCACCCCGATACGCTTCATGGCTGCCAGTGCCTGCTGTTTCATGGCGCCACGACGTACCCAGATATCGCCCCCGGGCAGATAGCGGTTGACGGCGATATTTTCCGCGACGCTAAAGTTGGGAAACAACGACAGGTCCTGATAAATAACCTGAATTCCATAATGGGAGGAGAGCTGCGGCGTCAGGTGATGGAACAATTTGCCGTCGAGTAAAATCTGCGCGCCTTTTTCCGGATGATAAACCCCGGAGATCACTTTAATAATGGTGCTTTTACCACAGCCGTTTTGACCCGCCAGACAGTGAACTTCGCCTTTTCTCAGCGTCAGATTCACGTTATCCAGCGCCAGCACGCCCGGGAATTGTTTGCTGATATTCTCAAGAGTGATAAATGCGGTGGTGTCTGTCATGGACAATACCCCTGCGAGCGTCCAGGCGGACGCTGAGTGTTAATTTGGTTGATAGCGCCGACCAGACGGCCGGCGTTAAGGTTCCCTGGTGTCGGCTAAAGCCTTAGAAACCAAGTGATTGTGCGTTGTCTTTGGTGACTTCGAGGATCTTGTTAAAGCGGATCACTTTCTTCTCCGTGTCGATATCGGCTTTCCCTAAACCATCAATACTCAGATCGGCGTTCACTGCTTTACCCTGTAACAGCTGATCGGCAACCGTGACCAGCGCGTAGCCCGCATCTTTTGGATCCCACAGCAGCGCTTTTTTGATATCACCACGCATCAGGTAAGGCGCAGCCTGTGCTGGCATAGCGATCCCGACGACGGCGATTTTATCTTTGGCGCGTTTTTTCTGCACAGCCTGACCCGCGCCGATTGGACCCAGCGAGCCGAAGCCAATAATGCCTTTCATCTGCGGATAGGTTTTCATCAGGTCCAGCGTCGTGGCGTAGGATTTATCGATGCTTTCCGCGACCGGCAGACGTGAAGTGACCTCGAACATTTCTGGATATTTTTCTTTCTGGTACTTAATTGCATAATCCGCCCACGCGTTATGCAGCGGCACCGTCAGCGAACCGACATAGATAGCGTACCCGCCCTTACCACCCATGTTTTTCGCTAACTCATCGACGTTGGCCTGGGCGTATTTTTCACTGTCGATGGTTTCGATATCCCACTGGCCAATTTGCTCATCCGGGGATTCGTGCGTCAGCACTACGATGCCTTTATCGCGTGCTTTTTTTAGTACCGGCTCAAGAACCTTGGCATCATTCGGTACCACGATGATCGCATTGACGTTTTTGGCGATCAGATCCTCAATGACTTTCACCTGTTGCGCTGGATCCGGCGTGGAAGGCCCGGTCTGATAAGCATTCACATCCAGTTTTTTTGCTGCTTCATTAACGCCGGTTTCCATCCGGTTAAACCACGGAATCCCGGTGACCTTGGCAACCACAGCAATTTCATATTTTTCCGCCGCAAAGGACGTGCCGGACAACATGCATGCAGAAACCAGGGTTGCACTGAGTAATGCGAGTTTGAATTTCATAGTTGTACCTTTCGTAGGGGGCAGGACATGTCACGCCGTGAAGTTAACAACGAATGGAAGAGGGAATGAATCATGAGTTTCCTGAATGTGATCCATGCCCATTATTGTTAATATTTGGAAATTAAATGGTTAAATTTAAGTTAATTTTGCATGGTTTTACATTCAGCCATTCAAATTTAGTGTTAATAAAATATTAAAATGAAACTATAAATTAACATTTAATTATCATTTAACTTAAGTCGTGACCCAGATAAGGTAGTTGGACGGGATTTGCCGAAGAAGAAATTATCGAAATTGAGAACTGAATCGATACCGGAAAAGGGGACTCAACATTTTTTCGTTCAATGGTATCCTCAGCACTCTTTCGCCAAACCCAGCTTCATTATTTGTGGCGGTGTCGATTTTTTCCGTGGAGAACTCATGCAAGGCGTTAAACGTATCATTGTCACGTTGTTTCTCGCTCTCCTGTCCTTTGGCGCAGGCGCGCATCCCCACAGCTTTATTCATCTGAAAACCGAGATAGTGAGCGCGAATGATCGGTTCGTCGCGCTTAAAATGCGCTGGACGATGGATGAAATTACCTCGGCGGATCTGCTTTATGATGCGGGGAATGCCAAACCTGGTGATGAGATCTGGAAAAAACTGGCGGCGGAAGTGATGGCCAACGTTCTCGGTCAGCACTATTTCACCGAAGTGTGGCACGACGGGCAAAAGGTAAAGTTTAAAAACAGGCCGACGGAATATGGTATGGAGCGTGAGGAACACCAGGCGGTGCTGACGTTCGTTCTGCCGTTGGCTGAAGCTCAGCCGCTGAGTGGACAAAAATATACCATTTCAACCTTCGACCCGACCTACTACGTTGATATGAGTTATGACAAAGACAGCGACGCCAGGCTGGGACAGGTCATAAGCCAGAAATGCCGTATTTCAGTACATACGCCGACGCCGAATGAACAAACGCTGAGCTTTGCGCAGTCGCTGGATAAAGAAGACGCCCCGCCGGAGGATATGGAGTTGGGTAAACAGTTTGCACAGACGGTAACGCTGCAATGTCAGTAGTTTCTCAACAACGTGCAGCCAGACGTCGCTGGCTCATGCTATGGCCGCTGGCGGTGTTTTTACTGCTGGCTGCAGGCGGCGTGCTGTGGCTATGGCAGACCTGGCCGCAGGTGATGATGCAAAGTATCGTCTGGCAGCGCGACGTTAATCAGCAGATGAGCGGTTTGCTCAAAGCGGTTGCCGCCAGGCCGGCCCAGGCAGGGGGATCGCTGCTGCTGTTTAGTTTTCTCTACGGCGTCCTGCATGCGCTGGGGCCGGGGCATGGAAAAGTCGTTATTACCACCTGGCTTGCAACGCATCCCTCGAAGCTGAAGTCGAGTATTGCCCTGACGCTGGCCTCGTCTTTATTACAAGGACTGGTCGCTATTGGTCTGGTCGTTATCGTGCTCACCGTCTTGCAGTTGCCTGCGCGACAGTTACATATCAGTAGTTTCTGGCTGGAGAAAGGGAGTTATGCGCTGGTTGGCGTGTTGGGCGTTTTATTGTGCGTCCGTGCGCTGAAGAAATTGCGCCAGCTGCTGCGTCGCCCGAAATTCACCGCCTTCACACCGCACCATGTGCATCACGAAGGTTGCGGCTGTGGACATCAGCATTTGCCCGATCCTGAACAGCTGCAAAGTGGTGATGACTGGCGCGCCCGGCTGATGATCGTTTTATCAATGGGAATGCGTCCATGCTCGGGGGCAATCATGGTCTTACTGTTTAGTAAAGTGGTTGGCGTTTTTAGCTGGGGCATGGCGTCGGCGCTGGCGATGGCGGCAGGAACCTCTTTGACGATTACGTCACTGGCTCTGCTGGTGCACAGTTTCCGCTCGCTGGCGGTAAGACTTAGCGGGCATAAAGCGCCTGTGCTATGGCGACAGATTGGCTGGACGACGCTGGCGTTAGCCGGTGGTGCGGTGCTGATTGCTGCTGCGGTAGTGATGTGGATGAGCGCGGTGCCGGTGGGGCGGGGGATAAGACCGTTTTAGGTTAGAGAGCGGTATGGTATGAATTATTGGCCGGATAAGACGCGAGAGCGTCGTATCCGGCACCACAGCAGATTAACGCTTCAGCGCGTCGCTCAGTTCGTCACGCATGTTCGCCAGCATGGCTTTCACTACGCGCGGGTTGCCTGCAACGATGTTACCGGTCGCCAGGTAGTTATGACCGCCGGTGAAGTCGCAAACCAGTGCGCCAGCTTCACGAGCAATCAGCTCGCCTGCGGCGAAATCCCATGGTTTCAGGCCGATTTCGAAGTAACCGTCAACGCGCGCAGCGGCAACGTAAGCCAGATCCAGCGCAGCAGAACCCGTGCGGCGGAAGTCAGCGCACTCGGTGAACATCTTGCCAAGAATTTTCATGTAAGAAGCGGCGTGCTGTTTCGCTTTGAACGGGAAACCGGTAGCGATGATGGTGCCGTCCAGATCGCGGGCGGTGCTGCCACGCAGACGGTAGCCGTTCAGCTGTGCGCCCTGGCCGCGAGTTGCGGTGAACAGTTCGTTACGCATTGGATCGTAAACAACGGCGACTTCAGTACGGCCTTTAATGCGTACTGCGATGGAAACCGCGAAGTGCGGCAGACGTTTTACGAAGTTGGTGGTGCCATCCAGTGGATCGATAACCCATTGAACATCCTGATCTTCACCAGCGTGCTCACCGCTTTCTTCGGTGATGATGGTGTGCTGAGGGTAAGATTTGCGAATCGTTTCGATAATAATCGCTTCAGCGGCTTTATCGACGTTAGTCACGAAATCATTGCTGCCTTTCTGGCTGGTTTCTACTGAGTCTGGTGTTTCGTAGTGTTTGGCAATTACATTACCCGCCTTGCGCGCTGCGCGCACGGCGATGGTCAGCATCGGATGCATCGGTCTCTCTCACTGGATGTTAAAGAACGGGAAAACGGCGCAGAGTATAGCAGCGAGTTCGGAATATGTCTTCGTTTTATGATAATATGCCCGAATAATCTTTAGCCGAAGAAATACAATGCTGCAAAATATTCGAATCGTGCTGGTGGAAACCTCTCACACTGGCAACATGGGCTCTGTGGCCCGCGCAATGAAAACCATGGGTTTAACCAATCTGTGGCTGGTAAATCCACTGGTTAAACCGGATTCCCAGGCCATCGCCCTGGCGGCAGGCGCCAGTGATGTGATCGGCAGCGCGCAGATCGTCGATACTCTCGACGAAGCGCTGGCGGGTTGCAGTCTGGTGGTAGGCACCAGTGCGCGCTCGCGTACGCTGCCGTGGCCGATGCTGGATCCGCGTGAATGCGGTTTAAAAAGCGTCTCTGAAGCAACGAATTCGCCGGTGGCGCTGGTGTTTGGCCGTGAACGCGTTGGCCTGACCAACGAAGAGCTGCAGAAGTGCCATTATCATGTCGCCATTGCCGCGAACCCGGAATACAGTTCGCTCAACCTGGCGATGGCGGTGCAGGTCATCTCTTATGAAGTGCGCATGGCCTGGCTGGCAACGCAGGAAAGCGACAAGACCGCAGATTACGAAGAAGCAGAGTATCCGCTGGTTGATGATTTAGAGCGTTTTTACGGTCATCTGGAACAAACGCTGTTGTCGACCGGGTTTATCCGCGAAGGGCACCCGGGGCAGGTGATGAACAAACTGCGTCGTCTGTTCACGCGCGCACGACCTGAGAGCCAGGAGCTGAACATCCTGCGTGGGATTTTAGCTTCAATCGAGCAGCAGAATAAAAGCAAGTAACTGTACTAATGCCGCACGGAACGTCAAATACCTGACTAAATTAGTCAAGTAAATAGTTGACTGATTTAGTCGGGAATGTCAGACTTGCCCCTGCTATGCAATACCCCCATTTTACAATAAAAAACCCCGGGCAGGGGCGAGTTTGAGGCTAAGTAAGACATGAGACTGACATCAAAAGGGCGTTATGCCGTGACCGCAATGTTGGACGTTGCGCTCAACTCCGAAACGGGCCCGGTACCGTTGGCTGATATTTCTGAACGTCAGGGAATTTCCCTGTCATATCTGGAGCAGCTGTTTTCCCGTTTGCGTAAAAACGGTCTGGTTTCCAGCGTACGTGGACCAGGCGGCGGGTACTTGCTGGGTAAAGATGCCGGCAGCATCGCAGTAGGTGAAGTGATTAGCGCTGTTGACGAGTCTGTAGATGCGACCCGTTGCCAGGGCAAAGGCGGTTGTCAGGGCGGCGATAAGTGCCTGACCCACGCGCTGTGGCGCGATCTGAGCGATCGTCTGACCGGTTTCCTCAACAACATTACGTTGGGCGAGCTGGTTAATAATCAGGAAGTCCTGGATGTGTCTGGTCGCCAGCACACGCATGACGCTCCGCGCACTAATCGTGCTCAAGACGCGATCGACGTTAAGTTACGCGCATAATTTGCCCGTTATATTTCGTGCCGCAACTGCGTTGGCCGCACTTGCTCGCCCCAGTCACTTACTTGATGTAAGCTCCTGGGCACTCTCAAGTTTGCCGCCTTGCTGCAACACGAACTATTTAGGGCAAAGATAATAAGATATTAGAATCAGGCCGGGGCGTTCGACGCCCCGTTAACTCGGTCGTACATCCAGCCGGTTGCCTGATTCCTTGCATTGAAGCGATGTACGGAGTTTATAGAGCAATGAAATTACCGATCTATCTCGACTACTCCGCAACCACGCCGGTGGACCCGCGTGTTGCCGAGAAAATGATGCAGTGTCTGACCCTGGACGGAAACTTTGGTAACCCAGCGTCTCGTTCACACCGTTTCGGCTGGCAGGCTGAAGAGGCGGTAGATATCGCCCGTAACCAGATTGCCGACCTCGTGGGCGCTGACCCGCGTGAAATCGTCTTTACCTCCGGTGCGACTGAATCCGATAACCTGGCGATTAAAGGTGCAGCCAACTTTTATCAGAAAAAAGGCAAGCACATCATCACCAGCAAAACCGAACACAAAGCCGTGCTGGATACCTGCCGTCAGCTGGAGCGCGAAGGGTTTGAAGTTACCTACCTCGCCCCGCAGCGTAACGGCATCATCGATCTTAAAGAACTTGAAGCGGCAATGCGTGACGACACCATCCTCGTGTCCATCATGCACGTGAACAACGAAATCGGCGTGGTGCAGGATATCGCGACTATCGGCGAAATGTGCCGTGCGCGCGGCATCATCTATCACGTTGACGCCACCCAGAGCGTGGGCAAACTGCCTATCGACCTGAGCCAGCTGAAAGTTGACCTGATGTCTTTCTCCGGCCACAAAATCTATGGTCCGAAAGGTATCGGTGCGCTGTACGTTCGTCGTAAACCGCGTATTCGTATTGAAGCGCAGATGCACGGCGGCGGTCACGAGCGCGGCATGCGTTCCGGTACGCTGCCTGTGCACCAGATTGTCGGTATGGGTGAAGCTTACCGTATCGCTAAAGAAGAGATGGAAACCGAGATGGCGCGCCTGCGCAGTCTGCGTAACCGTCTGTGGAACGGCGTGAAAGATATGGAAGAGGTGTACCTCAATGGTGACCTCGAGCAGGGCGCACCGAACATTCTCAACGTCAGCTTCAACTTTGTTGAAGGCGAGTCGCTGATTATGGCGCTGAAAGACCTGGCTGTATCCTCCGGTTCTGCATGTACTTCTGCAAGCCTGGAGCCATCCTACGTGCTGCGCGCGCTGGGGATGACCGACGAGCTGGCACACAGCTCAATTCGTTTCTCTTTAGGTCGTTTCACTACCGAAGAAGAGATTGACTACGCCATCAATCTGGTTCGCAACTCCATCGGCCGCCTGCGCGACCTTTCTCCGCTGTGGGAAATGTTCAAACAGGGCGTGGATCTGAACAGCATTGAATGGTCACATCACTAATCGGTACCGATAAGGAGAATTCATCATGGCTTACAGCGAAAAAGTAATCGATCATTACGAGAATCCACGTAACGTGGGTTCTTTTGACAACAGCGACGAGAACGTGGGCAGCGGCATGGTGGGTGCACCGGCCTGTGGCGACGTGATGAAGTTGCAGATCAAAGTCAACAATGAGGGTATCATTGAAGACGCGCGTTTCAAGACTTACGGCTGCGGTTCCGCTATTGCCTCCAGCTCTCTGGTTACCGAATGGGTAAAAGGGAAATCTTTGGATGAAGCACAGGCGATTAAAAACACCGATATTGCCGACGAACTTGAACTGCCACCGGTGAAAATTCACTGCTCTATTCTGGCTGAAGACGCGATTAAAGCCGCGATTGCGGATTACAAAAGCAAACGTGAAGCAAAATAATTAAGAGTTGAGGTTTTATTATGTCGATTACCTTAAGCGACAGTGCAGCAGCGCGTGTAAATACCTTCCTGGCAAACCGCGGTAAAGGGTTTGGTCTGCGTCTGGGCGTGAGAACCTCCGGCTGCTCAGGTATGGCTTATGTACTGGAATTTGTTGACGAGCCGGCGGCTGAAGATACCGTGTTTGAAGACAAAGGCGTAAAAGTCGTGATCGACGGTAAGAGCCTGCAATTCCTCGACGGTACGCAGTTAGACTTCGTCAAAGAAGGTCTGAACGAAGGGTTTAAGTTCACTAACCCGAACGTGAAAGACGAATGTGGATGCGGCGAAAGCTTCCACGTGTAACGCGCTTACTGATAACCCCACCGTGGTCGCCTGCGCGTGGGGTTTGTTTTACCTGACTCTCTGGTTTTGCCTCATCGAACAACAGAGAATCGATGCCCTGAGAATGTTATGGACTACTTCACCCTCTTTGGCTTACCGGCCCGTTATCAGCTCGATACTCAGGCGCTGAGCCTACGTTTTCAGGATCTACAACGTCAGTATCATCCTGATAAATTCGCCAGCGGTTCCCAGGCGGAACAACTTGCTGCGGTTTCGCAGTCCGCCACTATCAACCAGGCCTGGCAAACGCTGCGTCATCCTTTGATGCGCGCCGAATACTTATTGTCCTTACACGGCTTTGACATCCGCAGCGAGCAGCACACGGTGCGCGATACCGCGTTCCTGATGGAGCAACTGGAACTGCGTGAAGAGCTGGATGAAATTGAACAGGCAAAAGACAGTCAACGTTTAGATGCGTTTATGCAACGCGTCAGCGAAATGTATAACGTTCGCCATCAACTGATGGTGGAACAGCTGGATAGCGAGACGTGGGACGTCGCGGCAGATACCGTGCGTAAGCTGCGTTTTCTCGATAAACTGCGAAGCAGTGCAGAACAACTCGAAGAAAAACTGCTCGATTTTTAATTTCCGGAAGCGAAAATGGCCTTATTACAAATTAGTGAGCCTGGTCTGAGCGCCGCGCCGCACCAGCGTCGTCTGGCGGTAGGTATCGATTTAGGCACCACCAACTCCCTGGTTGCGACCGTACGCAGCGGCCAGGCCGAAACGCTGGCAGACCATCAAGGTCGCCACCTGTTGCCGTCAGTGGTTCACTATCAGCAGCAGGGCTACTCTGTCGGTTACGATGCCCGCGCCAATGCCGCGCTGGATACGGCCAACACCGTCAGCTCGGTAAAACGCATGATGGGCCGCTCTCTGGCGGATATTCTGGCGCGTTACCCGCATCTGCCTTATACGTTCCACGCGAGCGAAAACGGTTTGCCGATGATTGAAACCGCAGCCGGTTTGCTTAACCCGGTGCGTGTCTCCGCTGATATTCTGAAAGCATTGGCCGCACGGGCAACCGAAGCGCTGTCTGGCGAGCTGGACGGCGTGGTAATCACCGTTCCGGCTTACTTTGACGATGCGCAGCGTCAGGGAACCAAAGACGCCGCGCGTCTGGCGGGCCTGCACGTATTGCGTCTGCTGAACGAACCGACCGCAGCGGCGATCGCGTATGGCCTGGACTCCGGTCAGGAAGGCGTAATTGCGGTCTACGACCTTGGCGGCGGTACGTTTGATATTTCTATTCTGCGCCTGAGTCGCGGCGTGTTCGAAGTGCTGGCGACCGGCGGTGATTCCGCGCTCGGCGGCGACGATTTTGACCATCTGCTGGCCGATTACATTCGCGAGCAGGCGGGCATGGCCGATCGTAGCGATAACCGCGTACAGCGCGAACTGCTGGATGCCGCGATTGCAGCGAAAATCGCGCTTAGCGACGCTGATTCTGTAACGGTTAACGTGGCGGGATGGCAGGGTGAAATCACCCGTGAAACCTTTAATGAACTCATTTCCGCACTGGTCAAGCGTACGCTGCTGGCCTGCCGACGCGCGCTGAAAGATGCGGGCGTGGAGCCGCAGGATGTGCTGGAAGTGGTGATGGTCGGTGGTTCAACGCGCGTGCCATTGGTACGTGAACGCGTCGGTGAGTTTTTTGGCCGTACGCCGCTGACCTCTATCGACCCGGACAAAGTGGTCGCTATCGGTGCGGCAATCCAGGCCGATATTCTGGTCGGAAATAAACCGGACAGCGAAATGCTGCTGCTGGACGTTATCCCGCTGTCCCTGGGGCTGGAAACCATGGGCGGACTGGTGGAGAAAGTGATCCCGCGTAACACCACTATCCCGGTGGCGCGCGCGCAGGACTTTACCACCTTTAAAGATGGTCAAACCGCGATGTCCATTCACGTGATGCAGGGCGAACGTGAGCTGGTGCAGGACTGCCGTTCACTGGCGCGTTTTGCGCTGCGCGGCATCCCGGCATTGCCGGCAGGCGGCGCGCATATCCGCGTGACCTTCCAGGTAGATGCTGATGGGCTGCTGAGCGTCACCGCTATGGAGAAATCCACCGGCGTTGAGTCCTCAATTCAGGTTAAACCGTCCTACGGTCTGACCGACAGTGAAATCGCCTCCATGATTCAGGATTCGATGAGTTTTGCCGAGCAGGACGTAAAAGCCCGTATGCTGGCAGAACAGAAAGTCGAAGCGGCACGCGTACTGGAGAGTTTATCCGGTGCGCTGAACGCTGATGCCGCGCTGTTAAGCGCCGCAGAACGTCAGGCTATCGACACCGCCGCCGCGCACTTGAGCGAGGTTGCACAGGGTGACGATGTTGACGCGATAGAACAAGCCATTAAAAACGTAGACAAACAAACCCAGGAATTCGCCGCTCGCCGCATGGACAAATCCGTCCGTAGCGCGCTGAAAGGCCATTCCGTGGACGAGGTTTAATATGCCAAAGATTGTTATTTTGCCTCATCAGGATCTCTGTCCCGATGGCGCAGTTCTGGAAGCTGAGACCGGCGAAACCATTCTTGACGTTGCTCTGCGTAACGGTATCGAGATTGAACACGCCTGTGAAAAATCCTGTGCCTGCACAACCTGCCACTGCATCGTACGTGAAGGTTTTGATTCTTTGCCGGAAAGCACGGAAGAAGAAGACGACATGCTGGATAAAGCCTGGGGACTGGAGCCGGAGAGCCGTTTAAGCTGTCAGGCGCGGGTAACCGAGGACGATTTAGTGGTCGAAATCCCACGTTACACAATCAATCATGCGCGTGAGCATTAACAGAGGGTAGTATGGGACTGAAGTGGACCGATAGCCGCGAGATCGGCGAGGCGCTGTATGACGCGTTCCCCGACCTCGATCCCAAGACCGTTCGTTTCACCGATCTGCATCAATGGATCTGTGACCTGGAAGAGTTCGATGATGATCCGCAGGCATCGAACGAAAAAATCCTTGAGGCCATTTTGCTGGTCTGGCTGGACGAAGCCGAATAAGTCAACGGGCTGCCCACGGGTGGCCCGTTTTCCTGTATGCGCGAAAATAAGGATAAATAAAATGACAGAAGCCATGAAAATTACGCTTTCCACGCAACCCGCTGACGCCCGCTGGGGTGAAAAGGCGACATACAGCATTAATAATGACGGCATTACCCTGCATCTGAACGGGAAAGATGACCTCGGCCTTATCCAGCGCGCCGCACGTAAAATTGACGGTCTGGGGATTAAACACGTTCAACTGGACGGTGAAGGCTGGGATACCGAACGTAGCTGGGCATTCTGGCAGGGTTACAAAGGACCAAAAGGCACCCGCAAAGTTGAGTGGGCTACCCTGGACGAAGCACAGCGCAAAGAGCTGGATAACCGTCTGAAGATTATTGACTGGGTGCGCGATACCATTAACGCCCCGGCGGAAGAACTGGGCCCGGAACAACTGGCGCAACGCGCGGTCGACCTGCTGTGTGGCGTGGCTTGTGATAACGTCTCTTACCGGATCACCAAAGGCGAAGATCTGCGTGAGCAGAACTACATGGGACTGCATACCGTGGGTCGTGGCTCCGAACGTCCGCCGGTGCTGCTGGCGCTGGATTACAACCCGACTGGCGACAAGGAAGCCCCGGTTTATGCCTGTCTGGTTGGCAAGGGAATTACCTTTGACTCCGGCGGTTACAGCATCAAGCAAAGCGCATTTATGGACTCAATGAAGTCCGACATGGGCGGTGCGGCAACGGTCACCGGCGCGCTGGCGTTTGCCATCACCCGTGGTCTGAACAAGCGCGTGAAGCTGTATCTGTGCTGCGCGGATAACCTGATCAGCGGCAACGCTTTTAAGCTCGGCGATATTATTCACTATCGCAACGGTAAAAAAGTTGAAGTAATGAATACCGATGCCGAAGGGCGCCTGGTGCTGGCCGATGGCCTGATCGACGCCAGCGCGCAGAAACCGGAACTGATCATTGATGCCGCCACGCTGACCGGCGCGGCGAAAACAGCGTTGGGTAACGATTACCACGCGCTGTTTAGCTTTGATGATCAGCTGGCTGCTCGCCTGCTGGCCAGTGCGGCGCAAGAAAACGAACCGTTCTGGCGTCTGCCGCTGGCAGAGTTCCACCGAAGCCAGTTGCCGTCTAATTTTGCTGAACTGAATAACACCGGCAGTGCGGCTTACCCGGCTGGCGCAAGCACCGCGGCGGGCTTCCTGTCCCATTTCGTGGAAAACTACCAGCAGGGCTGGTTGCACATCGACTGCTCTGCGACCTATCGCAAAGCGCCGGTTGAGCAGTGGTCTGCGGGTGCAACTGGTCTGGGTGTGCGCACTATCGCGAATCTGCTGACTGCCTAATTCATGACTGTATTGCCGGATGGCGCTACGCTTATCCGGCCTACATGTATTCATCCAATTTGTGATACTTATGTCCGAATCAAAAAATGAACTAGAAACATTGCTGGAGCAAGCGGCGACAGAGCCTGCGCATCGTCCGGCATTTTTCCGTACTTTACTGGAATCCACCGTCTGGGTACCGGGTACCGCCGCTGAAGGTGAGGCGGTGGTTGAAGACAGCGCCCTCGATCTGCAGCACTGGGAGAAAGAAGACGGCACGACCGTGATCCCGTTCTTCACCTCTCTGGAAGCTCTGCAACAGGCGGTGGAAGATGAACAAGCGTTTGTCGTGATGCCGGTGCGTACGTTGTTTGAAATGACGCTCGGCGAAACGCTGTTTCTCAACGCGAAACTGCCGACCGGCAAAGAATTTATGCCGCGTGAGGTAAGCCTGCTGATGGGGGAAGAGGGTAATCCGCTGAGCACCCAGGAAGTACTCGAAGGCGGTGAATCGCTGATCCTCTCTGAAGTCGCTGAGCCGCCAGCGCAGATGATTGACTCGCTGACCACGCTGTTTAAAACCATCAAGCCGGTAAAACGCGCGTTTCTCTGCTCAATCAAAGAAAGCGCGGAAGCCCAGCCGAATCTGCTGATTGGTATTGAAGCGGAAGGAGATATTGAAGAGATCATCCACGCTGCGGGCAGCGTCGCAACCGATACGTTGCCGGGTGATGAACCCATTGACATCTGCCAGGTGAGGAAAGGCGAGAAGGGCGTCAGCCACTTTATCACTGAGCACATCGCCCCGTTCTATGAGCGCCGCTGGGGTGGTTTCCTGCGCGACTTTAAACAGAACCGGATTATCTAAATTGTAGGCCGGATGAGCGAAGCGCTATCCGGCTTTTCCAGCTTTATAATTTCGGTTCTACCGGTAAATCACTCCGCGCTCCCCATTCGCTCCATGCGCCGTCATACAATGCGACGTTAGAAACGCCCAGCGTGGCAAGCGCCAGTATCACGACAGCAGCCGTTACGCCAGAGCCGCAGCTGGCGATAATGGGGCGGTCAAAGCTTACGCCGTGGCTGAAGAAAATAGCATCCAGTTCGTCGGTGGTTTTCAGTTCACCGTCACGAACCAGCTCTGTCCACGGTACGTTAAGCGCACCGGGCACATGACCACGTTTCAGGCCTGGACGCGGCTCGTCAACTTCAGCATTAAAACGCGCAGCCGGACGGGCATCGACGATCTGCGCCGTTTTTTCATGACTGGCCAGCAGAACATCGGTAACGCGCACGATGGCTTCAGGCGTAAATGCCACGTTAAATTCACCTTCAGGTAAATCCTCATCTCCTTCCTGGAGCATTAGCTCATCACGCTGCCAGCCTGCCAGACCGCCCGCCAGAATGGAGACATTCTCGACGCCAAAAGTCCGCAGCATCCACCATGCGCGTGGAGCGGAAAACAGATTTCCGTCATCGTAGACAATCAGATGCTTATCCTGATCAACGCCCAGCTCACGCATAGCTACAGCAAAGGCTTCCGGGCGCGGCATCATATGCGGTAGCGGTGACGTATGGTCGGAAAGCGCTTCAATATCAAAAAAGACTGCGCCAGGAATATGGCCCGCACGATACTCCTCGCCAACATCGCGATCTTCCTGTCCTGGAGGTGCCATCCGGGCATCAAGAATTTGTATTTCCGGGTCGTCAATGTGTTCGGCAAGCCAGTCGGCAGCGACAAAGAAGGCGGTGGTCATAGGCATCTCCATTTTTACCAGGTTTTGGCAAATTGTCGGACGTTTAGTACAAAGCGACAAGTAAAAGAGGCTGATTTGTCAGGCGAATCCACATTAATCACGAAAATTAGGACAACGTTGTTCATTTACTGGCTTCCACAGCCTGAAAACTAACGCATAATAGTTGTTCTACGTAGCTAACGGGCCACTGCGGCCAGGGATGAAAAATGAAACATTTACGCGTAGCGGCCTGCATGCTGATGCTGGCACTGGTTGGGTGCGATAATAATAACGAAAAATCACCGACGGCTGCGAAACCTGACTCGCCAGCTCCCCAGACTGCGCCAGTAAAAGACAAGGCCCAATTACAAAAGCTGATGCAGCAAAGCCAGGGCAAGTCGCTGACGCTGCTGGATGCCTCAGAGGTCCAGCTCGACGGTGCGGCAACGCTCGTGTTGACCTTCTCCATTCCCCTCGATCCGGAACAAGATTTTTCCCGCGTCGTGCACGTTGTTGATAAAAAAAGCGGAAAAGTGGATGGTGCCTGGGAGCTGGCGCCAAATCTGAAAGAGCTACGCTTACGCCATCTCGAACCCAACCGGGAACTGGTGGTGACTATTGAGCGTGATTTGCTGGCGCTGAATAAAGCGACGTTCTCTATAGATTATGAAAAAAACATTACCACCCGCGACGTTCAGCCAAGCGTAGGGTTCGCCAGTCGTGGCTCGCTGCTGCCGGGAAAAGTGATTGAAGGGCTGCCGGTTATGGCTCTTAACATTAACAGTGTGGATGTGAACTTCTTTCGCGTGAAGCCTGAGTCGCTCGGCGCGTTTGTCAGCCAGTGGGAATACCGCAATTCGTTGGCAAACTGGGAGTCCGACAATCTGCTGAAAATGGCGGAACTGGTTTATACCGGGCGCTTTGACCTCAATCCGGCGCGTAACACCCGTGAGAAGCTGCTGCTGCCGCTGAGCGATATAAAGCCGTTGCAGCAAGCGGGCGTTTACATCGCAGTGATGAATCAGGCTGGACAATACAACTACAGCAATGCCGCTACGCTGTTCACGCTCAGCGATATTGGTGTATCGGCGCACCGTTACCACAATCAACTGGATGTCTTTACGCAGAGTCTTGAAAACGGCGCCGCGCAGCAGGGTATTGAGGTCACGTTACTCAACGAAAAAGGGCAGACGCTGGCGCAGGCAACCAGCGACACTCAGGGTCATGTAACGCTTAAGACCGATAAAGACGCGGCCTTATTGTTGGCCCGCAAAGACGGACAAACCACGCTGCTGGATCTGAAGCTTCCGGCGTTGGACCTGGCTGAGTTTGATATTGCTGGCGCGCCGGGATATAGCAAACAGTTCTTTATGTTTGGTCCCCGTGACCTCTATCGGCCTAGTGAGACGGTGATCCTCAACGGATTACTGCGTGACAGCGACGGTAAAACGTTACCCGACCAGCCAGTGAAGCTGGAAGTCGTTAAGCCCGACGGACAGGTCTTACGCTCGGTAGTTAGCCAGCCGGAGAACGGCCTGTACCGCTTTAGCTGGCCGCTGGACAGCAGCGCGCCAACCGGTATGTGGCATATTCGTGCCAATACAGGCGACAACCAGTCGCGGATGTGGGATTTCCACGTTGAAGATTTTATGCCGGAGCGGATGGCGCTCAATCTCACCGCCAGCAAAATGCCGGTAGCGCCAACTGATGAAGTGAAGTTCTCGGTAGTGGGCTACTACCTGTATGGCGCGCCCGCTAACGGCAATACCCTGCAAGGGCAGCTTTTCCTGCGCCCGCTGCGCGAAGCGGTGCAGGCATTACCAGGGTTCCAGTTTGGTAATATTGCCGAAGAAAACCTTTCCCGCAGTCTCGATGAAGTGCAGTTGACGCTGGATGATCACGGTCGCGGCGAAGTGACTACCAACAGCCAATGGCAGGAGACACATTCTCCGTTACAGGTGATCCTGCAAGCCAGCCTGCTGGAATCAGGTGGCCGTCCGGTAACGCGTCGGGCTGAACAAGCCATCTGGCCTGCGGACACACTGCCGGGTATTCGTCCGCAGTTTGCGGCAAAAGCCGTTTATGATTACCGCACCGATACCACCGTGAATCAGCCTATTGTCGATGAAGACAGCAACGCTGCTTTCGATATTGTGTATGCCGATGCGCAAGGCGATAAAAAAGCGGTGTCCGGCTTGCAGGTGCGTTTGATCCGTGAACGTCGTGATTATTACTGGAACTGGTCTGAAGGCGAGGGCTGGCAATCACAGTTCGATCAAAAGGATCTTGTTGAGGGTGAGCAGACCCTGGATCTTAAAGCGGATGAGACCGGTAAAGTCAGCTTTCCGGTTGAGTGGGGTGCCTATCGTCTGGAAGTCAAAGCCCCGAATGATGCGGTGAGCAGCGTACGCTTCTGGGCGGGTTATAGCTGGCAGGATAACAGCGACGGCAGTGGGGCAGTGCGTCCCGATCGCGTGACCCTGAAACTTGATAAACCCAGCTATCGTCCTGGCGATACCATGAAGCTACACGTTGCCGCTCCCGCTGCTGGCAAAGGTTATGCAATGGTGGAATCCAGCGAAGGCCCGCTGTGGTGGCAAGAAATAGACGTACCGGCGGATGGTCTCGATATCTCCATCCCGGTCGATAAAGCCTGGAATCGCCACGATTTGTATCTCAGTGCGCTGGTGGTTCGTCCTGGCGACAAGTCCCGTTCGGCAACGCCAAAACGGGCGGTCGGCTTACTACATTTACCGCTAGGCGATGAAAACCGTCGTCTGGCGCTGGCCCTGGAAAGCCCGGCGAAAATACGGCCAAATCAGCCGTTGACCGTCAAGATTAAAGCCAGCGTTAAAAATGGCGAGGTGCCAAAGCAGGTTAATGTGCTGGTCTCAGCCGTCGACAGCGGGGTGTTGAACATTACCGACTACGCCACGCCGGATCCGTGGCAGGCGTTTTTCGGGCAAAAACGCTATGGCGCAGATATTTATGATATTTACGGCCAGGTGATCGAAGGGCAAGGGCGCCTGGCGGCGCTGCGCTTTGGTGGTGATGGCGATGAATTAAAACGCGGCGGTAAGCCACCGGTCAATCACGTCAATATTGTGGCGCAACAGGCGCTGCCGGTTACGCTTAACGAGCAGGGCGAAGGTACGGTGACGTTACCGATTGGTGATTTCAACGGCGAGCTGCGGGTAATGGCGCAAGCCTGGACGGCGGATGACTTTGGCAGCAGCGAAAGCAAAGTGATTGTCGCCGCGCCGGTGATTGCTGAACTGAACATGCCGCGCTTTCTGGCAGGGGGCGATACCTCGCGTCTGACGCTGGATGTGACCAACCTGACTGACAAACCACAAACGCTGAATATTAAGCTCGCGGCCAGCGGTCTGCTGGAACTCATGGGGCAAGATCCCGCCCCGGTGAATCTGGCGCCAGGCGTACGGACTACGCTGTTTATTCCGGTGCGTGCGCGGGAGGGTTTTGGCGATGGCGAAATTCAGGCAGAAATTAGCGGTCTGACTTTACCGGGGGAAACGCTGCCTGTGCAGCATAAACAGTGGAAGATTGGCGTGCGACCGGCATTCCCGGCGCAAACCGTGAATAACGGCGTCGCACTTCAGCCGGGGGCAACCTGGCAGCTTCCGGTCGAAGAACTGACCAATTTCTCCCCAGCGACGATGCAGGGGCAATTGCTGTTTAGCGGTAAGCCGCCGCTGAATCTGGCGCGCTACATCCGCGAACTGAAAGCCTACCCTTACGGTTGCCTCGAGCAAACGGCGAGCGGGTTGTTCCCTTCTTTATATACCAACGCCGCGCAACTGAAGGCGTTAGGTATCGCGGGTGATAGCGATGAAAAACGCCGTGCGGCAGTAGACATTGGTATTTCTCGTTTACTGCAAATGCAGCGTGATAACGGCGGTTTTGCGCTGTGGGATAAAAACGGATCGGAAGAGTACTGGCTGACCGCGTATGTGATGGATTTCCTCGTGCGAGCGAATGAACAGGGCTACAGCGTCCCGGCGGAGGTGATTAACCGGGGTAACGAGCGGCTGCTGCGCTATTTGCAGGATCCGGGCATGATGTCGATTCGCTATACCGACGACGCATCTGCAAGCCGATTTGCCGTACAGGCCTACGCCGCGCTGGTGCTGGCTCGTCAGCAGAAAGCCCCGCTCGGCGCGCTGCGTGAGATCTGGGATCACCGTGCACAGGCCGCTTCCGGTTTACCGCTGTTGCAACTGGGGATCGCGCTGAAAAACATGGGCGATGCCAACCGCAGTGAACAGGCGTTGACCCTGGCGCTGAATACACCACGTCGCGACGCGCAGCAGTGGATGGCGGATTACGGCAGCCAGCTGCGCGACAACGCGCTGATGCTGGCCTTGCTGGAAGAGAACAAACTCAAACCTGACGTGCAGAATACCTTGCTGAACACCTTGTCAGAACAGGCCTTTGGGCAGCGCTGGCTCTCTACTCAGGAAAATAATGCGCTGTTCCTTGCCGCGCGTACGTTACAGGACTTGCCAGGCACATGGCAGGCGCAAACGTCACTCTCTGAACAACCGTTAGCCGGGGAGAAATCACAGACGCGGAATCTGGATGCCGATGCGTTGTCTACGCTGAGCGTCACCAATACCGGTAATTTGCCACTGTGGCTGCGTCTGGATGTGAGCGGTTACCCGCAAACCTCACCGACGCCTGCCAGCAACGTTTTGCATATTGAGCGTCAAATCCTGGGGCTAGACGGAAACAGTAAATCGCTGGATTCTCTGCGCAGCGGCGAGCTGGTGCTGGTCTGGCTGGAGGTGAAAGCCAGCCAGAATGTACCGGATGCGCTGGTGGTCGATCTACTGCCAGCCGGCCTGGAGCTGGAAAACCAGAATCTGGCCAACGGCAGCGCCAGCCTGCAGGATAGCGGTAGCGAAGTAGCGAATCTGCTCAATCAGATGCAACAAGCGGATATCCAGCACGTTGAATTCCGTGACGATCGCTTTGTTGCCGCGGTGGCGGTCAATGAAGGACAACCGGTTACGCTGGTGTATCTGGCGCGGGCGGTAACGCCGGGGACCTACCAGGTTCCTGTCCCGCAGGTGGAATCAATGTATGTTCCGCAGTGGCGCGCGACCGGTGCGACAGAGGGACTTTTGATTGTCAGACCGTAAATGATGCGCGGGTTGGGTAAACGCGGCTGCTGGCTCTGGGTGGCAGCCGTTGCGCTATTGTTTCTGGCGGCGGTTTGGGCGGCAGATAAAATCTGGCCGCTGCCGCTGCACGAAGTCGATCCGGCACGGGTCGTGGTGGCGCATGATGGTACGCCGCTGTGGCGCTTCGCCGATGCGGACGGTATCTGGCGTTATCCGGTGGCTATTGATGAGGTATCGCCTCGCTACCTTGAGGCGTTAATTAACTACGAAGACCGCTGGTTCTGGAAACATCCCGGCGTCAATCCGTTTTCCGTGCTGCGCGCAGCGTGGCAGGACCTCTCCTCTGGGCGTGTGGTTTCGGGCGGCAGTACTCTCACCATGCAGGTAGCACGATTACTCGATCCCCATCCGCGAACCTTCGGCGGCAAGTTCCGCCAGCTCTGGCGCGCATTGCAGCTGGAATGGCACCTCTCCAAGCGCGACATCCTGACGCTGTATCTTAACCGTGCGCCATTTGGCGGTACGCTGCAGGGCGTGGGGGCGGCAAGCTGGGCCTATCTTGGCAAATCGCCCGCGCAATTGAGTTATTCCGATGCTGCGCTGCTGGCGGTGCTGCCCCAGGCGCCGAGTCGTCTGCGCCCGGACCGTTGGCCGGATCGCGCCCAAGCGGCGCGCAATAAAGTGCTCGAACGTATGGCGACGCAGGGCATTTGGCCTGCCAGACAGGTACAGGAGTCGCGTGAAGAACCGGTCTGGTTGGCGCCCAGACAAATGCCGCAGTTAGCGCCGTTATTCTCGCGCATGATGCTGGGAAAAAGCCGAAGCGATAAAATCGTGACCACCCTTGACGCCGGGTTGCAGCGCCAACTGGAAGAGCTGGCGCAAAACTGGAAGGGGCGCTTACCTGTACGCAGTTCGCTGGCGATGATTGTGGTCGATCACACCGATATGAGCGTGCGTGGCTGGGTGGGGTCGGTAGATATGAATGACGACTCCCGCTTTGGTCATGTGGATATGGTGAATGCGATCCGTTCGCCGGGCTCGGTGCTAAAGCCGTTTGTATATGGTCTGGCGTTGGATGACGGACTCATTCATCCTGCTTCGTTGTTGCAGGATGTACCTCGGCGAACCGGGGACTATCGACCAGGGAATTTTGACAGCGGTTTTCATGGACCGGTGAGTATGAGCGAAGCACTGGTAAGGTCGTTGAATTTACCCGCCGTGCAGGTACTCGAAGCCTATGGCCCGAAGCGTTTTGCCGCATCGTTACGTAACGTTGGCTTACCGCTGTATCTGCCCGCAGGGGCAGCGCCGAATCTGTCGCTGATTTTAGGCGGCGCGGGGGCAAGGCTTGGTGATATGGCCGCAGCATACAGCGCCTTTGCTCGCCAGGGAAAAGCGGGAAAACTGCGTCTGCAGCCGGGCGACCCACTGCTTGAACGTCCGTTGATGTCGGCGGGCGCGGCGTGGATTATTCGCCGTATTATGGCCGATGAAGCGCAACCGCTACCGGATAACGCTTTGAGCAGAGTGGTCCCGCTGGCGTGGAAAACGGGCACCAGCTATGGCTATCGCGATGCGTGGGCGATTGGTGTTAACGCTCGTTATGTGATCGGTATCTGGACTGGCAGACCAGACGGAACGCCAGTTGTGGGCCAGTTTGGATTTGCCAGTGCCGTGCCGCTGCTTAATCAGGTCAATAATCTTCTGCTCTCTCGCGGGACAAATCAGCCGGAAGATCCGCGTCCGGTATCCGTTAGCCGTGGCGTGGTGTGCTGGCCTGGTGGGCAATCTCTTGCGCCCGGTGACAGCAACTGTCGACGTCGTCTGGCAACCTGGATACTGGACGGCAGCCAGCCGCCAACGTTGCTATTGCCCGAGCAGGAGGGGGTGAGCGGCATTCGTTTCCCCGTCTGGCTGGACGAAGAAGGCAAACGTGTGGCGGCAGATTGCCCGCAGGCGCGCGAACAAACTTTAATCGTCTGGCCTTTACCGCTGGAGCCATGGCTGCCGGAGTCAGAACGCCGTAGGGCGAGATTACCACCGGTTTCTGCCACGTGTCCGCCGCTGGGGCAGGACGATTCGCTGCCGTTGCAGTTGACAGGGGTGCGTGATGGCGCGATTGTGAGGCGTTTACCCGGTTCTGCACAAGCCTCATTGCCGGTACGAACCACCGGCGGGTCAGGTGAGCGCTGGTGGTTTCTCAATGGCGAAAGGCTGGATGAACGCGGACAACATCTTACGCTACGGCTGGCGACGAAAGGGGATTATCAACTGCTGGTGATGGATGACGCCGGGCAGGTGGCGACGGTGAGATTTTCGATGCAGTAGATCAGTTGGTGACTGTTTGTTGCTAAAATTCATCTTATTTTAAAGAAATGTTACCTTCATCAATAGTCAATTGCCGGGATGCTCTTTATAATCCGCGCCAGGTAAACCACAACAAAACATCTTTTTCAGAGGTAATCATGGCTATTGAACGTACTTTTTCCATCATCAAACCAAACGCGGTGGCAAAAAACGTTATTGGCAGCATCTTTGCGCGCTTTGAAGCAGCAGGGTTCAAAATTGTCGGTACTAAAATGCTGCACCTGACCGTTGAGCAGGCGCGCGGCTTCTATGCTGAGCATGACGGCAAGCCATTCTTTGACGGTCTGGTTGAATTCATGACTTCCGGTCCGATCGTTGTTTCTGTTCTGGAAAGCGAAAATGCCGTACAGCGTCACCGCGACCTGCTCGGCGCAACCAACCCGGCAAATGCGCTGGCGGGTACTCTGCGTGCAGACTACGCTGACAGCTTCACCGAGAACGGTACTCACGGTTCTGATTCCGTTGAATCTGCAGCGCGCGAAATCGCCTATTTCTTTGGTGAAGGCGAGGTTTGCCCGCGCACTCGCTGATAAGCTCGTCCTGTAGGCCGGATAAGCGTTTGCGCATCCGGCTCTGCTTTGCCTGATGGCGCCGCTGATGCGTCTTATCAGGCCTACGATCTTCCTTTACATATTATTTTCGCTAATGCTTCGTGCAAACGTGGCATCCCTGCGCCAGACTTTGTACAATGCAACGCCCCGGAAGAGCAGATCGCTTGCCGGGGCGTTTCTTTTTAACCCTCCATGGGCCACAACGTGTAACAACGAGGCCGGAAAAAATTATGTCTGAATTAGTTAACACCTCTGAAGTCGTCATTCCTGCGGTTCCAAATAAAAATGGAAAAATTAACCTGCTGGATCTGAACCGTCAGCAAATGCGCGAATTCTTCAAAGAGATGGGCGAAAAACCGTTTCGTGCCGATCAGGTCATGAAGTGGATGTACCACTATTGCAGCGATAACTTTGATGACATGACTGACATCAATAAGGTGCTGCGTAACAAGCTGAAAGAAGTGGCTGAAATTCGCGCCCCGGAAGTGGTGGAAGAGCAGCGTTCTTCTGACGGTACGATCAAATGGGCCATTGCAGTTGGCGATCAGCGCGTTGAAACGGTGTATATCCCGGAAGACGATCGCGCGACCCTGTGTGTTTCTTCACAGGTCGGTTGTGCATTAGAGTGTAAATTCTGCTCTACGGCGCAACAGGGCTTCAACCGTAACCTGCGGGTATCGGAGATCATTGGTCAGGTCTGGCGCGCGGCGAAAATCGTCGGGGCGGTGAAGGCTACGGGCGTGCGTCCTATTACCAACGTGGTAATGATGGGGATGGGCGAGCCGCTGCTCAACCTGACTAACGTGGTGCCGGCGATGGAAATCATGCTGGATGACTTCGGATTCGGGCTGTCCAAGCGTCGCGTCACGCTCTCCACGTCAGGCGTTGTCCCTGCGCTGGATAAGCTGGGCGATATGATTGACGTCGCGCTGGCAATTTCTCTGCATGCGCCGAACGATGAAATTCGTGACGAAATTGTACCTATCAATAAAAAGTACAATATCGAAACATTCCTTGGCGCGGTTCGTCGTTATCTGGAGAAATCCAACGCTAACCAGGGACGTGTGACCATTGAGTATGTGATGTTAGATCACATCAATGATGGCACTGAACACGCGCATCAGTTGGCCGAGCTGCTGAAAGATACGCCGTGTAAAATTAACCTGATCCCGTGGAACCCGTTCCCGGGCGCGCCGTATGGTCGTAGCTCTAACAGCCGTATCGATCGTTTCTCCAAAGTGTTAATGAGCTATGGTTTTACTACCATCGTGCGTAAAACACGTGGCGATGACATCGATGCTGCCTGCGGTCAGCTGGCGGGCGACGTTATCGACCGTACCAAGCGTACTCTGCGTAAGCGTATGCAGGGCGACGCTATCGACATTAAGACCGTTTGATGTTGAGAGCACTACGGTACAATTCATGTACCGTAGTGTAATGTAAGCCATATGAGGTTTTTTGTTGTCGTCGTCAGGTCAATAATAACGGTGCGTTTTTGTCGACTTTAAGGCAGTATGTAACGGCGCAACAAGCGTTTAGCCCTCAGGCTTACGCTGTTTTGTCATTGATAGTCTGACCGTTTTATACTGTCTGACGAAGGTTAACTGACCAGATGTTTCGCGGTGTGGGTGAGCATTGTGGCTCGCCGGCATCAGAACCCAAATTTACGCAGCTGTAGCGAATGAATACTGAAGCCACGCACGACAAAAATGAAGCACTATCCACCGGCGTTCGTCTGCGCAATGCCCGTGAACAACTCGGATTCAGCCAGCAGGCAGTCGCGGAGCGACTTTGCCTGAAGGTCTCCACGGTACGCGATATTGAAGAAGATAAGGCGCCAGCCGATCTCGCTTCAACATTCCTGCGCGGATACATCCGTTCTTATGCGCGTCTGGTGCATATTCCTGAAGAAGAACTGTTGCCAGGGCTGGAAAAACAGGCTCCGATTCGTCCTGCCAAAGTCGCGCCGATGCAGAGCTTCTCGCTCGGTAAGCGTCGTAAGAAACGCGACGGCTGGTTAATGACCTTTACCTGGCTGGTACTGTTTGTCGTTGTCGGACTGACGGGCGCCTGGTGGTGGCAAAACCATAAAGCGCAGCAGGAAGAGATCACCACCATGGCCGATCAATCCTCCGCTGAGCTGAATGCCGGTAAAGAGGGTGCGCAGAACGTACCGTTAGATACCAGCGCCGCAGCGGGCCAGGAGACGACTCCGGCACCGGACGATGGTGCAGTGGCGGACGCAGCGCCTACGGCAGATGCGGCAGCGACCCCGGCACCTGCCGCTGATGCGCAGCAGAACGCCGTTGTGGCGCCTTCTCAGGCTAACGTCGATACCGCAACCGCAGCGCCAACTACCGCAGCACCGCTGCCGACCGATCAGGCTGGCGTGACTACGCCAGCTGCCGATCCTAACGCGCTGGTGATGAACTTTACCGCCGATTGCTGGCTGGAAGTCACCGATGCGACCGGTAAAAAACTGTTCAGCGGGATGCAGCGTAAAGACGGCAATCTGAACCTGACCGGTCAGGCGCCGTACAAACTGAAAATTGGCGCTCCGGCGGCAGTGCAGATTCAGTTCCAGGGTAAACCTGTCGATCTGAGTCGTTTTATCAGAACTAACCAGGTTGCGCGTCTGACCGTTAATGCCGAACAATCACCGGCTCAGTAACAGACGGCAATGCGGGAGATTTTTTAATGCATAACCAGGCTCCAATTCAACGTAGAAAATCGACACGCATTTACGTTGGGAACGTGCCGATCGGCGATGGCGCGCCCATCGCCGTACAGTCGATGACCAATACGCGTACCACGGATGTGGAAGCGACGGTTAATCAGATCAAAGCGCTGGAACGCGTAGGCGCAGATATTGTTCGTGTCTCTGTACCGACAATGGATGCCGCAGAAGCGTTCAAGCTTATCAAACAGCAGGTTAACGTCCCGCTGGTTGCCGATATTCATTTCGACTATCGTATCGCGCTGAAGGTGGCGGAATACGGCGTTGATTGTCTGCGTATTAACCCTGGCAATATCGGTAATGAAGAGCGTATTCGCATGGTAGTGGACTGCGCTCGTGATAAAAATATTCCTATCCGCATCGGCGTCAACGCCGGATCGCTGGAAAAAGATCTGCAGGAAAAATACGGTGAACCTACGCCGCAGGCGCTGCTGGAATCCGCTATGCGCCACGTGGATCACCTCGATCGTCTGAACTTCGATCAATTCAAAGTCAGCGTTAAAGCGTCTGACGTTTTCCTCGCCGTTGAATCCTATCGCCTGCTGGCGAAACAGATCGATCAACCACTGCATCTGGGGATCACCGAAGCCGGTGGCCTGCGTAGCGGTTCGGTGAAGTCCGCCATCGGCCTTGGCCTGCTGTTATCTGAAGGGATCGGCGACACGCTGCGTGTTTCTCTGGCGGCCGATCCGGTGGAAGAGATCAAAGTAGGCTTCGATATTCTGAAATCGTTGCGCATTCGCGCGCGCGGGATCAACTTCATCGCTTGCCCAACCTGTTCGCGTCAGGAGTTTGACGTTATCGGTACGGTTAACGCGCTGGAGCAACGTCTGGAAGATATCATTACGCCAATGGACGTTTCGATCATCGGTTGCGTGGTAAACGGTCCTGGGGAAGCGCTGGTTTCTACGCTGGGTGTGACGGGCGGTAACAAGAAAAGCGGTCTGTATGAAGACGGCGTGCGTAAGGACAGGATCGATAACGACGACATGATTACGCAGCTTGAAACCCGCATTCGCGCTAAAGCAAGCATCCTGGACGAAGCGCGTCGTATCGACGTGCAGCAGCTTGAAAAATAACAACGTGATGGGAAGCGGCGTGCTTCCCGTGTATGATTGAACCCGCATGGCGCCCGTATTGTTCGGGTTAGCGCTGAGGGTTCATTTTTATATTCATAAAGAGAATAAACGTGGCAAAAAACATTCAAGCCATTCGCGGCATGAACGATTATCTGCCTGGCGAAACCGCCATCTGGCAGCGCATTGAAGGCACTCTCAAAAACGTGCTCGGTAGCTACGGTTACAGTGAAATCCGCTTGCCGATTGTAGAGCAGACCCCGTTATTCAAACGCGCGATCGGTGAAGTCACCGACGTGGTTGAAAAAGAGATGTATACCTTTGAGGACCGTAATGGCGACAGCCTGACGTTGCGTCCTGAAGGGACTGCGGGCTGCGTACGCGCCGGCATCGAACATGGTCTCCTGTACAATCAGGAACAGCGTCTGTGGTATATCGGGCCGATGTTCCGCCACGAACGTCCGCAGAAGGGACGCTATCGTCAATTCCATCAGCTGGGTGTCGAAGTGTTTGGCCTGCAAGGCCCGGATATCGATGCGGAACTGATCATGCTGACCGCTCGCTGGTGGCGCGCGCTGGGTATTTCTCAGCATGTCAGCCTGGAGCTGAACTCAATCGGTTCGCTTGAAGCCCGCGCAAACTACCGTGATGCGCTGGTCGCCTACCTGGAACTGCACAAAGAGAAACTGGACGAAGACTGCAAGCGTCGTATGTACACCAACCCGCTGCGCGTTCTCGACTCCAAAAACCCGGAAGTACAGGCTCTGCTCAACGACGCGCCTGCACTCGGCGACTATCTGGATGACGACTCTCGCGAGCACTTCGCGGGTCTGTGCAAACTGCTGGAGTCCGCAGGTATTGCCTATACCGTCAATCAGCGCCTGGTTCGTGGTCTTGATTACTACAACCGCACCGTATTTGAGTGGGTCACCAGTAGCCTGGGCTCTCAGGGTACCGTGTGTGCCGGTGGGCGTTACGACGGTCTGGTTGAGCAACTTGGCGGTCGTGCAACCCCGGCCGTGGGCTTTGCCATGGGTCTGGAACGTCTTGTTTTGTTAGTTCAGGCAGTTAATCCGGAATTTATTGCCTCCCCTGTTGTCGATATATACCTGGTCGCTTCGGGGACGGACACGCAGTCGGCGGCAATGCGGCTTGCAGAACGTCTGCGCGATGAAGTTCCTGGTGTGAAACTAATGACCAACCACGGCGGCGGCAACTTTAAGAAACAGTTTGCCCGCGCCGATAAGTGGGGCGCCCGCGTTGCACTGGTACTGGGCGAGTCCGAAGTGGCTGACGGTACTGTTGTAGTGAAGGATTTGCGCTCTGGTGAGCAAACGGCAGTAGCGCAGGATAGCGTTGCCGCGCATTTGCGCACTCTACTGGGCTAAGGAGAAGGACAGCGTGGAAATTTACGAGAACGAAAACGACCAGGTTGATGCGGTAAAACGCTTCTTTGCTGAAAATGGCAAAGCGCTGGCTGTTGGGATCATTTTAGGGGTTGGCGCGCTGGTTGGCTGGCGTTACTGGACCAGCCATCAGACGGAGTCCGCACGCTCTGCTTCCCTGGCGTATCAAAATACGGTGACTGCGGTTAGTGCGGGTAAACCGGACAGCCTTCCTGCTGCAGAGAAATTTGCCGCAGAAAATAAAAATACCTACGGCGCGTTAGCTTCTCTGGAACTGGCGCAGCAGTTTGTTGACCAAAATGAACTTGAGAAAGCCGCAAGCCAACTGCAACAAGGCTTAGCTGCAACCAGCGATGAAAACCTCAAAGCGGTGATCAACCTGCGTCTGGCTCGTGTTCAGGTTCAGCTTAAACAAGCCGATACCGCGCTGAAAACGCTCGACACCATTAAAGGTGAAGGCTGGACGGCCATTGTTGCCGATCTGCGCGGTGAAGCGTTGCTGAGCAAAGGCGACAAACAAGGTGCGCGTAGCGCATGGGAAGCGGGCGTGAAAAGCGATGCCTCTCCTGCTCTGAGCGAAATGATGCAGATGAAAATCAATAATTTGTCCATCTGAGAGGGACCCGATGCAATTGCGTAAATTACTTCTGCCAGGGCTGCTTTCCGTTACCCTATTGAGCGGCTGTTCACTGTTTAGTGGCGAAGAAGATGTCGTTAAGATGTCCCCATTACCGGTGGTTGAGAACCAGTTTACTCCGTCTACGGACTGGAGCACCTCCGTAGGCAACGGTATTGGTGATTTCTATTCCAATCTTCACCCTGCGCTGGCGGATAACGTTGTCTATGCAGCCGATCGCGCCGGTGTCGTTAAGGCGTTGAATGCGGACGACGGCAAAGAAGTCTGGTCTGTTAATCTGGGTGAGAAAGACGGCTGGTTCTCCCGCGCATCTGCACAGCTTTCTGGCGGTGTAACCGTGTCCGGCGGACATGTTTACATTGGCAGCGAAAAAGCACAGGTTTATGCGTTGAATACCAGCGACGGGACCACTGCGTGGCAGACGAAAGTTGCCGGTGAAGCGCTGTCTCGCCCTGTTGTGAGCGATGGCGTGGTATTAATCCACACCAGCAACGGTCAGTTGCAGGCCTTGAACGAAGCTGATGGTGCTATCAAATGGACCGTTAACCTCGACATGCCTTCTCTGTCACTGCGCGGCGAATCTGCCCCAGCGACCGCCTTTGGCGCAGCTATTGTCGGCGGTGATAACGGTCGCGTGAGCGCAGTGCTGATGCAGCAGGGCCAGATGATTTGGCAGCAACGTATTTCTCAGGCGACAGGTCCAACGGAAATCGATCGTCTGAGTGACGTTGATACCACGCCGGTTATCGTCAATGGCGTTGTTTATGCGCTGGCTTATAATGGTAACCTGACGGCGCTGGATCTGCGCAGCGGCCAGATTATGTGGAAACGTGAACTGGGCTCGGTGAATGATTTTATCGTTGACGGCAACCGTATCTACCTGGTTGACCAGAACGACCGCGTACTGGCACTGACCACCGACGGCGGCGTGACGCTGTGGACGCAAAGCGATCTGCTGCACCGTCTGCTGACGTCCCCGGTATTGTATAATGGCAATCTGGTCGTCGGTGATAGCGAAGGCTACCTGCACTGGATTAACGTTGACGATGGCCGTTTTGTTGCCCAGCAGAAAGTTGACAGCTCTGGTTTCCTGACCGAGCCGGTCTCTGCTGATGGTAAACTGCTGATCCAGGCGAAAGACGGTACGCTGTACTCTATTACGCGTTAATCGTCCCGGCCGCTCGCTTTGAAAAACGGCTCCTGGTGCAGGGGCCGTTTTACTGTTTTTAACAACGGCGCAAAATGTGCCCGTTGTCTGATGATTTTTTAAATGAGGCTTTAAACATGGTACCTGTGGTCGCGCTTGTCGGGCGCCCTAACGTTGGCAAATCCACGTTATTTAACCGTCTAACTCGCACCCGAGATGCGCTGGTTGCGGATTTCCCGGGTCTGACTCGTGACCGTAAGTACGGTCGTGCGGAAATTGAAGGCCGCGAGTTTATCTGTATTGATACCGGCGGTATTGATGGCACCGAAGACGGTGTTGAAACTCGTATGGCGGAACAGTCGCTGTTGGCTATTGAAGAAGCGGACGTTGTGCTGTTCATGGTGGATGCGCGTGCTGGCCTAATGCCTGCGGATGAAGCTATTGCGAAACATCTGCGTTCTCGCCAGAAACCGACGTTCCTGGTTGCCAACAAAACTGACGGACTCGATCCTGACCAGGCGGTTGTCGATTTCTACTCGTTGGGTCTGGGTGAAATTTATCCGATCGCGGCATCCCATGGCCGTGGCGTCCTCAGCCTGCTGGAGCATGTTCTGCTGCCGTGGATGGATGACGTTGCCCCTCAGGAAGACGTGGATGAAGACGCAGAATATTGGGCGCAACTGGAAGCCGAAGAAAACGGCGAAGAAGAGCCTGAGGACGACTTTAACCCGCAGGATTTGCCGATTAAACTGGCGATTGTGGGTCGACCGAATGTAGGTAAGTCCACGCTTACTAACCGTATTCTCGGCGAAGACCGCGTAGTGGTTTACGACATGCCTGGGACGACGCGTGACAGTATTTATATTCCGATGCAGCGCGACGAGCGCGAATATGTGCTCATCGATACCGCGGGCGTGCGTAAGCGCGGCAAAATTATCGAAGCGGTAGAAAAATTCTCCGTTATCAAAACGCTGCAGGCGATTGAAGATGCCAACGTGGTGATGCTGGTGATTGACGCGCGCGAAGGTATTTCCGATCAGGACCTGTCACTGCTGGGCTTTATCCTCAATAGTGGGCGCTCACTTGTTATCGTGGTCAACAAGTGGGATGGCCTGACGCAGGAAGTGAAAGAGCAGGTCAAAGAGACGCTGGACTTCCGTCTGGGCTTTATTGATTTTGCGCGCGTACACTTTATCTCTGCGCTGCACGGCAGCGGTGTGGGGAATCTGTTTGAATCGGTCCGCGAAGCGTATGACAGCTCCACCCGTCGCGTCAGCACCGCGATGCTGACGCGCATCATGACTATGGCGGTAGAAGATCATCAGCCGCCGCTGGTCCGTGGTCGTCGTGTGAAGCTGAAATATGCTCACGCCGGTGGTTATAACCCGCCAATCGTGGTGATCCACGGTAACCAGGTCAAAGACCTGCCGGATTCCTACAAACGCTATCTGATGAACTATTTCCGTAAATCTTTGGACGTGATGGGCACGCCGATCCGTATTCAGTTCAAAGAGGGGGAAAACCCGTTTGCGAACAAACGCAATACGCTGACCCCGACTCAGATGCGTAAGCGTAAGCGTTTGATTAAGCACATTAAAAAAAGCAAGTAACCGTTGCTGATGCTGATAAAAACCCGCGCCTGTCGCGGGTTTTTTTTCGCTAATCCATCGCCTGCCTCAACCCGTGCGATGTCAATTACTATTCGTTTTTTACCAAGTTTAAATCTAAGAAAGTAGACATTTGTCGAGTTTTCATCTTAAAGTCCGGGGGCTGGTACTAGACAAAACTAGCCTTAGGTTATCAAATGGTTAAATAACTTTTCGCCGCATGTAAAAAATCGGTCAGATACGTAACTGGCTGGCGTACATCGCGGTGTTTATACGCACGACGACATAACTTTCGGGAGAATTATGCAATCCTCTGTTAATCAAAAAGAAAGCCGAACTTTCTTCGGCCATCCTTATCCGCTCGGCTCGCTGTTTTTCACAGAGATGTGGGAGCGTTTCTCGTTTTATGGCATTCGCCCGTTACTGATCCTGTTTATGGCGGCAACCGTCTATGACGGCGGCATGGGGCTGGCTCGTGAAAACGCCTCGGCGATTGTGGGTATCTTTGCCGGTACGATGTATCTTGCCGCACTGCCGGGTGGCTGGCTGGCGGATAACTGGCTCGGCCAACAGAAAGCGGTGTGGTACGGTTCCATTCTGATTGCGCTCGGCCACCTGTCGATTGCGCTCTCGGCCATTATGGGTAACAACCTGTTCTTTATCGGCCTGATGTTTATCGTGCTCGGTTCCGGTCTGTTCAAAACCTGTATTTCGGTCATGGTTGGCACGCTGTATAAAAAAGGCGATGCGCGTCGCGACGGCGGGTTCTCGCTGTTCTACATGGGTATCAATATGGGGTCGTTTATCGCGCCGCTGATCTCCGGTTGGCTGATTAAAACCCACGGCTGGCACTGGGGCTTTGGCATCGGTGGTATCGGGATGCTGGTGGCGCTGATCATTTTCCGCGTATTTGCCGTTCCATCGATGAAACGCTACGACAGCGAAGTGGGACTCGACTCCACCTGGAACAGCCCGGTTGTGAAACGTAACGGCGTGGGCGCGTGGCTGTTGGCGCTGGCCGTCGGTGTGGCAGTTATTGTTACGCTGATTGCGCAGGGCGTGATTGTCATAAATCCGGTCGCGGTTGCCAGCATGCTGGTATACGTGATTGCCGCCTCCGTTGCACTCTACTTTATCTACCTGTTCATCTTTGCCGGTCTGAACCGCAAAGAGCGCGCCAGACTGCTGGTCTGCTTTATCCTGCTGGTTTCCGCCGCGTTCTTTTGGTCCGCGTTTGAGCAGAAGCCGACCTCGTTCAACCTGTTTGCCAACGACTACACTAACCGTATGATCGGTGATTTTGAAATCCCGGCGGTGTGGTTCCAGTCGATAAACGCGCTGTTTATCATCCTGCTGGCGCCGGTATTTAGCTGGGCATGGCCGAAACTGGCGAGCATGAACATTCGGCCGAGCAGCATTACCAAATTCGTTATTGGTATTCTCTGCGCGGCGGCAGGCTTTGGCCTGATGATGCTGGCGGCGCAAAACGTTCTCAGTAACGGCGGTGCAGGCGTTTCTCCATTCTGGCTGGTGGGCAGCATCCTGATGCTGACGCTTGGTGAGCTGTGCCTGAGTCCGATCGGTCTGGCGACAATGACGCTGCTGGCTCCGGAAAGAATGCGTGGGCAGATGATGGGCCTGTGGTTCTGCGCCAGTGCGCTGGGTAACCTGGCCGCAGGTTTGATTGGCGGCCATGTGAAGGCTGACCAACTGGATATGCTGCCGGATCTCTTCGCTCGCTGCTCGATTGCGCTGCTGATCTGCGCCGCGGTACTGATCGTCCTCATTGTTCCGATTCGTCGCATGCTGGAGAATACGCAATCTAAACCGGCAACTAGCGCCTGATAACACCTCGATTGTGCCGGGGCAGACGTTATGTCCCGGCCATTCAATTTTTGAGGTGAGAACATGTTGTTAGGGTTTGTTGGGCTTGGCGCAGTTGTTGAAACGGCATACTTGCCCGCATTACGTCATATGTTCGGTGATTCACTCCGCTGCGTGGGTTTTGATGTCCAACCCGTAAAGCAGTTTGCAGACGTGGCACGCTGCGCGTCACTCGCTGAACTTCTTGCCACACCGCTTGATACCCTGTTTATCACCACCGCATCCCTGCACCACCTTGATGTGCTTGAACAGGCGCTGGCCGCGCCCATTGCACGTATCGTGGTCGAAAAGCCTATTGTCGCCACGCTTTCCCAAATTGAAAAACTGAAAATGCTGCTGGCTCAACCCGGTGCTGCCGACCGCGTGCTGGCGCTCGACCACTGGATGGCGCGCAATGGCGCAATGCGGCTGGCGTTGGGTAAACTCGGCGCGCAGTGGCAGGGCGATAATCCACAACCGGCACTGGTCTCTCACTTTTCGGACGTTGTTAAAATCGAAGGCTTCTTACAGGAACCGAGCGGGTTTAACGCTGCTGGTGAACCCATCGCGCTCAACTTTGCCACCGGTGAGCCGGATACGCGTGAACTCCGTCATCCGGACGGTGTGATTCTGGACATTGGCACGCATGTACTGGCAATGCTGCGTGAAACAGCGCGTTATCTGGGCGGCAATGACAGCATGAGCTTGCAGGTGATGAGCGCTAAAGACCGTCTGGGACGCGATATCGTAGAAGGCGACCTGACCACGGCGGAAGGAGAGGCACATCTGCAGGGACAGATTAGCGGTATACCGCTGGATATCTGGCTGAATAAATACGCAGGGCCTGCTGGTGGACAAAAAGGCCTGCGCCTTTATCTGCGCGACGGCCGTATCATCAGCCATGACCGTCGAGGTGCCGAGGATGTGCTCGAACTGATTGAGGGTAATGTTGTGCGATGCTGGCGCCTTCCCGGTAGCATTTATGCCCATTGTCTGGCGGAGCATATTCTGGGCGAGCACAGTCTGTTTGAACGCAGCCCACAGGAAGTGAGTCGCACGACGCAGCGCAGGCTGGAGGAAGTGGAGTACCTGTTAACGTTACAGCAGTTACGCGGGCGGCATTAAACGCAGCGTGATAAACTCTACGCAGTAATGGATCCCTGTACTGGAGTCGCTATGTCTATTATTTGCCCGGATTGTCATGCAGAACTGGAGCCGCAAAACGGTATGGCACACTGTGATAACTGTAATAAAGATATTCAGTTAGAAGCGCACTGTCCGGAGTGTAATCAGCCGCTGCAGGTGCTCAAAGCCTGTGGCGCAGTCGATTATTTCTGCCAGCACGGTCATGGCCTTATTTCAAAAAAACGTGTTATCTATTCTATTAGTAATTAATTATATTAGTTGTTCTATTTAGTTGAAATAAACATACGAAAGAGAATATTAATTCTCTTTCGATATCTATTAAACAAATAAGTAACGCGTAATTCAAATGAATACCTGTTTTTAGGAATATATTTAGGTGGCTAAATTATAGTTTGGTTTAGATCGTAGATATAATCTTTCTGTGTGAGGAAAGCTTTAACACAGGGATAATCTATGGTGTCAGGAGCACGCTTATTCTTTTTATTATTGGTGTCTGGCGTGGTAAGCGCTGAGGCCGATATAAGCGTCCCTGTCTCTGAAAATAATATTACCCTCTCCGCACTACCCGATCTGGCCAGTGATGCCGCAGAAAAAGAAGAACAAGAAAATAAGGGGCAATCATTTAAAGAAAAAGGCGCTGATTACATTACCAACTCAGCGACGCAGGGATTTGAAAATCTGACGCCGGAAGCGCTGGAATCCCAGGCGCGTAGCTATCTGCAAAACCAAATCACTTCATCAGCACAGTCATACCTTGAGGGCGCAATGTCGCCTTATGGCAAGGTGCGTACCAGTCTCTCCGTGGGCGAAGGGGGAGACCTTGAAGGTAGTTCGCTGGATTATTTTGTTCCCTGGTATGACAACGAAAGTACCGTACTCTTTAGTCAATTCTCCGCCCAACGTAAAGAAGAGCGTACTATTGGTAATTTAGGCTTCGGTGTACGCCAGAATATCGCGAGCTGGCTGCTGGGCGGTAACCTGTTTTATGACTATGACTTCACCCGTGGACACCGCCGCTTAGGTCTGGGGACCGAAGCCTGGACTGATTATTTAAAACTTTCCGGAAATTATTACCATCCTCTTTCCGACTGGAAAGATTCTGCAGATTTTGATTTTTACGAGGAGCGCCCGGCGCGCGGTTGGGATATTAGGGCAGAAAGCTGGCTGCCATTTTATCCGCAGTTGGGCGGCAAAGTCATTTATGAGCAGTACTATGGCGACGAGGTGGCGTTATTTGGCACCGATAATTTACAAAAAAATCCGCATGCCGTGACCGTAGGTCTCAACTATACGCCTGTACCGATGGTGACGTTGGGGGCGGACTATAAAGCCGGAACCGGGGACAACACCGATCTCAACGTCAATGCCACGGTCACATATCAGC
This sequence comes from Citrobacter sp. Ce104, assembly GCF_030334595.1. Lineage (NCBI taxonomy): Bacteria > Pseudomonadati > Pseudomonadota > Gammaproteobacteria > Enterobacterales > Enterobacteriaceae > Citrobacter > Citrobacter sp. Ce104. Next base: position 325,682 of record NZ_JAOWDP010000068.1, read on the forward strand.
TTGGTACCCCGCTGGCAGCACAGCTCGACCCGGAAAACGTCAAAGCACAGCATTCGCTGATGGGCAGTCGTCATGATTTTGTAGAGCGCAACAACTTCATCGTTCTGGAATACCGTGAGAAAGATCCGTTAGACGTCGCACTTTGGCTGAAGGCCGATTCAACCAATGAGCACCCTGAATGCGTGATTGAAGACACGCCTGAAGCTGCGGTTGGTCTGGAAAAATGCAAGTGGACCGTCAATGCGATGATTAATCACCATTACAAGATTATTTCTGCCTCCTGGCAGGCGAAAAATAATGCCAGCCGGACGTTAGTGATGCCGGTGATAAAAGCGGATGCCTTGACCGAGGGAAATAATAATCGCTGGAATTTAGTGCTGCCGGCGTGGGTGAATGCTGATACCGACGACCAGAGAACGGCAATGAACACCTGGAAGGTGCGCATGACGCTGGAGGATGAAAAGGGCAATAAGCAGAACTCCGGCGTGGTGGAAATTACCGTCCAGCAGGATCGTAAAATCGAGCTGATCGTCGATAACATCGCTGATGCCGATCGTAGCGATCACAGTCATGGCGCCAGCGCGCAGGCCGATGGTGTGGACGGTGTAGTAATGGACTTGCTGCTGACCGATTCCTGGGGCGACACCACCGATCGCAACGGTGATGAACTGGTCGATGAGGCCATGACGCCTGAGCTGTACGACAGCAATGATAAAAAAGTTACGCTAGCGGCGACGCCCTGTACCACGGAAACCCCCTGTGTATTCATTGCCAGCCGAGATAAAGCAGCGGGAACCGTTACGCTCTCCAGCACGCTTCCCGGTACTTTTCGCTGGAAGGCTAAAGAGGATGCTTACGGCGACAGCAACTATGTCGACATTACCTTTGTTGGTGAATCGCTTTCAGCGCTGAACCCCCTCATCTATCAATCGAAAACATCCAGCCCCGTCAATCTGATCGACAAAGAAGATAAGCACCCTGTTGTGAATAACACCTATCGATTCCGGCTTTGGCGCGATGCTAACAGTGACGGCGTGTTCCAGATGTCGGAACAGCTTACAGAAGACGAGATGGCCCAGTATGACTACCAATGGGAGTTTACCGGGCAGAGCACCAACGGGCATACCGGGGCGCAAACGAACACCAGCAATGAGGACCTGGTTCTGCCAGCCAGCAATAAAGAAGCGGCGCAGAAGTTTGGCGCCGACGAGCAGGATGGCGTGCAGGGGTATGGATTACGTGTGGCCTACAACCAGAAATAGCGTCGGCGCGAGTCGCTGAATTTTAAAGAAAAGGAGAGTCTTAATGCAGGCATTGTTAAAACGGCGGCTGAGTAAGGTCGCACTGGCGCTGGTGGTGGCAGGCTACTGCTCAATTCCATCGGCGATAGCAGCGAAAGAAGGAAAACTGCAAGGTGCCGGTTCCGATACGTGGCAGTTCAGCGGCAATACTGGCACGATTCAGGGGACGGTACCGTGGATCACCCGCTCAGCGGAAAAAGTCGCGGAAGCAGATAAAAACCACGTAACGGTTAGCATTGACCGGGGTGAGCGTGTCGTCAACGGCGAGGGGGATAAGCAGTTCCATATTGGCGATAAGGTCACGGTAAACTGGGCGATTGGTGATGAGCAGGGCGATCTCGATGTCAGCAATACCGCAACCAAAGCCACGGTGGTCTGGATTCGTTCGAAACAACAGGATGGTTCTGATGCTACCGTGATAAGCGGTAGTGCCGGGAAGGACTCCTATACCCTCCAGGAATCGGATGCAGACTATTACATTGGTATTCGCATCACGCCAACGACGACTACCGGTGACCCCAACGTTGCTGAACTCTTGACGTTAAACGATCTTTCTACCGGCTCGGGTGGTGGTGCGGATGATGATGACATCCCGGAAGGTCCGGTGGTGGATGATTCTATTGCCGTGGCTATCTACGACTCTGAGAATGCCTCTGTCAACCTGCTGAAAAACAGCAGTACCAAGCTGCATACCGGTCACACCTACGTTGCTCAGTTGTGGAAAGATGCCAACAAAAACGGCACTTACGACACGGGAGAACTGGTGGTTACCAATCAGTACGACTATCAGTGGGTCTTTACAGGCACCAGTTTGCAACTGGGAACGGCGGGAGGCGACTCTTCGGTTCAGAACGGCGATTTGCTTATTCCAGAGACCAATGCCGAAGCCAGAACCTCGATCTTCCCGAACGCAGGCGACGATGGCGTTCAGGGGTATGGCCTGTCGATCAAGTACAAGAACAAATAATTCGCACCGTACGTCGCTCTCCGGGGGAGCGGCGTTTTCCGTGCGCTTTTCTTAGCAGGACGCTAAGCAAAGCGTGTTGAAAATCCAATTATCAGACAGGCGTTAGGATGGGGATATGTCCGGTAACCTGAAATCACTGCATCGTTTCCTGCTGCCGCTGTTATTTATCAGCGGCTTGTCTGCAAATGCCACAAATTTGAGTCATACATGGCAGGAGCCTGTCGGCGTTACGTCGGCGATTAACGGTACGAAACCGCAGGCCGACAGTGTCGCCATTCCGGTGTATCAGGGAAGCGTGCAACTTAGTGTGGATCAAGCCAATGCCGTGGCGAATACCGCGAGGCCAAACCAGTTCAGTACCGATGACAGCGGCAGCGCACTGATCCTCAGTAACCCGCACGACACCGAAGGTGACATTTTTGCCGAGCCGCCGCTGGTCTGGCAAAGCGATCGTGCGCCGGGAGTCTCTCTGGTATGGGCTGATGCCGCCACGCCCGACGTGCCGCTCAGTCCACAACCGTCCGCGAATCTCAGCTTCTGCGCGCAAAATATGGCGGGGCGTCATCTGGTGGTCTGGCCGCAACTTGATACCACAACGGAGATACCACCACTCTGGCTGCTGACTCGTACCGGTGTCCCCTATAACAATGCGGTGACGTTACTCGAGCAAAAATTTGCAGTCGATATCGCCGCGGCTGCGGGCAAACCGGTGGCGGTGAGCGCAGACCATTTCAATGAAACGCTAAAGGCGGCAAAGGGTAAAGCTGGCGATAGCATCACTTTGACGGTAAGCACCAGGACCTGTGATGGTGAACCTGCGGCGAATACGGCTTTTATCATTACACGAAGTGATGCTTTCAACCGACAAAATGCGGTCAACAACACCAATCCTGTACATGTAGGAGATACTGAACTCACCACGATCGCCACCGAATTTCATGGCACAACCGATGCCAGCGGCAATGCTACGGTGACGGTCACCCAGGACAATAGCCCTGGCGTAAAAACCACGCTAACGGTAAAAGCCGTAGGAGCGACGTCGCTTGCCGATAGCGTAGATGTTATTTTCACCACTCTCAGCAGCCCGGACAGCGATAAAGCGGCGATGTGGGGTCATATGGCGGAAAGCTCCAGCGCTGAGGTGGAAGGTGAAACCTACACCTTTACCCGACCCGCGCTCGCCGCTGAGGTGGAGGGTGAAAGTACGACGGTGAATGCCGATAATGAAAGCTGGGCGCTGTTTAACTGGAAAGGGGCGGATGAGCACTGTGACATTCTGCCGGATGCGCGCCAGCTTATCGGGTTAAAAACTGCACGAGGCGACCTGGCGACTACTCTTGGCTGGCCTGTCGCCGGGGACGATGAATACTGGTCCGCCACGGAAAGTTCGCTGAGCATGTACCATTATGGCGTCAATATGCGCTCCAGCAGCGTGGTGCAGGAAGCGGATACGGTGAACTCCCTGGTCAGTTGCGTAGATAAGGCCGCACCGTCGGTAAAGCCAAAGCTGGTGCTGAGTACAGACAGCTACGACAGTAGCCTGAGCGCCGCGAGGGTAAAGGTAGGGGAGGCGGTCATGATGCAAATCACGGTGACCGACGAACTCACCGGCAAGCCGCTGCCGTATCGCTATTTTAATCTGTACCTTGGCAACGCGCAGGCGCGCAATACCGCTTACTATTCCGCCAGTTGGGAGGAGCATCCGGTTACCATTGCAGGTGAAGGCCTGATGGCCGGTGATACCCATCACTATCAGGGCGTTACCGACGCGAACGGTCAGGCTTCGCTGGAGATCAAACATGATTCAGGTACTGGCGTCTTAACGCCGTTGCGCGTGGTGCTGTTTGACGGCAGCACGCAGGCAACGCAAAACGTGATCTTTACCGTTCTCACCAGTCCGGATGTCAGCGCGGCAAACATGTGGGGGCATATGCAGGGCGTAGTGGAGGCGGGCAATTTGTATAAACGTCCGCTGCTGGCAGCAGAAGCCACGCACAAAACGGGCTCCACGCAGGAAAACAATGAAAACTGGGCGACGTTCAACTCCGTCACGGCGGGTGAAAACCAGTGCGGCAGTGGACAAATGCCAGGGCAACTGTCGCTGGACTCGCTCTATAATGCGCATCCTGATAACGAGATGCAAAGCGAGCACGGCTGGCCAACCGCCAGCCACAGCTATCTGGCGGCGGACACCAGCGACGGGCAGACGGCGCACGTCAATCTGGCTACCGGTGCTGATGCTTTGTTCAGCGGTAGTGAGCCAAACTATCTCTCCTGCTCGGGCAATGAGTTAGTCACTCAGCTTGACGTGGCGATGAACGGCGATTTTGCCCTGCGCCAGACGACAGCCAAAGTGGGTGAGCAGATAACGCTGACGGTGCGCTCAATTAATGCGCTCAACGGGCTTACGGTCCCCAACGCGGCGTTTACAGTTACCATGGCTTATGGGCGCAATCGCGATAACGTCACCACCGGCTTTACTGATGCCACCGACGGTGCGCTTGTTATAGCGGGTACGGCGTACGGTCCTTCTCAGGCGTCGATGACGTATCAGGGCACTACCGATAGCCAGGGGAGTGCCACCCTGACTATCGAACAACCGCAGGGCGTTGGACTGCAGACTCAGCTCTCTATTGTGCCGATGAACTCACTCATCTCCACGCCGCTCAGCCGCAGCGTGAAATTTACCGTCCCTACCAGCCCGGATACCGCTCAGGCATCGATGTGGGGACATATGCCCGATACCCTGACGGTAGGTGATGCGGTATTTGAGCGTCCAAAGCTTGCGGCAGAGGTTAGCGCTACCCGCACCCAGAAGGAAGCGAACGAAAGCTGGGCGCGCGTCACTCATAGCGATGCGGTGAGTAATACGGACGTCGGCGGCTGTGCGGTCAACCGATTGCCGCGTATCGATCAGCTTAAGGCGTTGTATGACGCCAACAGCGGTGGGGCGATTCACAACACCCACGGCTGGCCTACCCTGATTAACTATTGGTCTTCGACGTTTGCCACAGCGACGTCGTGGAAACTCATCGCGCTTTCCAATGGCAGCGAATTTTCCAGTAACAATGCGTCGGATTATGTCACCTGCCTTGCCAGCGACAATCCGGTAGCCGCTTCTATTACCATCGAACCGGTCGATTCGACGCTGTGGTATGAGGGTAATAACGAACATGCGCTAAAGGTGAAAAAGGGCGATACGTTACAGTTGAAGGTCACGGTGAAAGATGCCAGCGGTACGGCGATCCCGGATGCGCCGTTTGTACTGTCGCGCGGTGATGGTTATACCCGGCAGAACGATAAACATATTGCGGGCAGCGGCGACGGTATCGTTTCTCCGGTCGTGATCGACGGAAACTCAATCAACGATACGGCAACCAAAGTGGGCGGCCTGACGGGAGCCGATGGCAGTAAAATCATCAATGTCACCCGCCCAGATACGCATGGCACCAAAGTGGCGGTTACCGCAGCGCTATATCAAAACGCCAGTGTCAGCGCCAGCGTTGACACGATATTCACCGTCGTCACCAGCCCCGACAGTAATAAAGCCAAAATGTGGGGCCATATGCCAGAAACGGTGTCAGCAGCTAATGGCAAAGTATTTAAGCGACCGCAACTGGTCACAGAAATTGCCAGCGGGATTGCCGTTGGCAACAACACAGAAAACAATGAAATCTGGGCCACTGTTGATTTTGAGGGGATACAGAACGCCTGCGGGGTGGGATTTGTGCCCGCGCTGGCCGACCTGCAGTCGTTGTACGCAGCCTTCCCTGGCGGAGCTATCAATACTCAGCAGGGCTGGTCTGTCGAAGGGAAAAACTATCAGAACAGCACTGCTGATATCAGCCGCTCAACGGAAAACCGTTATGTGAAATCGCTCGATCTGGGCGATGGCAACATAAGCTCAATGTTATGGAATGAAAAACTCTATTTCTCCTGCCTGCAAACAGCGCAGAAAGTGGCAACCAGGCTCACGCTGACATCCTCGCTATACCATGCCGACGACGGTTTTGCTAAAGCCAAAGTTGGCGAAACTATCCCGGTGGTGATTACCACTCTGGATGATGAGGGGAATCCGGTTGGCAATACGCCGGTTATCTTTAAACGCGGTGATAGCATCGGGCGTAAGTACCAGGTGGTAAACACCTCCACTGCGGCTGCGATACAAATTAACCATAGCGAGAGTCGTAGCAGCGGCGTTGAGTATTACTCCGCGACCAATGAGAACGGAACGCTGACGCTGGACATTAACCAGGACAGTGGCGCAGGCTTTAAAACGCCGCTGCTGGCGTCGCTTGAGCATACCAGTTCTGCAACAGAGCAGACGCTGCCGGTCGTCTTTAGCGTAGTGACCAGTCCGGATACAGAGAAAGCGAACTACTGGGGGCACATGGCGGAAACGCTCACCGATCGTGATGGCGTAGTGTATAAGCGCCCGCTGTTATCCAGTGAGTTTAGCAACATGCCGGGGAAAACCGTGATTATCACCAACGGCAGCTACGATATGGGCGAAACCTGGGGCATGATCACCGTCAGCAATGCCTGGAATGGGGTTGGTGGTGGCTGTGGGCGTAACTTTTTGCCGACTGCCAGTAATCTTCAGGCGCTGTACGCCACCTGGCCCGACGGGGCGATGCACAGCCGCAATGGTTGGCCAATGAGCAGTACAGGGAACGTTAGCGCCAGCCAGTACTGGTGGGCGGGGGATTACGCTTTACCGTCCGCGGAGGGCGACCCAGTTGAATACGCGGTTGTTAACCTGTTGAGCAATGGTGATGTTACCTCAATAAGCAATGCGTCGATTTATCACATGCAGACGTGCCTCGTTTCACCCCGAGGTACGGCTGGTAACCTGACGCTTACGCTCGCGGGTCAGGATGAAACGACGGGGATCGTTAAGGTCAAAAAAGGCGAGCAAATCGCCGCCACCGTGACAGTCAAAAATACGGCAGGCCAGCCGATGGCCAACGCGTTGGTGAAACTGAGCCGCAGTGAATCAACGACGCGTTCAGGAAGTATCCATAGCGCTGGTTCTGAAGATGATATTACTCTACGTAACGTCATGCCGTCCGGCCCTGCGACGTTTCTTATGGATACCAGCGCGAAATTTTTGTATATACAAACCGATGAGCAGGGGGAGGGGACCTTTACGCTTTCACAGGATATGTCTGCGGGGCTGAAAACCACTCTCAACGCCACAGCGATGGATGGCAGCAATCTGACCGACAGCACAGATACCATCTTCACCGTCATTACCAGCCCCGACAGCGACAAAGCCAGTATGTGGGGCCATATGCCGGAAACCTTTGTCAACAGCAAAGGGGCCGAGTTTAATCGACCATTATTGCGCGCTGAGCTTTCTGCCACGACGAATACCTCGGGCTTTCTGGAAAATAGTGAAACCTGGTATACGTGGAATAGTTATCCGCAGCTTTATCAGCAGTCCGCCAGCCCGTGTGACAGGCTGGGGTTGCCGACGCTGGAGCAACTTCAGACGCTGTATAACGATTACCCAAATGGCACGCTCTCCTCGACCTTCGGCCTGCCGGTGACAACGGGGAAATACTGGGGAGCGGGTAATAGCGTGCCGGACAGCGCGCACGCGACAAACCTGTTTCAGTACCTCCGGCTCAGTGATAACTCAAAGCTTGCTACCAACACGAATACCGCAACGGCGCAGCTGTGCTTGAGTAAAAAAAGGGTATTGTCGATAGCGCTCACGTCGAGCGCCATGAATGCGGAAAAAGGCGCCGCGGTTGTGAGAAAGGGAGAAATCGTACCGTTGACCGTCACCGTGACCGACGGTTCAGGAAATCCTGCACCTGATACCACTATTCGTCTGAGGCGCACCTCGTCGTTAAACCGGGCTGGGTTCGCTCAGGATGGTAATGAAAGTAATATGTTGCTGACAGCGCTCACGCCTGAAGCGGGTTCAATGGCGTTTAACTGTACGACTACCCGCTGCAACTATTACTGGTATGGCGTGACGGATGAGAATGGCCAAGCCCAGTTTGAGGTGGCCCAGGATAATAGCAGCGGCCTGAAAACAGCCATTGTGGCAGAACTTCCCGACGATCTGGTGACTTCCAGCAATTTGGATGTGATATACACTGTACTTACCAGCCCGGACAGCGATAAAGCGAATTTCTGGGGGCATATGCCGGAAACGGTCACCAACAGCGCTGGGGTTAGATTTAAACGTCCACTTCTGGCGACCGAAACGTCGTTTACGTACTCCTATACGTACAATAATGAAAGCTGGGCGCTGGTCACCATTTCAAATACCCAAAAAGCAGGCGCTACTGGTTGTGACGCAGAATATCAGCCGCTGTTTAGCGATCTGCAAACACTGTACGCTGACGACCCTAAAGGCGCTATTGGTACGAATTATGGCTGGCCGGTGTCAGCAGGCAAGTTCTGGCTGGCTGTGGATCGCGTGTCAAAAACCGGGGCATACCAGTATATGCGGCTGGATACAGGCGGGAAAAGTTCAACCACTTCTGTCGGGACGACCGGCGCGCAGATATGCCTTGTGGATCCGCATGCCCCATTGCCCGCGACCATTGCGTTGACGTCGAGCCTTGCTGACAGCGAAACCCGCATTGCGAAGGTTAAAAAAGGCGAGGAAATTCCGTTCACTGTCACCGTGAAAGATACCAATGGCAACCCCGCAGCGAATGCATCCTTTACGCTCTCTCGTAGTAATGGCATTTCGCGTAGCGGTTCGGTGAAAACGACGGATGGTAAAGGTGCGACGGACGATCTGGTTCTTCAGGGGATAGCCCCTGCGACAGCCGAGACGGTGTTGACCAGCAATACCAGCACCTGGAGTGGGGTGACCGGAGCGGACGGCACGGCAACCTTGAGCCTGCGCCAGGACGACGCGATGGGGCTGAAAACGACGATTACGGCAACGCTGGACACATACCCTAACCCGGCCTCTACTGTGGAGGCGATATTCACCGTGGTTACCAGCCCTGATACCGACAAAGCGCAATACTGGGGGCATATGCCCGAGACCGTTACCGACAGCAGCGGCGTGAGCTTTCAGCGACCATTACTGGCGGCGGAAGTTTCCGCAGAAGACACCACGTTTAGCTCCACGGTAGGTAACGAACTGTGGCCGCTGTATGACCATAACGGCGCAGGGCTGGCAAGCAAATCCACCTGCGGCGAAGCCTGGCAGCCGACGTTGAGTGAACTGAAATCACTCTACGATGAGCATCCCGGCGGCGAAATCGAAACGCTGTACGGCTGGCCGGTATCTCATGCAAGTTATGGCTGGTGGGTGACGGATAAAGCCGGAACCTCCTGGCAGAGCATGCAACTGAAAACCGGTGCGGTTTCCACCAGGAGTACAAGCGACAAACAGGCGCTGGTTTGCCTGGTCGATCCGCATCCTATGCCTGGGGCAATTACGCTGACGTCGACGGCTCTCAACGCTGAGAGGCTGGCAGCGCAGGTGAAAAAAGGAGAGACAATCCCGCTGACCGTAACGGTGACAGACACCGACGGCAATGTGATGCCGGACGTATATTTCACGATTTCACGCAGCAATGCGTTGTCGCGCGTTGGCAACGTCATTACCAGCGGCGGGGCGGATGATTTAACGCTGGACGAGCTAACGCCTTCTGCGCAGAGCGCTAAGTTGGCTACCAACACCGCGATCTTTAGCGGTCTGACGGGCGCTAACGGTACCGCAACGTTTAACCTGCGACAGGATCTCAGTTCGGGGCTGAAAACTACGCTCACGGCGACGGTGACGAATAACACCACGCTTAAAGCCTCTCTGGATGCTATTTTTACCGTAATTACCAGCCCCAACTCTGCTAAGGCGAATTACTGGGGCCATATGCCCGAAACGGCCACCACCAGCGACGGCGTCATATTTAGCCGCCCATTGTTGGCGGCGGAAGTATCTTCCAGTAATACCAGCTATGGTGCGAATGGAGAACTCTGGTCATCGGTAAGCGCCTCGAATCTGGATAAAACCGGGATTACCGGATGTGACGCACAGCGTCAACCGCTGTATAGCCAGTTGCTGACGTTGTACAACGATAACCAAAATGGCGCGGTGGGGACGCTGTACGGTTGGCCGATTACCGGGGTGGATAACTACTGGTGGGCGGTCGATCAGGATGAGGCGACTCATGCTCGACAGGCGCTTAACTTGAGTAACGGGCAGAAACGTACGACAACCTCTACGTCATCCATTTATCGACAGGTGTGCCTGGTAAATGCGCGTGAGTGAAAGTTGTTAAGACGCTGCGAAGCGAATCAGCCCAAATTCAGTCGGGCTGACTCGTTTTGCGGGAGCGTGTTTTTTTCTGCGGGGTTACGGTCGTGACCTCGCTCTCAACCCAGCCATCGGCAAGCCGGGTAGTGATAACGTCACCGGCACTGACCTGTTTGACCTTTTTCAATACGCCGCCGCCCGTGGTGGTGGAGACGCTGTAGCCACGCGCCAGGGTCGCCAGTGGGCTGACTGCTTCAAGATGGGTAACTGCGTTGCCAAACCGCTCGCGCTGTTCACTTAAACGTGCGCGGATATTCTCTGCTAAACGGTATTCCAGTTGCTGAATACGCGTTTGCGCACGATAAATACGTGGCTGCGGATTTTGTTGATTCAGACGCTGCAGCATGCGCAGCTGGCGTTGATTGGCCTGCTTAATCTTGTTCTCAAGCGCAAATCCCATCCGCTGACGCAGCCGTTCCAGCGCCGTTTGCTGGCGCGCCAGACGCAGCTGCGGATGCTGCTGTTGCAGGCGATGGAACATCTGCGTGAAACGACGGCTGCGGTTGGCGAGGTAGTAGTCCATCGCCATGCCCAGACGCTGCTGAGCGGACTGGATCTGACGCAACAACTCCTGCTGGTTGCGGCTGACAATTTCTGCCGCTGCTGATGGCGTAGGCGCTCGTAAATCTGCAATAAAATCGGCAATGGTAACGTCGGTTTCGTGGCCGACGGCGCTAACTACCGGAATGCCGCTGGCAAAAATCGCCCGTGCCACGCGTTCGTCGTTGAAACTCCATAAATCCTCCAGCGAGCCGCCGCCGCGCCCAACGATCAGCACGTCACACTCACGCCGCGCGTTCGCCAGTTCAATGGCGCGAACGATCTGCCCTGGCGCATCGTCGCCCTGTACCGCAGTCGGGTAGATAATAACGGGCAAGGATGGATCACGACGCTTCAGCACATGAAGAATATCGTGCAGCGCAGCGCCGGTTTTCGAGGTAATCACTCCAACGCAGTGGGCTGGGGAAGGTAGAGATTGCTTGTATTGCTGATCGAATAGTCCTTCAGCCTGCAGTTTAGCCTTCAGTTGCTCATATTTTTGTTGCAGCAAACCTTCGCCCGCGGGCTGCATGCTCTCAACAATTATCTGGTAGTCGCCGCGCGGTTCGTACAACGTAATATTGGCGCGTACCAGCACCTGCTGCCCGTGCTGTGGGCGGAACGTTACCCGGCGGTTGCTGTTGCGAAACATCGCGCAGCGTACCTGAGCGGTGTCATCTTTGAGCGTGAAATACCAGTGACCGGAGGACGGCTGGGTGAAATTCGAGATTTCACCGCTGATCCACACTTGTCCCATTTCCTGCTCAAGCAGCAAACGAACCGTCTGGTTCAGGCGGCTTACGGTAAAAATTGAGGTGGTCTGAGAGGATAACATGTGAGCGGGATCAAATTCTAAATCAGCAAGTTATTCAGTCGAAAGTAACATGCTCACAGAGGAGCGCAAGGTTTTTTTGCAAAAAAGTGTGGATGCAATCGGTTACGCTCTGTATAATGCCGCGGCAATATTTAATAACCTCCCAGGTGAGATATTGCCCATGCTACGTATCGCAAAAGAAGCCCTGACGTTTGACGACGTCCTCCTCGTTCCCGCTCATTCTACTGTTCTGCCGAATACTGCTGACCTCAGCACCCAGTTGACGAAAACCATTCGCCTGAACATTCCTATGCTCTCCGCAGCAATGGACACCGTGACGGAAGCGCGCCTGGCAATTGCCCTGGCCCAGGAAGGCGGCATCGGTTTTATCCACAAAAACATGTCTATCGAGCGCCAGGCTGAAGAAGTCCGTCGCGTGAAGAAACACGAATCTGGCGTGGTAACTGACCCACAGACCGTACTGCCAACCACTACCCTGCGCGAAGTGAAAGAACTGACCGAGCGTAATGGTTTTGCAGGCTATCCGGTTGTGACTGAAGATAACGAACTGGTTGGCATTATCACCGGTCGTGACGTGCGTTTTGTGACTGACCTGAACCAGCCGGTTAGCGTTTATATGACGCCGAAAGAGCGTCTGGTAACCGTTCGTGAAGGCGAAGCGCGCGATGTTGTCTTTGCCAAAATGCACGAAAAACGCGTTGAGAAAGCGCTGGTAGTTGATGACAGCTTCCACCTGCTCGGCATGATCACCGTTAAAGATTTCCAGAAAGCAGAACGTAAACCTAACGCCTGTAAAGACGAGCATGGTCGTCTGCGCGTTGGCGCTGCTGTAGGTGCGGGCGCAGGTAATGAAGAGCGCGTTGACGCGCTGGTTGCCGCTGGCGTTGACGTACTGCTGATTGACTCCTCTCACGGTCATTCTGAAGGCGTGCTGCAGCGTATCCGTGAAACCCGTGCTAAATACCCGGATCTGCAGATTATCGGCGGTAACGTTGCAACCGGCGCAGGCGCACGCGCGCTGGCGGAAGCCGGCTGCAGCGCAGTTAAAGTCGGTATCGGCCCTGGCTCTATTTGTACTACCCGTATTGTTACCGGCGTAGGTGTACCGCAGATCACCGCCGTTTCTGACGCCGTTGAAGCGCTGGAAGGTACTGGTATTCCGGTTATCGCCGATGGCGGTATTCGTTTCTCCGGCGACATCGCGAAAGCGATTGCCGCAGGCGCTGCCGCAGTGATGGTTGGCTCCATGCTGGCGGGCACCGAAGAATCTCCGGGCGAAATTGAACTGTATCAGGGCCGTTCTTACAAATCATACCGTGGGATGGGCTCTCTGGGCGCGATGTCCAAAGGTTCTTCCGACCGTTACTTCCAGAGCGACAACGCTGCTGACAAACTGGTTCCGGAAGGCATCGAAGGTCGCGTTGCCTATAAAGGTCGCCTGAAAGAGATCATTCACCAGCAGATGGGGGGCCTGCGCTCCTGTATGGGTCTGACCGGCTGTGGTACTATCGACGCGCTGCGAACGAAAGCAGAGTTTGTACGCATCAGCGGTGCGGGTATCCAGGAAAGTCACGTTCACGATGTGACCATCACCAAAGAGTCCCCTAACTACCGCATGGGCTCCTGATAAGTTTCCGCGCCCGGCTTTATGCCGGGCGAATTTGTTACACTTGCCTCGGAATTAGCGTCAATGACAGACAATATTCATAAACATCGCATTCTCATCCTTGATTTTGGATCGCAGTACACTCAGTTGGTTGCTCGTCGCGTACGTGAACTGGGCGTCTACTGTGAACTGTGGGCATGGGATGTTACGGAAGCACAAATTCGCGAATTCAACCCAAGCGGTATCATTCTTTCCGGTGGTCCGGAAAGCACCACCGAAGAGAACAGCCCGCGCGCGCCGGAATACGTTTTCAATGCGGGCGTGCCGGTGTTCGGCGTGTGCTATGGCATGCAGACTATGGCAATGCAGCTCGGTGGTCATGTTGAAGGTTCTAACGAACGTGAATTCGGCTATGCGCAGGTTGAAGTTCAGACCGATAGCGCGCTTGTCCGCGGTATTGAAGACTCTCTGACCGCAGACGGCAAACCGCTGCTGGACGTGTGGATGAGCCACGGCGACAAAGTAACCGCCATTCCGGAAGGTTTCGTGACCGTTGCCAGCACCGACAACTGCCCGTTCGCCATCATGGCGCACGAGGAAAAACGTTTCTACGGCGTGCAGTTCCACCCGGAAGTGACCCACACCCGTCAGGGCATGCGCATGCTGGAGCGTTTTGTGCGTGACATCTGCCAGTGTGAAGCGCTGTGGACGCCGGCAAAAATTATCGATGATGCCGTTGCCCGCATTCGTGAGCAGGTTGGCAATGATAAAGTGATCCTCGGTCTGTCCGGCGGCGTTGACTCCTCCGTTACCGCGATGCTGCTGCACCGTGCGATTGGCAAAAACCTGACCTGCGTATTCGTTGACAACGGTCTGCTGCGTTTGAATGAAGCACAGCAGGTTATGGATATGTTCGGCGACCACTTCGGCCTGAATATCGTTCACGTTGAAGGCGAAAAGCGTTTCCTGGACGCGCTGAAAGGCGAGAACGATCCAGAAGCTAAACGTAAAATCATCGGCCGCGTATTCGTGGAAGTATTCGACGAAGAAGCGCTGAAGCTGGAAGACGTTAAGTGGCTGGCGCAGGGCACCATCTATCCGGACGTGATCGAATCCGCAGCTTCCGCGACCGGTAAAGCGCACGTCATCAAATCTCACCACAACGTGGGCGGTTTGCCGAAAGAGATGAAGATGGGTCTGGTAGAGCCGCTGCGTGAGCTGTTCAAAGACGAAGTGCGTAAGATTGGCCTGGAGCTGGGCCTGCCGTATGACATGCTCTACCGTCACCCGTTCCCGGGGCCAGGTCTGGGCGTACGCGTGCTGGGCGAAGTGAAGAAAGAGTACTGCGACCTGCTGCGTCGCGCGGATGCTATCTTCATTGAAGAGCTGCACAAAGCTGACCTGTACAACAAAGTGAGCCAGGCGTTCACCGTATTCCTGCCGGTGCGTTCCGTTGGCGTTATGGGTGATGGCCGTAAGTACGATTGGGTTGTTTCCCTGCGTGCTGTTGAAACCATCGACTTTATGACCGCGCACTGGGCGCACCTGCCGTATGACTTCTTAGGCCGCGTATCCAACCGCATCATCAACGAGGTGAACGGTATTTCCCGCGTGGTGTATGACATCAGCGGTAAGCCGCCAGCAACGATTGAGTGGGAATAATATCCCTCTCTGTTCGCGGTTTCTGAACCGGTAGTATGCAAAAACCCTCTGTTTACAGAGGGTTTTTTATTACCCGTATGCCAGCAAGCGCGTCTGGCGAATGTTATAGCGTGGGATACTAATCGACCAGCTGTAGCTGGGGCTGAGATTGGGGTGCCACGTTCTCCACGCGTATATCCATCTGCGGATACGGCAGGGCAATGTGGTTGTCGTCCAGGGCCTCTTTAATGTTTTCCAGCAGATCGTAATAGGTATTCCAGTATTCGATGTTGGGTACCCATACGCGGACGTAAAAATTCAACGCTGAAGCGCCCAGTTCGCCCAGACGAACGGTTACCCCACGTTGCTTATCGATGCGGCTGTCCTGCTCGATGATATGGTTAATCACGCGCTTAACATCTGCGATCCGGCTCTGATATCCCACGCCAATCACCAGGTCGATACGGCGAAACGGGTGGCGGGAATAGTTAATGATGTTATCCGCAATGATCTTACCGTTTGGAATCACCACTTCTTTGCTGTCAGCGGTGAGCAGGGTAGTGGAGAAAATGTGCACCTTTTCTACCGTTCCGGTGACTGCGCCAATCTGCACGACTTCTCCGGCGCGGAAAGGACGCAAAGAGACCAATAATACGCCTGCGGCAAAGTTGGAAAGCGATCCTTGTAGCGCGAGACCAATAGCCAGTCCGGCGGCCCCAATGACGGCAATAATGGAAGAGGTTTCAATACCGACGCGGCCCAACGCGGCGACAACGGAAAAAGCGAGGGTGATGTAACGTACCAGCGCGGTGAAAAACTGGATAATGGTCCGGTCAACTTTACGTTTTAACAGTAACTTTTCCAGGCCACGGGAAAGCAGACGAGAGACAAATTTACCGATAAACAGTAAAATCACGGCGGCAACGATATTCCAGCCGAATTGAATAACCGCATCGCTGTGCCCGGCAATCCATTCAACACCGCTTCTTATTTTCGGAAATAATGAAAAACCACTCATGGTATTACCCTGTACAATTTAATAATGGTAACAATTCAAATAAGCATTTAATTTCATGCAAAATATTAATGTTTTCGCCCGTGATATTTTCTGGCGATATTAATTAGCGTCTATTTGAGCACTGTGTGTCTTTTTTATATCCAGTAAACCGGAACGTAAAAAATCAGCGCGAATGGTGCTGTGAAGTGGGATGAAAAGATTGTGTATTTGTGCGAAAAATACGGTCGATTATCCGATAATACAGCGAGGGTGGTGGGGGAAGTGTATGAAGTTTCATCACGCAAATCCCTTACCGGATGGTTAAATGTCAGGCGATTAGCCATCCGGTAAGGAATCTTAATGCTGGGGATATCACAGGTGCGAGAGATCAGCGCACGTCGGTTTGAGCAGGAGATGCCTGTTGGGGCTGAGTTATCTGCTTAGATTCTTTTTTGTTCTGGTGGTGGTGCCACGCACCTATGGCGGAGTAGACGAAGCGTCCGAAGAAGAAGAGAAAGCTGATAAGCAGTACGATCCGGATCATGCGACTGTTAAATCGGTGTCGTTTGCGTAGGCTGGTAACCTGGCTCACAAAAGGTTCCTTGTAGTGTACCCAACTGAGGGCGATACTTACATTAAGGCATACTGTGAGGGAATGGTCAATTCTTCGTTATGTAAAATTGCCTCAGTGGTTTTATCCATTTATGTTATGGAAATTAATATTATTATTTGCATGAATAATGAGATAACGATAAAAAACCATGAAAAGAGTAATAATTGATTAATGAGAGACTTTTTTTTTGATGTGTATCAAGCATCCCCCTTTGCTGCCAACTAAAATTGATGAATCATTGTGATGTATTTTACTTTATCGTTTTAACGTCAGGTGGGATGCCTGTCTGAATACCCCCTGCAGGATGTGCGGGATTCTACTGAGCATCTATGAAACTGAATAAAAATTATATTGGTATTAGAGATAAATGGTGGGCGTTACCTCTCATCTTGCCTTCATTACTGTTGCCTTTATTGAGCACTGCCAACACCTATGCCCATATTAGTACCGGGACCGTAATTCTTTTCTATCTGCCTTTAGCGCTGATGATTAGCCTGATGTTGTTTTTTGGTTGGGCTGCATTACCCGGAATTATCATTTCCATTATTTGGTACAAATATCCGCAGGTTGGGCTATTTGAAACACTCTCAATAATTTCGCACTTTATTGTTACCATCGTGCTTAGTTGGGGAGGGTATAAGGTATTTTCTCCCCGACGAAACAATGTTTCCCACGGCGATTCCCACCTGATGTTCCAGCGCATGTTTTGGCAGGTCTTCTGCCCGGCAACGCTGTTTTTGATACTCTTCCAGTTTGCCGCGTTTGTGGGCGTCTATGAGAGCAAATCGGGTATGGTGGGCGTTATGCCCTTTAATACTGGTACGTTGATCAACTATCAGGCCATGCTGGTCGGGAATCTGGTTGGGGTTCCACTGTGCTATTTTATTATTCGAACGATCCGTAACCCTTTGCATGTGAGAGGCTATTTTTCTCAGTTAAAGCAGCAGTTTGATACCAAAGTCACCAAAACTGAGTTTGCTGTCTGGTTGATTATATTGACCGTGCTGATGGCAATGTTGTGCATGCCGTTAAATGAGCAAAGCTCAATATTTAGTACGAATTATACCCTGTCATTGTTGCTGCCCGTGATGCTATGGGGAGCTATGCGTTACGGTTATAGATTTATTTCGTTGATATGGGCGGTCGTACTTATTACCGCGATACATTATTATCAGCGCTATATGCCCTGGTATTCGGGCTACGATACCCAGCTTGCCATTACCTCATCAAGTTACCTGGTTTTCTCCTTTATCGTAAATTTCATTGCCGTACTGGCAACGCGCCAACGGTTTGTTACCCGGCGCAACCATCGTCTGGCCTTCTTTGACCCCATGGTGCATATTCCGAATTTGCGCGCGTTGAACCGGGATTTGAAAAAAGCGCCATGGTCAGTGCTCTGCTTTTTGAGTGTTCCGGGCATGGAACTGCTGGTGAAAAATTACGGCATTATGCTGCGTATCCAGTACAAGCAAAAACTCGCCCAGTGGGTAACGCCGATGTTGGAACAAGATGAGCATGTCTATCAGTTATCGGGTAATGATTTAGTTTTGCGTTTTAACACCGAATCGCATCAGGAGCGCATTGAAGCGCTGGACAGGCATATCAAGCAGTTTCGTTTTATCTGGGATGGCATGCCGTTACAGCCGCAGGTGGGCATCAGTTTTTGCTATGTCCGTTCTCCTGTTAACCACATCTATTTGTTACTGGGAGAGCTAAGCACCATCGCCGAGCTTTCTCTGGCGACCAATGCGCCAGAGAATTTGCAGCGACGGGGCGTGATGCACCTGCAACGTGACCTGAAAGATAAGGTTGCGATGATGAATCGCCTGCAGCAGGCGCTGGAGAACAATCGCTTTTTCCTGATGGCGCAGCCGATTTCTGGCGTACGCGGCGATGTTTATCATGAAATCCTGCTGCGTCTTCAGGGGGACGACGGGGAGACTATCGCCCCTGATAACTTCTTGCCGGTAGCGCATGAGTTTGGTTTGTCCTCCAGCATCGATCTGTGGGTGATTGAAAATACGCTGAAATTTATGGCGCAGAATCGGGAAAAAATGCCCGCCCGTCGATTTGCGATTAACTTATCACCTACGTCGGTATGCCGCGCCCGACTTCCGCATGACATCAACCTGCTACTGGCTAAGTACAAAGTCGAGGCGTGGCAGCTGATTTTTGAGGTCACGGAAAGCAATGCCTTAACCAATGCGGAACAGGCGCAGGCAACGTTGCTGCAGTTGCAATCATTGGGATGTCAGATTGCGATTGATGATTTTGGTACCGGTTATGCCAGCTATGCGCGGCTGAAGAATGTGAATGCCGATATTCTGAAAATTGACGGCAGCTTTATTCGCAATATCGTTTCGAACAGCCTCGACTACCAAATTGTGGCGTCCATTTGCCACCTGGCGCGAATGAAAAGAATGCTGGTGGTTGCGGAGTACGTCGAAAGCGAGGAAATACGCAGTGCGGTGATTTCGCTGGGGATTGACTACATGCAGGGGTATCTGATTGGTAAACCGCAACCGCTGCACGAAACGCTGGAAGAAAAGGTGCCAGAAGAACTGGCACCTGCTGAGAGCTTATGCGGCGATATCGGGTGAGCTTTCTTCTTCAATTTTGAGACGCCAGCCGGTTACGGCTTCCCAGTATTGCTGCTCTTTTTCCAGATCGAGCAGCACCAGCGCATTCTGGCTAAACCAGTCATGCGGGAAGCGTAAAGTCCAGTGGTTGTCGTCGGTAATCAGGGTCAGCGTCGGTGGCGTGGTGGTTGCCTGACGCTGATTATTCAGCAGCACGCCCAGGCGTAACAGCTGAATTAACGGTAGAAACTGTTTTTTCTTGAACAGCGTAAAGCGGGGCAAATCATCCAGCTTCACCGCTTTGCGATGATAACGAACTAAGGTTGCCATCATCAGCTGTTGTTCCTGATTAAAGCCCGGCAAATCACTGTTTTGCAGGATATAAGCAGAGTGGCGATGTAAACCGCTGTGGTTGATGTTCAGCCCAACCTCATGCAGCATCGCCGCCCAGCGCAGTAACGCTTCCAGTTGCGGATTGGCCAGTTTTGGCTGCTGCGTATGCCACTGATCGTACATTTGCATCGTCGTTTCCAGTACGCGCCGGGCCTGTTCACTGTCGATGTTGTACTGGTTCGCCAGACTGCTGGCGGTACGGCTGCGAACGTCCTGGTGGCGAAAACGTCCTTCCATCTCGTACAGTACGCCTTCACGTAGCGCGCCATCAGAAAGGCGAAGTTCGCGGATAGCGAGCGCGTCAAAAACGCCGCACAGAATCGCAAGCCCGGGCACAAACACCGCTTTTCGCTCTTCTGACAGCCCTGGCAGGCTGAGGGCTTCGAATGACGCATGTTTTAGTACTTCGGATGTCAGTTTGTCCAGGCGTTCGGGAGTGATGAAACCATCTTTCTCGCCCATCTCCAGCAGCACTTCATGTGCCGCTTTAATCGTACCCGATGCGCCCATCGCAACGTTCCAGCCCTGAATGCGAAACTGCCAGGTTAAGGTTTCGAGCTTTTGCGCTGCCGCCATGCGGGCACGCTGGAAGTTTTCCCGACTGATAACGCCGCCCGGGAAATACATCTGGGCAAAACTGACGCAGCCCATACGACGGCTTTCGACCAGTTTGGGTTCGAAATCTTCGCCGATCACCAGTTCTGTTGAACCACCGCCAATATCGATAACCAGCTTGCGACCTTTTTCCGGCTGGGTGTGCTCTACACCCATAAAAATCAGTCGGGCTTCTTCATTACCGGAAATAATCTCAATCGGGTAGGGGATGACTTTTTCTGCGCGCTTGAGAAAATCGGTCGCATTCAGCGCCTGACGCAAAGTATGGGTACCCACGATGCATACGCTTGATGGGGGAAAGCCCTGCAGGCGTTCGGCGAACAGCGACAGACAGCTTAATCCGCGCTCCATTGCCTCTTCGCTCAGCTTGTTGTCTTCGCCGAGACCATCAGCCAGATGAACGCGTTGTTTCAGGCGTCCGATAATTTGCATAGCGCCATCAACCACACGGGCAATGACCATATGGAAACTGTTTGAACCGAGGTCGACCGCAGCAAATTCCTGCGGTCGCGGAGTCTTGTCGTGTATTGGCATATCTTTAGTCAGGTTGCTCGAGTGATTTGATGTAGTCGTAAATCGCCAATTGTGACTGAACCTTACGGCGATTTCCGCGCGGTACGTAGCGATTACTGAGTTCTTTATCGATGAAGCGAGCCTTCACCGTGTCGCTGAACAGGATATCGATAATATCCAGCACACGCTGCTTAAGACGCGGGTCCAGCAGCGGCGTGGCGACTTCGATGCGATAGTCGATATTCCTGGTCATCCAGTCTGCGGAGGAGAGATATACCTGCTTGTCGCCGCCGTTTTCGAAGATATAAACCCGGTCGTGTTCAAGGTAGCGGTCAACGATGCTTATCACGCGAATATTATCACTGATGCCTTCCAGATTCGGGATCAGGGAGCACATACCGCGGATCAGCAAATTAACCGGCACGCCCGAGCAGGACGCCGCATACAGGCGGTCAACGAGGCCTTTATCGACCAGATTGTTAAGTTTTAGCGTAATACCGGAAGGCCGCCCTTGCTGTGCGTTGGCGATTTCTTTGTCGATCATCGCGTACAGCAGACGGCGTGAGTTCTGTGGAG
The DNA here is from genome assembly GCF_030334595.1 of Citrobacter sp. Ce104. NCBI lineage: Bacteria > Pseudomonadati > Pseudomonadota > Gammaproteobacteria > Enterobacterales > Enterobacteriaceae > Citrobacter > Citrobacter sp. Ce104. The sequence goes on from NZ_JAOWDP010000068.1 coordinate 347,154, forward strand.
AAACCAGCAGATAATCGAACGTCACCGGACGATACGGGTTCTCGATAAAGTTGAACACCCGACGGACTTCGTTGGTAATGCGCGAATCGGCGGTAAGCAAAGAATAGTCAGTATACAGTCGCGCCGTTTTTTCGTTGAAGTTCCCGGTACCGATGTGGGCGTAGCGCACCACCTCGTCACCTTCTTTACGCGAGATAAGGAACAGCTTGGCGTGAATTTTCAGGCCCGGCGCGGAGAAAATGACGTGAACACCCGCTTCGGTCAGACGCTTGGCCCAATGAATGTTGGCTTCTTCATCAAAGCGCGCCTGCAATTCCACCACTACGGTGACTTTTTTACTGTTATGCGCTGCATGGATCATCGCGTCGATGATGCGCGAGTCTTTTGCCACACGGTAGATGTTGATCTTTATCGCCAACACGCTCGGGTCGAAAGAGGCCTGACGCAACAGCTCAAGAACATGTTCAAAGGTGTGATACGGGTAATACAGCAGCACATCGCGCTCGCGGATTGCATCAAATCCGTTGCGAAACTTCTCGTTGTCGAACCAGATATGGCGTAAACGAGGAAGTGGTTTGTTCACCAGGTTAGCTTTGCCAACGTTGGGGAAGTTAATAAAGTCTTTGAAGTTATGGTAGCGCCCGCCGGGAACAATTGAGTCGTAGCGAGAAATCGTCAGTTTTTCACGCAGCACCTCGACCAGCGCATTGGGCATGTCGCGCTGATAGACAAAACGTACAGGCTCTGCGGTCAGACGCTGTTTCAGGCTGGATGACATCAGCTCCATCAGGCTCGATTCCATCTCGTGCACCAAATCGTATTCGGCGTCGCGGGTCATTTTCATCGAATAAGCGTTTAGCGCATCGTAATCAAAGAACCCTTTGAAAATGTCGTCCAGGCAGTAGCGTAAGATGTTGTCCAGCAGGATCATCGGTTTGCGACGCCGCGGGGTTTCCGGCGGCAGATTCACAAAGCGTGGAACCTTGTCGGAAGGGATTTCCAGCAGCGCGTAGCGGATCGAATCACCGCGAATAATTTCTACCGCCAGATAGGTGTAGTCATCTTTCAGGAACTGAACTAAATCCGTCTCGCGGTTAATCAGGATCGGCGTAATATGCTGGCGAAGATATTGCTTAAAGTAATGGCGTAACCAGCTCTGTTGATTAACCGATAGCTGACGTTCGTTGATTAAGAAAATCTGGTTGCGCGCCATCTCCAGCAGCAACTCGTTGTACAGGCCGTCGAATTCCTGATCGGCTTTTAATACGCGGGCCTGGATTTTGCCTAACAGATGGCGGGAGTGAGAGTTTGAACCCTGTTCTTCGCTAATAATGATTCGGCGCTTCAGTTCGGCAAAACGCACCTTGTAAAACTCGTCGAGGTTATTGGAATAGATGCCTAAGAAACGCATCCGTTCGATCAACGGGTTTGACTTATCAGCAGCTTCCTGGAGTACACGTTCATTGAACGCTAACCAACTGAGTTCTTTCTCGATGTATAGCTTTTCCTGACCCATTACCACTTTTACTCCGTTTCATTCACGGGACACTACCGATTTATTATGGCGAGCATTGCTCTCAGATGTCCAACTGTGCCAGAAAAATATGACAATAAACCGTCTGATAGCAAAGAGAAAGGGGGGAGCGTAGATGAATACCGGAGATGTTAACCGGAAAAGGTAATCATGCCTGTAGACCGGATGGTGAGATCCGGCTTACAGGCTGGTTTTTATTATTCGTCGGCGGCGTAGCCTTGTGGCGGCAGACGAACGCCGTCCAGCCATGCTGCGTTATCACGCATCTTCAGGCGACCATCGGTAAACCAGCTTACCACCAGTGGGTAAATGGTATGTTCCTGGGCCTGGACCCGGGCCGTGACATCATCTTCGCTGTCGCCTTCAAATACCGGAACCTTGGCCTGGAGAATAACCGGTCCGCCGTCCAGTTCATCGGTGACAAAATGGACGGAAGTTCCATGCTCTTCATCACCGTTTTCCAGAACCTGACGGTGCGTGTGCAGGCCGGGATATTTCGGCAATAAAGACGGATGGATATTCAGCAATCGCTCAGAATAGTGAGCGACAAACGCCGGGCTGAGAATGCGCATATAACCGGCCAACACGACGACATCGGGCGCATAGGCGTCAATCTCTTGAATCAGCTGGCGGTCGAATGCTTCGCGACTGGCAAACTGGGCGGCTTCCAGCGAGTGCGCCGGAATATTCGCTTCGCGTGCGCGCTCAAGGCCGAACGCATCGGCCTTGTTACTGAATACTGCACGTATGGTGCCATTGATTTTTTTCTGTTCGCAGGCGTCTATTATCGCCTGCAAATTGCTTCCGTTGCCGGAAATGAGCACCACAATGTTTTTCATTCAATGACCACACGCTGTTCGGAATCAGAAGCTTTGATGATACCGATTTTCCATGCGTTTTCACCTTTCTCATTGAGCAAAGCAAGGGCTTTGTCCACTTCCGGAGCTGGCAGGGCGATTACCATACCTACGCCGCAGTTAAAGGTGCGATACATCTCATGCTGGCTGACGTTACCCGCCGTTTGCAGCCAGTTGAAAACAGCTGGCCACTGCCATGACGATTCGTCGATCACCGCCTGCGTGTTGTCCGGCAGAACGCGTGGAATATTTTCCCAGAAGCCGCCGCCGGTCAGGTGGGCGATGGCATGCACATCAACCTTCTCAATCAGTTCCAGAATGGATTTTACGTAAATGCGGGTCGGGGCCAGCAAGTGATCGGCCAGCGACTTGCCTTCAAGCTCGGTGGTTTCCGGGTCACAACCGCTGACTTCAACAATTTTACGCACCAGAGAGTAACCGTTGGAGTGCGGGCCGCTGGAGCCGAGCGCAATCAATACGTCGCCGTCAGCCACTTTTGAACCGTCGATAATCTCTGATTTCTCGACGACGCCAACGCAGAAGCCTGCCACGTCGTAATCTTCGCCGTGGTACATCCCCGGCATTTCAGCCGTTTCCCCGCCAACCAGCGCGCAGCCAGACTGCAGACAACCTTCGGCAATACCGTTAATGACGCTGGCTGCGGTATCCACATCCAGTTTGCCGGTCGCATAGTAGTCGAGGAAAAACAGCGGCTCAGCGCCCTGAACGACGAGGTCGTTGACGCACATTGCGACGAGGTCAATGCCGATAGTGTCGTGGCGTTTCAGATCCATCGCCAGACGCAGTTTTGTGCCAACGCCATCAGTGCCGGAAACCAGTACCGGTTCACGATATTTTTGCGGCAATGCGCACAGCGCACCGAAGCCACCCAGACCACCCATAACTTCCGGACGACGAGTTTTCTTTACTACGCCTTTGATTCGATCAACCAGAGCATTACCTGCATCAATATCAACACCGGCATCTTTGTAGCTAAGAGAGGTTTTATCGGTCACTGCCTGCTTCCCCACATGTTTACTTGCAGTAAAAGTTAAATTCGGCGCAATTCTAACAGGGAAAGCAAACGTTTGCGAGCCTGCTCTGCATCAAGTTTTATCTGCTGATTTTTTCAGCATTTTACAATCATTTATCTATTTGTTTGAACTGCGCCACGAAAATGAAACCGGGTACAGTCTTGTGCTTGAAACCTGCCAGCCGAATGCACAATATCATACTGAAACCGGTTTCTGTTTTCTGTTGCGGACCTCATCTACAGCGTTTTGCGCAGAGTCATCACGATAGGGGAAGGGTATGTCAGGATTTAAAGCAGATTTCATGTGGGGTGGTGCCGTAGCCGCTCATCAACTGGAAGGTGGCTGGCAGGCGGGTGGAAAAGGCGTCAGCGTTGCCGATGTCATGACGGCGGGGGCGCACGGCGTGGCGCGTGAAATCACCGACGGTGTGATCGCCGGTAAAAACTACCCTAACCATGACGCCATCGATTTTTATCATCGCTATAAAGACGACATTAAGCTGTTTGCCGAAATGGGATTTAAATGTTTTCGCACCTCTATCGCCTGGACGCGTATTTTCCCCTTAGGCGACGAAGCGCAACCCAATGAAGCTGGCCTGCAGTTCTATGATGACCTGTTTGACGAATGCCTGAAATATGGCATTGAGCCGGTGATTACGTTGTCGCATTTCGAGATGCCTTACCATCTGGTGACGGAATATGGCGGCTGGCGCAACCGTAAGCTTATCGATTTCTTTGTCCGTTTTGCCAGGGTGGTTTTCACTCGTTACCAGCACAAAGTAAAGTACTGGATGACGTTTAATGAGATTAACAACCAGGCAAATTATCACGAAGATTTCGCGCCCTTTACTAACTCTGGTCTGAAATACCAGCCCGGTGAAGACCGCGAGCCGGTCATGTACCAGGCGGCGCACTATGAACTGGTGGCAAGCGCGTTGGCGGTAAAGGCCGCACGTGAGATTAACCCGGAATTGCAACTAGGGTGCATGATCGCCATGTGTCCTATCTATCCGCTGACCTGCGCGCCGGACGATATGATGATGGCGATGAACGCCATGCACCGCCGTTACTGGTTTACCGACGTCCATGTGCGCGGTAAATACCCGCAGCATCTTCTCAACTACTTTGCCCGACGCGGTTTTGAGCTGGATATCACCGAGGAAGACTGTCAGGCGTTGACCGAGGGCTGCGTGGATTACATCGGCTTTAGCTACTATATGTCTTTCGCGACGCAGGCAACGGCGGACAACCCTGAGCTGGATTACGACGAGTCGAAAAGCCTGGTTTCCAACCCGTACGTACAGAAATCGGACTGGGGCTGGCAGATTGATCCCGTCGGTCTGCGCTATTCGCTGAATTGGTTCTGGGATCATTATCAGTTGCCGCTATTTATTGTGGAGAATGGATTTGGCGCCATCGACGTGCGTGAGAACGATGGTGCGGTGAACGACCAGTACCGTATCGACTACCTTGCCGCTCACATACGTGAGATGAAAAAAGCGGTGGTGGAAGATGGCGTGGATTTGATGGGATATACCCCGTGGGGCTGTATTGATTTAGTCTCGGCCGGGACGGGGGAAATGAAAAAACGCTACGGGTTTATCTACGTTGATAAAAATAATGACGGTAGCGGGACATTAACTCGCTCTCCGAAAAAATCTTTTTCATGGTATCAAAACGTCATCCAGACTAATGCTGAATACCTTTAAAATTCATAGCATTGATAACAAGCCCCGCCATGAGTGCGGGGCTTGTTTTATACTCATCATCCAGACGTAAATGACTTTGGTTGATCCATATCAAGCGCATGCAGTGTTGCGACAGAGACTAAAAGCGGTATAATCCGGCGATTTTTTTTGTGGTTGCCACTCGTCTGAGGAAAGGAGAAGAGTATGAAGATCGTGGAAGTCAAACACCCACTCGTCAAACACAAGCTGGGACTGATGCGTGAAAACGACATCAGCACTAAACGCTTTCGTGAACTCGCCTCGGAAGTTGGCAGCCTGCTGACTTATGAAGCAACCGCTGGTCTGGAAACCGAAAAGGTGACCATTGAAGGCTGGAATGGCCCGGTTGAAGTTGACCAAATTAAAGGTAAGAAAATCACCGTTGTGCCAATCCTGCGTGCGGGCCTGGGCATGATGGAAGGCGTTCTGGAAAACGTTCCAAGCGCGCGTATCAGCGTGGTCGGTATGTACCGCAATGAAGAGACGCTGGAGCCGGTTCCGTATTTCCAGAAGCTGGTTTCTAACATCGATGAGCGTATGGCGCTGATCGTTGACCCGATGCTGGCGACTGGCGGTTCCGTTATCGCTACCATCGACCTGCTGAAAAACGCAGGCTGCACCAGCATTAAGGTGCTGGTCCTGGTTGCGGCACCAGAAGGTATCGCGGCACTGGAAAAAGCGCACCCGGATGTTGAGCTGTACACAGCCTCCATCGATCAGGGACTGAACGAGCACGGATACATTATTCCGGGGCTTGGTGATGCCGGCGATAAGATTTTTGGTACCAAGTAAACGAATAAGTGAAAAGAAGCCGACTTTAAGAGTCGGCTTTTTTTTGAATATAACAACCCAATGCGAATAACAAACAACACTCAGAGGAAAACACTATGACGCGCCGTGCTATCGGGGTGAGTGAAAGACCGCCGCTTTTACAGACAATCCCGCTTAGTTTGCAGCACCTGTTCGCCATGTTTGGCGCAACGGTACTGGTGCCAGTCCTGTTCCACATCAACCCGGCTACCGTTTTGCTGTTTAACGGCATTGGTACGTTGCTGTATCTCTTTATTTGTAAAGGAAAAATCCCAGCCTATCTGGGGTCCAGCTTTGCATTTATTTCCCCGGTACTGCTGCTGCTGCCGTTAGGATATGAAGTGGCACTGGGTGGTTTCATTATGTGCGGCGTCCTGTTCTGCCTGGTTTCTTTCATCGTTAAGAAAGCAGGTACCGGCTGGCTGGATGTGATGTTCCCGCCTGCGGCGATGGGCGCAATCGTTGCCGTTATCGGTCTGGAGCTGGCTGGCGTCGCTGCGGGCATGGCGGGGTTACTGCCTGCTGAGGGGCAATTACCGGATTCAAAAACCATCATCATCTCGATGGTGACGCTGGCGGTTACGGTATTTGGCTCCGTACTGTTCCGCGGTTTTATGGCGATTATCCCGATTCTGATTGGGGTGCTGGCCGGTTATGCGCTCTCTTTCGTGATGGGCGTCGTGGACACTACGCCGATTGCGCAGGCCCACTGGTTCGCGCTGCCAACGTTCTATACGCCGCGCTTTGAATGGGTTGCCATTCTGACCATCCTGCCAGCAGCGCTGGTGGTCATCGCTGAACACGTCGGGCACCTGGTGGTAACGGCGAATATCGTGAAAAAAGATTTGATTCGCGACCCAGGCCTGCATCGTTCTATGTTTGCTAACGGTCTGTCTACGGTTATCTCCGGTTTCTTCGGCTCAACGCCGAACACCACGTACGGCGAAAATATTGGCGTAATGGCGATTACCCGCGTTTACAGTACCTGGGTTATCGGCGGCGCGGCGATTTTTGCCATTCTGCTCTCCTGCGTGGGTAAACTGGCGGCGGCGATCCAAATCATCCCACTGCCTGTAATGGGGGGCGTATCACTGCTGCTGTACGGCGTGATTGGCGCTTCCGGTATTCGCGTATTGATCGAGTCGAAAGTTGACTACAACAAAGCGCAAAACCTGATCCTGACCTCGGTTATTTTGATCATCGGCGTAAGTGGCGCGAAAGTTCACATTGGTGCCGCAGAGCTGAAAGGCATGGCGCTGGCGACCATTGTTGGCGTCTGCCTGAGCCTGATTTTCAAAGTTATCAGCCTGCTGCGCCCGGAAGAAGTCGTGCTTGACGCAGAAGATGCCGACGGTCCACAACAGTAAATCTCTGACCGGGCGGCGGTGCTGCCCGGTTCTATCACGACGTATTTCTGTGTTAAACTCAACGCGATTTTATGAAATCCTGGGTTGAGGTATCTCTGAACACACCGGCACAGCTCTCTTTGCCACTTTATCTTCCTGACGACGAAACTTTTGCAAGTTTCTGGCCGGGGGATAACTCCTCTTTACTGGCTGCACTGCAAAACGTGCTGCGTCAGGAACATAGCGGGTATATTTATCTCTGGTCGCGCGAAGGCGCTGGCCGTAGTCATTTGCTGCATGCAGCCTGTGCGGAACTGTCCGCGCGCGGTGATGCAGTAGGTTACGTGCCGCTCGATAAACGCACCTGGTTTGTCCCTGAAGTGCTCGACGGGATGGAGCATTTATCGCTGGTATGCATCGATAACATCGAATGTGTGGCCGGGGATTCGCTGTGGGAAATGGCGATCTTTGATCTCTATAACCGTATCCTGGAGTCGGGGAAAACGCGCCTGCTGATCACCGGCGATCGCCCGCCAAGACAGCTGAATCTGGGGTTGCCGGATCTCGCTTCGCGCCTGGACTGGGGACAAATCTACAAGCTGCAGCCGCTTTCCGATGAAGATAAGCTGCAGGCGTTGCAATTACGCGCCAGACTTCGTGGATTTGAACTGCCGGAAGATGTGGGACGCTTTCTGCTTAAGCGTCTGGATCGGGAAATGCGTACGCTGTTTATGACGTTGGATCAGTTAGATCACGCATCGATCACCGCCCAGCGCAAGCTCACCATTCCGTTCGTAAAAGAGATACTGAAGCTGTAAGCGCCGCAGCCTAAAAGACTGCGGCAGGTTGCAGGTTAACCGATGATTTCCAGTACCTGCTCCGGCGGACGACCAATCCGCGCCTGGCCTTTGGCGACCACAATTGGGCGCTCCATCAGTTTCGGGTTTTCCACCATTGCCTGAATTAGCGCATCTTCACTCAGATTTTTGTCCGCCAGGTTAAGCGATTTATAGAGATCCTCTTTCTGGCGCATCAGTTCACGTGCGCTGGACATGCTGAGCATCTGCAGCAGTTCACGCAGGGTTGCGGCATCAGCCGGCGTTTCCAGATACAACACCACCTCTGGGTCCACGCCGTTGGACTTCAGTAATTCCAGCGTTTCGCGGCTCTTGGAGCAGCGTGGGTTATGGTAGATTTTGATCGCGTCTGACATTTTTCTTCCTGTTACATTTTCGTGTACGGTTTAAAGCGCTCTTGCAACTGGCGTAGCTGGTCAATACGGGCATCGTATCTGGCCTGCTGCTGGCTACCCAGTTTCACCTGAGAGCTTGCGCTGCTGAGCATCGAAATCGCCTGATCCAGACGCCCTGCAAGGGCATACCCTTCGGCGCGCGCCGCCAGTTCCTGATCGCGGTTGTTCAGGTTGGCTTCCGTTTGCGCTAACAGATCCCAGCCGTTGGGATCGTCCTTATGGTTAAACGTATAGCGATTCAGGATGGTTGCCGCCTCTTTGGCTTGTCCTCCTTGTAAATACGCATTCGCCAGGTTGAGCTGCAGTACCGGGTTAGTGCGCAGGTCGCGGGCGTTTTTCAACCGATTAATAGCGTCGCTGGTTTTCTTCTGACCGAGATCGATATCCGTAGCCAGGTCGAGATACCAGGCATTGTTAGGATCTGCCGCCAGCAGCGGTTGCAGCGCTTTACGCGCCTCGTCATATTTACTGGCTTCCATCGCCTGCAATGCCCGACCATACTGCGCCGCACGTTGCTCACGCACGTTGCCTTTCGACCAGTTACTCAGCAGGTCGTCGGTCAGTTGGTTGCGACCAGAATTGTACATGCCCAGGGTACGCGCCTTAGCCAGATAAAAATCTTCTGATGACTGGACGACCACCGGGCGCATTTGGTTGGCGCGGTTACGGGCATCCGACAGACGGCTCTCAGGCAGGGGGTGAGTCAGCAAAATTTCTGGTGGACGCGAAGAGTAACGGGCCTGATCGAGCAGTTTTTCCAGAAACGTCGGCATGGCCTGGGGATCGAAACCCGAGCGTTGCAGCACCTGAATACCGATGCGGTCGGCTTCCTGTTCGTTTTGCTGCGTAAAGCTAATCATCCCCTGACGTGTACCTGCCAGCGTACCGGTCAGCGCCGCCATACCCGCCTGCGGACTGGCCATCGCCAATAAAATTGAACCTAACGCACCAACCCACGTTAGCGGCGCGCTGCGTTTCTGATCTTCCATAGCACGCGCCAGGTGACGCTGCGTAACGTGGGAAATTTCGTGCGCCATAACCGATGCCAGCTGGCTTTCGTTATCGGAATAGCGGAATAACGCGGAGTGCAGGACAACGTTGCCGCCAAAGAAAGCAAAGGCGTTGATTTCATCGTTGTTAATCAAAAAGAAGGTGAAGGGCGTTTTTACCGAGTCGGCGTGCGAGACCAGACGCATCCCCAGCGCATTAATGTATTGGGTGAGCAACGGATCGTTAATTAATGGCGCACTGCCGCGCAACTGGCGTACGTAATAATCGCCCATCTGCATTTCCTGTCCTATGGAAAGCGTGCTCCCTGCCGAGGTTCCCATATCAGGCAGGGTGTCCGCAGTATCAGCAAATGCGGGCGCGACCTGACCGATGGTCAGTGCGGCAATGAGGGTAGCAACCAGGTTTTTTTTCAACTGCCTGAACATAACCTCTGTCCTGTATTCTTTTTTGAGATAGCCATTTGACCAATGCCGTGAAGTATCGTTCACACTCCGCAAGCTTAGGGAGTGTAACTGCGAAACCTGACGATGAACACCCAGGAAAAATGTCTTTTCACTTTGCGTAATCAGCCATAAAAAGCGAAGTCTTTTTTGTGACATTTCGATACAATTCGGGATCGCAATCCCGCTATTGGGTTCATGGAAGGGTTTTATGCTCGAAATGTTGATGCAATGGTATCGCCGCCGCTTTAGCGACCCCGAAGCCATCGCCTTGCTGATTATTCTGGTTGCTGGTTTTGGCATCCTGTTCTTCTTTAGCGGTCTTCTGGCGCCGCTGTTGGTCGCCATTGTGCTGGCTTACCTGCTTGAATGGCCGACCGTACGGCTGGAACATATAGGTTGTTCACGGCGTTGGGCAACATCGATCGTGCTGGTGGTGTTTGTCGGTATTTTGCTGCTGATGGCGTTTGTGGTGATGCCCGTTGCATGGCAGCAGGGGATCTACCTGATCCGCGATATGCCCGGCATGCTCAATAAATTGTCTGATTTTGCCGCCACCTTGCCACGACGTTATCCGGCGCTGATGGATGCGGGCATTATTGATGCGATGGCGGAGAATATGCGCTCGCGAATGCTCACCATGGGTGATTCGGTGGTGAAATATTCGCTGGCCTCACTGGTCGGTTTGCTGACGCTGGCGGTTTACCTGGTTCTCGTCCCATTGATGGTGTTCTTTCTGATCAAAGATAAAGGACAGATGCTGAACGCCGTGCGCCGGGTGCTGCCGCGTAATCGCGGGCTGGCGGGGCAGGTATGGAAAGAGATGAATCAGCAAATCACCAACTATATCCGCGGAAAGGTGCTGGAAATGGTGGTGGTCGGCGTGGCGACCTGGCTCGGTTTTCTGCTGTTTGGTCTCAACTATTCGCTGCTACTGGCGGTGCTGGTAGGGTTCTCTGTGCTGATCCCGTATATCGGCGCTTTTGTCGTGACGATTCCGGTAGTCGGTGTGGCGCTGTTCCAGTTTGGCCTTGGCACCGAGTTCTGGAGCTGTTTTGCCGTGTACCTGATTATCCAGGCGTTGGACGGTAATCTGTTGGTGCCGGTGCTGTTCTCCGAGGCGGTAAATCTGCATCCGCTGGTGATTATTCTGTCGGTGGTGATCTTCGGCGGCCTGTGGGGATTCTGGGGCGTATTCTTTGCGATTCCTCTGGCAACGTTAATCAAAGCGGTAATGCATGCCTGGCCGGATGGTCAGGCCGTTGATGAACCCTAATCCGCATGCTCTGGCGATGCAATGTCGCCGGAGCTGAACTTGTCGGACCTCTATCCACACTTTCTGAATATTCTCCTCGGCTGTCGTTTTTCTCCGCATTTGTCTTTAACTTGACCTGCGTGATGTCTTTTAGTCACACAAGGAATAAGGCCAACTGGAGAACAAAATGGGTCACAACACACACACGCAGCAAAAGGTGGGATGGGGCGGTTATCTCGCTTTTTTTATTACGATTATTCTTTTTTCCGGCATGTTTGCGAAAAGTACCGAATGGTGGCGGGTCTTTGACTTCACCGTCCTCAACGGCGCATTTGGGCAGATTAATGCGGCGGGCGACACGGCAGTCTCTTTTCGCGGCGCGGGCGGTATGGGCGCCAAAGATGGCTTCTTATTCGCGCTTGAGCTGGCACCTTCCGTCATTCTTTCGCTCGGGATAATTTCCGTCACTGAAGGGCTGGGAGGTTTACGTGCGGCGCAACAGCTGATGACGCCTGTCTTGCGCCCGTTACTCGGTATTCCAGGGATTTGTTCGCTGGCGTTGATTGCGAATTTGCAAAATACCGATGCCGCAGCCGGGATGACCAAAGAAATGGCGGAAGAGGGCATTATCACTGAACAGGAACGTGCCATTTTTGCCTGCTGGCAAACCAGCGGCAGCGCGTGTATTACCAACTATTTTTCCTCTGGCGCTGCGCTGTTTACGGTGGTTACCGTTCCGGTAATTACGCCGCTTGCGGTGATCCTTGTCTTCAAATTTGTGGGTGCGAACCTGCTGCGTTTGTGGATTGCGCAGCTGGAAAATCGCCGTATGCAGCAGGAGGCGTGAGATGACAACGCAGGTACGTAAAAACGTCATGGATATGTTTATCGATGGCGCACGGCGCGGATTTACTATTGCAACGACCAGCCTGTTGCCTAACGTGGTGATGGCGTTTGTAATTATTCAGGCGCTGAAGGTGACGGGGCTGCTCGAGATTGTCGGGCGGGTATGTGAGCCGGTTATGGCGCTGTGGGGCTTGCCGGGGGAATCTGCCACCGTGCTGCTGGCGGCGGTGATGAGTATGGGAGGCGGCGTCGGCGTTTGCGCCAGCCTGGTTGTCGCCGGTACGCTTTCGGGACATGATGCCACGGTATTGTTACCGGCTATCTACCTGATGGGCAATCCGGTGCAAAATGTGGGACGCTGTCTGGGGACCGCGGGGGTTCATCCCCGTTACTACCCGCTGATTATTGCGGTATGCGTAATTAATGCGCTGCTCTCTATTTGGGTTATGCAGGTTATTGCCTGACAAGGAAGGTTATGAACTGTTCCATTCTTAATTTGACGTTGTTCCAGCAGGGACACGTGTACGCGCCGGAAGATTTAGGGCGCCAGGACATACTGGTGTCCGGCAGCAAAATTGTTGCCATCGCGCCGTTGATTTCCCCTGAAGATTTTCCCGGCTGCACGTGCATCAATCTTGACGGCGCGATTGTGTGTCCGGGGTTTATCGATCAACACGTCCATCTGATTGGCGGCGGTGGAGAAGCGGGGCCGCACACCCGCACGCCGGAAGTGCGCTTGTCGCGGCTGGTTGAAGCTGGCGTCACCTCGGTGGTGGGATTACTGGGTACTGATGGTATTACCCGTCACCCGGAATCGCTGCTGGCGAAAACCCGCGCGCTGGAATTTGAAGGCATTAGCGCGTGGATGCTGACCGGGGCGTATTCTCTACCTTCCCCGACTATTACCGGCAGCATCGATCGCGACGTGGCGCTGATCGATAAAATTATTGGCGTGAAATGCGCGGTTTCGGACCACCGTTCTTCCGCTCCGGATTCTTCGGCGCTGGCAAACATGGCGGCGCAAGCGCGCGTGGGTGGATTGTTAGGGCGAAAACCGGGAATCAGCGTCTTCCATATGGGCGACAGCCCACGCATGCTGGAGCCGTTGTACCAGATCCTCGACTGTTGCGATGTGCCGATTACCAAACTGCTGCCGACCCACGTTAATCGTGCACAACCGTTGTTCCAGGCGGCGTTGGAGTATGCCCGCAAAGGCGGTTATATCGACATTACCAGCAGTATTGATGAGCCCGTCGACCCGGCCACGGCAATCGCCACGGCGCTTAGCCAGAACGTGCCGCTGTCGCGTATTACGCTGAGCTCAGACGGCAACGGCAGCCAGCCGGAATTTGATGAGTACGGTAACCTCACCGGCATCGGTGTCGCAGGGTTTGAATCGCTGGCAGAAACGGTGCGCCAGTTGGTGAAGGTTCATGCCATACCGCTGGAGCAGGCGCTGTGTCCGCTGACGCGTACGGTCGCAGAGTTTTTGGGACTGGAGCATAAGGGGCGTCTGGCGGTGGGATGTGATGCAGACATTCTGGTGCTCAACGACGCGCTGGAGGTTCATCACCTGTGGGCGAAGGGAAAAGCCGTGGTCAGGGAGAAAAAAGCCTGCGTAAAAGGGACGTTTGAATAAACGAGGTTGATGCCGGATAGCGGCGTAAATGCCTTATCCGGCCTGCGGGTTGCGCGGAAACAGGCCTGATAAGACGCGTAGCGTCGCCATCAGGCTTTATCCGGCAAAACGTAAATCAAGCGTTCTCTTTCAGCCAGTTCATTACCACATCGTGGTGGTTACTGGTTTTGAAGTCATCAAACACATGCTCAATTTTCCCTTCAGCATCAATCAGGAAGCTGATGCGGTGGATGCCATCGTAGGTTTTGCCCATAAACGATTTCTCACCCCAGACGCCGAACTGCTCGCAAACCTGATGATCTTCGTCGGACAAGAGCGTGAAGTTAAGAACTTCTTTTTCCGCGAATCGGGAAAGCTTCTCTGGTTTATCGGTGCTGATTCCCAGCACTTCAACACCTGCTTTTTTTAACTCATCCATGTTATCGCGCAGGCCGCAGGCCTGAACGGTACAGCCGGGTGTCATGGCTTTTGGGTAAAAATAAACCAGAACACGCTGTCCCTGGAAGTCGGTTAAATTTACTTGTTCTCCGTCTTGATCCGGCAAGCTAAATTTCGGTGCGATATCACCGGCTTTCAGTGGGTTCATTACTTAACTCCATCCTGTTCATCATGCTGTGAGTAATTGACGACGTTAATACTGCCTTGCGCATTGAGTTCTGTACAGAGTGCTTTAAACGCATCTTCAATATTTGCCGCATCATGTGACGCAGGACTATGTGCGGTGATTTGAATAAACAGCTGTGCCGCCTTTCCGTTCTCAGCCGGTTGCGTGCGTGACACCAGTTCCGCAATATTCATTTGGTGGCTGTCAAACAGGGCGGTAAAGCGTTCAATCAAATGTGGAGAATCAGGGACATCGACTTGAACCCATACCGTCGCGGGCATCGCCGGACGGGGGCGCGCGGTCGTGCGCTTCATCACGATCAGTAAATCCAGCTCTGCACCTTTCAATGGTAAGGTTGATTCAATCAGGGTAATGGCATTCCAGGTGCCCGACAGCAACATGATAAACGTGAACTCGTCACCCAGCATGGCCAACCGGCTGTCTTCGATATTACAGCCGCAACTGCTGACATGACGCGTGATGGTGTTCACAATTCCTGGGCGGTCAGCACCCAGCGCAGTAATGACCAGATAGTGTTGCGATGACGATGTCAAACCTGTTCTTCCTTTGAGCGGTGAGGTAATCATAAGGAAAGCATAAAAAAAACATGCATACAACAATCAGAACGGCTCTGGTCGCTTGCTTTTATTGTCGTACCAAACGTACCATTGAGACACTTGTTTGCACAGAGGATGGCCCATGTTCACGGGAAGTATTGTCGCGCTTGTTACGCCGATGGATGAGAAAGGTAAAGTCTGCCGGTCGAGCCTGAAAAAACTGATTGATTATCATGTCGCCAGCGGCACCTCGGCGATCGTTTCGGTTGGCACCACCGGTGAGTCTGCCACCCTGAGTCATGATGAGCATGGCGATGTGGTGATGATGACCCTGGAGTTGGCCGACGGGCGTATTCCGGTGATAGCCGGAACCGGCGCCAATGCGACCGCGGAAGCCATTAGTCTGACGCAGCGTTTCAACGACAGTGGTGTTGTCGGCTGCCTGACGGTGACGCCTTACTACAACCGCCCAACCCAGGAAGGTTTGTTCCAGCATTTCAAAGCCATCGCTGAACATACTGACCT
Source organism: Citrobacter sp. Ce104 (assembly GCF_030334595.1). Classification (NCBI taxonomy): domain Bacteria; kingdom Pseudomonadati; phylum Pseudomonadota; class Gammaproteobacteria; order Enterobacterales; family Enterobacteriaceae; genus Citrobacter; species Citrobacter sp. Ce104. Next base: position 362,590 of record NZ_JAOWDP010000068.1, read on the forward strand.
GCCGCAAATTCTGTATAATGTGCCGTCCCGTACCGGCTGCGATATGCTGCCGGAAACCGTTGGTCGCCTGGCGAAAGTAAAAAATATTATCGCTATTAAAGAGGCCACGGGGAACTTAAGTCGCGTTCACCAGATCAAAGAGCTGGTTTCAGACGACTTCATTCTGCTCAGCGGTGATGACGCAACCGGACTGGATTTTATGCAGCTCGGTGGTCATGGCGTGATTTCCGTAACGTCTAACGTTGCGGCGCGTGACATGGCTGAAATGTGCAAACTGGCGGCAGCCGGACACTTTGCCGAGGCGTGGGTGATTAACCAGCGTCTGATGCCGTTACACAACAAACTATTTGTCGAACCCAATCCTATCCCAGTGAAATGGGCGTGTAAGGAGTTGGGACTTGTGGCGACCGATACGCTACGTCTGCCGATGACGCCAATCACGGACAATGCTCGTGAAATCGTCAAAGCGGCGCTTAAGCATGCCGGTTTGCTGTAAAGTTTAGGGAGATTTGATGGCTTACTCAGTACAAAAGTCGCGCCTGGCCAAGGTTGCGGGTGTTTCGCTTGTTATGTTGCTCGCGGCCTGTAGTTCTGACTCGCGTTATAAGCGCCAGGTGAGCGGTGATGAATCCTATCTGGAGGCCGCACCGCTTGCTGAGCTTCACGCTCCAGCCGGAATGATTCTGCCGGTTATGTCGGGTGACTATAACATCCCGGTAACCAACGGCAGCGGTGCCGTGGGTAAAGCGCTGGACATTCGCCCACCGGCTCAGCCGTTAGCACTTGTCACCGGCGCTCGCACTCAGATCGCGGGTGATACGTCGACGTTGCTGGTGGAAAATGGTCGTGGAAACACGTTGTGGCCACAGGTCGTTAGCGTCATTCAGTCTAAAAACTACACGATCACCAAACGTGATGATGCCAGTCAGACTTTGACCACCGATTGGGTTAACTGGAACCGTCTGGATGAAGACGAGCAGTACCGTGGACGTTATCAAATCTCGGTTAAACCGCAGGGCTATCAGCAAGCGGTAACGGTGAAACTGATTAACCTCGAGCAGGCGGGTAAACCCGTAGCCGATGCGGCATCAATGCAGCGTTACAGCGCTGAGATGATGAACGTTATCTCTGCTGGTCTGGATAAGAACGCCACCGACGCCGCGAATGCCGCGCAAAACCGCTCGGCAGCCACCATGGATGTTCAGAGCGCCGCCGATGACACCGGTTTACCGATGCTGGTGGTACGTGGACCGTTCAACGTGGTATGGCAGCGTCTGCCGGCAGCGCTTGAGAAAGTGGGGATGAAAGTGACCGACAGCACCCGCTCTCAGGGCAGCATCGCCGTCACCTACAAACCACTGTCCGATAGCAACTGGCAGGAGTTGGGCGCAAGCGATCCGGGTCTGGTATCCGGCGACTACAAACTGCAGGTTGGTGATTTAGACAACCGCAGTAGTTTGCAGTTTATCGATCCGAAGGGGCATACCCTGACGCAAAGCCAGAACGACGCGCTGGTCGCCGTCTTCCAGGCCGCGTTCAGTAAGTAAAAATAAAGGGCTGGATAACTCCAGCCCTTTTTTTCTGATATGATACGCAAACGTGTGCGTCGGCAGAAAAACGCAATATTTATCGTTAATTCACACCCAGGAGTAATAAAGATGCAAAAGCAAGCTGAGTTGTATCGTGGTAAAGCGAAGACCGTATACAGCACGGAAAACCCGGACCTGTTGGTGCTCGAATTCCGCAATGATACGTCAGCAGGGGATGGCGCGCGCATTGAACAGTTTGACCGTAAAGGCATGGTGAACAACAAGTTCAACCATTTCATTATGACTAAACTGCAAGAAGCGGGCATTCCTACCCAGATGGAGCGACTGCTTTCCGATACTGAATGTCTGGTGAAAAAACTGGAGATGGTACCGGTTGAATGTGTGGTACGTAACCGCGCGGCAGGCTCACTGGTTAAGCGTTTAGGCGTTGAGGAAGGTATTGAACTGAATCCGCCGCTGTTTGATCTGTTCCTGAAAAACGATGCTATGCACGATCCAATGATTAACGATTCCTATTGCGAAACTTTTGGTTGGGTGAGCAAAGAGAATCTGGCGCGTATGAAAGAGCTGACCTACAAAGCCAACGACGTGCTGAAAAAGATGTTTGATGATGCGGGTCTGATTCTGGTCGACTTCAAACTTGAGTTCGGTTTGTATAAAGGTGAAGTGGTTCTGGGCGATGAGTTTTCACCGGACGGCAGTCGTCTGTGGGACAAAGAAACGCTGGATAAAATGGACAAAGATCGCTTCCGCCAGAGCCTGGGCGGGCTGATCGAAGCCTATGAAGCCGTCGCGCATCGTCTGGGTGTGAAGTTAGACTAATCCTCCCTCTGAGCCGGCGATCGCTCTCCGGCTCATCAATCCCGCTGATTTTGATTACTGTTTCTTATGGTAATCCTGTTCCGAACCGCCTACGATCATCATCATAATGAATAAAAAGTTGAGGTGATTATGCGCTGGCAAGGGCGTCGTGAAAGTGACAATGTGGAAGACAGACGAAACAGCTCCGGCGGTGGCCCCTCTATGGGCGGCCCTGGTTTTCGTTTGCCCAGTGGTAAAGGCGGCATCATCCTGCTGATCGTGGTGCTTGTCGCAGGTTATTATGGCGTGGATCTCACCGGATTAATGACCGGTCAGCCTGTTTCCCAACAGCAATCATCACACTCCATCAGCCCAAATGATGATGAAGCAGCGAAATTTACCTCGGTAATTTTGGCCACCACGGAAGATACCTGGGGACAGCAGTTTGAAAAAATGGGGCGGACCTACCAACAACCGAAGCTGGTGATGTATCGCGGAGCAACGCGAACCGGCTGCGGCGCGGGCCAGTCCGTGATGGGACCGTTTTATTGCCCGGCAGATGGCACGGTATATATCGACCTCTCATTCTATGATGACATGAAAAACAAACTGGGCGCCGATGGTGATTTTGCTCAGGGTTATGTTATCGCCCATGAAGTGGGTCACCATGTGCAGAAACTGCTGGGTATTGAACCGAAAGTTCGCCAGATGCAGCAGAATGCCTCACAGGCTGAGGTAAATCGTCTTTCCGTGCGTATGGAACTGCAGGCGGACTGCTTTGCCGGCGTCTGGGGCCACAGTATGCAGCAGCAGGGCGTGCTGGAGTCCGGTGACCTGGAAGAAGCGCTGAACGCCGCTCAGGCCATTGGCGACGATCGCCTGCAGCAGCAGGGACAAGGACGCGTTGTGCCGGACAGCTTTACCCATGGTACTTCCGAGCAGCGTTTTACCTGGTTCAAACGCGGTTTTGACAGCGGCGATCCGGGACAATGTAATACTTTTGGTAAAGGCATTTAAGATACAGAGGCAGGGATGTCTGATATCACGGCGCTGAGCGCGTTAACCGAACAGATGAGCCGCGAAGGGATCCGTCGTCTGCTGATTATCAGCGGCGAAGGGAACTGGTGTCGGGAGCGGGCATTAGCGCTATGCAACATGTTACCCGGCGACTGGCTATGGGTAGGGGCGCAAGCCCCTGCTGAGCCGAACTGCACGCCGCAGGCGCTGCAAACGTTACTGGGGCGCGAGTTCCGTCATGCGGTTTTTGACGCAGGGCAGGGATTTGACGCTGCGGCATTTGCCGCCTTAAGCGGAACGCTGATTGCCGGAAGCTGGCTGGTTTTGCTTACTCCACCCTGGCATAGCTGGCAGACCTATCCGGACGCGGATTCACTGCGCTGGAGCGACTGCGCAGACCCGATTCCAACGCCGCATTTTGTTGAACACGTCAAACGGGTGATTTCCCGTGATGGACAGGCTCTGCACTGGCAACAGCATCTGCCTGCATCCAGCCCAGGTTTTCCTGTTCGTGCAGACTGGCACGCGGCAACCGGTGAACCTCAGCCTGAACAGGCGCTGATTTTAGCGCAGTTGCTGGAGATGCCTCCCGGCGTGGTTGCGGTCACTGCCGCACGTGGCCGGGGCAAATCCGCGCTGGCGGGGCAACTGATAGCACGTATCAACGGGACAGCGATTGTTACCGCGCCTGCCAAAGCGGCAACCGATGTGCTGGCGCAATTTGCCGCAGAGCGTTACCGCTTCATGGCCCCGGATGCGCTGTTAAGCAGTTCTGCAACCGCAGACTGGCTGATTGTAGATGAAGCCGCCGCGATCCCCGCGCCGCTGCTGCACCAACTGGTGGCGCGTTTTCCTCGTACACTGTTAACCACCACCGTTCAGGGCTACGAGGGGACTGGCAGAGGCTTCTTGCTGAAATTCTGCGCCCGCTTCCCCAATCTTCGACGCTATGAGTTGCAACAACCTGTACGCTGGGCGCAGGGATGTCCGCTGGAGCAAATCGTCAGCGATGCGCTGGTGTTTGATGATGAAACGTTCACGCATACCCCATTGGGGGATTTGCACTTCTCGGCGTTTGAGCAACGCGCCTGGCATACAAACCCGGCGCTGCCGTTAGCGGTATATCAACTGCTTTCCGGGGCGCATTATCGCACCTCGCCACTGGACCTGCGGCGGATGATGGATGCGCCAGGGCAGCATTTCCTTCAGGCTTCGGCTGCTGACTCGGTGGCGGGAGCCGTCTGGCTGGTCGATGAGGGGGGATTAACCGCAGAATTAAGCCAGGCCGTCTGGGCCGGATATCGCCGACCAAGAGGCAATCTGGTTGCACAGTCACTGGCGGCGCATGGCGGTGACCCGTTGGCGGCGACGCTTGTCGGGCGACGGGTTAGCCGAATTGCGGTTCATCCCTCGCGCCAGCGAGAAGGTATCGGGCAGCAGTTGATTATGCAGGCCCTGCGTTATTCCATGCAGTGTGATTATCTGTCCGTCAGCTTTGGTTATACGGCTGAACTATGGCGTTTCTGGCAACGCTGCGGTTTTGTGCTGGTACGGATGGGCAATCATCGGGAAGCCAGCAGCGGCTGTTACACCGCTATGGCGATACTTCCCATCAGCGAAGCGGGTAAACGCCTTGCCCAGCGGGAACACCAGCGCCTGCGCAGGGATGCGGAAATTCTTGCGCAGTGGAATGGAGAGCACATTCCGCTGACCCCGCTGAAAGAGGCTACGCTTAATGAGGATGACTGGGCTGAGCTGGCTGGGTTTGCCTTCGCGCATCGACCATTGCTGACATCGCTGGGCTGTCTGAGTCGTCTGCTTGAGCACAGCGAACTGCCTCTTCCGGCGCTTCGCGGGCGTTTACAGGCTAAACACAGCGACGCCGAATTATGCCAACGGCTGAAGATCTCAGGTCGCAAAGCGCTGCTGGCGGTTCAGCGCGCTGAGGCTGCGCAGGCCTTAAAACAGCTGGACGCTGAACGTGAACAGCGGCTACATAATCGCATTATGCAATGGCAATTTTTTCACTAACTTCTTCAATTTCCTGGCATGGTCATTGCGGTTAAGCGGCGTAGAATGATTCTCATCAGTTAAGGAGATCGCCATGAAACATGACCATTTTGTTGTTCAAAGTCCCGATAAACCCGCTCAACAGCTATTGTTGCTGTTTCATGGCGTCGGCGATAACCCGGTTGCCATGGGGGAAATTGGCTCCTGGTTTGCGCCGCTGTTTCCGGATGCGCTAATCGTTAGCATTGGCGGGGCAGAGCCTTACGGTACAACTTCTGGACGTCAGTGGTTTTCGGTGCAGGGCGTAACGGAAGAGAACCGCCAGGCGCGTATTGACGCGATTATGCCAGTGTTTATCGAAACAGTGCGTTACTGGCAGAAGCAAAGCGGCGTTTCACCGCAGGCTACCGCGCTGATTGGTTTTTCTCAGGGTTCTATTATGTCGCTTGAGAGCATCAAAGCCGAGCCGGGGCTGGCGTCGCGGGTCATTGCCTTCAATGGTCGCTATGCCACTTTACCGGAGACGGCAACCACTGCGACTACGGTGCACTTGATTCACGGCGGTGAAGACCGGGTGATTGAGTTATCTCACGCCGTTGCCGCGCAGGAGGCGTTAATTCGCGCCGGTGGGGATGTGACGCTGGATATCGTTGAAAATCTGGGGCACGCCATTGATGAACGCAGCATGCAGTTTGCGCTCGATCATTTGCGTTTTACCGTACCGAAGCACTACTTTGATGAAGCGCTGAGCGGTGGTAAGCCTCACGATGATGATGTGATTGAGATGATTTAACCCGTAGTCCGGATGGTGATGCGAAACCACCATCCGGCTCACGTTGGCTTATTTCTTCGGTTGATCCTTATTCGGCCAATCGTCGTCGTCATCCCATTTATCGTTAAAGTCACGATGCGGGGGAAGTTCCGGCTTATTCGCAAGAAATTTCTTGTGGTCGACGCGCTTGAGATCTTTAATCACGTTCAGCAGTACGCCTACCAAAAACACCAACACCAGAATCCACCAGTACTTTGCCAGCCAATCCATGCTCATTTCCTCTTACAGGAACACTCATCAGGCGACGAGTTGTTCCATGATACGTTGATACATTCGGGCAAGCAGCTGCAGGTCGGCGGCATTAACACATTCATTAATTTTATGAATAGTGGCGTTGACCGGCCCAAGTTCTACTACCTGCGCCCCCATGCGAGCAATAAAACGCCCGTCGGACGTCCCGCCTGTAGTCAGTAACTGCGGTTTAATCTCATTATAGTGCTCAATGGCGTTCACCACCGCATCAACCAGTTTACCGCGTTCTGTCAGGAAAGGCTGACCGGAAAGCCACCAGTCGACGGTATAACGGAGCTGATGTTTCTCCAACAGCGCGTGAACTCGTGCTTTAATCATCTCATCGGTCAGCTCAGTGCTGAAGCGGAAGTTGAACTGGATAAACAGTTCGCCCGGGATAACGTTGTTGCTGCCGGTACCTGCCTGAATATTGGCAATCTGCATGCTGGTCGCCGGGAAGAATTCGTTACCCTGATCCCACTCAATCGCCACCAGTTCGTTGAGCATTGGCGCCGCGCGGTGTACCGGGTTATCGGCCAGATGCGGATAGGCTACGTGGCCCTGCACGCCGTGAATGGTCAGGTTGCAGGTCAGTGAACCGCGACGTCCATTTTTCACCACGTCGCCAACGATCTCCGTACTGGACGGCTCGCCAACCAGACAATAATCCAGTCGCTCATTACGCGCCATCAGCGCTTCAACTACCTTCACGGTGCCGTTTTTAGCGCTGGCTTCCTCGTCGGACGTTATCAAAAACGCCAGACGACCCTGATGGTTTGGATGCTGGGCAACAAAACGCTCTGCGGCCACGACCATCGCCGCCAGCGAACCTTTCATATCCGCTGCGCCACGCCCGAACAACATGCCATCGCGAATGGTCGGTTCGAACGGGGGGTTAATCCAACGATCAACATCGCCAGCAGGCACTACGTCAGTGTGACCGGCAAATGCCAGAGTCTCACCTTTACCGCGCCATGCCCAAAAATTCTGTGTGTCACCAAAATCCATACGCTCAACGGTAAAACCTACCGCGCGCAGGCGTTCAATCATTAACGCCTGGCACCCGGCATCATCCGGGCTCAGGGAAGGACGGCGAATAAGCTGCTGTGTCAGCTCAATAACCGGGCACGACATAGACTACACCTCATTTAAAAACAGAGTATAACTGGATTCACTGAAACCAAGCAGCATAGGCTTACCCGGCGCGCAGAGCAATGGGCGTTTGATAATTGCTGGCATTTCAATCATCAACGCGGCGGCAGAGGAGGCATCTGTGATTTTACTGCGTGTAGCTTCATCCAGTTTACGCCAGGTGGTTCCACGCGTATTGAGCAATGGCTCCCAGCCTAATTCGTTAATAAAAGAGTGCAATAGCGCATTGTCCAGGCCGTCGACGCGATAATCATGAAAGCGGTATTCGACCCCATTGTCTTCGAGCCAGCGTCTGGCCTTTTTAATCGTGTCGCAATTCTTAATGCCGTAGAGGGTAATCATTTGAATCCTTATTGACATAAATTGAATATTTATTCTCGTATTCTATAACTATGAATAATACATATTGTCATCGAATCGTTATAGAAAAATATAACATTGTTGTTGAATGGTGAATAATGATTCCTGAAAGTTCCAAAACTCGCGGGAAACTGAAAATCAGATTTTGCCTGTTTGCATCAGCCTGTTTTTCCATCAGAATTGACAAAGTAGTAGATGATGTATGAATATTTCAAAATATTGCAGTAAGTCACATAAAATTTATGGGTTTAGCGCATAGTGATTACATATACCCCAGCACTGGAGGAAGTAATCACAACCATCGGTTAAATTGCCTTCTTTTAAAGATGATGATTTCGTAGAATGCCCATAATAATAAGAGAGGTTGTTATGATTGAACGTGAACTGGGGAACTGGAAAGACTTTATCGAAGTGATGCTTCGTAAATAATTTTCTGGAAGAAATTCATATCCTGCAAAGGATAAAAAAAGGCGACTCAACGTAAGTCGCCTTTTTTGTGTCCGATTATTCTGGGCGTGGCTTCAACGGGAAGCGTCTGCGCACCAGCACAAAGAACAGAGGAACGAAGTAAATCGCCAGGATAGTGGCTGAAATCATCCCGCCCATTACGCCCGTCCCCACCGCATGTTGACCTCCGGAACCTGCGCCACTGCTGATGGTCATCGGCAGCACCCCAAAGATAAACGCCAGCGACGTCATCAGAATTGGTCGTAAGCGTTGGCGACAGGCATGCAGGGTGGCGTCGAGCAAGTCGTGTCCTTTCTCGTTCATTTCATTGGCGAATTCAACAATCAATATCGCGTTCTTCGCCGAAAGGCCGATAACGGTGAGTAACCCAACCTGGAAGTACACGTCGTTTTCCAGGCCACGCATCCAGGTGGCGAGCAGCGCGCCAATGACCCCCAGCGGCACCACCAGCATGACGGAGAAGGGAACCGACCAGCTTTCGTACAGAGCCGCCAGACACAGGAATACCACCAACAGAGAAATGGCGTACAGGGCGGGAGCCTGAGAACCCGACAGCCGTTCCTGATAGGACATCGCAGTCCATTCGAGGCCGAATCCGGTCGGCAACTGGCGCACCAGCGATTCCATTATGTCCATTGCCGTACCGGTACTGACGCCCGGCGCGGCTTCGCCGACAATCTCGACGGCAGAGTAGCCGTTATAGCGTTCCAGACGCGGTGAACCCGTTTCCCAGCGTGACGTGGCAAAGGCCGAGAAAGGCACCATGCCGCCGCTATTGTTGCGGACGTACCACAGGTTGATGTCGTCCGGAAGCATGCGATATTTTGCCGCCGCCTGTACGTAAACCTTCTTCACGCGCCCCCGGTCCATAAAGTCATTGACGTAGCTGGAGCCCCAGGCCGTTTGCAATGTGTCGTTGATATCATCAATGGAAACGCCCAGTGCCTGGGCTTTGCGCTGATCGATATCAATTTGCAACTGCGGGCTGTCGTCCAGACCATTATGACGAACGCGGGTCAGGGAGGCGTCTTTCCCGGCCAGTTCGATAAGCTTGTCTCGCGCGGCCATTAACGCATCATGGCCCGCACCGGCGTGATCCTGCAGCTCCATATCGAAACCGGCAGAGCTTCCGAGGCCGCTGATAGCTGGAGGGCTGCTGGCGAAGACGCGGGCTTCTTTAATCTTGTTAAAGGCTTTGGTCGCACGTTCAATGATGGCGAAAGAGGTTCCGGTCGTGGTGTCGCGCTCATCCCAGTCTTTTAAGCGGACAAACATACGCGCCACGTTTTGACCGTTCCCGCCAGGGCCGGAGCCGACCGTGGAAAAGACTGACGTAATGTTGTCTTTCTCATGGGTGAAGTAATACTTCTCCACCTCCTCAACCACTTTCAATGTTTGTTGCTGCGTGGAGCCGCTGGGCAACTGCACCGAGGTTGTAAACATGCCGCGGTCTTCCAGGGGCAGGAAGGAGGTTGGCAGGCGCAGGAAAAGGAAAACCATACCGCCGAGCAACAGGCCGTAGATCAGTATCCAGCGCAGGCTGCGGTGCAGGATCCTGGCGACGCCTTTTTCGTAGCGTTCGGCGTTGCGATTAAACATGCGGTTAAACCAGCCAAAGAAACCGGTTTGCCCGTGATGTTCGCCCTTATGCAGCGGTTTGAGCAGGGTGGCGCACAGGGCAGGGGTGAGGATCATCGCTACCAGAACAGACAGCACCATCGCGGAGACGATGGTTATCGAGAACTGGCGGTAAATAGCCCCGGTGGTGCCGCCGAAGAAGGCCATTGGGATAAACACCGCCGACAGTACCATCGCGATACCGACCAGCGCGCCCTGGATTTGACCCATCGATTTCCGCGTCGCTTCCCGCGGCGAAAGGCCTTCCTCGCTCATTATACGCTCGACGTTTTCCACCACCACAATGGCGTCATCGACCAGCAGACCGATCGCCAGCACCATCGCAAACATCGTCAGGGTGTTAACGCTGTAGCCAAAGGCGTAGAGCACCGAGAAGGTGCCCATCAGGACCACGGGAACGGCGATGGTAGGAATCAGCGTGGCGCGGAAGTTTTGCAGGAACAGGTACATCACGAGGAATACCAGCGCGATCGCTTCCAGCAGCGTTTTCACCACGTCGATAATTGAGGCTTTGACAAAGGAGGTGGTTTCATACGCTACCTTGTACTCCAGCCCGTGCGGAAAATACTGCGAAAGCTCGTTCAGGCGGTCGATAACCAGCTCCGCCGTTGCCATTTCATTAGCGCCGGAGGCCAGTTTTACCCCCAGACCGGAAGCCGGGTTGCCGTTGAAGCGGCTGAGGTAGTCATACTTTTCCGCGCCCATTTCGACCGTCGCCACATCGCCCAGTTTAACTTCTGAGCCATCCTGGTTGACGCGTAGCGTAATCGCGCGGAATTCATCCGGAGTCTGCAGCAAAGACTGGGCGTTGATTGTTGCATTTAGCGCCTGCTTGTCCACCGAAGGTGTACCGCCAAGCTGTCCGACGGCAATCTGCGCATTCTGTGACTCGATAGCGTCGGTCACATCTTTGGCGGTCATTTGAAAGCTGTTGAGTTTGGCCGGGTCGAGCCAGATTCGCATGGAATATTGTGAACCGTAAGCATCAATATCGCCCACGCCGTTTATACGGCTGAGCGGATCCTGGATATTACTGGCGACGTAGTCAGCGATGTCCTGCTTATCCATTGAGCCATCAGTGGAGACGAAGGCGATGGTCAGAATGTTGGTGTCCCCGGTCTTACGCACCGTGACCCCCTGATCCTGTACCGCCTGCGGAAGCTTACGCATTGCCGACTGTAGCTGGTTTTGCACCTGCTGGACGGCCTCGTCAGGATCGGTTCCGGCGACGAAGCTCAGCGTAACCGATGCCTGGCCTGTCCCACTGCTCTGCGATGACATATACATCAGATTATCGAGACCGGTCATGTTCTGCTCGATAACCTGGGTGACGGTGTTTTCCAGCGTTTGTGCGGATGCGCCAGGGTAGTTCGCGGTTATCCGCACGTTTGGCGGCGCCAGATCGGGATATTGCTCAACGGGCAGCGAAAAAATAGCCAGGGCTCCTGTCAGGCACAACAGGATAGCTAACACCCAGGCAAAAATGGGGCGATCGATGAAAAAATTCGCCATTAAAAGGGGACCTCGTGTTTCTGCGTATCGTTATGGGTATGACTTGCTTCACTTTAGCGGCAAGGTACGGGTCAAACGTGGAGAAAAAAAGAAGATAATGTAAATTATCATGCCCGTTTACAGCATACCTTTTGTGCCAACGCCGTCAGGCCTGGATCCAGCCCCGACGGCACTTTGCGGTTCTTTACGTTAGTTCACCGTCGGATTCTGCCGAACGAAAACTGATACTCACCAGCGTACCCCCTCCGGAGGGTTGAGAGAAGGTCAGCGTGCCGCTCAGCCTTTCCGCCCGCTCGCGCATAATATTTAACCCATAGTGCCCCGTAGGCTCATGCGGCTCGCCAATGCCGATGCCGTTATCGCGGATATAAACCGTATGATTACCATCGGGTGCTGTTACGCAACTGACGGCAATTTCGGTTGCGTTGGCATGCTTAATCGCGTTCAACACCGCTTCACGGACGATCTGCAGCAGATGCACCTGCATTTGCGCGTCCAGCGCCAGCGTCGGCAATCGGCAATCCAGCGTCAGTTTAGCCGAGGTCTGATTTTGCAGCGTTTCCAGCATTTCATGCAGGGCTGAGGGAAGATCGGCCTGCTGTAAAGTCAGGCGGAAGGTGGTGAGCAGTTCGCGCAACTGGCGGTAGGCATCATTCAGCGCCTGGGAGAAATCCGCCATAATGCTTTGCGCCGGGGCGTTATCTTCCGGGATCGAGCGCTTCAATAGCGTGAGCTGAATACGTAAATAAGAGAGCACCTGCGCCAGCGAGTCGTGCAGCTCGCGTGCAATCGTCGCCCGCTCCTCCATTAACAACAACTGCTGGAAATGTTTTTGCGCCTGGTTGAAGTACAACCCGCGTCCCAGCATTGAGGAGACGCTGTTGAGCAGCGGAGTGGAAGCGTTGGCGTTGGGACTTTGCCAGTGCAGTTCCCCGTAAACGGTTTCCTGCATGGTGACTGGCAGGATCTGCATTGGTAACTCAGGACTTTTAGTCCCTTCGCTAATCCGCCAGTTATCGCCGACGGTGAGTTCCAGGAAATACGCGGCGTCATGCTCGCGGACAATCTGTAAAATATGGCGGAAACAGTGTACGTCAATCTGACTGGTATTTAATGCCTGGGAACACTGATACAACACCTCCAGACGGCGGTTGGCTTCGTGGAGATCGTGGGTCTTCTCAGCGACCGAAGCTTCCAGCGAGCGGTACAGTTTGTGTAATTCACTCGACATCTGGCTGAAGGTTTTACCCAGCAACCCAAGTTCGTTGGGCAAACCGGTATCCAGCGGCGGGATATCAAACTGCCCGTGTTCGATGTGCTGGCTGGCCATCACCAGCTTATTCAGCGGACGCACCACCTGCTGGCGAATTCGCCGCAAGGTAAAGAAGACGAGAGTGAATATGCCGATCCCACCCGCCAGTGAAATTCCAAAAACCAGCATCACTTTGCGTTCGGCATAATGCTGCAGCGCCAGCACAAAGAGATCGATTTGATCGACGTAGTTGTTGATATTGGTCTGGTACCATTTTAAATCGCCATCAATCAGACGGGCGTTCATTTCCAGCCAGTTAGCATGCAGACGTCCATAGCGGATTTTTACCGCTTGTGGCACATACCACGCGTTCAGGTTCTGAAGCGCCGGTGAGTTTAGCGCCTGCTGAAAAAGCTGGCGATGAGCGTTGAGCTGTGCGCTTTGGCTTTGTAGATCGTAACCCAGACGATAACTTTGCATGCGCAATGAGCCAGCAACGTTGATGGCTTCGGCATCGCGCAAGCTGCTGGTCAGCGTGAGCAACGCAATACCCGTTGAGAGAATCGACAACAGCACGATGTAAAAAAAAGCTTTAGCCAGACTGGCCGAGACCGGACGCTTTACCGTCACTTGTGCATCCTCACACAATACACGTCGCGCCTTAAAACAGCCTGAACGATGCGGTGTATTTGATAAATGTTAATAAAACGCCATGAAACTGGATGGTAACTGAAACACAATTTCATATGCGATGAAATAAATTGATCTGCCACAGGTTCTGGATAAATAGTTGTGCTTCCTGGGCAAATGAACATTGCCGCTTCCTTCCGTGTCGGTTAATAACACTCTTATAAAGAATAAGGTTTTTGCAACCAAAAAAGAAGGAAGCCATGAATCGTTTTATTATGGTCAATAGCCAGCAGTGCCTGGGATGCCATGCCTGTGAGGTCGCCTGCGTCATGGCTCACAACGACGAGCAGCATGTCCTGAGCCAGAGGCATTTCCAGCCCCGAATTACCGTCATTAAACATCAGCAGCAGCGTAGCGCAGTGACCTGCCACCACTGTGAAGATGCGCCCTGCGCCAGAAGTTGCCCGAACGGGGCAATCAGCCATGATAACGACAGCGTGCAGGTGAATCCGCAAAAGTGCATTGGCTGTAAATCATGCGTTGTAGCCTGTCCTTTCGGCACGATGCAGATCGTACTCACTCCCGTAGCCAAAGGGAAGGTGAAAGCCACCGCGCACAAATGTGATTTGTGTCAGGGACGCGAACAGGGACCTGCCTGCGTCGAGAACTGTCCGGCACAGGCGTTACAGCTGGTGACGGAAAATTCGCTTACCGGCCTGTCAAAAGCGCGCAGGCTGCGTACCGCCAGTCTGGAAAGCCAGCCATGGCATGCCAGCGCTACCGATTTTGTTCCACATGTCATCACCAAACGTGAGCAAATGCAGGCGACGCCTGCGCGGGGCGAGCCGGATAAGCTGGCGATTGAGGCCCGTAAAACCAGCTTTGAAGAGATCTATTTGCCGTTTCGTACGGCGCAGGCGGAACGGGAAGCATCCCGCTGCCTGAAATGCGGCGACCACAGTATTTGCGAATGGACCTGCCCACTGCATAACCATATTCCTCAGTGGATTGAACTGGTCAAAGCCGGGAACATCGATGCGGCGGTTGAGCTTTCTCACCAGACTAACTGCCTGCCGGAAGTGACCGGGCGCGTGTGTCCACAGGACCGGCTTTGCGAAGGAGCATGCACGGTACGTAGCGAACAGGGCGCGGTGACTATCGGTAATATTGAGCGTTACATCTCCGATCGTGCCCTGAGCAAAGGATGGCGACCGGACTTAAGCCACGTGCAGAAAGTGGACAAGCGGGTTGCTATCATCGGCGCAGGCCCGGCGGGTCTGGCCTGCGCCGATGTGCTGGCGCGCAGCGGTATCAGCGCCACCGTGTACGATCGCCATCCTGAAATCGGCGGTTTGCTGACGTTCGGCATTCCGGCCTTCAAGCTGGACAAATCGCTGCTGGCGCGCCGTCGTGAAATCTTCAGCGCCATGGGTATTCATTTCGAACTGAACTGTGAAGTAGGTAAGGATGTCGCGCTTGAAACGCTGCTGGAGGATTACGATGCCGTGTTCGTGGGCGTAGGAACCTATCGTTCCATGAAGGCGGATCTGCCGAATGAAGACGCGCCTGGCGTATATGATGCGCTGCCGTTCCTGATCGGCAACACTAAGCAGGTGATGGGGCTGGAAGAGCTGCCTGACGAGCCGTATATCGACACCGCCGGACTAAACGTGGTTGTACTGGGCGGAGGCGATACGGCAATGGACTGCGTGCGTACCGCACTGCGCCATGGCGCAAGCCAGGTGACCTGCGCCTATCGTCGTGATGAAGCCAATATGCCCGGTTCGAAAAAAGAGGTGAAGAACGCTCGGGAAGAAGGAGCAAACTTCGAGTTTAACGTCCAGCCGGTTGAGCTGGTGTTGCATGCCGATGGGCGAGTCAGCGGCGTGCGTTTTTTACGTACACAGCTTGGCGAGCCGGATGCGCAGGGCCGCCGACGCCCGGTTCCCATCGCCGGGAGTGAGTTTGTCATGCCCGCAGATGCGGTGATCATGGCGTTTGGCTTTCACCCGCACGGCATGCCGTGGCTGGAGTCGCATGGCGTTAAGGTCGATAACTGGGGGCGCATTGCTGCCGATGTTGAAAGCGCATACCGATATCAAACCAGTAATCCGAAAATCTTTGCCGGTGGCGACGCGGTACGCGGTGCGGACCTGGTGGTGACGGCCATGGCGGAAGGACGGCATGCTGCCCAGGGGATAGTCGACTGGCTGGGCGTAAAATCAGTCAAATCTCATTAATCGGCGAGTAGGCCGGATAAAACGCGTTAGCGTTGCCATCCGGCAATGTGCCGCATGCATGCCTGATGGCGCTTTGCTTATCAGGCCTACATTGTTCCAAGACAAACCCGGTTTCACGGCGTAGTATTATTTCTCACTTCTTGCTGTGGAGCCGGTATGTCGCAAAAAATTACCCTCATCAAAGATAAAGTCCTCTCCGATAACTACTTCATCCTGCGCAATATTACCTATGACCTGACCCGTAGCACTGGGGAGGTGATTCGTCATAAGCGCGAGGTTTACGATCGCGGTAACGGCGCTACTATCCTGCTGTATAACCCGGAGAAGAAAACAGTGGTGTTAATCCGCCAGTTTCGTGTCGCCACCTGGGTCAACGGTAACGAAGATGGTCAACTGATTGAAACCTGCGCCGGGCTACTGGATAACGACGAACCGGAAGCGTGTATTCGTAAAGAGGCGATTGAAGAGACCGGCTATGAAGTGGGTGAAGTGCGTAAACTGTTCGAACTCTACATGTCGCCGGGCGGCGTAACGGAGCTGATCCATTTCTTTATCGCGCAATACAGCGACAGTCAGCGGGCAAACGCCGGCGGCGGTGTGGAAGATGAAGATATTGAGGTTCTGGAGCTGCCGTTCGCACAGGCGCTGGAAATGATTAAAACGGGTGAGATCCGTGACGGTAAAACGGTGCTTTTACTGAACTATTTGCAGTCGTCGCATCTCATGGATTAATGCACGGGATTTATATTTCTTTACAAATTTTCGGCCAATCCGACGATTCTTATTGAGCCACATCAGTCGCGCAAGGAAGATACCGCTTAGGCTGTGTGTTTTGACTTCGGGGTTGTACCGTCCATGCGCTATCGCGTTATTTTGCTTTTCCTGCTCGGGTTGCTACCCGTCCGTTTGCTGTGGGCTGCACCCGCTCAGCAAGCGTTTTCTGACTGGCAGGTAACGTGCAATAACCAAAACTTTTGCGTGGCGCGCAATACCGTTGAACATCACGGCCTGGTCATGACCTTAAGCCGCAGCGCCGGGGCGCATACCGACGCCGTGTTGCGTATTGAACTGGGTGGGTTGGAAACATCCACTGTCAAAGAGAGCGATATTGCGCCGCGTCTGCTCCTGGATGGCGCGCCGCTCTCGCTTCGCGGCGAACACTGGCGTATTACTCCCCGGCAACTGATGACCGACGATCCGGCGACCATCAGCGCCTTTTTACAAACCGTACAGGACGCGAAGGCGATAACCCTGCAAAAAGGGTCGCAAACCCTGTCACTGGATGGGCTAAAAGCCGCGCTGCTGTTTATCGACGCCCAACAAAAACGGGTCGGTAGCGAAACCGCATGGATCGAAAAAGGCGACGAGCCTCCGCTCAGCGTTCCTCCGGCTCCCGCACTGAAAGGCGTGGCGGTCATTAATCCAACGCCAACGCCTCTCACACAGCAGGAGCGCAGTGAACTGCTGGACTACGGTAACTGGCGGATCAACGGTATTCGCTGCTCGATCGATCCGCTGCGGCGCGAGATGCGCGTTACGGCCCTGACGGATGATAAAGCGCTGCTGATGATTGGCTGTGAGGCCGGGGCGTATAACACCATCGATCTGGCGTGGGTGGTTTCACGCACTAACCCTATGACTTCACGCGCGGTACGCCTGAGCCTGCCTTTTAAAACGGATGCGGAAAGTCGCGATATGGAGTTGACCAACGCCACGTTTGACGAGAAGTCGCGGGAGCTGGTAACCCTCGCCAAAGGACGAGGGATGGCAGATTGCGGTATCCAGACCCGCTGGCGCTATGATGGACAGCGGTTTCGCCTGGTGCGCTACGCCCAGGAGCCTAGCTGTGATAACTGGCATGGGCCAGATGCCTGGCCCACGCTGTGGATCACGCGTTAAGCACTTTGTGCGCTTTGTCGACGATGTTATCCACCGTAAAGCCGAAGAATGGGAACAACTTGTCCGCCGGTGCTGACTCCCCATAACCCGTCATGCCGACAATCGCCCCTTTCAGTCCAACATATTTGTACCAGTAGTCGGCAATGCCAGCCTCTACCGCCACGCGCGCGCTGACGTTTGCCGGCAAGACCGACTCCCGGTACGCCTCATCCTGGGCGTCGAAGATATCGGTTGAGGGCAGAGAAACCACCCGCACGTTACGACCTTCGCCGGTCAGTTTTTCCGCCGCCAGCAGCGTGATTTCCATTTCTGAACCGGTAGCAATGAGAATAACATCCGGCTTACCACCGCCATCCTTCAGCACATAGCCACCGCGGGCAATTTGCTGTACCTGCTCAGGCGTGCGTTCAACCTGCGCCAGATTCTGCCTCGAGAGGATCAGCGCCGTTGGCCCGTCATGGCGTTCGACCGCCAGCTTCCAGCCTACCGCCGCCTCAACCTGATCGCACGGCCGCCAGGTGCTGAAATTAGGCGTCAGACGCAGGCTGGCGAGCTGTTCAACGGCCTGGTGCGTAGGACCATCTTCCCCCAGACCAATCGAGTCGTGGGTATAAACCATAATTTGTCGGGCTTTCATCAGCGCCGCCATGCGCGCAGCATTACGGGCGTATTCAACAAACATCAGGAACGTTGCGGTGTACGGTACGAAGCCCCCGTGGTGTGCGATACCGTTGGCAATCGCGGTCATGCCAAATTCCCGCACGCCGTAGTGAATGTAATTTCCTGCATGATCCTCTTTAAGAGAAGTGGAGCCTTTCCAGATAGTCAGATTGCTGGGCGCCAGATCCGCAGAGCCGCCAAGCAGCTCAGGTAGTATCGGCCCGTAGGCGTTAAGGGTATTTTGCGAGGCCTTACGGGTGGCGATTTTGGCCGGATTGGCCTGCAGCTCGGTAATATATTTCTGCGTTGTTGCTTCCCACTCCTTCGGCAGTCCGCCGCTCATCCGGCGGGTAAACTCTGCCGCTAGCTCCGGATGCGCTTGTCGATACCCCGCGAATTTCTCATTCCAGCCCTGTTGCGCTTTTTCGCCTTTCTCGCGTGCGTCCCACGCCCGGTAAATCTCTTTGGGGATTTCAAAAGCAGGATGATGCCATCCCAGCTTCTGCCGGGTCAGCGCCACTTCTTCTTCGCCCAGCGCTGCGCCGTGCGCTTCCTCTTTCCCGGCTTTGTTCGGTGAACCAAAACCAATTACCGTGCGGCAGATAATCAGCGACGGCTTATCGGTAACAGACTGCGCTTCCTGAATCGCTTTTTTCACCGCCTCAGGGTCATGACCGTCAATCTCATGCACCACATGCCAGTGATAGGCCTCAAAGCGTTTCGCGGTATCGTCGGTAAACCAGCCGTCGGTTTCGCCATCAATCGAGATGCCGTTGTGATCGTAAAAGCCAATGAGTTTACCCAGTCCCAGGGTGCCCGCCAGCGAGCACGCTTCGTGAGAAATGCCCTCCATCAGACAGCCATCGCCCATGAATACGTAGGTAAAATGGCTGACAATTTCATGATCCGGCTGGTTAAACTGCGCTGCCAGCGTGCGTTCGGCAATTGCCATCCCGACTGCGTTGGCTAAACCCTGGCCCAGCGGGCCGGTGGTGGTTTCCACTCCCGGCGTGTAGCCAATTTCCGGGTGTCCTGGGGTCTTCGAATGGAGCTGGCGGAAATTCTTTAACTCGTCGAGCGGCAGGTCATAGCCGGAAAGATGCAGCAGGCTGTAAAGCAGCATTGAGGCGTGGCCATTGGACAAAATAAACCGGTCACGATCGTACCAGGTAGGATCGGTCGGGTTATGGCGCAGAAAATCGTTCCATAGCACTTCAGCGATATCGGCCATCCCCATTGGTGCTCCAGGGTGGCCGGAGTTAGCTTTTTGGACGGCATCCATACTTAGCGCACGAATGGCATTGGCAAGCTCTTTACGGGTCATAGGAAATACTCCTTGAAAAGTAAAGTGTTAGATGCGTGTTGTGATTCACACTTTTGGGAAAATTGCGGGCGTTGTCAGCAAAAAGCATAGCAGACAAGCATGGTATTGCTGGATTAAGCAGGTAACATGGCTGTTATAAATTGATAACAAATTCTTTCTTTGAATGGTGAGAGTTTGGGGACCTTCAAAGTTTGTGCCGTTGACTGGGGTGATAATGTGCGGCTCAGTAGAATGGTTACCCGCGCCACTTTTTTTGATAGATACGTGAAAGGAACAACAAGATGGATGACCAGTTAAAACAAAGCGCCCTCGATTTCCACGAGTTTCCGGTACCCGGTAAAATCCAGGTTTCTCCGACCAAGCCTCTGGCAACGCAGCGCGATCTGGCGCTGGCCTACTCGCCGGGCGTGGCTGCACCGTGTCTGGAAATTGAGAAAGACCCGCTGGCCGCCTACAAATATACCGCGCGCGGCAACCTGGTTGCGGTTATTTCCAACGGTACAGCGGTGCTGGGCCTCGGCAACATTGGCGCGCTGGCCGGTAAGCCGGTAATGGAAGGCAAAGGCGTTCTGTTTAAGAAATTCGCCGGGATTGATGTTTTCGACATCGAAGTGGATGAACTCGATCCGGATAAATTTATCAATGTGGTTGCGGCCCTGGAACCCACGTTTGGCGGCATCAACCTCGAAGATATTAAAGCGCCGGAGTGCTTCTACATTGAGCAAAAACTGCGCGAGCGCATGAATATTCCGGTCTTCCACGATGATCAACACGGTACGGCAATCATCAGTACTGCCGCTATTCTGAACGGTCTGCGGGTGGTTGAGAAAAATATCTCTGACGTGCGCATGGTGGTGTCTGGCGCAGGCGCAGCGGCGATTGCCTGTATGAATCTGCTGGTGGCGCTCGGGATGCAGAAGCACAATATTGTGGTCTGCGACTCCAAAGGCGTGATTTACAAAGACCGCGAACCGAATATGGCGGAAACCAAAGCGGCTTATGCGGTGGTAGATGACGGTAAGCGTACGCTGGATGATGTGATTGACGGCGCAGATATTTTCCTCGGTTGCTCCGGTCCGAAAGTGCTGACCCAGGAAATGGTTAAGAAGATGGCGCGTGCGCCAATGATCCTGGCGCTCGCCAACCCGGAACCGGAAATCCTGCCGCCGCTGGCAAAAGAGGTGCGTTCCGACGCCATCATTTGCACCGGTCGTTCTGACTACCCGAACCAGGTTAACAACGTCCTGTGCTTCCCGTTCATCTTCCGCGGCGCGCTGGATGTCGGCGCTACCGCCATCAACGAAGAGATGAAACTGGCTGCGGTACATGCCATTGCTGAGTTGGCGCACGCCGAACAGAGCGAAGTGGTGGCCTCTGCTTATGGCGATCAGGACCTGAGCTTCGGCCCGGAATACATCATTCCGAAACCTTTCGACCCGCGTCTGATCGTCAAAATAGCCCCTGCGGTGGCGAAGGCGGCGATGGACTCCGGTGTGGCAACGCGTCCGATTGCCGACTTTGACGCTTACATCGATAAGCTGAGCGAATTCGTCTACAAAACCAACCTGTTTATGAAGCCGATTTTCTCCCTGGCACGCAAAGCGCCGAAGCGCGTGGTGCTGACGGAAGGGGAAGAGGCGCGTGTGCTGCATGCCACCCAGGAGCTGATCACGTTAGGTCTGGCGAAGCCGATCCTGATCGGTCGTCCGAGCGTTATCGAAATGCGTATCCAGAAACTGGGTTTGCAGATCAAAGCGGGCGTCGATTTTGAAATCGTCAACAACGAGTCCGATCCGCGCTTCAAAGAGTACTGGAGCGAGTACTATCAGATTATGAAACGCCGTGGGATTACCCAGGAGCAGGCGCAGCGCGCGGTGATTGCCAATACTACGGTGATCGGCGCGATCATGGTGCAGCGCGGCGAAGCGGATGCGATGATCTGCGGTACGATTGGCGACTACCATGAACACTTCAGCGTGGTGAAAGAGGTGTTTGGTCATCGCGATGGCGTGCATACTGCCGGGGCGATGAACGCCTTGCTGCTGCCAAGCGGTAACACCTTTATCGCCGATACCTACGTCAACGATGACCCTACGCCGGAGCAACTGGCTGAAATCGCCGTGATGGCGGCAGAAACCGTACGTCGCTTTGGTATCGAACCGAGGGTGGCGCTGCTGTCCCACTCCAACTTTGGTTCATCTGACTGTCCATCGGCCAGCAAAATGCGCGATGCGCTGGAGCTGATTAAGGCGCGTGCGCCAGAGTTGATGATTGACGGCGAAATGCACGGCGACGCCGCGCTGGTGGAAAGCATCCGTAATGACCGTATGCCGGACAGTCCGCTGAAAGGCTCAGCGAATATTCTGGTGATGCCGAATATGGAAGCTGCCCGTATTAGTTACAACTTACTACGCGTTTCCAGTTCTGAAGGCGTTACGGTTGGCCCCGTGCTGATGGGGGTTGCAAAACCGGTTCACGTATTAACGCCGATCGCCTCTGTTCGTCGTATCGTTAATATGGTGGCGCTGGCGGTCGTAGAAGCCCAAACGCAGCCGCTGTAATTTCACTTTAATTTATTTCCGGCGCGGGTTTCTCTCGCGCCTTTTTATTTTCCCTTTCTTAGTGATCCACTTCACCTTTTAAACCTGGTTGCCGAATTTTGTTATTTACTCTGACAAAAAATTGCCACGATGAGGGCAGTTTTAGAGGAGGCGGTGAGCAATGGAAAAAGAACGTATTATTCAGGAATTTGTGCCGGGGAAACAGGTCACGCTGGCGCATCTCATTGCGCACCCCGGCGAAGAACTGGCGAAAAAGATCGGCGTTCCCGAAGCGGGTGCCATCGGCATCATGACGCTGACGCCAGGTGAAACAGCGATGATTGCCGGTGATTTAGCCATGAAGGCGGCAGATGTACATATCGGCTTTCTCGATAGATTCAGCGGTGCGCTGGTTATCTACGGCTCAGTAGGCGCGGTAGAGGAAGCGTTATTACAGACGGTAAGCGGTCTGGGTCGGTTATTAAATTTCACTTTGTGCAATCTGACAAAAAGTTAATCAGAGGCGGCGATGAAACGTATTGCGTTTGTCGGTACGGTGGGGGCGGGGAAAACAACGCTCTTTAATGCGCTACAGGGGAATTATTCCCTCGCCAGAAAAACTCAGGCCGTGGAGTTTAATGAAAATGGCGATATCGACACGCCAGGGGAATATTTCAGCCATCCGCGCTGGTATCACGCGTTAATTACCACGCTGCAGGATGTCGATACGTTGATTTATATACACGCGGCAAATGATAAAGAAAGTCGCTTACCTGCCGGGCTGTTGGATATCGGCGCCAGTAAACGACAAATCGCCGTTATCAGCAAAACGGACATGCCGGATGCCGACGTCGCCGCAACGCGACAACTACTTCGCGGGATGGGGTTTCAGGAGCCGATTTTTGAGCTCAATAGCCATGACCCGCGCAGCGTGCAGCACCTGGTGGATTATCTGACTGAGCTCAGCCAAAAGGAGGAAAGGGCAGGTGAAAAAACTCATCACAGCTAACGATATTCGTGCGGCCCACGCACGCGGCGAACAGGAAATGTCGGTTGTTCTGCGCGCCAGCATCATCACCCCGGAGGCGCGCGAAGTTGCGGAGCTGCTGGGCGTCACCATCAGCGAATGCGATGAATCCGCGCCAACTGCAGCCGCTGCTGCACCGGCGGCGGTGGATGATGGCAAAACGGAAAGCCAACGTATTCGCGAAACCATCATAGCGCAGTTACCGGAAGGGCAGTTTACCGAAAGCCTGGTCGCCCAACTGATGGACAAAGTCATGAAGGAGAAACAGTCGCTGGAGCAAGGCGGAATGCAGCCGAGCTTTAACTCGGTAACCGGCAAAGGCGGTGTCAAAGTCATCGACGGCAGCAGCGTGAAGTTTGGTCGTTTTGACGGCGCACAGCCGCACTGCGTAGGTTTAACCGACCTGGTGACCGACCAGGATGGTAGCAGTATGGCAGCCGGGTTCATGCAGTGGGATAACGCTTTTTTCCCATGGACGCTGAACTACGACGAAATCGACATGATTCTGGAAGGCGAGCTGCACGTTCGTCACGAAGGCGAAACCATGATTGCTAAAGCCGGGGATGTGATGTTTATCCCGAAAGGTTCCAGCATCGAATTTGGCACGCCATCAACGGTGAAGTTTCTGTATGTGGCCTGGCCTGCGAACTGGCAGTCCTGCTAAGGCGGATGTATGAAGGATTTCATTACCGAAGCATGGCTCAGAGCGAATCATACGCTCAGCGAAGGGGCTGAAATTCATCTCCCCGCTGACGCTCGCCTGACGCCGTCTGCCCGGGAATTACTGGAAAGCCGACATCTGCGCATTAAGTTTATTGACGAGCAGGGTAGCTTGTTTATTGATGACGAAGAACAGCAGCCGCAGCCGGTGCATGGCTTAACCAGCAGCGATACGCATCCGCAGGCCAGTTGCGAACTGTGTCATCAACCGGTGGTGAAGAAACCAGACACGCTGACGCATCTGACGGCGGACAAGATGGTCGCCAAAAGCGATCCGCGCCTGGGATTTCGCGCCGCGCTGGACAGCACCATCGCGCTGGCCGTGTGGTTGCAGATAGAGCTGGCGCAACCGTGGCAGCCGTGGCTGGCGGATATCCGTTCGCGCCTGGGCAACATTATGCGCGCCGACGCTATGGATGAGCCGCTGGCAGCACAAGCTATCGTCGGTTTAAGTGACGAAGATTTACACCGGCTTTCGCATCAGCCGCTGCGCTATCTGGACCACGACCATCTGGTGCCTGAGGCCAGCCACGGACGTGATTGCGCGTTGCTTAATCTGCTGCGTACCAAAGTCCGAGAAACGGAGACGGTGGCGGCCCAGGTTTTCATCACTCGTAGTTTTGAAGTTATGCGACCGGACATCATGCAGGCGCTCAACCGCCTTTCCAGTACGGTCTACGTGATGATGATTCTGAGCGTGGCGAAGCATCCGCTAACGGTTAGCCAAATTCAACAGCGACTGGGGGAGAAGCCATGATCATTGAACGTGCTCGTCAACTCGCCCAGCGCTCACCTGCACGGGTGGTGTTCCCGGATGCGCTGGATGTTCGGGTGCTGAAGGCGGCTAATTACCTGCACCAGCATGGTCTGGCACATCCCATTCTCGTCGCCAGCCCGTTTGCGCTGCGTCAGTTTGCCCTCAGCCATCGGGTGGCAATGGATGGCATTCAGGTTATCGATCCGCAAAGCAACCTGCCAATGCGCGAAGAATTTGCGCTGCGCTGGCTGGCCCGCGCGGGAGATAAAACGCCTGCGGATGCGCTGGAAAAACTCAACGATCCGCTGATGTTCGCCGCGGCAATGGTCAGCGCGGGCAAAGCAGACGTCTGTATTGCGGGCAATCTGTCATCGACGGCAAACGTGCTGCGCGCCGGGTTGCGCATTATTGGGCTACAGCCGGGCTGTAAAACGCTGTCGTCTATCTTCCTGATGCTGCCGCAGTACCTCGGGCCGTCATTAGGGTTTGCCGATTGCAGCGTCGTGCCGCAGCCCACCGCCGCACAGCTTGCGGATATTGCGATTGCCAGCGCGCAGACATGGCAGGCGATCACAGGTGAAGAGCCGCGCGTGGCCATGCTGTCGTTTTCAAGTAATGGCAGCGCTCGCCATCCCAACGTCGCTAACGTGCAGCAGGCGACCGAGATCGTCCGTGAGCGTGCTCCACAGCTTATCGTGGATGGGGAACTGCAATTTGATGCCGCCTTTGTTCCGGAGGTCGCCGCGCAAAAAGCGCCCGCCAGTCCGTTAAAGGGCAATGCCAATGTGATGGTCTTCCCGTCGCTGGAGGCAGGCAATATTGGCTACAAAATCGCTCAGCGTCTGGGAGGGTATCGCGCAGTTGGTCCGTTGATTCAAGGGCTGGCCGCACCGCTTCATGACCTTTCTCGCGGCTGTAGCGTACAGGAAATTATCGAACTGGCGTTGGTGGCAGCAGTGCCGCGCCAGACTGACGTGAGTCGTGAAAACGCCTCGCACACACTGGTTAATACACAAAATCATTCGCGCAGCGTCGAGGCGGCAAGTGCGGGAACCTCAGGAGCTTACTTAAGTAAGTGACTGAGGTGAGCAAACGCAGCCAACAAAGAGGCTGTGTGAAGGATGAAGTGTATGTATAGGTCCCGTTCTGGACCCCTTAATGAGAGGAAAACACAATGGAAGCATTAGGAATGATTGAAACCCGGGGCCTGGTTGCACTGATTGAGGCTTCTGACGCAATGGTTAAAGCGGCACGCGTGAAACTGGTTGGCGTGAAGCAGATCGGTGGCGGTCTGGTCACTGCCATGGTCCGTGGCGACGTAGCGGCATGTAAAGCGGCAACGGATGCTGGTGCTGCAGCTGCACAGCGTATTGGTGAGCTGGTTTCCGTACACGTGATCCCGCGTCCGCACGGCGATCTGGAAGAAGTGTTCCCGATCAGCTTTAAAGGCGACAGCAACGACATGTAAGTCGTCCATGTGACGCCACAGACTTCATTGCTGGCGTCACCCTCTCTCCTTTTCACATTACCTTCTGCGGAGGGTAGGGGGAGGTTTTACCTGAAATATGCCACGGAGGCGCGTATGAAACTGGCAATCGTCACAGGACAAATTGTTTGTACCGTACGCCATCAGGGGCTCGCGCACGACAAGTTGCTGATGGTGGAAATGATTGACGCCCAGGGAAATCCCGACGGGCAATGTGCTGTTGCGATCGACAGCATCGGGGCGGGAACCGGAGAGTGGGTGCTGCTGGTCAGCGGAAGCTCAGCCCGTCAGGCGCACCGGAATGAATCATCACCTGTCGATCTGTGCGTGATTGGCATTGTCGATGAAGTGGTGGCAGGTGGTCAGGTGATCTTCCATAAATAAGGCAGAAAATCATGAATCAACAGGATATTGAACAGGTAGTGAAAGCGGTGCTGCTGAAAATGAAAGACAGCAGCCAACCGGTCAGTGCCGTTCAAGAAATGGGCGTTTTTGCCTCCCTGGATGACGCAGTGGCGGCAGCAAAACTGGCCCAGCAGGGGCTGAAAAGCGTTGCCATGCGCCAACTGGCTATCACGGCTCTACGTGAGGCGGGCGAAAAGCACGCCAGAGAATTAGCGGAACTTGCCGTCACAGAAACCGGCATGGGACGCGTTGAAGATAAATTTGCCAAAAACGTGGCGCAGGCGCGCGGCACGCCGGGGGTGGAATGTCTGTCTCCACAGGTCCTGACCGGCGATAACGGCCTGACGCTGATTGAAAATGCGCCGTGGGGCGTGGTGGCCTCGGTGACGCCGTCCACCAACCCGGCCGCTACCGTCATTAACAATGCCATCAGCCTGATTGCCGCTGGCAACAGCGTGGTCTTCGCACCGCATCCGGCGGCGAAAAAAGTCTCTCAGCGCGCTATCACTCTGCTTAACCAGGCGGTGGTTGCCGCAGGCGGTCCGGCAAACCTGCTGGTTACCGTTGCCAACCCGGATATCGAAACCGCCCAACGTCTGTTTAAGTACCCAGGTATCGGCCTGCTGGTGGTGACCGGCGGTGAAGCCGTAGTGGATGCCGCGCGTAAGCACACCAATAAACGTCTGATTGCCGCCGGCGCAGGTAATCCGCCGGTGGTGGTTGATGAAACGGCCGACCTGGCGCGCGCGGCGCAGTCGATCGTTAAAGGCGCTTCGTTTGACAACAACATCATCTGCGCCGACGAAAAAGTGCTGATCGTGGTCGATAGCGTCGCTGATGAACTGATGCGTCTGATGGAAAGCCAGCATGCGGTGAAACTGACTGCGGCTCAGGCCGACCAGTTGCAGCCGGTGCTGCTGAAAAATATCGATGAGCGCGGTAAAGGCACGGTCAGTCGTGACTGGGTAGGCCGCGATGCAGGAAAAATCGCTGCGGCGATTGGTCTGAACGTACCGGATCAAACCCGGCTGTTATTCGTCGAAACCTCAGCGACGCATCCGTTTGCCGTCACCGAACTGATGATGCCGGTTCTGCCGGTTGTGCGGGTCGCCAACGTTGATGAAGCCATCGAACTGGCGGTCAAGCTTGAAGGCGGCTGCCACCATACAGCGGCGATGCACTCGCGCAATATCGACAACATGAACCGTATGGCAAACGCCATTGATACCAGCATTTTCGTCAAGAACGGACCGTGTATAGCCGGTCTTGGGCTCGGCGGCGAAGGCTGGACCACGATGACCATTACCACGCCAACCGGGGAAGGGGTGACCAGCGCGCGTACGTTTGTGCGTCTGCGTCGCTGCGTGTTGGTGGACGCCTTCAGAATTGTATAAGGAGTAAAAGAGATGGCGCACGACGAACAACGTTGGCTGACACCCAGGCTGCTCAAAGCGGCAACGCTATGTAACCAGACGCCTGCTGCGAGCGATTCACCGCTGTGGCTGGGCGTGGATTTGGGAACGTGTGATGTGGTGTCGATGGTTGTCGACAGCGACGGGCAGCCGGTTGCGGTTTGCCTGGACTGGGCCGATGTCGTGCGTGATGGCATCGTCTGGGATTTCTTCGGTGCGGTGACCATCGTTCGTCGCCATCTCGATACGCTCGAACAACAGCTGGGTTGCCGTTTTACCCATGCGGCAACCTCGTTTCCACCGGGAACGGACCCGCGAATTTCGATCAACGTGCTGGAGTCTGCCGGGCTTGAAGTAAGTCATGTGCTCGACGAACCGACCGCCGTGGCGGACCTGTTGCAGCTCGATAACGCTGGCGTGGTGGATATCGGTGGCGGCACCACCGGGATAGCCATTGTGAAGCAGGGCAAAGTGACTTATTCCGCCGATGAAGCGACCGGTGGGCACCATATTTCTCTGACGCTGGCCGGGAACCGCCGCATCCAGTTGGAGGAAGCCGAACAGTACAAGCGCAGCAACGGCAAAGAAATCTGGCCAGTGGTTAAGCCGGTCTACGAAAAGATGGCGGAGATCGTGGCTCACCATATAGCAGGACAGGGCGTCATTGACTTGTGGCTGGCCGGTGGCTCCTGTATGCAGCCGGGCGTTGATGAACTGTTTCGTAAGCGTTTCCCGGAACTGCAGGTGCATTTACCCCAGCACAGCCTGTTTATGACCCCGCTGGCGATTGCAAATAGCGGAAAAGAAAAAGCGGAAGGAATCTATGCAAGCTGAATTGCAGACCGCGCTCTTTCAGGCATTCGATACCCTGAATCTGCAACGCGTAAAAACGTTTAGCGTTCCACCGGTTACGTTATGTGGACTGGGAGCGCTCAGTACCTGCGGACAGGAAGCACAAACGCGCGGACTGACGCATATGTTCGTCATGGTTGACAGCTTCCTGCATCAGGCAGGGATGACCGCCGCACTGGAGCGTAGCCTGGCGATGAAGGGCGTGGCGATGACGCTGTGGCCATGTCCGGTGGGCGAACCGTGCATTACGGACGTCTGCGCAGCGGTCGCGCAATTGCGTGAATCGAAGTGCGATGGCGTTGTGGCCTTCGGCGGCGGTTCCGTACTGGATGCCGCAAAGGCAGTGGCGTTGCTGGTGACCAACCCCACCCAGACGCTGGCTGACATGGACGAGCGCAGCACGTTACGCCCACGTCTGCCGCTGATTGCCGTACCGACTACCGCCGGAACGGGCTCAGAAACCACTAACGTCACGGTGATTATCGACGCCGCGACTGGACTCAAACAAGTGCTGGCCCACGCAACACTGATGCCGGATGTGGCGATCCTTGACGCCGCGCTGACGGAAGGTGTGCCCGCACACGTCACGGCGATGACCGGGATCGATGCGCTGACGCACGCTGTTGAAGCGTATAGCGCTCTGAACGCGACGCCGTTTACCGACAGCCTGGCGATTGGCGCGATTGCGATGATCGGTAAATCGCTGCCGAAGGCCGTCGGCTACGGTCAGGATCTGGCGGCGCGGGAAAGTATGCTGCTGGCTTCCTGTATGGCCGGGATGGCGTTTTCCAGTGCGGGGCTGGGTCTGTGTCACGCGATGGCGCACCAGCCGGGCGCTGCGCTGCACATCCCGCATGGACAGGCTAACGCCATGCTGCTGCCGACGGTAATGGGGTTCAACCGCCTGGTGTGTCGTGAGCGCTTCAGCCATATCGGACGGGCGTTAACCAACAAGAAGTCGGACGATCGCGATGCCATCAACGCTGTCAGCGAGCTGATTAGCGAAGTGGGCCAAACCAAACGACTCTCCGACGTGGGAGCAAAACCCGAGCATTACAGCGCATGGGCTCACGCCGCGCTGGAGGATATTTGTATTCGCAGTAACCCACGCACCGCCACGCAGGCACAGATTATCGACCTGTACGCGGCTGCCGGGTAATGCCTGTAGGCCGGATAAGGTGCTCGCACCGCCATCCGGCAATAACACGGCGTTAATGCCGGAGGCGACGTAAACGTCTTATCCGGCCTACAAATCACAAATGACAGGGAGTAGGGGCTATGGGAATTAACGAAATCATCATGTACATCATGATGTTCTTTATGCTGATTGCCGCCGTGGACAGGATCCTGTCGCAGTTCGGCGGTTCGGCGCGCTTCCTCGGTAAGTTCGGTAAGAGTATTGAGGGGTCGGGCGGCCAGTTTGAAGAAGGTTTTATGGCGATGGGCGCGCTGGGCCTGGCGATGGTCGGTATGACCGCGCTGGCGCCGGTACTGGCGCATGTGCTCGGGCCGGTGATTATTCCGCTGTACGAAATGCTTGGCGCGAACCCGTCGATGTTTGCCGGAACGCTGCTGGCGTGCGATATGGGCGGCTTCTTCCTGGCGAAAGAACTGGCGGGCGGAGACGTTGCGGCGTGGCTGTACTCAGGCCTGATCCTCGGGGCGATGATGGGGCCGACGCTGGTGTTCTCCATTCCGGTTGCGCTGGGGATTATTGAACCATCTGACCGTCGTTATCTGGCGCTGGGTGTGCTGGCCGGTATCGTCACCATTCCGATTGGTTGTATTGCGGGTGGTTTGATAGCGATGTACTCCGGCGTCGAAATCAACGGGCAGCCGGTGGAGTTCACCTTCGCGCTGATCCTGATGAATATGATCCCGGTGCTGATCGTGGCCGTGCTGGTGGCGTTGGGACTGAAATTCATCCCGGAAAAAATGATCAACGGTTTTCAGATCTTCGCGAAATTCCTCGTGGCGCTGATCACCATCGGCCTGGCGGCAGCGGTAATTAAGTTCCTGCTCGGCTGGGAGCTGATCCCGGGTCTTGATCCCATCTTCATGGCACCGGGCGACAAGCCGGGTGAAGTGATGCGCGCCATCGAAGTTATCGGGTCTATCTCTTGCGTACTGCTCGGTGCGTACCCAATGGTTCTGCTGCTGACCCGCTGGTTTGAAAAACCGCTGATGAGCGTCGGTAATCTGTTAAAAATCAATAATATTGCGGCTGCAGGCATGGTCGCGACGCTGGCGAACAACATCCCAATGTTCGGCATGATGAAGAATATGGATACCCGCGGCAAAGTGATCAACTGCGCCTTTGCGGTCTCCGCGGCCTTTGCATTGGGTGACCACTTAGGCTTCGCCGCTGCCAACATGAACGCGATGATCTTCCCGATGATTGTCGGCAAGTTGATTGGCGGCGTGACGGCGATTGGTGTGGCTATGCTGTTGGTACCGAAAGATGAAGATGTGCCAGCAGAAGTAGAAACCAACCCGGAGGCGCAATCGTGAATACTCGCCAGCTACTGAGCGTCGGTATCGATATCGGCACCACCACCACTCAGGTGATCTTCTCGCGCCTTGAGCTGGTTAACCGTGCGGCAGTGTCGCAGGTGCCGCGCTACGAATTCATCAAACGCGAAATTAGCTGGCAAAGCCCGGTTTTCTTTACCCCCGTTGATAAGCAGGGCGGGTTGAAAGAGGCCGAACTTAAGGCGCTGATCCTCGCCCAGTATCAGGCAGCGGGTATCAAGCCTGAGGCCGTCGATTCCGGTGCGATCATCATTACTGGAGAAAGTGCCAAAACCCGCAATGCGCGACCGGCGGTGATGGCGCTCTCCCAGTCGCTGGGGGACTTCGTGGTTGCCAGCGCCGGTCCGCATCTGGAATCGGTGATTGCCGGTCACGGCGCGGGGGCTCAAACCCTGTCAGAGCAGAAGTTGTGCCGCGTACTGAATATCGACATCGGTGGCGGTACGTCGAACTACGTCTTGTTTGATGCCGGAAAGGTCAGCGGTTCGGCTTGCCTGAACGTCGGCGGACGATTGCTGGAAACTGATGGCCATGGGCGAGTGGTGCATGCGCATCAGCCGGGGCAAATGATTGTTGATGACGTATTTGGCCCTGGTACCGACGTTCGTTCGCTTAACGCCACGCAACTGGTTCAGGTGGCGCGACGGATGGCGGCGCTGATTGTGGAAGTGATTGACGGCACGCTTTCACCGCTGGCGCAGGCACTGATGCAAACCGGTCTGCTGCCTGCGGGCGTGAAACCGGAAGTGATTACGTTGTCCGGCGGGGTGGGCGAGTGCTACCGCAACCAACCTGCCGATCCGTTCTGTTTTTCCGACATCGGGCCGCTGCTCGCCACGGCGCTGCATGAACATCCGCGCCTGCGTGAGATGAACGTGCAGTTTCCGGCGCAAACCGTGCGTGCCACGGTGATTGGCGCCGGGGCGCATACGCTGTCGCTTTCGGGCAGCACTATCTGGCTGGAAGGTGTGGCGCTTCCGCTGCGCAATCTGCCGGTGGCGATTCCGGTTGATGAGGCTGATTTGGTAGCCGCCTGGCAGCAAGCGCTGATGCAACTCGATCTGGATCCGCAAACGGACGCCTACGTGCTGGCGCTGCCCAGTTCGCTGCCGGTGCGCTACGCCGCGCTGTTAACGGTTATTGATGCGCTGCTGGCTTTTGTCGCGCGCTATCCGAATCCACATCCCCTGCTGGTGGTAGCCGAGCAGGATTTTGGTAAAGCCCTGGGCATGCTGTTACGCCCACAGTTACAGCAACACCCGCTGGCGGTCATCGATGAGGTGGTTGTCCGGGCGGGGGACTATATCGACATTGGTACGCCTCTTTTTGGCGGATCGGTTGTGCCGGTGACGGTGAAATCACTCGCATTTCCTTCCTGAGGGAACGACTTATGAAACTAAAGACCACATTGTTCGGCAATGTTTATCAGTTTAAGGATGTTAAAGAGGTGCTGGCAAAAGCCAACGAACTGCGTTCGGGGGATGTGCTGGCAGGGGTAGCTGCAACCAGTTCACAGGAGCGCGTGGCGGCCAAGCAGGTGCTGTCGGAAATGACGGTGGCGGATATCCGCAATAACCCGGTGATTTCCTATGAAGAAGACTGCGTGACGCGTCTGATTCAGGATGACGTCAACGAAACGGCCTATAACCGCATCAAAAACTGGAGCATCAGCGAACTGCGCGAGTACGTGCTGAGCGATGAAACCTCCGTGGATGACATTGCGTTTATGCGCAAAGGGTTAACGTCAGAAGTGGTCGCAGGCGTGGCAAAAATTTGCTCCAACGCGGATCTGATCTACGGCGGTAAGAAAATGCCGGTGATCAAAAAGGCCAACACTACCATTGGTTTGCCGGGCACCTTTAGCTGCCGTTTGCAGCCGAACGATACCCGTGATGACGTGCAGAGTATTGCCGCACAAATCTACGAAGGGCTGTCCTTCGGCGCGGGGGATGCGGTGATCGGCGTTAACCCGGTAACGGATGACGTGGAAAACTTAAGCCGCGTACTGGATACCGTGTACGGCGTCATCGACAAATTCAACATTCCGACCCAGGGCTGCGTACTGGCGCACGTTACCACCCAGATCGAAGCGATTCGCCGCGGCGCGCCGGGCGGGCTGATTTTCCAGAGTATCTGCGGCAGCGAGAAAGGCTTAAAAGAGTTCGGCGTTGAGCTGGCTATGCTGGATGAAGCACGTGCAGTGGGGGCTGAGTTTAACCGCATCGCCGGGGAAAACTGCCTGTACTTCGAAACCGGGCAAGGGTCTGCGCTCTCTGCTGGCGCTAACTTTGGTGCCGATCAGGTGACGATGGAAGCACGTAACTACGGGCTGGCGCGCCACTACGATCCGTTCCTGGTGAACACCGTGGTGGGCTTTATCGGGCCGGAATATCTGTACAACGACCGTCAGATTATTCGCGCGGGTCTGGAAGACCATTTTATGGGCAAGCTGAGCGGCATCTCAATGGGCTGTGACTGCTGCTACACCAACCATGCTGATGCTGACCAGAACCTCAACGAAAACCTGATGATTTTGCTCGCCACCGCTGGCTGCAACTACATCATGGGCATGCCGCTCGGTGACGACATCATGCTCAACTATCAGACCACCGCGTTTCACGATACCGCCACCGTCCGTCAGTTGCTGAATTTACGGCCGTCGCCGGAGTTTGAACGCTGGCTGGAAACCATGGGCATTATGGCAAACGGTCGCCTGACCAAACGGGCGGGCGATCCGTCACTGTTCTTTTGATGACGCGGGGATGACACATGATGGATCAAAAGCAGATTGAAGAAATTGTACGTAGCGTGATGGCATCAATGGGGGAGTCGCAGCCGCAGGCTCAGGCTCAGACGCCGTCAGCACAAGCAAAATGCAGCACCACGCAGTGCGCCGCGCCGACTGGTGAAAGCTGTGCGATGGATTTAGGCTCCGCCGAAGCCAAAGCGTGGATTGGCGTTGAGGATCCGCATCGTGCAGATGTGTTGACCGAACTGCGTCGTAGCACCGCAGCGCGCGTATGTACCGGCCGTGCCGGTCCTCGCCCGCGTACTCAGGCGTTGTTGCGTTTCCTTGCCGACCATTCGCGTTCGAAAGATACGGTCTTAAAAGAAGTGCCGGAAGAGTGGGTAAAAGCTCAGGGGCTGCTGGAAGTGCGCTCGGAAATCAGTGACAAAAATCTGTATCTGACGCGTCCGGATCTGGGGCGTCGTCTGAGTGCGGAAGCCATTGAAGCGCTGAAATCACAGTGTGTAATGAATCCGGATGTACAGGTAATTATCTCTGATGGCCTGTCGACTGATGCTATCACCGCCAACTACGAAGAGATCCTGCCGCCGCTGTTGTCGGGCTTAAAACAGGCCGGATTGAAGGTTGGGACGCCATTCTTTGTTCGCTATGGTCGCGTGAAAATCGAAGATCAGATCGGCGAACTGCTGGGCGCGAAAGCGGTGATCTTGCTGGTTGGGGAACGTCCGGGCCTTGGCCAGTCTGAAAGCCTTTCCTGCTATGCCGTCTATTCGCCGCGTGTGGCGACGACCGTTGAAGCTGACCGTACCTGTATCTCGAACATTCACCAGGGCGGTACGCCACCGGTTGAAGCGGCGGCGGTGATTGTGGATTTGGCCAAGCGCATGCTGGAGCAAAAAGCATCCGGCATCAATATGACCCGTTAAGGAGGCATCATGCCAGCATTAGATTTGATTAGACCTTCAGTCACCGCAATGCGCGTGATTGCCTCGATAAATGACGGTTTTGCCCGTGAACTTAAATTACCGCCACATATACGTAGCCTCGGACTCATCACAGCAGATTCTGATGACGTGGCGTATATTGCTGCAGACGAAGCGACAAAACAGGCAATGGTCGAAGTGGTTTATGGCCGCTCGCTGTATGCCGGCGCGGCGCACAGTCCCTCTCCAACCTCGGGTGAAGTACTGATTATGCTCGGAGGGCCAAACCCGGCCGAAGTTCGCGCAGGTCTGGACGCGATGGTGGCCAATATTGA
This sequence comes from Citrobacter sp. Ce104, assembly GCF_030334595.1. Classification (NCBI taxonomy): domain Bacteria; kingdom Pseudomonadati; phylum Pseudomonadota; class Gammaproteobacteria; order Enterobacterales; family Enterobacteriaceae; genus Citrobacter; species Citrobacter sp. Ce104. Next base: position 397,904 of record NZ_JAOWDP010000068.1, read on the forward strand.
AAGCGGCGCGGCGTTCCAGTGGGCGAATGACGCAGAAGATACCGCTTTCCTGGCGCACGTGGTTTCGCGTACCGGTTCGTATCTTTCGGCTACCGCAGGATGCCGACTTGGCGATCCGATGGCGTATCTGGTGGCGCCGCCGCTGGAAGCGACATTTGGCATTGATGCTGCGCTGAAATCTGCCGATGTACAACTGGTGACCTACGTCCCACCGCCGTCAGAAACTAACTACTCGGCCGCGTTTTTGACCGGGAGCCAGGCCGCTTGTAAAGCTGCATGTAACGCCTTTGCCGATGCTGTTCTGGATATTGCCCGTAATCCAGTCCAGCGCGCGTAAGAGAGGTTGTGATGATCAATGCACTGGGATTACTGGAAGTGGATGGCATGGTGGCTGCCGTGGATGCGGCAGATGCCATGCTGAAAGCCGCGAATGTGCGTCTGCTTAGCCACGAAGTGCTCGATCCTGGCCGGTTGACGCTGGTGGTGGAAGGCGATCTGGCGGCGTGCCGCGCGGCGCTTGATGCCGGCAGCGCCGCCGCAGCGCGTACGGGCCGTGTTATCAGCCGTAAGGAAATAGGCCGGCCGGACGATGACACCCAGTGGCTGATCGGCGGTTTTAAGCGCCAGCCGAAGAAACCAGAGCAGAAGCCAGAAGTGAAAGCAGACGTAAAAGCAGAGAAGACGCAGGACGCCCCGTTGACGCCTGAATCCTCTGAGCAACTTCTGACGCTGTTGGCATCGGTCCGTCAAGGAATGACGGCAGGGGAAGTGGCTGCCCATTTTGGCTGGTCACTTGATGAAGCCAGAAAGGCGCTGGAACAGCTCTTTTCTGGCGGAGCGTTGCGTAAACGCAGTAGTCGCTATCGCTTAAAAAACTAACCTGTCGGAGGGCCGGGGGCTTCGTTGAAGCTTCCGGCTTAAAAGATCATGAAAAAGAAACGTACTGCAAACCTGCACCATCTTTATCATGAAGCATTACCCGAAGACGTTAAACTTACGCCGAAAGTGGAGGTGGACAACGTTCACCAACGGCGAACAACGGATGTGTATGAGCATGCGCTGACGATTACCGCATGGCAGCAGATCTACGACCAGCTGCATCCGGGAAAATTTCATGGCGAGTTCACGGAAATCCTGCTCGACGATATTCAGGTGTTCCGTGAATACACCGGACTGGCACTACGTCAGTCGTGTCTTGTCTGGCCGAACTCCTTCTGGTTTGGTATTCCGGCCACGCGCGGCGAACAGGGATTTATTGGCACCCAGTGTCTCGGTAACGCTGAAATTGCCACCCGACCTGGCGGGACGGAATTTGAACTGAGTACACCGGATGACTACACCATTTTGGGTGTCGTAATTTCGCAAGAGGCGATTGCCCGCCAGGCCAACTTCCTCCACAACCCGGAAAGGGTGCTGCATATGCTGCGTAACCAGTCGGCGCTGGAGGTAAAAGAGCAACATAAAGCTGCGCTATGGGGCTTTGTGCAGCAGGCGCTGGCGACATTTAGCGAGAATCCGGAAAACCTCCATCAACCTGCGGTACGCAAAGTGCTGGGCGATAACCTGTTACTGGCGATGGGCACAATGCTGGAAGAAGCGCAGCCGATAATCACGGCCGAGAGCATCAGCCATCAGAGCTATCGTCGCCTGCTGTCGCGTGCGCGCGAGTATGTGCTGGAAAATATGTCAGAGCCGCTGACGGTACTCGACTTGTGTAATCAACTTCACGTCAGCCGTCGGACGCTGCAAAACGCTTTTCATACGATACTCGGAATTGGTCCGAACGCATGGTTAAAACGTATTCGTTTGAACGCCGTGCGTCGCGAGCTGATAAGCCCATGGTCGCAAAGCGCGACGGTAAAAGATGCCGCCATGCAGTGGGGATTCTGGCATTTGGGGCAGTTTGCCACCGACTACCAGCAATTGTTTGCGGAGAAACCGTCGTTAACGCTACATCAGCGTATGCGCCAGTGGGCGTGATGACACTATTGTGCCGGATGCGACGCTTTGCGTCTTATCCGGCCTACGGGGCTGTGCCGTTGTAGTTGTAAGCCTGAAAAGCGTAGGGCCATCAGGCAATTACACCCAGTCGCGGACCTGTATAAACTCGCTAAGGGCGGCTTCCGGGCTGTTCGTTTCCGGCTGCCAGTCATACTCCCAGCGCACCAGCGGCGGCATCGACATCAGAATCGATTCCGTACGCCCGCCGGTCTGTAAACCAAATAACGTGCCGCGATCCCACACCAGATTAAATTCCACATAGCGCCCGCGACGATAGAGCTGGAAATCGCGCTCGCGCTCGCTCCAGCTCATCGCTTTGCGGCGTTCGACGATCGGTAGATACGCCTCGGTGTAACCTTGTCCTACCGCCTGCATAAAGGCGAAACAGTGGTCGAAATCCGGCGTATTCAAATCGTCAAAAAACAACCCGCCGATGCCACGCTGTTCGTTACGATGCTTGAGGAAGAAGTAGTCGTCGCACCACTTCTTGTAACGGGGATAAACGTCATCACCGAACGGTTGGCACAGATCCCGCGCCGTGCGGTGCCAGTGAACCGCATCCTCATCAAAGCCGTAGTAGGGCGTTAAGTCAAAGCCGCCGCCAAACCACCAGACCGGATAAGCGCCCGGTTTTTCCGCGATAAAAAACCGTACATTGGCATGACTGGTCGGAATGTAGGGATTCTGCGGATGCACCACCAGTGAGACGCCCATGGCTTCAAAGCTGCGCCCGGCAAGCTCCGGGCGATGCGCGGTAGCCGAGGCCGGCATTGCCTCGCCGTGGACATGGGAGAAGTTAACGCCCGCTTGCTCGAAAATACCGCCGTTACGTAGCACCCGACTGCGACCGCCGCCGCCCGCTTCGCGCTGCCAGTTATCTTCAACAAACTCAGCGCCATCTACGGCGGATAACTGCTGGCAAATATTATCCTGCAGGCTGAGCAGGAACTGTTTTACGCGCTGTGCATCGGGCTTCATGGTTAACGTTTCTTCGAGTGTGCTTTCTGGTTATCAAACCAGTGGAAATAGCTGATGATGCCATTGGCGATAGCGGTGGCGATTTTCTGGCGAAATGCCGCCGTACCCAGCAGACGTTCTTCTTCCGGGTTGGTAATGAACGAGGTTTCGACCAGTACCGACGGAATTGATGGTGATTTTAACACCACGAAGGCGGCCTGTTCGGTGCTGCGACTGTGCAGACGGTGTACCGGCTTGATCTTCTTAAGAATATGCGAACCTAACGTCAGGCTGTTTTTAATGGTGTCAGTTTGCACCAGATCGAACAGCACCTGCTGCAGCAAATGGTCTTTGTCGGTGGCCTTCTTTCCGGCCACTTCATCGGCCCGGTTCTCACGATCGGACAGATACTTCGCCATGGCGCTACTGGCGCCGCGATTGGATAACGCAAAGACTGAAGCACCTGCCGCGCTTGGGTTGGTAAATCCGTCGGCGTGGATCGACATGAACAGATCGGCACCATGTTTATGGGCGATCTCGACGCGATCGTAAAGCGGAATAAACGTATCGCCGGAGCGGGTCAGGCGTGCATCAATCCCCTGGTTGCGTAGAATCGAGCGCACGTTTTTGGCAATTGCCAGTACCACATGCTTTTCCTTCGAGCCATTGCGACCAATTGCGCCGGTATCAATTCCTCCGTGACCCGGATCAAGAACAACAACGCGCTTAGCGCCGGATTTTTTCGCTTTCGGTTTGCTGTGGCCATTGCTGGTCTTAAGCGCTTCTTCTTTAGCGATGGCTTGCGACATGCCTGACAGCGTCAGGGCGGCCAGCCCGGCTTTCAACACCTGGCGGCGCGATGTGAGTGTTTTTAGTGGTTTAAAAGTGCTCATACGGCCTGAGTTGTAAAAAAAAGGTTCTAAACGTTATATCGTATCGCGTTGTCCGTTGCGACGGATCGGGATAAGAATTGTTTTACTTTTCATTTCAATACGTGACAATTCCGTATTATGCCATTTTTTCCGCCGCTTCGCGTCAGATATTGGCTAAATCAGCCGTTCGCGCCATAATCGCTTTTTAACGTCCTGAAAAGGTAACCAATACCATGGAAATACGCGTTTTTCGCCAGGAAGATTTCGAAGAGGTGATCACCCTCTGGGAGCGCTGTGATTTGCTGCGTCCATGGAACGACCCTGAAATGGACATCGAACGTAAAGTAAATCATGACGTCAGTTTGTTCCTGGTTGCTGAAGTGAACGGCGAGGTGGTCGGTACGGTGATGGGCGGATACGACGGACATCGCGGCTCGGCCTATTACCTGGGCGTGCATCCTGAGTTTCGCGGCCGCGGCATCGCCAATGCGCTACTGAACCGGCTGGAGAAAAAGCTCATTGCCCGCGGTTGTCCGAAGATTCAAATCATGGTGCGTGACGATAACGACGTTGTACAGGGCATGTATGAGCGTCTGGGTTATGAGCATGCGGATGTACTCAATCTGGGTAAGCGCTTGATCGAAGATGAAGAGTACTGAGTTTCATCCGGCCGACTATGACGGTCATGGGCGTCTGCGCCTGCCTTTTCTGTTCTGGTGCGTACTGCTGTTGCAGGCGCGCACCTGGGTTCTGTTCGTGATTGCCGGTTCTTCACGTGAACAAGGCAACACGTTGCTGAATCTGTTTTATCCCGATCATGACGCATTCTGGTTGGGATTGCTTCCCGGCGTTCCCGCGGTGCTGGCGTTTTTAATCAGCGGGCGACGCTTTGCGTTTCCGGTGATATGGCGCTGGCTGCGCGGATTACTGATCCTCGCTCAGTTGGTGCTGTTGTGCTGGCAGCCGGCGATGTGGCTGGCAGGCGATCCGGTCAACGGCGTCGGGCTGGCGCTGCTGGTGGCGGATATTGTCGCGCTGATCTGGCTATTAACCAATCAACGCCTGCGCGCCTGTTTTTCCTTTGAGAAAGAATGACGGCACTTTTCTTTGAAACCGGACTCCAAGCAACGTTGATAAATAAGGAAGGAAGTGAAATGAAATCACTGCGTTTGACTTTATGCGCGATGCCGCTGCTACTGACCGGGTGTTCAACGTTGTCGTCGGTAAACTGGTCTGCCGCCAATCCGTGGAACTGGTTTGGTTCTTCAACGCAGGTCACTGAGCAGGGCGTCGGCGCGTTAACGGGCGCGACGCCGTTGGATGAAAAAGCCATTGCTGATGCGCTGGACGGTGATTACCGCCTGCGTAGCGGGATGAAGACCGATAACGGTAATGTGGTGCGCTTCTATGAAGCGATGAAAGATGACAAGCTGGCGATGGTCATCAATGGCAGCCAGGGAACCATCAGCAGAATTGATGTATTGGACAGCGCTATCTCGTCCTCCGCGGGTGTTGAAATGGGTACACCGTTTAGTGACCTTTACACTAAAGCTTTCGGTAATTGTCAGAAAGCAACCGGTGATGACAGCGCGGGCGTAGAGTGTAAAGCTGAAGGAAGTCAACATATTAGCTATGTCTTTTCTGGTGAGTGGAGCGGGCCTGAAGGCTTAATGCCGTCTGACGACACGTTGAAAGCATGGAAAGTAAGCAAAATTATCTGGCGGCGTTAATTTGCGTCTGAACAAATCAGCTTGTTAAAAAAACAGGTAGAATAGCGCCCAACAATGCCACGATGTCGTGGCATCTTTTTTTCAGGAGGAACAATGTCTCAGGTTCAGAGTGGCATTTTGCCAGAACATTGCCGTGCGGCGATTTGGATTGAAGCCAATGTTAAAGGCGACGTTGAGGCCCTGCGAGCGGCCAGCAAAATCTTCGCCGATAAGCTGGCGACCTTCGAAGCTAAGTTCCCGGACGCGCATCTGGGCGCGGTTGTCGCTTTCGGCAACAATACCTGGCGTACGCTGAGCGGCGGCGTTGGCGCAGAAGAGTTAAAAGACTTTATCCCTTACGGTAAAGGCCTGGCGCCAGCCACCCAGTATGATGTGCTGATCCATATTCTCTCTTTGCGTCATGATGTGAATTTCTCCGTCGCGCAGGCGGCAATGGAAGCATTTGGCGACTGTATTGAAGTCAAAGAAGAGATCCACGGTTTCCGTTGGGTTGAAGAACGCGATCTCAGCGGCTTTGTTGACGGTACGGAAAACCCGGCAGGCGAAGAAACGCGCCGTGAAGTTGCCGTTATCAAAGATGGCGTGGATGCTGGCGGCAGCTATGTGTTTGTGCAGCGTTGGGAACATAACCTGAAGCAGCTTAATCGCATGAGTATCCATGACCAGGAAATGATGATTGGTCGTACTAAAGAAGCCAACGAAGAGATCGACGGTGATGACCGTCCGGTCACCTCTCACCTGAGCCGTGTCGATCTGAAGGAAGACGGTAAAGGACTGAAAATTGTGCGCCAGAGCCTGCCATACGGCACCGCCAGCGGCACGCACGGTCTTTACTTCTGCGCCTATTGCGCCCGCCTGCACAACATTGAACAACAGCTGTTGAGCATGTTTGGCGACACAGACGGTAAGCGCGACGCGATGCTGCGTTTCACCAAACCAGTGACCGGCGGCTATTACTTTGCCCCATCGCTGGATCGTTTATTGAGCCTGTAATTTTTGTGCCAGATGGCGGCGTCAGCGCCATCTGGTAAAAAATAGCTATTCCCCAAGCCACACAACGTCTGCCATGTCGATAATGCACCCGCATTGATGCTCTCCCTGGAAAATCTCGCCCCAAGTTCAGTGCTATTAACCTGCCAGTTTATTCGTATAACAACAGTATTAAATGCCACTATTTAGAATCAATAAGCTATTAATAACAATTTATTACTTTAAAAATTCTGAATATATCTGAAATAAAAAATGATTTAAATGTGATAAAGATCTGATTTTTTCGCGTGATTCATAAAAATAAACCCGCTAATAAGTGTAATTAATTCCTGTATAAATTGATTTAATGGCTTCATTTGTTGACAATTAAAATGACAGTCTTGTAATCTGAAAATGACCGAAAAATAACGGAATTTTTATTTAACTATTTTGCAACAAAAACTCCCTGGAGGTTTTATGTCTACAAAATTATGGGGTGGGCGCTTTGATATGCCTACAAATAAACTGGTTGAATCCTATAACGCGACAATTATGTTGGAACAACGTCTTTGCCCTTTCGATATTCAGGGGAGTATTGCTCATGCCACTATGTTGGGCCGTCAGGGAATTATCACGCAGGATGAAGCGAATAAGATTATTGCTGGCTTAAGGCAAGTAGATAAAGAAATTAAGGAAGGGCAGTTCGTTTTTGATACCGTTGATGAAGATATTCATATGGCGATTGAGAGACGTATGACAGAAATAATTGGTCCTGTTGGCGGGAAGTTACATACAGGCCGAAGTCGTAATGACCAAACGACTGTTGATTCTAAAATGCATATGAGATCAACTATTCGGGAAATTCAGCAGGATATCGTTAATCTGCAAAAAGTTATTATCAGCAAAGCTGAAAATAACATTAATGCGATTATGCCCGGTTATACTCATTTGCAGACCGGGCAGCCCATTCTTCTGTCGCACTGGATAATGGCATATTACTGGATGTTACGCCGTGACTGGACCCGTTTTGAAGACCTTTATCAACGCATGGGGGAATGCCCTTTAGGTTCAGCGGCCCTTGCTGGTACAACTTTTCCCATTGATCGTGATTTCACGGCTCAAGAGCTTGGTTTTGACAAGCCGACTGAGAATAGTATTGATTCTGTCAGCGATCGCGACCATATGGTTGAATTCACTGCTGCAGCGGCTATGTGTTTTATGCATCTTACCCGTTTGTCTGAAGAGCTGGTTTTATTCTCAAGTCAGGATTTTAAATTTATTGAGCTTTCAGATGATTTCTGTACCGGCTCCAGCATTATGCCACAGAAGAAAAATCCCGATGTGGCCGAAAAAATGCGTGGTAAAGGTGGGCGTATGTACGGAAATCTAATGGCGATGCTGACCATCATGAAAGGTATTCCTCTCGCCTACAATACTGATATGAGTGAGGATAAAGAACAGGTCTATGACTCTATGGATACCTTACAGACCAGTTTGAAAATTATGGCGCCGATGCTCGAAAAAATGGTTATTCTCTCAGAGAATACTCGCAGCGCAGCAGCGAGAGGTTTTTCAAACGCGACCGATATGGCTGACTACCTGGTTCGAAAAGGAATCCCTTTCAGGGAAGCTCACCATATTGTTGGCAGTGCTGTTAATTACTGTATAAAACATAGAAAAATGTTGGAAGAACTTACCCTGGATGAATTCCATTCATTTGATGATAAGATTGATAATGATATTTATGAGAGTATATCTCTCGAAGCATGTATTAAATCAAGAATGTCTTATGGTGGAACTGGCACTGACGCTGTTAAAAAACAGATCGAAGTTGCTAAATCATATTTAAACTAATCCTGAGCATAATAATTAATATCTCCCGGATGCAATATCCGGGAGATGCTTAGAGGTGAAAAATGGATGCTTTATTTTTTATACAATTATTAATTGTACTCGCCTGTATTGGTATAGGTGGGCGTTATGGTGGAATGGGGCTTGGTGCTGGTGGAGGACTTGGCGTTGCAATATTAGTTCTGGGCTTTGGACTTAAACCCTCCACACCATCTATTACTGCAATGTTAATTATTATTTGCGTGATTGGCGCTGTCAGCGTATTACAGGCCGCTGGAGGACTTGATTATCTTGTGCGTGTGGCTGAAAAATTACTGCGTAAAAAACCACAGGCTATTACTTTTGTTGCCCCAATATTAACTTCCATATTTACACTATTCTGTGGCACTACTTACGTTGCTTTCTCTTTGTATCCGGTTGTCGCTGAAGTTGCTGCTGAAGCAAAGGTCCGTCCGGAGCGAGCGTTGTCCGCAACGGTTATTGCGGCCAGTGTCGCGGTTGCAGCCAGTCCGATGAGTGCGGCAACCGCGGGGATGCTGGCAATCCTGCATGAATATGCTGGGATTACTCTTGGGCAAATACTGACAATTGCTCTCCCTTCATTCTTTTTGGCTGCTATTGTTACCAGCTTTTCGGTTTATAAACGCGGAAAAGAGCTGGAGGACGATCCGGAATTTCAGAGGAGAGTAGCCGCTGGCGAATATGAGTTCATGCATACTGAGCAGAAAAAAGAATATGTTGCTACGGCCGGCGCTAAAAAAGGCGTTGTGATCTTTGCGATTGGCGTAGTACTGGTGCTTATTTTAGGTTCTTTTACAGGGTTACTCCCTTCCTGGGATGGAAAAAGACTGTCAACCCCAATGGTTATACAGATGATTATGTTGACAGCAGCTTTGTTTATTATGATCGTCAGTAAAGTACCAAGCAGTAGCTTGAATAGCGGCTCAGTCTTCCGTGCTGGTTTAATGGGGGTGGTGGCAATCCTTGGCGTTTCATGGATGACTGCGACGTTTTTTGATGCCTATCAGCCAGAATTGATTAAGGTCTTTGGTGGCATTGTAAATGGCGCTCCAATGCTATTTGGTGTGGTTGTATTCTTGTTCTCTCTGGTCATTATGAGTCCTGCGGCGACGGTAGCTGCCATCATGCCACTTGGTGTTACCTTAGGTATACCAGCCCCGTTTCTTATTGCTATTTTTGCCTGTACCTGTGGTGACTTCATTATACCGGGAGCAAATCAAATCGGTTGTGTTGCATTTGACCGAACAGGTACCACAAAGATTGGACGCTTTGTTGTCAACCATAGCTATATTCGTCCGGGCTTTGTCATGGTCATCTCTCAGGTAATTTTTGCTTATCTAATTGCTCAAGTTGTTCTGTAAAGTGCGTTCTGTGGAAAACTGCAGTGGCGATATTCAATAATGAGTAATGGGCATCCTCTCTGAGCTCGTTCAGGGGGGATGCCATGAAGAAAAGGTATTACCACAATTAACGAGCTCTCTCGCTCTACATCAGCATTCTGGAAAAAAGGAAGCAAAAAAGGGTTGATGCTACAACGGTAACAAGGCCTGGTAGCATGTAGCTGTGATTAACCACATACTTGCCAATTCGAGTTGTCCCGGTTCGATCAAACGCCACACAGCCGATCTGTGCCCCTCCAGGAATAATGAACGATCCACAAGTAAGCGGGAGCAGGGCGACCAGGGTTTCTGCCGGATATCCCATTAACACGCCAGCGGGGAGTAGCGCTACAGCAGTTGCAGCTGGGCTATAAATTACGGCAGAAAGGCCAAAAACAATAATGCCAAACAATACGGGATTCTGAAAACCGTGGAAGGCAGTGTTAAATAATTCGTGCCATGCCTCAAAGAAGGAGTTCATCATCCATGACAGACCAAATATGGCGACGACACCTACAAGACCTGCTTTAAAAACTGAACCTGAATCAAGTTTTGATGGAGAAATTCGGCACACCATCATAATAATACATGCTGTTGTCAGCATAACTATTTGCAGTGTGGTTGGGATACTCATACGTTCCATTCCGCTACCGTTATTCCACTGTGGACGTAACTCAGGAATTGAACCCATAAGCACCACCAGAATGATACCGGTAAGGAAAATCAGCAATCCTCTCTTCGCTTCTTTTGTCACTATATTGGCGGTTCGCTCTTCAGCTTTTACTGATTCAAACTCACCTTCAGCAACCCTGCGTTGGAATTCCGGATCGTTTTTAAGCTCATGACCTCTTTTAAAGACGAAAAGGCAGCCGACAATACAGCCCAGGAACGTTCCGGGAACGGTGACCAATAAGATATCTAAAGCAGAGACATGTAAGCCAGCAAGGACAGCAATTGTCCCTGTAACGACCGCACTGACTGGGCTGGCAATGAGCCCAAAATTGGCAGCGATTACTGACATAGACATGGCCCTTTCTGGCCGTACCCTGGCATCTGCTGCAATTTCAGCAATTACTGGATAAACGGAAAAGGCAACATACCCTGTTCCGCAGATAGCAGTAAAAAGGTAAGCGACAGCTGGGCCGAGAAAAGTGATAGCGCCTGGCCACTTTCTGAGGATCCGTTCTGCCATCGTAACGAATAAATCAAGCCCACCAGCCGCCTGGAGGATTGTGATGCATGTGATAACCGCAAGGATAATAGAAATAACAGTAATAGGAGGTGAGTCGGGGGGGAGCCCAAAACCAAAAGTCAGGATAGCGAGTCCCAACCCGCCAGCAGCCCCGAGGCCAATCCCGCCAAAACGCCCGCCTATACCGATACATATCAGTACTATCGCAAACTGAGTTACGAATAACACCATAATTAATTCCTTTTTATTAACAAATGACCTGATATAATTTGAATAATAGGAGCTATAATCTTACCATAACAGTATATTAAGCAATCTAACTTATTAGATTATTTATACTCATGATTTTTACAGCACTTTAATCAGAGAGTGTTTATGGATAACAAAAACGAACTGTTTGAAAGTATTAAAAATTATCTGCTTGATGATGCTAACCGCAATGCTGATGGGCGCATTGAAACTGAAACTGAACTTGCTGTTCGTTTTAATACATCAAGATATAAAGTTCGTCAGGCGCTCAGTACGCTGGTACAGATGGGAATGCTTGAACGTTCTCCCCGTCGTGGTAGCGTCTTGAAAAATTTGGAACAGCACAATATAAATCACCAGTTGTTAATGCAGTTTGATTTGTCCGGGTTTGATATCACGGAATTTACAGAGGCAAGGATCCTGATTGAGTGTGCGATTATCCCTCTGGCAACGCGTAGAATCTTCCCGGCAATGCTCTCCAAACTTGAAAATGAGCTAAGGCTTATTGAAGAAAATGCGGATAACCCCCTGGTGGCCGATCGTCACGATAGAGATTTTCATTTGCTCTTGCTACAGGCGAGTGGCAATCGAGTGCTGCAGGTTTTCTCAGATGTCCTGATTACTTATTTTGAGAAAACAAGGGAGTCGTTACCTGCGAACGATCGTCAGTATTTTCTTGATACGGCGACAAAGCAGAGGGAAATATTGCTTCATATTAAGAAAGGGGACGCGCAGATGGCGTCGGAGTTGATGAGAGCACATTTGCTGGAAAAACGGCTGTAAATCTTCTGATAACGTAGTCAGAACATGTTTGCTGTTGGGTCCCCGCATCGTCGGGGATTTTTTTACCTGAGATTAACCTGATTTAGTGAGCTATTCCTCAGCACTAATTTGTTATTGCTGTATCTTCTGCGTGAATGAAGTGAATGCTTCATATTCAAAAGGAGAATATTGAAATGGGAAAACTCACGGGCAAAACAGCATTGATTACGGGCGCATCTCAGGGTATTGGCGAAGGGATTGCCAGAACGTTTGCCCGCCATGGCGCGAACTTAATCCTGCTGGATATCTCCGATGAGATTGAAAAACTGGCGGATGAACTGGCTGGGCGTGGACACCGTTGCACAGCCGTTCATGCTGACGTCAGAGATTTTGCGTCGGTAGCGGAAGCGGTAAAACGCGCGAAGAAAATCGAAGGCAAAATCGATATTCTGGTCAACAATGCGGGCGTCTGTCGCCTCGGCAACTTCCTTGATATGAGCGATGAAGATCGCGATTTCCACATTGATATTAACATTAAAGGCGTCTGGAACGTGACGAAAGCCGTTCTGCCGGAGATGATTGCGCGCAAAGACGGGCGCATCGTGATGATGTCATCTGTGACTGGAGATATGGTTGCCGATCCGGGCGAAACGGCTTATGCGTTGTCGAAAGCCGCAATTATCGGTTTGACCAAATCCCTGGCGGTCGAATACGCGCAGTCCGGCATTCGCGTGAATGCCATTTGCCCGGGCTACGTTCGTACGCCGATGGCGGAAAACATCGCTCGTCAGTCTAATCCGGAGGATCCGGAATCCGTATTAGTCGAAATGGCGAAAGCTATTCCGATGCGCCGTTTGGCCTGCCCGCTTGAGGTCGGTGAACTGGCGGCATTCCTGGCGTCGGATGAGTCCAGTTACTTAACTGGCACGCAAAATGTGATTGATGGCGGCAGCACCCTGCCTGAAAGCGTTAGCGTTGGCGTCTGATTGATGCCGGTCTCCTCCCTGGTGAACCTGGGGAGGTGCCCCCCTTATTCTCTTTTCAACTTTCAAATCATCAAACGGTATATAAAACCGTTACTCCTTTAGCACTGGTTATAAATATGATGACCATAAGAAAGTCATTTAATTTATAAGGGTGCGCAATGGCCGTTAACTTACTGAAAAAAAGAACCCTGACGCTGGCAGCAATGCTGTTGCTGGTGGGTCAGGCGCAGGCAACGGAACTGCTGAACAGTTCATACGATGTTTCCCGCGAACTGTTTGCCGCCCTTAACCCGCCGTTCGAACAGCAATGGGCGAAGGATAACGGCGGTGACAAACTGACGATTAAACAATCTCATGCCGGGTCATCAAAACAGGCGCTGGCGATTCTGCAGGGACTGAAAGCCGATGTGGTGACCTATAACCAGGTGACCGACGTACAGATCCTGCATGACAAGGGCAAACTGATCCCCGCCGACTGGCAAAGCCGTCTACCGAATAACAGTTCGCCATTCTATTCCACCATGGCGTTTTTGGTGCGTAAGGGTAACCCAAAAAATATCCACGAATGGAGCGACCTTGTTCGCCCGGACGTGAAGCTGATTTTCCCGAATCCGAAAACCTCCGGGAACGCGCGTTATACCTATCTGGCAGCGTGGGGTGCGGCAGATAAAGCGGATGGGGGCGATAAAGCCAAAACCGAACAGTTTATGACCCAGTTTCTGAAGAACGTGGAAGTGTTTGATACCGGTGGTCGCGGTGCAACGACCACCTTTGTTGAACGCGGTCTGGGTGATGTGCTGATCACGTTTGAATCGGAAGTGAATAACATCCGTAAACAGTATGAAGACCAGGGCTTCGAAGTCGTGGTGCCGAAGGTCAACATTCTGGCGGAGTTCCCGGTGGCCTGGGTAGATAAAAATGTGCAGGCCAACGGTACTGAAAAAGCGGCAAAGGCGTACCTGAACTGGCTGTACAGCCCGCAGGCGCAGACCATCATCACGGATTACTACTACCGGGTGAATAACCCGCAGGTGATGGACAAGCTGAAAGACAAATTCCCGCAGACCGAGTTGTTCCGCGTGGAAGACAAGTTTGGCTCGTGGCCTGAGGTAATGAAAACGCACTTTGTCAGCGGCGGTGAGCTGGACAAACTGTTGGCGGCGGGGCGTAAGTAAATGTTTGCTGTTTCTTCCCGACGCGTGCTGCCCGGCTTTACCTTAAGCCTGGGCACCAGCTTACTGTTTGTCTGCCTGATATTGCTGCTGCCGCTAAGCGCGCTGGTGATGCAATTGGCGCAAATGAGCTGGGCGCAATACTGGGATGTAATTACCAATCCGCAGGTGGTAGCGGCTTATAAAGTGACGCTGCTGTCAGCGTTTGTGGCATCGATTTTTAACGGCGTGTTTGGTTTGCTGATGGCGTGGATCTTAACCCGCTATCGCTTTCCGGGCCGTACGCTGCTGGATGCGTTAATGGATCTGCCGTTTGCGCTGCCTACGGCTGTGGCAGGCCTGACGCTGGCATCGCTGTTTTCAGTCAACGGTTTCTACGGCGAGTGGCTGGCGAAGCTGGATATTAAGGTGACCTACACCTGGCTCGGCATCGCAGTGGCGATGGCGTTTACCAGCATTCCGTTCGTGGTGCGTACTGTACAGCCGGTTCTGGAAGAGTTAGGCCCGGAATATGAAGAAGCGGCGGAAACGCTTGGTGCCACCCGCTGGCAGAGCTTTCGTAAAGTGGTGCTGCCGGAGTTGTCTCCCGCGCTGGTGGCGGGCGTTGCGCTGTCGTTTACCCGAAGCCTCGGTGAGTTTGGCGCGGTTATCTTTATCGCCGGGAACATCGCATGGAAAACGGAAGTGACCTCGCTGATGATTTTTGTTCGCTTGCAGGAGTTTGACTACCCAGCCGCCAGCGCGATTGCTTCTGTGATCCTCGGGGCGTCGTTGCTGCTGCTGTTTTCAATTAACACCCTGCAAAGTCGCTTTGGTCGACGCGTGGTAGGTCACTGATGGCAGACATTACCCAATTGAAACGCTATGGCGCACCCCGCATCAACTGGGGTAAATGGTTTTTGATCGGCACGGGCATGCTGGTCTCCGCCTTTATTTTGCTGGTGCCGATGATTTATATCTTCGTGCAGGCGTTCAGCAAGGGGTTGATGCCGGTATTAAATAACCTGGCTGACCCGGACATGCTGCATGCCATCTGGCTGACGGTACTGATTGCGCTGATTGCGGTGCCGGTGAACCTGGTGTTTGGTGTGTTGCTGGCCTGGCTGGTGACTCGCTTCAACTTCCCCGGCCGTCAGCTGTTGCTGACGCTACTGGACATTCCATTTGCCGTTTCGCCGGTGGTCGCCGGTCTGGTCTATCTGCTGTTTTACGGCTCTAACGGTCCGCTTGGTGGATGGCTGGATGAGCACAACCTGCAAATTATGTTTGCCTGGCCGGGGATGGTACTGGTGACGGTATTCGTGACCTGTCCGTTTGTGGTGCGCGAACTGGTGCCGGTGATGTTAAGCCAGGGCAGCAATGAAGATGAAGCGGCTGTGTTGCTGGGCGCGTCCGGCTGGCAGATGTTCCGACGCGTTACGCTGCCAAATATTCGTTGGGCATTGCTGTACGGCGTGGTGTTGACCAACGCGCGTGCGATTGGCGAGTTTGGCGCGGTGTCGGTGGTTTCCGGCTCGATTCGGGGCGAAACCTTGTCGCTGCCGCTACAGATTGAATTACTGGAGCAGGACTACAACACGGTCGGCTCCTTTACCGCCGCGGCGCTATTAACGCTGATGGCGATTATTACCCTGTTTTTGAAGAGCATGTTGCAATGGCGTCTGGAGAACCAGGAGAAACGCGCGCAGCAGGAGGAAAACCATGAGCATTGAGATTGCCAATATTAAGAAGTCTTTTGGTCGCACCCAGGTGCTGAACGATATCTCGCTGGATATTCCTTCAGGTCAGATGGTCGCGCTGCTGGGGCCATCCGGCTCGGGCAAAACCACGCTGCTGCGCATTATTGCCGGACTGGAGCATCAGTCCAGCGGGCATATCCGTTTTCACGGTACCGACGTCAGCCGATTGCACGCCCGCGACCGTAAGGTGGGGTTCGTGTTCCAGCACTATGCGCTGTTTCGTCATATGACCGTTTTCGACAACATCGCTTTTGGCCTGACGGTCCTGCCACGGCGTGAGCGCCCGAATGCGGCGGCCATCAAAGCAAAAGTGACCAAACTGCTGGAAATGGTTCAGTTGGCTCATCTGGCGGACCGTTTCCCGGCACAGCTTTCCGGCGGGCAAAAGCAGCGTGTGGCGTTGGCGCGTGCGCTGGCGGTAGAGCCACAGATCCTGCTGCTCGACGAGCCGTTTGGCGCGCTCGATGCTCAGGTGCGTAAAGAGCTGCGTCGCTGGCTGCGCCAGTTGCATGAAGAGCTGAAGTTTACCAGCGTGTTTGTGACCCACGATCAGGAAGAAGCGACGGAAGTTGCAGACCGTGTGGTGGTGATGAGTCAGGGCCATATCGAACAGGCCGATGCGCCGGATCAGGTATGGCGCGAACCGGCTACTCGTTTCGTCCTGGAATTTATGGGTGAGGTTAACCGCCTGCAGGGGACGATTCGCGGTGGACAGTTCCACGTGGGCGCACATCGCTGGCCGTTGGGCTACACGCCAGGCTATCAGGGACCGGTGGATCTGTTCCTGCGCCCGTGGGAAGTGGATGTCAGCCGTCGTACCAGCCTGGATTCGCCATTGCCGGTTCAGGTGCTGGAAGCCAGCCCAAAAGGACACTACACCCAATTAGTTGTGCAACCACTGGGGTGGTATAACGAACCGTTGACGGTGGTCATGCAGGGCGATAATTCCCCGAGCCGCGGCGAACGTTTGTTCGTTGGACTGCAAAATGCGCGTCTGTATAACGGCGACCAGCGTATTGAAACGCGTGAAGAGGAACTTGCCCTGGCGCAATCTGCCTGATAGGTTAATTTGCATAGTTATCGCCCGGTGGCGCTACGCTTACCGGGCTTTTTTATGAGCTGAAAACGTGAACACATTAGAACAAACAATTGGCAATACGCCTCTGGTGAAATTACAACGTCTGGTGCCGGATAACGGCAGTGAAATTTGGGTCAAGCTGGAAGGCAATAATCCCGCGGGTTCGGTGAAAGACCGTGCCGCGTTGTCGATGATCGTCGAAGCGGAAAAACGCGGAGAAATTAAGCCTGGCGACGTGCTGATTGAGGCGACCAGCGGTAATACCGGAATTGCGCTGGCAATGATCGCCGCGTTGAAGGGTTACCGCATGAAGCTGCTGATGCCAGACAACATGAGTCAGGAACGCCGTGCGGCGATGCGTGCTTATGGGGCTGAACTGGTTCTGGTGACCAAAGAGCAGGGGATGGAAGGGGCGCGCGACTTAGCCCTTGAGATGGCGCAGCGTGGAGAAGGTAAACTGCTCGATCAGTTCAATAATCCTGATAACCCGTACGCGCACTACACCACCACCGGACCCGAAATCTGGCAGCAGACATCAGGCCGTATCACGCATTTCGTTTCCAGTATGGGAACGACAGGCACGATTACCGGCGTGTCGCGTTTTCTGCGCGAGCAGGAAAAACCGGTCACCATCGTCGGTCTGCAGCCGGAAGAGGGCAGCAGCATTCCTGGCATTCGCCGCTGGCCAGTAGAATATATGCCGGGTATTTTTAACGCTTCGCTGGTGGATGAGGTGCTGGATATTCATCAGAACGATGCGGAAAACACCATGCGTGAACTGGCCGTGCGTGAAGGTATTTTTTGCGGTGTCAGTTCTGGCGGCGCGGTAGCGGGCGCGTTACGCGTGGCGCGCGCGACACCGGGGGCAGTGGTGGTAGCGATCATCTGCGATCGCGGCGATCGCTACCTTTCGACCGGCGTTTTTGGTGAGGAGCACTTCAACCAGGGCGCAGGGATTTAATTTGTCGGCCTGATAAGCGTAGCGCTATCAGGCAAAGGTACGACACTATGCCGGATGATGACGCAAAGCGTGTTATCCGGCCTGCCATGTTCAATCGTTACGTTTTTCTACCAGCTTATCAAGGAATTGCCACAGCTTCTCATTCATCTGCTGGTAATCACAGGCGCGCATCTCTTCCACAGAGCGGATGAAGCGTTTCCCTTTGGCTTCGGCAAGTTCTTGCTCTGAGTGCTGAATTAATCCTTCTACCGCTTCGGCGTTAAACTCCATATGGCACTGAAAACCATAGATGAAATTACCGTATTGCACGATTTGTCGCGGGCAGCCCTCGCTTGCGGCAAGAATTGTCGCCTGGTCGGTTAACCCTGGCATGTCATTGTGCCAGTGACCGACGGTGAGCGGTGAGCCGAAATGGTTAAATAACGGATGCTGTTGGCCTGCCTCGGTGAGGACGATCGGGTAGTGACCTATCTCTTTTTCCGGACTTTGGCACACCTTCGCGCCCAGCGCTTCACCGATTAACTGCGACCCCAAACAGATCCCCACCACGATTTTTCGTGCCGAAATCGCCTGGTTAATCAGATGCTGCTCGGCCTGAGAGTCAAAGTATGGGCACTCTGCCAGCGTGGTGCGGGGGGACTGCGGGCCGCCAAATACCACCAGCATATCGAAGCCATCGGCATTAGCGGGGACTGTTTCTCCGGCGTAAACGCGTGACCAGGTGATGGTATAGCCGCGTGATTCGGCCCACGGCAGGTACGCGCCAGCAGATTCGAAAGACTCATGAATAACAAAATGAACTCGCACTTTTTCTCTCCTGTTAGCGCTTTAGCGCCTGATGAATATCAGCCGCCAGCTTGTTAATGTCGCTGTCAGTTAAGGTTGACAGCGTAATGCGCAGGCCGTGCGCAGGCGTATTGACGCCAAACACTTCGCCTTCACGTACCAGCCAGCCAGATTTTGCCAACGCAAAAGCGGTCGCCTGGCTGTTATTTTCCAGCGGTAGCCATAGATTCAGCCCGTCACCGGCGGGCAGATCAATGCCATGTTGGCGCAGAGCCGCTGCCAGTTTTTGTTGCTGGGCAGCGTAAAACTGCTGAGTTTGTGCCAGCGTGTGTTGATATGTCTCGTCACTCAGGCAGGCGCAGGCTAAATCCTGGAGCAGATGGCTGACCCACTGACTGCCGGAGTTGAGCCGTAAACGCAGTTTTCCGGAAGTGAGCGGATCGCTGGCCACAATGGCCAGGCGTAAATCCGGGCCTAACGTTTTTGACATCGAGCGGACAACCGCCCAGTGCGTGGTTTCCTTAGCTATTACCGTATACCAGCGGCAAGCGGACAGCAGCGCAAAGTGGTCGTCAACAATCACCAGCGTTTGCGGATAGCGAGCCAGGATTTCCTGCAATTGCGCCGCACGGGATGCGCTCAGACTGCATCCTGTGGGGTTGTGCGCACGCGGCGTCAGAATCACCGCCCGCGCGCCTTTCTGAAGCGCGGTTTCCAGCATGTCTGGCTGCATGCCTTCGCGGTCAACGCTGACCGGACTGGCGGAGAAACCGGCATAGCGCAGCATGTTTATGCTACTCAAAAAGCACGGATCTTCTACGGCAACGCTGTCGCCAGGCAGTAAATGGGCGCACAGCAGCCGCTCAATGGCATCAATGGCGCCACTGGTGATATCAATTTCACCCTTGCAAGGCATTACATCCTGCATCCACTGCGCGGCCCATGCTTTAAGTCCTGGCGAGACGGCAGCATCACCATACAACCGCGGATTCTTATTTATCTTCGCGAAATAACTACTCAGATCGGGAAGACGCGAGGGCGCAGGATTACCGCCGGAAAGATCGATAAGCGGGGTATCCGGATCACCGCCTTCCAGCGCAACGGGGGCAGAAATTTCTTTGATCACCGTGCCATTGCGTCCCAGACTTTGTGCCAACCCGGAGGTGACCAGGCGTTTATAAGCCGCTGCGACAGTATTGCGGTTGACGTTTAATGCCGTTGCCAGTTCACGTACTGGCGGTAACGTTTCGCCCGCTGCCAGCGTGCCTGTAGCGACATGTTGACGAATACTGTCAAAAATTTCGCTAGCGGTTTTTCCGTCGATCATTATTGACCTATGACAAAATGAATTTTAGCATATGACGATAATAGTGAGGTGTAAGCCCGCTGTCCAGCGAGAGGAGAAATTTATGGAGCAGGGGAATGATATTCAGTCGGTGCTCTTCGACGACAAGCATCGGGCGTTACAGACCGATATCGTCGCCGTCCAGTCACAAGTGGTGTATGGCAGCGTAGGCAACAGCATCGCTGTTCCGGCCATTAAGGCGCAGGGATTACGCGTGACGGCAGTCCCTACGGTGCTGTTCAGTAATACCCCGCATTATGAAACCTTTTACGGCGGCGTTATTCCGCCCGACTGGTTTAGCGGTTATCTCCGCGCCTTAAATGAGCGTGATGCTTTACGCGAGTTAAAGGCGGTGACCACGGGCTATATGGGGAGCGCGGAGCAAATCGCCTTGCTGGCGCAGTGGCTGGAAACAGTTCGGGCTACGCATCCGGCACTGTGCATTTTGGTCGATCCGGTCATTGGCGATACGGACAGCGGCATGTATGTGAAAGCTGAAATTCCGCAAGCTTATCGCAAGCACCTGTTGCCGCTGGCTCAGGGGCTGACGCCGAACGTGTTTGAGCTACAAATGCTGAGCGGAAAACCGTGTCGTACGCTTGATGAAGCTATCGCGGCGGCACAATCGCTGCTCACCGACACGCTGAAATGGGTGGTGATTACCAGCGCGCCGGGGGATAGCGAAGAGATTATTAACGTTGCGGTGGTGACGGCTGAAACGGTTGAGGTGCTGGCCCATCCGCGGGTGAAAACGGATCTGAAGGGGACTGGCGATCTGTTCTGTGCTGAGCTGGTGAGCGGTATTGTGTTGGGTAAAGCGCTGACGACCGCGACGCACGACGCCGCACAGCGGGTGCTGGACGTGATGACGTGGACCAACCTGTGCGGTTGTGATGAATTAATTCTGCCACCGGCAGGGGAGGCTCGATGAAAAGTTACCGGCTGGTGGTTCGCCAGAATGGGCGTATGGTTGGACATTTTGACACCAGCGGGGCTGCAGCGCTGGAAGATATCTGCGTGGCGCGGGCGATGTTTGGTATTACGGGTGGCTACGATTGTGAACTGTTAGTGGCGGATTCGGAACGACGGATGTTGGAAAGCGGGCCGGAAGGAATGAAAATCCTGATGCGCGAAGCGTGTTACCGACCTGTCATCTCACAAATTTAACGCTTTTCAGACCTACCAAAAATAAAAATCGTTATCGGGGTATATACAAAATCATTCAGGTTGCATCAAGGCGGCAAAGGAGAGAATCCCCGGGAGCGTACATGAGTACGTGACGGGGTGAGCGACTGCAGCCAACACAGAGGCAATCTGAAGGATGAAGTATATAAAAAAATGGCGCCTGATGGCGCCATCTTTCTCTGCAACAAGAATTACTTCTTGATGCGGATAACCGGAGTTTCACCCACCGTCACGCTACCGGACAGTTTGATCAGCTCTTTGATTTCGTCCATGTTGGAGATAACAACCGGAGTCAGGGTAGACTTGGCTTTTTCTTCCAGCAGCGGCAGATCGAATTCAATAACCGGGTCGCCCACTTTCACGCGTTGACCTTCTTCAGCGATGCGTTTAAAGCCTTCGCCTTTCAGTTCAACGGTATCAATACCGAAGTGAACAAACAGCTCAATGCCGCTGTCGGATTCGATAGAGAAAGCGTGGTTGGTTTCAAAGATTTTGCCGATGGTGCCATCAACAGGGGCGACCATTTTGTTACCGGTTGGTTTGATAGCGATGCCATCACCAACGATTTTTTCAGCAAAAACTACATCCGGCACGTCTTCGATGTTGACGATCTCGCCAGAGAGCGGAGCAACAATCTCAATAGTTCCGGTGTCTTTCTTATCATCAGAAACCAGAGATTTCAGTTTATCGAACAAACCCATGATCTTCTCCTAAGCAGTAAATTGGGCCGCATCTCGTGGATTAGCAGATTGTTTTTTCTTCAATGAACTTGTTAACCAGCGTCATTAACTCGTCCGTTGTCGGTTGAGCAAGAGCCTGCTCTGCTAACACCTTCGCATCTTCGAAGTTCGTGTTACGGATAATCTTCTTAATGCGCGGGATAGAAATGGCGCTCATAGAGAATTCGTCCAGACCCATCCCCAGCAACAGAAGTGTAGCACGTTCGTCGCCTGCAAGCTCACCACACATGCCAGTCCATTTGCCTTCCGCATGAGAAGCATCAATAACTTGCTTGATCAGCGTCAGTACAGATGGTGACATCGGTTGGTAAAGGTGTGAAATCATATCATTACCACGGTCAACTGCCAGGGTGTACTGCGTTAAATCATTAGTGCCGATACTAAAGAAATCAACTTCTTTGGCTAAATGACGCGCAATTGTTGCCGCTGCCGGTGTTTCCACCATCACGCCAATCTCAATGCTTTCGTCAAATGCTTTACCTTCGTCGCGCAGTTCCTGTTTGTAGATTTCGATCTCTTTGCGCAGTGCACGCACTTCTTCAACAGAGATGATCATTGGGAACATGATGCGCAGTTTGCCGAAAGCAGAGGCGCGCAGAATAGCGCGAACCTGGTCACGCAGGATCTCTTTACGATCCATGGCGATACGCACAGCACGCCAGCCCAGGAACGGGTTCTCTTCTTTCGGGAAGTTCATGTACGGCAGCTCTTTATCGCCGCCGATGTCCATGGTACGGACGATGACCGCCTGAGAGCCACAGGCTTCAGCGACGGCTTTATACGCAGCAAACTGTTCTTCTTCAGTTGGCAGCGATTCACGGTCCATGAACAGGAATTCGGTACGGTACAGACCCACACCTTCAGCGCCGTTACGCTCAGCGCCTTCAACGTCACGAACGGTACCGATGTTGGCGCAAACTTCAACCTGATGTCCGTCCAGCGTGATAGCCGGCAGATCTTTCAGCTTAGCGAGTTCCGCTTTCTCGGTAGCAACCTGCTCCTGAACGGCACGCAGTTGCTCAATAACGTCGTTGGTCGGATTGACGTAAACCTGGTTGTTTACGGCATCCAGAATCAGATAGTCGTCGTTTTTCACCTGAGAGGTGACGCTACCCGTACCTACGATGGCAGGCAGTTCCAGAGAACGCGCCATGATAGAGGTATGGGAGGTACGTCCGCCCGCGTCAGTAATGAAACCCAGCACCTTGTTCAGGTTCAGCTGTGCGGTTTCTGACGGGGTCAGGTCAGCGGCTACCAGGATAACTTCGTCCTGAATCGCGCTCAGGTCGATAATTGCCAGACCCAGGATATTACGCAGCAGGCGTTTACCGATATCACGTACGTCAGCCGCACGTTCTTTCAGGTATTCATCATCCAGCTCTTCCAGGGCTGTGGCCTGACCTTCGATAACTTCATGCGCAGCTGCATCAGCCGTCATGTGCTTATCTTTAATCAGGGCTATGATTTCCTGCTCCAGCTCCTCATCTTCGAGAAGCATAATATGCCCTTCAAAGATGGCTTCTTTTTCTTCACCGAACGTTTCACCAGCTTTAGTTTTGATCGCTTCCAGTTGCGCAGATGCCTTGGCACGACCGCTCAGAAAACGTTCAACTTCCTGATCAACCTTGTCGGCAGAAATTTTTTTCCGGTCAATGACGATCTCGTCTTCTTTCAGCAGCAATGCTTTACCGAAAGCGATACCCGGGGATGCTAAAATGCCTGAAATCATAACCCTACCTTACTTGTGACTGATATTTAAAAGAACTCGTTGAACTTACTCGAGTTCAGCCATCAGTTTAACCAGATGCTCAACTGCTTTCTGCTCGTCTTCACCTTCTGCGGACAGGGTGACAACGGTACCCTGAGTCAGGCCCAGAGTCTGCAGTTTAAACAGGCTTTTGGCGCTAGCGCTTTTGCCGTTGGAAGTCACAGTAATTTCAGAAGAAAAGCCTTTTGCTTCTTTAACAAACTGAGCAGCAGGGCGAGTATGCAGACCGTTCGGAGCGGTAATGGTAACTTCTTGCTGGAACATTATATTTCCCCAACTTATAGGTTTAGTGTTGTGGAACTAAAGTCTAGCCTGGCGGCTCAACTTTAGCCTGTATTGTTAGCATCGGCGTAAACTGGACGCGACACAAAAGGAGTTCGGTGCAATCCGTTGCTGGCAACTTCTTGCCGCTGACGTTTCGTTCGTCATTAAACATTATGCCGCGAAAGGAAGAGTTGAACCAAATCATAAAATCGATTCAGCTAGCGCTTTTCCTGTAACGATTAATTTCGCGCATCAAAATAATTAGTTTGGTTAAATACCAGTTCCGGCGGGTTGAATCAATGCCAGGAGAGGTGAAACTTTGAAGCAGGCCACAAAAAAGCACCCAAAAGGGTGCTTTTTTACGCGTTTTTAACATGCTGGCATTACTGTTGCAGTTCTTTCTCTGTGAAGAGATCGGCAAACAGTGCAGTGCTCAGATAACGCTCACCCGATGACGGTAGGATAACCACAATATTCTTATTGGTAAAGGTTTCATCTTCCTGGAGCTTAAGCGCGGCAGCAACCGCTGCGCCGGAAGAGATCCCCGCCAGAATACCTTCTTCTTCCATCAGGCGACGTGCAGTAGAAATCGCTTCATCATTGGTGATGGCAACGACTTTATCGATAAGCTTCAGATCAAGGTTGCCAGGAATGAAGCCTGCGCCGATGCCCTGAATTTTATGCGGGCCTGGTTTAAGTTCTTCACCCGCCAGGGCCTGGGCGATAACAGGGGAGTCGGTAGGTTCAACCGCAACGGTGATCAGGTCGGTTTTACCTTTGGTGCCTTTAATGTAACGGGTCACGCCAGTCAACGTACCGCCGGTACCTACGCCGGAAATAAAGACATCAACCTGGCCATCGGTATCTTCCCAGATTTCCGGGCCGGTGGTTTTTTCATGGATTTCCGGGTTCGCCGGGTTACTGAACTGCTGCAGCAACAAGAATTTTTCCGGATCGCTGGCGACGATTTCTTCCGCTTTCTGGATTGCGCCCTTCATGCCTTTTGCGCCTTCGGTCAGTACCAGGTTCGCGCCCAGCGCTTTTAAGAGCTTGCGGCGCTCAATGCTCATGGTTTCCGGCATGGTCAGCGTCAGTTTGTAACCGCGAGCGGCGGCGACGTAAGCCAGTGCAATACCGGTGTTACCGCTGGTCGGTTCTACCAGCTCAACGCCCGGTTTCAGCACACCACGTTTTTCGGCATCCCAAATCATATTGGCACCGATACGGCATTTGACGCTGAAGCTCGGGTTGCGTGATTCCACCTTCGCCAGAATGCGTCCGTTACCGATACGGTTCAGTCGAACCAGCGGCGTATGACCGATAGTCAGCGAGTTATCTTCAAAAATCTTACTCATGGCCTGTCCTTAACTGTATGAAATTGGGATACCGCTTCAGCATACCTGTTGAGAAAGTATGGGGAAGTAAGGAATTCGCATATCTATATGCTGATGAGAAATAATGCGTAGCAGTATGGAATAAGAGCGGGCATAAGCCAGCCCGCTTTTACACATTTTTGCATTACTTCCATAACGCGTGCTTAGCACGATAGCAGTCTACCCACATCGCCGTGGCACCACAAACCGCGACCGGCATGATGAACAGGTTGAGCACCGGAATCATGGTGAACAGACTGGTTAACGCGCCAAATTGCATATTGGTTACCTTGCGTGTGCGCAGCGCGACGCGCATCTCTTTAAAAGGCACCTTATGGTTATCAAACGGATAATCGCAGTACTGAATGGCCAGCATCCACGCGCTGAACAGGAACCACAGCACTGGGGCAACGGTCTGCCCAATGCCTGGAATAAAATAGAGGATCAGCAACACGAAGGCGCGCGGGAGATACCACGCAAGCTTTTGCCATTCGCGTTTCATAATGCGCGGAACGTCTTTCATGATGCCGAGAACGCCGGTGTCAGGCGGCGTGGCGCCCGTTAAGCGTGCTTCCAGCTGTTCCGCCAGCAGACCGTTAAACGGTGCGGCAATCCAGTTAGCAATAGTCGAGAACAGATAGCCGAATACCAACAGCACGGAGACAGTCACAATCGGCCACAGTAAATAGCTGAGCCACTGAAGCCAGTCAGGGACGTGGCTCATCAGCGCGGGGATCCAGCTATCGAGTTGTGTAAATAACCACCAGAATGCGCCGCCCATCAGCAGGATATTCACCAGTAAAGGCAGGATAACAAACCGACGAATGCCCGGTTGAGTGATGAGCTTCCATCCCTGAGAAAAGTAATATAGGCCGCTGCGAGGTACAACTGCAGATGATGAAACCATGGTCAGGACATACTCCTTGTTATATAAGCTCTGGTAAACTTTGCGTATCTTACCGGGTTGTTGAGCGTTAAGCTGTTCGGAAATGTTCGAAAAAACAGCAAAAAGCACAATTTTGTTCATCTTTATGCTGTGAAAGCCAAGAGTACACTTGCACTTGGCGTAATCGACAAATACTCTTAGTGAGTAAATGTTTGCCGTGGTGGCAAGGTGTTAGAACAACAGAGAATATAATGATGCAGGATTTGCGTCTGATATTAATCATTGTTGGCGCGATCGCCATAATCGCTTTACTGGTACATGGTTTTTGGACTAGCCGTAAAGAGCGGTCTTCTATATTCCGCGATCGCCCACTGAAACGCATGAAGTCTAAACGTGAAGACGAGGATTCGTTCGACGACAACGTCGAGGAAGACGAAGGCGTGGGCGAAGTTCGCGTTCATCGTGTGAATCATGCTCCCGGTAATGCGCAGGAACATGGGGTTCCTCCTCAGTCGCCGCAACACCAGTACCAGCCGCCTTATGCGTCTGCTCAGCCGCGTCAATCCGCGCAGCAGCCTGCACAAGCGCCGGTACCGCCGCCGCATGTTCAGCAGCCGCCGCAGCCTGTACAACCGCAGCAGCCGGTGCAACATCAGCCTGTTCAGCAGCAACCTGCGCAACAGCCGATGCAGCATCAACCCGCTGCGCCGCAGGTTCAGCAACCCGTGCAGCAAGCCCCGCAACCTGCGCCGCAGACCTTCCAGCCAGCTGAGCCTGTCGTTGAACATCAACCGCAGCCTGAGCCAGTAGTAGAAGAAGCGCCTGTTGCTGAAAAACCGCAGCGTAAAGAAGCGGTCATCATTATGAACGTTGCTGCGCATCACGGTAGCGAGCTCAACGGTGAAGTGCTGCTCAACAGCATTCAGCAGGCCGGTTTCAAATTTGGTGATATGAATATTTTCCATCGCCATTTGAGCCCGGATGGCAGCGGTCCGTCGCTGTTTAGCCTTGCCAATATGGTTAACCCGGGAACGTTTGACCCAGAAATGACGGGCGACTTCAGCACTCCTGGCGTGACCATTTTTATGCAGGTTCCGTCCTACGGGGACGAGCTGCAAAACTTTAAGCTGATGCTGCAGTCCGCACAGCACATTGCCGATGAAGTGGGCGGTGTGGTGCTCGACGATCAACGTCGCATGATGACGCCGCAGAAACTGCGCGAGTATCAGGACCGCATCCGCGAAGTTAAAGAATCTCACGCCTGATTTTCCTCTGGCGTGACATCTCCTTGCTAAACCCCCGCCTGTCGGGGGTTTTTTATCATTGATGGTGCGATATGGAATCAATCGAACAACAACTGACAGAACTGCGAACCACGCTTCGCCATCATGAGTATCTCTACCATGTGATGGACGCGCCGGAAATTCCTGATGCGGAGTACGATCGCCTGCTGCGTGAACTGCGCGAGCTGGAAGCACAGCATCCGGACCTTATTACCCCCGACTCGCCAACCCAGCGCGTTGGCGCCGCTCCGTTAACGGCGTTTAGCCAGATTCGCCATGAAGTGCCAATGCTGTCGCTGGATAACGTATTTGATGAAGAGAGTTTTCTGGCCTTCAACAAGCGCGTTCAGGACAGGCTGAAGAGTACCGATAAACTGACCTGGTGCTGTGAGCTGAAGCTGGACGGGCTGGCGGTCAGTATCCTGTATGAAAACGGTGTGCTGGTCAGTGCCGCTACGCGTGGTGATGGCACCACGGGTGAGGACATTACTTCTAACGTGCGCACCATTCGCGCGATCCCGTTAAAACTGCGTGGCGATAACATTCCGACGCGTCTGGAAGTGCGCGGTGAAGTGTTCCTGCCGCAGGCCGGATTTGAAAAAATTAACGCAGAGGCCCGTCGCACGGGTAACAAAGTTTTTGCTAACCCGCGTAACGCGGCGGCCGGGTCATTGCGTCAGCTTGATCCGCGTATCACAGCGAAGCGACCGCTTACTTTCTTCTGCTATGGCGTGGGTGTGCTGGAAGGCGGCGTGCTGCCTGATACTCACCTGGGCCGCCTGCTGCAATTTAAAGAGTGGGGATTGCCGGTAAGCGACAGGGTCATGCTTTGCGACTCTCCGGAGGAAGTACTCGCTTACTATCATAAAGTTGAAGAAGACCGACCAACGCTGGGATTTGATATCGACGGCGTGGTTGTCAAAGTCAACTCTATGGCGTTGCAGGAACAACTGGGCTTTGTTGCCCGCGCACCGCGTTGGGCGGTGGCCTTTAAGTTCCCGGCGCAGGAGCAGATGACCTTTGTGCGTGATGTTGAGTTTCAGGTCGGACGTACCGGGGCGATTACGCCCGTTGCCCGCCTTGAGCCGGTCCAGGTTGCCGGGGTGCTCGTCAGTAACGCAACGCTGCACAACGCTGACGAAATCGAGCGGTTAGGTTTGCGTATCGGCGATAAAGTCGTCATTCGCCGCGCGGGTGATGTTATCCCGCAGGTGGTGAACGTCGTGCTTTCCGAACGCCCGGAAGATACTCGCGAAATTGTGTTCCCAGAGCATTGTCCGGTTTGTCACTCTGACGTTGAACGTGTCGAAGGCGAAGCGGTCACTCGCTGCACCGGTGGTTTAATCTGTGGGGCTCAGCGGAAGGAGTCGCTGAAACACTTTGTTTCCCGCCGCGCGCTCGACGTTGACGGTATGGGCGACAAAATAATCGATCAACTGGTCGAAAAAGAGTATGTCCATACCCCAGCGGATCTCTTCACCCTGACCGCAGGTAAACTGACTGGTCTTGATCGTATGGGGCCGAAATCGGCACAAAACGTGGTGAATGCGTTGGAAAAAGCGAAGGCAACGACGTTTGCCCGTTTCCTCTACGCGCTGGGAATTCGCGAAGTCGGCGAAGCCACGGCGGCAGGTCTGGCGGCGCATTTCGGCACCCTCGAGGCGCTGGAAGCAGCCTCTATTGAAGAGCTGCAAAAAGTGCCGGATGTCGGCATTGTGGTAGCGACCCACGTATTTAATTTCTTTGCCGAAGAGAGCAACCGCGAGGTGATCGTGCAACTGCTGGCGCAGGGGATTAACTGGCCAGCGCCGGTGGTCATTAACGCTGAAGAAATCGACAGTCCCTTCGCGGGTAAAACAGTGGTGCTGACCGGGAGTCTGAGCCAGATGTCACGCGATGACGCCAAAGCGCGACTCACCGAGCTGGGCGCAAAAGTGGCGGGCAGCGTATCGAAGAAAACCGATCTGGTGATTGCCGGTGAAGCGGCGGGCTCGAAACTGGCGAAAGCGCAGGAGCTTGGGATTGCCGTGATCGATGAAGCTGAAATGATCCGCTTGCTGGGTGCCTGAGATGGAAAAAGAGCAGCTGGTTGAAATCGCCAATACCGTGATGCCCTTTGGCAAGTATAAAGGTCGTCGGCTGATTGATGTACCGGAAGAGTATCTGCTGTGGTTTGCCCGAAAGGATGAGTTCCCGCCGGGCAAGCTCGGCGAACTGATGCAAATCACGCTGCTGATTAAAACTGAGGGGCTGACGCAACTGGTGCAGCCCCTGAAACGCCCGCTTTAAGCCTTCGCGGCGCGGCTTTTCTGCTGCGCCTGTAATGCATCCGTCTGCTGCTTGTAGCGACGCGCCAGCACGGCGCACGCCATCAGCTGTATCTGGTGGAAGATCATCAACGGCAGCACCATCATCCCAATCACCGACGTCGGGAACAGAATATTTGCCATTGGGATCCCGTTCGCCAGGCTCTTTTTCGAACCGCAGAACACAATGGTGATTTCATCGGCTTTGTTGAAGCCGCATTTACGCGCAACAAAGACGTTTATACCAATCACGACGGCCAGCAGGATGATGCTGACCACCACGATAAACAGCAATGAACCCACCCCCACTTTATGCCAGATCCCGTTAACCACGGCTTCACTGAAGGCGGAGTACACCACCAGCAAAATAGAGGATTGATCCGTTTTCGCGATCCATTTTTTATGTCGTGCTACCCAGTTTCCAATCCACGGACGCGAAAGGTGACCTAGCACAAACGGCAGCAGCAGCTGCAGCATGATTTTTCCTACCTGCTCCAGACTGCCTTCTGCGCCGTGCATATTCATCACCAGCCCGACCAGAAGCGGCGAAAGAAAAATACCCAACAGGCTGGAGGCGGAAGCAGAACATACGGCGGCGGCAACGTTACCGCCTGCCAGCGATGTAAAGGCGATGGCTGACTGCACCGTGGCGGGCAAAATACACAGGTACAGGAAACCGGTGTAGAGCATTGGGTCAACGTTGACTGGCGCCCACCAGGCGAAAAGAACGCCCAGAACCGGGAAGACAACAAACGTGCTGCACATTACCCACAGATGCAAACGCCAGTGGCTACCGCCAGCAATAATGGCCTCACGAGAGAGCTTCGCCCCGTGCATAAAAAACAGCAGGGCAATGGCGGCGGTGGTTAAGCCTTCAAAGAAAGGCACAAAGCCACCCTCGGCCGGGAAAAAGGACGCTAGCAAAACAACCGTAATCAGCGTTATCGTGAACGGATCAAGGATACGAAAAAGTTTCATAAAAGCTCCTGAAATTCGGTAGTAACATTTTGCGTTTTTCCGTTTGAGAAATAAAATTGATTTATTGCATCCATATATGAATCGAATAGATGAATTACTCTCTGCGTCAGCTGCGTATCTTTGTTACCGTCGCTCAGGCCAAAAGTTTTAGCAGGGCGGGGGATATCATTGGCTTAAGCCAGTCGGCGGTCAGCCATAGCGTTAAAGAGCTTGAAGCGCAGACGGGTGTGCGCCTGTTGGACAGAACGACGCGGGAAGTGGTGCTGACGGAAGCCGGCCATCAGCTGGCGGCGCGTCTGGAACGCATTCTGGACGAACTGCACAGCACCTTGCGTGAAGCAGGCCAGGTAGGGACGCAGTTAACCGGGACGGTCAGAGTGGCTGCCAGTCAGACTATCTCGGCGCACCTTATTCCCCAGTGTATTGCCCAGAGCAATCAGCTTTATCCGGCGATCGATTTTGTGCTGCACGACCGGCCACAGCAATGGGTACTGGAAAGTATTCGCCAGGGAGAAGTCGATTTTGGCATTGTGATTGATCCCGGCGCCGTGACTGATTTGCAGTGTGAAGCCGTGCTGTCCGAACCTTTCTTGTTGCTGTGTCGGCAGGACCATCCTTTAGCCCAGCGGGAATGGGTAAACTGGCAGGATCTCTACCATGAGCGTCTGGTGCTACAGGATTATGCTTCCGGCAGTCGGCCGCTGATCGATGCGGCGCTGGCCCACTTTTCCATTGATGCCAATATTGTTCAGGAGATTGGTCACCCGGCCACGCTGTTCCCGATGGTTGAGGCGGGAATTGGTATTAGCGTACTCCCCGCGCTGGCGCTCCCTTTACCGCAGGGCAGTCATCTGCAGGTGAAGCGTCTGACACCGGTGGTTGAACGGCAACTGATGCTGGCGCGACGTAAAAATCGTTCTTTATCGACCGCGGCTCAGGCGTTATGGGACGTGGTGCGGATGCAGGCCAGTGAATTAACCGCCGGTCGTGCTAGCGATCCTTTGTATCAGATATAAATATCGACTCGATGTGGGTCGGTAGCATTGTTGACGCCGCTAGCTTTTCTTTGATCGGCGCTTTGCTTTTGCTGTGACTCCTCGGTCTGCTGGCGCAACAATTGAGCCAGCTGTGCTTGTAACATCTTGATTTGAGTCTGAATAAGCTCCTGCTGCTCGCGCTTCTGCTCAACACTGCCACTGCTATTGGGGATATCTTTGAGCTGCTGGGTTAGCTTGGTTATCTTATGGGTGATTTGTGCAATCTGTGCGGAGATATCATTCCCGGCTGATGCTTTTCCACCGCCGCTACTGCTTTGAACAGTTGGGGTGGAAACGTTGATAGTTGTCATACGGATCCCTCGTGCCATAAAACATGAGTATCGGCATCAGCGAACAGAACTTCAGCAATAATACGGCCGAGTGGAGTTTAATCATAAAAATCCCAAACCTTAATGTATCTGTTTTCCTGTGCCATTTCTGGCTCGAAAATAATGTGATTTCAGGCTGATTTAGCGCACCTCATCGATACCGATTTACTATCGGTTGTCGGGATAAACGGTATTGGTAATCGATTGCGTAGTCTCGCTATAACTGTGCTGTACGCTACGTCATTTTCGATTACTCAGTGTTAAGGACATCTTATGAGCCACTCTCTTTTCTCGCAAAACCCATGGTACAGCGCCGATATTATTCGTGGTTACAAACCGGATTTCACGCCGCGTGTAGCGTTTATCCTTGGTTCTGGTCTGGGCGCGCTGGCGGATCAAATTGAGGATGCGGTGGCCATCTCTTACGAGAAACTACCGGGTTTCCCGGTGAGTACCGTACACGGTCATGCCGGTGAACTGGTGCTGGGAAATCTGTCAGGCGTACCGGTGGCCTGTATGAAAGGACGTGGACATTTCTATGAAGGGCGGGGCATGACGGTGATGACGGATGCCATTCGTACGCTGAAGCTGCTGGGCTGTGAGCTGCTGTTTTGCACGAATGCCGCAGGTTCTTTGCGTCCCGAAGTCGGACCAGGTAGTCTCGTTGCGCTTAGCGATCACATCAATACGATGCCGGGTACGCCGATGGTAGGGCCAAACGATGAGCGTTTTGGTGAGCGATTCTTTTCACTGGCGAATGCCTATGATGCTGACTACCGCGCGGTCCTGCAAACCGTTGCCGCTGAGGAAGGGTTCCCACTGAGTGAAGGGGTTTTTGTCTCTTATCCGGGACCGAACTTTGAAACCGCGGCAGAAATCCGCATGATGCAAATTATCGGTGGTGACGTGGTGGGGATGTCGGTGGTGCCGGAAGTTATCTCTGCGCGCCACTGCGGTCTGAAAGTCGTTGCGGTGGCAGCCATCACGAATTTGGCGGAAGGTCTGGGTGATGTGAAATTATCTCACGCACAGACGCTGGCGGCAGCGGAACTGTCCCGGCAGAATTTCATCAATCTGATCTGCGGCTTCTTGCGCAAACTGGCCTGAATAATTAAAAAATGACCCCGCTTGCGGGGTCTTACTTTTTTGGCAAGGAACGGAAAAATGGGTATCGCATCTCGCTTAAAGCTCATGTCGTTTTTGCAATATTTCATCTGGGGAAGCTGGCTGGTAACCCTGGGTTCTTACATGATTAACACCCTGGATTTTACCGGTGCCAACGTCGGTATGGTTTACAGTTCGAAAGGGCTGGCGGCGATTATCATGCCGGGCATTATGGGTATCATTGCCGATAAATGGCTACGTGCCGAGCGCGCTTACATGCTCTGCCATCTGGTGTGTGCTGGCGTGTTGCTTTACGCCACAACCGTTACCGATCCCCAGACAATGTTCTGGGTGATGTTGGTTAACGCGATGGCGTATATGCCGACAATAGCGTTATCGAACAGCGTTTCATACTCGTGCCTGGCGCAATCGGGTCAGGATCCGGTCATTGCGTTCCCGCCAATTCGTGTGTTCGGCACGATAGGTTTTATTGTGGCGATGTGGACGGTCAGCCTGATGGGATTGGAGTTGAGTAGCGCGCAACTGTATATCGCGTCAGGTGCTTCATTGCTGCTGGCGTTATACGCTCTTACATTACCCAAAATTCCGGTTGCCGAGAAAAAAGAGTCCGCCACGCTTGCCAGCAAACTGGGGCTGGACGCCTTTGTCCTGTTTAAAAAACCACAGATGGCAATCTTCTTTTTGTTTGCGATGATGCTGGGGGCGGTGCTGCAAATTACCAATGTCTTTGGTAATCCGTTCCTGCATGATTTTGCCCGTAACCCAGAATTCGCCGACAGTTTTGTGGTGAAGTACCCCTCCATTTTGCTTTCGGTTTCGCAAATGGCTGAGGTAGGCTTTATTCTCACAATCCCGTTCTTCCTCAAACGCTTTGGCATTAAGACGGTGATGCTGATGAGCATGCTGGCATGGACGCTGCGCTTTGGCTTTTTTGCCTTTGGCGATCCGTCACCGTTTGGTTTTGTGCTGCTGCTGATGTCGATGATTGTCTACGGCTGCGCGTTTGATTTCTTCAATATTTCAGGGTCGGTATTTGTTGAGCAGGAGGTTAGCTCAACTATTCGCGCCAGTGCGCAGGGGCTGTTTATGACGATGGTAAACGGCGTTGGCGCATGGGTGGGTTCAATCCTGAGCGGTATAGCGGTGGACTATTTTTCTGTTGATGGTGTTAAAGATTGGCAGACAATCTGGCTGGTCTTTGCCGCCTATGCGCTGGCCCTGGCAGTTATCTTTGCATTGTTCTTTAAATACAATCATGAGCCTGAACGACGGGTACAGAAATCACCGGCACATTAACGTCCCATTAGCGGCGGGTTCCGATACCCGTCGTTTCATTTTCTGCGAGCCAATATGGTAACTTTGCGCATTACCCTTATTTCAGGAGCGCATTATCCATGGAACGCACGCACCGCATCGATCTGAAGTTACTGCGTTATTTTCTTGCTGTTGCAGAAGAACTGCATTTTGGACGCGCTGCTGCTCGCCTGAATATGTCGCAACCGCCGCTCAGTACTCATGTTAAAGAGCTGGAACAGCAGCTCGGGACTTTGCTATTTATCCGTCATTCCCGCAGCGTAGCGTTAACTCACGCTGGAAAGATATTGATGGAAGAGTCGCGCCGACTGTTATCCAGCGCCAATCAGGCGCTGGCGAGAGTGGAGCAGATTGGTCGCGGTGAGGCAGGGCGAATTGAACTCGGGGTCATCGGTACTGCGATGTGGGGAAAAATGCGCCCGGTAATGCGGCGTTTTCTGAAAGATAATCCCAACGTGGAGGTGCTTTTTCGCGAGAACATGCCCGCGATGCAGATGACGATGCTGGAACGCCGTGAACTGGATGCGGGAATTTGGCGGATGGCTACGGAGCTTTCTCCCGGGTTTACCAGTTTGCGTTTGCATGAGTCCTCTTTTCTGGTTGCTATGCCTGAAGAACATCCTCTTACCGCCAGTGAATTCGTTCCTCTGGAGGCGTTGAGAAATGAATATTTTGTCACGATGCCCTCCATTCATACCGACTGGGCATTTTTGCAGCGCGTATGCCTGAGCGCTGGATTTTCACCGATGATTATTCGTGAGGTGAGGGAGCCGCAAACGGTGCTGGCGATGATCAGCATGGGGATTGGTATTACGTTGATTGCTGACAGTTATGCGCAGATGAGCTGGCCGGGTGTGGTATTCCGACCGTTAGAGGAACGTATTCCGGCGGATTTGTATATTGTGTATGACGAACAGCAGGCGACGCCCGCGCTGGAGAAACTGGTGGCCGCATTGACGGTATGATATCTGTGCCGGATGGCGACTAACGTCTTATCCGGCCTACGCGTGCGGTATTGTCTGTAGGCCTGATAAGCGCAGCGCATCAGGCAAGCAGGTTCGAATCTTATAAATCGCAGATAGCAAAAAGGCGCCTTTAGGGCGCCTTTTTACATTGGTGGGGCGTGCAGGATTCGAACCTGCGACCAATTGATTAAAAGTCAACTGCTCTACCAACTGAGCTAACGCCCCGAAGTGGTGGGTGATGACGGGATCGAACCGCCGACCCCCTCCTTGTAAGGGAGGTGCTCTCCCAGCTGAGCTAATCACCCACTTCGGTACTTCAATTTTATCGTAAGAAATCCAGCTGGCGAGAAAGTGGTGGGTGATGACGGGATCGAACCGCCGACCCCCTCCTTGTAAGGGAGGTGCTCTCCCAGCTGAGCTAATCACCCACTTCTCAATTTCTTACTCTACACGGCGGAGACTACATAAAGTAGTTGGTGGGTGATGACGGGTTCGAACCGCCGACCCCCTCCTTGTAAGGGAGGTGCTCTCCCAGCTGAGCTAATCACCCCCGCTGTGTGGAGTCGCATTATAGGGAGAGTTGAAAATGAGTCAACGCATTTTCTAAAGAAATTGTTCGTTCGTCGTAAATTTAAACAAAACGATCGCAAAACAATCCATGCGGCATGATTTGTATACGAAAATGGCAAAGCGTGATGTTCCAACCCGATCAACATTGAGGAATCAGACCACAGTGATAGAATACGAGCCTGATAATCTTCCCTGGATTTGCCGGTTGTCGGCATCTTTATAAACGTAAGGCCATTTCATGAAAATCAAAACTCGCTTCGCGCCAAGCCCGACAGGTTACCTGCACGTCGGCGGTGCGCGTACTGCTCTTTATTCCTGGCTTTTTGCACGTAACCATGGCGGTGAGTTTGTGCTGCGTATTGAAGACACCGATCTCGAACGCTCCACGCCGGAAGCTATTGAAGCCATTATGGATGGCATGAACTGGCTGAATCTGGAATGGGATGAAGGCCCGTACTTCCAGACCAAACGTTTTGATCGCTACAACGCTGTGATTGATGAGATGCTGGAAGCAGGTACTGCATATAAATGCTACTGCTCCAAAGAGCGTCTGGACGCGCTGCGCGAAGAGCAAATGGCGAACGGTGAAAAACCGCGTTACGACGGCCGCTGCCGCCACGGCCACGAACATCACGCTGCTGATGAACCTTGCGTGGTGCGTTTTGCCAACCCGCAGGAAGGTTCCGTTATTTTTGACGACCAGATCCGTGGGCCGATCGAATTCAGCAACCAGGAGCTGGACGATCTGATCATCCGCCGTACCGACGGTTCCCCGACCTACAACTTCTGCGTTGTGGTTGACGACTGGGATATGGAAATCACTCACGTCATTCGTGGTGAAGACCATATCAACAATACTCCACGTCAGATCAACATCCTGAAAGCGCTGAATGCGCCGGTACCGGTTTACGCGCACGTGTCGATGATCAACGGCGACGATGGTAAAAAACTCTCCAAACGTCACGGTGCGGTCAGCGTTATGCAGTATCGCGACGACGGTTACCTGCCGGAAGCGCTGCTGAACTAT
The DNA here is from genome assembly GCF_030334595.1 of Citrobacter sp. Ce104. Lineage (NCBI taxonomy): Bacteria > Pseudomonadati > Pseudomonadota > Gammaproteobacteria > Enterobacterales > Enterobacteriaceae > Citrobacter > Citrobacter sp. Ce104. The sequence continues at coordinate 435,104 of NZ_JAOWDP010000068.1, forward strand.
CTGGTGCGTCTGGGCTGGTCCAGCGGCGATCAGGAAATCTTCACTCGTGAAGAGATGATCAAACTGTTCTCCCTTGGTGCAGTGAGCAAATCTGCCAGTGCGTTCAACACCGAAAAATTGCAGTGGTTGAACCATCACTACATTAATGCGCTGGCGCCGGAATATGTGGCAACGCATCTGCAATGGCACATTGAGCAGGAAAATATCGATACCCGCGTTGGTCCGCAGCTGTCAGAGCTGGTTAAACTGCTGGGCGAGCGTTGCAAAACGCTGAAAGAAATGGCGCAGAGCTGCCGCTATTTCTACGAAGACTTTGCTGAGTTCGATGCTGACGCGGCGAAGAAAAACCTGCGTCCGGTAGCGCGTCAGCCGCTGGAAGTGGTTCGCGACAAGCTGGCTGCGATTAGCGAGTGGACGGTAGAAAACGTGCACCACGCGATTCAGGCAACCGCTGATGAGCTGGAAGTGGGTATGGGTAAAGTTGGGATGCCGCTGCGCGTAGCCGTTACCGGGGCAGGTCAGTCTCCGGGATTAGACGTTACGGTGCATGCGATTGGTAAATCCCGCAGCATTGAGCGTATTAATAAAGCGCTGGCATTTATTGCTGAGCGTGAAAGCCAGCAGTAAGACCGATAGACCGATGAAACAACGGCAGGAGTGCATCCTGCCGTTGTTTTTGCCTGTTATTCAGACTCATCAATATCCAACCGGGCAAGAAAATTACGAATACCTTCGCGCGAGATAAACTGCCACAACTTTTCTTGTTCCGTAGGGGACATGTTGTCCAAAGAGCTAATTATCTGGCGACAGGCGTGGCTGCGCACCACGGGGGTGTATTCTGCCAGCGATTCTTCAGCCTGATAAACCTCAGGGACTTTGCGAAAAGCCGGAATATTGAGCAGAAACGTGCGGACGCTGGAGTCGATATGAATCAGCCTTGCACGACCACCTTTAACGCCGGGAAATTTTTCGGTGGTCCAGTTTTGTTCCCTGATCCAACGATTGACGGTTTGTTTGGCAACCCCGAGACATTCCGCCAGTTCTTCGGTCGTCATTTTGCTGCGTAATTTTTTCATATTATTTGTTTTCGCGGATCCCTAAGCGTTGTAATAAACCCGTAATGCCTTCACGCAGGATCAGAGACGTAAACATTTTCTGTTCTGACGGCGTCATCTCTTTGGCGAGTCTAATCAGCAGTGCCTCAATAGAAGTATCGCCGGATAACGATAAGTTATCTGATAAACCTTCGGCTGAACGCTCAGCGCTGCGAATGTATTCACGAACTTGTTCGGTGACGTGAACCAGTCGGGCTTTACCGCCCTGTACGCCAGGTTTCGGTGATGTAGCCCAACCCTCCTTGCGCACCCATTTATTGATGGTCTGTCGGCTGTATCCGGTCAGATTAGCAAGTTCTTCTGGCGTCATCCGTTCCTTGAACATAACGATTCCCTGAATAGTCGTGGGGTTAATTAGTGGCTCATTTTATAGCACCATTTTAGTAGAAACCGTGACGCGTTTAACTACTGAATGCGAGTTGTTACGCAATGTTCTTCATTTGACTGCTTTTTCAGCGATTGAATTCTTTGAGTTAATTTTGCCGTTGACACACGCGAAGGGAATTCATATGATGCCGCCCGTCAACTCGACAAGCTTTACGTTGTGGGGCTATAGCTCAGCTGGGAGAGCGCTTGCATGGCATGCAAGAGGTCAGCGGTTCGATCCCGCTTAGCTCCACCAAATTTAATCCCAATAAATTTGGTACATACGTAAAAGCATCGTGGGGCTATAGCTCAGCTGGGAGAGCGCTTGCATGGCATGCAAGAGGTCAGCGGTTCGATCCCGCTTAGCTCCACCAAAATTGAAACCCTCGCTGAAAAGCGGGGGTTTTTTGTTTCTGTATCTTGCACAGTCTGTGCCTGTATCTCTTTGGATTGCTAAATAGCAGGCATAAAAAAGCCGGGGAATCCCCGGCCTTTTCACTACGACGTTGTCTTACGCTTACAGCACCAGTGCTGCGATAGATGCAGACAGTACGCTCACCAGCGTAGAGCCATACACCAGCTTCAGACCAAAGCGGGAAACCACGTTACCTTGCTCTTCATTCAGGCCTTTAATCGCACCGGCGATAATACCGATAGAAGAGAAGTTAGCGAAAGAGACCAGGAATACAGAGATGATGCCTTCTGCGCGCGGAGAGAGCGTGGAGGCGATTTTCTGCAGGTCCATCATCGCAACGAATTCGTTGGAAACCAGCTTAGTTGCCATGATACTGCCCACCTGCAGCGCTTCGCTGGACGGCACACCCATTACCCATGCAACCGGGTAGAAGATGTAACCCAGGATGCCCTGGAAGGAGATGCTGTAGCCAAACCAACCGGTCACGGTCGCGAACAGGGCGTTCAGGGCAGCGATCAGCGCGATGAAACCAATCAGCATCGCCGCAACGATAATTGCCACTTTGAAACCCGCCAGGATGTATTCACCCAGCATTTCGAAGAAGCTCTGGCCTTCGTGCAGGTTAGACATCTGGATATTTTCTTCGCTGGCATCAACGGTGTACGGGTTGATAAGCGACAGTACGATAAAGGTGCTGAACATGTTCAGAACCAGCGCCGCAACAACGTACTTCGGCTCCAGCATGGTCATGTACGCGCCGACGATAGACATGGAAACGGTCGACATCGCCGTTGCAGCCATGGTGTACATACGGTTGCGAGACATTTTGCCGAGAATATCTTTATAGGCGATAAAGTTCTCGGACTGACCCAGGATCAGCGAGCTGACGGCGTTGAAGGATTCCAGCTTGCCCATACCGTTCACTTTGGATAACAGGAAACCAATTGCGCGGATGACAACCGGCAGAACACGGATATGCTGCAAAATACCGATCAGCGCGGAAATGAAGACGATCGGGCAAAGCACTTTCAGGAAGAAGAATGCCAGGCCTTTATCGTTCATGCTGCCGAAGACAAAGTTTGTTCCTTCATTAGCGAATCCGAGAAGTTTCTCAAACATCTCGGAGAAGCCTCTCACGAAGCCCAGACCAACATCAGAGTTCAGGAAGAACCATGCCAGTAACACTTCAATAACAAGCAACTGAATAACATAACGAATGCGGATTTTTTTACGGTCACTGCTTACCAGCAGTGCGAGTACCGCAACCACGGCAAGGGCCAGGACAAAATGAAGAACACGGTCCATATTTGCTCCAAATATGAGGCAGGTTTAGTTTTCGTGCACATTCTATGTAACAACCATAAAGAAAACGAGATCAAACACACACTATAATAAGGACCTGTGACGAGATTCAAAATTAGTGATCGGTGATACACTTCTGTTATGTTTAGTATGGAAGTGAAAAGTTATGTCATTGTGCTAATCTCATAACAATAATTAAACATTTCACCGGTTTTTCCAGAATCCTTATCGATCCATAGACAAACGCTATCAGAGAAATCAACTTCACCCATTAAAATGAATTTGATAATCATTCTCAACAGGCGTAGCTTGAAACATAGCAAAGGCTATGTTTCTGAGGCACTAAAATGACTAACGATCGCGTTGAGAGTAGCAGTGGACGGGCAGCGCGCAAGTTGAAGCTCGCATTAATGGGACCTGCGTTCATCGCGGCGATCGGCTATATCGATCCAGGTAACTTTGCCACCAATATCCAGGCCGGGGCCAGCTTTGGCTACAAACTGCTGTGGGTAGTGGTCTGGGCAAACCTGATGGCGATGTTGATCCAGGTGCTGTCGGCAAAACTGGGTATTGCTACGGGTAAAAACCTGGCGGAGCAAATTCGCGATCATTATCCTCGCCCGGTGGTGTGGTTCTACTGGGTGCAAGCCGAAATTATCGCCATGGCGACGGACCTTGCTGAATTTATTGGCGCCGCGATTGGCTTCAAGCTGATCCTCGGCGTTTCCTTATTACAAGGGGCCGTGCTCACCGGGATTGCGACGTTCTTAATTCTGATGCTGCAGCGTCGCGGGCAAAAGCCGCTGGAAAAAGTCATCGGCGGCCTGCTGCTGTTTGTAGCTGCGGCTTACATTGTGGAGCTGGTTTTTTCGCAACCGAACTTCGCGCAGCTTAGTAAGGGAATGGTGATCCCAAGCCTGCCTAATTCCGAGGCGGTGTTCCTGGCAGCCGGGGTGCTCGGCGCGACTATCATGCCGCACGTCATTTATCTGCACTCTTCCTTAACCCAACATCTGCACGGCGGAACGCGTCAACAGCGCTATGCGGCCACGAAATGGGATGTGGCTATCGCCATGACGATTGCCGGATTTGTCAATCTGGCGATGATGGCGACGGCTGCCGCAGCATTTCATTTTAGCGGGCATACCGGTATTGCGGATCTCGATCAGGCGTATCTGACCCTTGAACCGCTGTTGAGTCACGCTGCGGCGACGGTGTTTGGTTTAAGCCTGGTGGCTGCTGGGCTCTCTTCTACCGTGGTCGGTACGCTGGCGGGGCAGGTGGTGATGCAAGGATTTATCCGCTTTCACATTCCGCTATGGGTACGCCGCACCGTTACCATGATGCCATCATTTATTGTGATTTTGATGGGATTGGATCCGACCCGCATTCTGGTGATGAGCCAGGTATTGCTTAGTTTCGGTATTGCGCTGGCACTGGTGCCGCTGCTGATCTTCACCAGCAACAGTCAACTGATGGGCGATTTGGTAAATACCCGCTGGGTAAAACAACTGGGCTGGGTGATTGTTGTGTTGGTGGTGGCACTCAATATCTGGCTACTGGTGGGAACCGCGCTCGGTTTGTAAAAACAAAAGAGCCCGCAGGCTCTTTTGTTACATTAATGATGATGTTTGTGGCCGCGTCCACGACCGCGATGGTCATCGCGATCGTTCCAGCCTTCACGATAACCGCGCTCATAAGCTTTGCGTTTGTCCCAGCCACGATGGTAGCCGTTGTCATGACGCCACCAGCGATTTTTGCGCCACTCATAGTTATGGTGCCAGTAATCCCGGTCACGCCAGCGACCGCCATCCCAGTAGTTACCGTAATTATCGCGATCGCCAATTTGTAATTTTATGGATGGCAGCAGGGTGATTTCGCCGGCGTTCGCGGCCAGCGGTGTAAAAGCCAATAAGACTGCCGCCAGAATCAGTGACCTGAACATGTTTTCTCTCCTTCACGATCGAGCCGTAGCCGGCCTGTTAAGGTAATATTACGGGGCAGTAAAGCCCCGTTTCATCGCCACAACTCTTAAATCGCAAGTGAGAGCACTTTTTGTTAATAAATGTGTCTTTATTTCAATCAACTCAGGATGGCATCAATCTCCGCGCACTCTGCAGGCGTAAAGTGACGGTTTGCCAGCATCCCAACGGCATCTTCAATTTGCGCCGGTTTGCTGGCGCCAATCAGCACCGACGTGACGTTGTCATCCCGGAGCACCCACGCGAGCGCCATTTGAGAAAGCTTTTGTCCGCGTCGCTCTGCCAGCGCGTTCAGCGCCCGCACCTTTTCCAGTTTTTGTGGGGTTAACTGGTCTGGGTTCAGAAAACGGCTGGTGCTTGCCGCGCGAGAATCCGCAGGAATACCGTTCAGATAGCGGTCGGTTAACTGCCCGCCAGCCAGCGGTGAAAAGGCGATACTGCCGACGCCTTTTTCTTTTAATAGCGACAGCAATCCCTCTTCGACCCAACGTTCAAACATAGAATATTTGGGCTGGTGGATGAGGCAGGGCGTACCTAAATCGTCGAGTATTTCAATCGCTTGCTTTGCAAGATCGGCCGGATAGTTAGACAGCCCGACGTACAGCGCTTTGCCCTGACGGACGATATGATCCAACGCGCGCATGGTTTCTCTGAGCGGGGTTTCAGGGTCGGGGCGATGGTGGTAGAAGATATCGACATACTCCAGTCCCAGACGCTTCAGGCTTTGGTCGAGGCTGGCAATCAGGTATTTGCGTGAGCCCCAGTCCCCGTAAGGGCCTTCCCACATGGTGTAACCCGCTTTGGTGGAGATAATAAGCTCATCCCGCCACGGTAAAAAATCTTCCTGCAGGATGCGACCAAAATTCCGTTCCGCTGAACCTGGCGGCGGACCATAGTTATTCGCCAAATCAAAATGACTGATCCCTAAATCGAACGCGCGCTGTAACAACGCCCGACTGTTCTCGACCTGCGTGGTATCACCAAAATTGTGCCACAAGCCCAGAGAGATAATCGGCAGTTTAAGACCGCTCTGACCGCAACGGCGATACTCCATTGTTTGATAACGATTTTCATCAGCCTGATAAGCCATGTAGCCTCCTGTCGGATAACGTGTATCTCTGAGTGTATACGTTTACACAAGGTGGGTAACAATGAAATTTTCGGGTGAAAACTGTACATCTTGCTTTCCACCCCTTCACTGCGACTTTCCTGGACAGTCATCACAGTTCTTCGATACTCAACATGAGGTTACCGTCAGAAGGATAGCTGTCATGCAAACCCCGTATTCCGTTGCTGATTATCTGCTGGACAGGCTGGCAGGCTGTGGCGTCGGCCATCTCTTTGGTGTGCCTGGCGATTATAATTTGCAGTTTCTTGACCATGTGATTGAACATCCCAGCGTACGTTGGGTCGGGTGTGCGAACGAGTTGAATGCGGCTTATGCTGCGGATGGCTATGCCCGGGTATCCGGGGTGGGGGCGCTGCTCACTACGTTTGGCGTTGGGGAGTTAAGCGCAATTAACGGTATCGCTGGAAGCTATGCGGAATATGTTCCAGTTTTGCATATTGTTGGCGCGCCCTGTCGCGGAGCGCAACGTCGTGGGGAGTTAATGCATCACACCCTTGGGGACGGTGATTTTCTGCATTTTTATCGTATGCAGCAGGCGGTGACGACGGCCAGCGCGGTGCTGGATGAACAAAACGCCTGTTATGAGATTGACCGTGTGCTGCGAACAATGCTTATCGAACGCAGGCCGGGCTATCTGATGTTACCTGCGGATGTGGCAAAACAGCCCGCTACGCCGCCGGATGACATTCTGATTGTTCCTCTGAGCGAGCCGGAAAGCAGTGTGGCAGAAGCGTTTCGCTATCATGCCCGCGAGCGATTGCTGGATAGCCCGCGCGTAGCGCTCCTGGCAGACTTTCTTGCGTTGCGCTTTGGCCTGCAGCCAGTTTTGCAACGCTGGATGGCGGAAACGCCGATGGCTCACGCCACGCTGTTGATGGGCAAAGGGCTGTTCGATGAGCGTCATCCGGCGTTTGTTGGCACGTACAGCGCTGGAGCCAGCAGCGACTATGTGCGTCAGGCGATAGAAGATGCCGACACGATAATGTGTGTCGGCACACAATTTGTCGACACCCTGACCGCCGGCTTTACGCAACAACTACCGCAGGAACGCACGATTGAGGTGCAGCCACATGCCTCACGGATTGGAACCAGATGGTTTAACATCCCAATGGAGCAGGCAGTCACCACCTTGCGGGAACTGTGTCTGGAAATGTCCTTTTCACTACCGCCAGAACGCCCGCCAACAGGACGTATTCAGGTTGAGAAGGGGCCTCTGACGCAGGAAAATTTCTGGCATACGATGCAGCAGTTTCTCGCGCCCAATGACATTATCCTCGTCGACCAGGGAACCGCTGCCTTTGGCGCGGCTGCGCTCACGCTACCCGGCGGAGCGGAAGTGCTGGTTCAGCCGCTGTGGGGGTCTATCGGCTACGCGCTCCCGGCTGCATTCGGTGCGCAAACTGCCTGCCCCGAACGCCGGGTGATCCTGATTATTGGTGATGGCGCGGCGCAGCTCACCATTCAGGAGCTGGGCTCTATGCTCAGGGACGGCCACTCTCCCGTTATTCTGCTGCTCAATAATGATGGCTATACCGTGGAGCGGGCCATACATGGGGAAAATCAGCGTTATAACGATATCGCCGCCTGGAACTGGACGCAGGTGCCGCAGGCGTTTAGTCGTGAATGTCAGGCCGAATGCTGGCGGGTAAAGCAGGCGGTACAGCTGGAAGAAGTGCTGGCACGGTTGGCCCGTCCGCAACGATTGTCGTTAATTGAGGTAGTGCTACCGAAAGCCGATCTTCCTGAGTTATTGCGCACGGTAACCCGTGCGCTGGAAACGCGTAACGGAGGATAGTTATTTATCCGGGCGCTCGGCGACCATCATCGGTTTGCCCGCCAGCAGTAGCCAGGCGGGTAGCATGACGATGCACAGTAGCGGCAGCAGGGTGGAGTCTGGCACCACCACTGCTGCCATAAACAGGCTCAGCCAGGCGTCACGGGTAACGACCAGCACCAGTCCAAGGATCGCGCAGGAGACCGTGATGGCCGCTGGCACCGCTTCAACGTGGGCGTGCAGCATCAGGCCAAGCGCGACGCCAACGAACACTGCCGGGAAAATTCGCCCGCCGCGAAAACCGCTCGCAGCTGCAACCACCAATGCCGCCAGTTTGATCACGGCGAGCATGAAATAATCCGATGTCCCCAGCGTCTGGCTGAACGCCATTTGCTGCATTTCGTCCAGCCCTTTAAACAAGGTGAGCGGTCCACCAATAACGCCCAGAATACCGAGGATAAAGCCGCCAACGCCAAGGATCAGAACCGGGTGTTTTAATCGATGCATTAAACGGTGTAAACGCGGCAGACACCAGACGGCCACCATCCCGGCGGCAATGGCGATGGCGGCAACGACCGCACCGCTGAGGATATCGATCAAGTGCATCTGCGTGTAGTGTGCAATGGGTAATGAAAAATGGGGGTGAAAAAACAGGCTGGTGGTCAGTGAACCCGCGGCGGCGGCCATTAACGGTGCAAACAGGCGATCCCACAAGGGCACTTCGTTCGAGCTATTCAGCGTTTGCGAAAATACCAGTGCGGCGGCAACGGGGGTGCCAAATAGCGCGCCGATGGTGCCGGCAGAGGCAAGGATAGTCCAGTCCAGCTTCGCAATGCGCGGAAACATGCGGCTGCCGAGTGCCACAGCCAGTGCGATGTTCACGGTCATAATCGGGTGTTCCGGACCCAGACTGACGCCTCCCGCGAGGCCAAGGATGAGCGCGGACAGCAGGCCCGGTATTGCTGATGTTGGCACCGGCATACCAATTAACGGTTCACAGGCAGGATCCGGTCCCGCGTGGCCCTGGCTGTAGCGAATAACTAACCCGACCATGATCCCCGTGAGCGTCAGCATACCGATAATCCACAGCGCAGAGTCCTGGGCAATACCAATGCTAACGGGTAGGCGCTCCCACAAAAATTGCTGTAAAACGGAAGCCACTTTCATCACAACGATCAACACCAGGCTGGACGCTATGCCAATGATTAGCGCTGGAGTTGATAGCAAGAGCATCGTTCTGGCGCGCGGATGGAGCATTTTCTATTCCTTAAAACAGAGTCATAGACATAGTTTGCACAGCCTGCGTAACCGCATCGCTGCAAATGGTGCTGAAACGATAAAGTAATTATGTGATCTGGATCGATTTTCCACGGGCATCAGCCTTCAGGCCGTTGTTGTTATGCCCCCATGAATTTACAGTGTGGCAAAGATTTATTCTGACTTTAGCGGAGCAGTGGAAGAATGACAAAATATGCTTTAGTAGGTGATGTTGGCGGCACCAACGCGCGTCTTGCTCTGTGCGACATTGCCAGCGGCGAGATTTCGCAGGCAAAAACCTATTCCGGGCTGGATTACCCAAGCCTCGAGGCAGTGGTGCGCGTGTACCTGGATGAGCATAGCGTCAGCGTTGAAGATGGCTGCATTGCCATTGCCTGCCCGATCACCGGCGACTGGGTGGCAATGACTAACCATACCTGGGCATTCTCTATTGCTGAGATGAAAAAAAATCTGGGCTTCAGCCATCTGGAAATCATTAATGATTTCACCGCCGTGTCGATGGCGATCCCGATGCTGAAAAAAGAGCATTTGATCCAGTTTGGCGGCGCGGAACCTGTGGAAGGCAAACCTATTGCTGTGTATGGCGCAGGAACCGGGCTCGGTGTGGCGCATCTGGTGCACGTGGATAAACGCTGGGTAAGCCTTCCAGGTGAAGGCGGCCACGTGGATTTTGCGCCTAACAGCGAAGAAGAGGGGATTATCCTTGAGGTTCTGCGCGCGGAAATTGGTCACGTTTCTGCAGAGCGCGTGCTGTCCGGCCCGGGGCTGGTGAACCTGTATCGCGCCATCGTCAAGTCAGACGGGCGCCTGCCGGAAAATCTGCAGCCAAAGGATATCACCGCCCGTGCGCTGGCTGATTCCTGTATCGACTGTCGTCGGGCGCTGTCGCTGTTTTGCGTCATCATGGGGCGTTTTGGCGGCGATCTGGCGTTGACGCTGGGCACGTTTGGCGGTGTGTACATCGCAGGCGGCATCGTACCGCGCTTCCTCGAATTCTTTAAAGCTTCCGGTTTCCGCGGTGGTTTTGAAGATAAAGGGCGTTTTAAAGCCTATGTACAGGATATTCCTGTGTATCTGATCGTGCATGATAACCCGGGCCTGCTTGGTTCTGGTGCCCATCTGCGCCAGACGCTGGGCCATATTTTGTAAGACCAATGCCGGATGGCATTTAGCGGTCATCCGGCCTGCATTCCCACAAAACCGCGCTCCTGACGCGGTTTTTTTATGCCTGTTAACCGCCTTTCCGACCTTCGTCACATTTCCGAGTGACGGAATTATTTGTCCAGTAAAAGCATTATTTGTCTGATAACGGTCGTTACTTTCCCCGGACCATAATTTCACTCGTCAACGATTAAGAGGAAATGATTATGAGCAAAAAACTGATTGCCGTTTGCGCGTGCCCAATGGGTCTGGCCCACACCTTTATGGCGGCTCAGGCGCTGGAAGAAGCCGCAGTTGAAGCGGGTTATGAAGTAAAAATTGAAACCCAGGGCGCGGACGGAATTCAAAATCGACTGACGGCGCAGGATATCGCAGAGGCAACGTTAATCATCCACTCTGTTGCCGTTACCCCGGAGGATAACGAGCGTTTTGAGTCGCGTGACGTCTACGAAATTACGTTACAGGACGCGATAAAAAATGCGGCCGGCATCATTAAAGAGATCGAAGAGATGGTTGCCGCTGAACAACAATAATCATCGACAGGGAATTACTTATGGCCATTAAAAAACGCAGTGCAACCGTTGTGCCTGGCGCATCTGGTGCGGCAGCGGTAATAAAAAATCCACCGGCCTCCCGCAATAGCTTCTGGGGCGAACTTCCGCAACATGTGATGTCGGGTATTTCGCGCATGGTGCCGACGTTAATTATGGGCGGGGTCATTCTCGCCTTCTCGCAACTGATCGCCTATAGCTGGCTCGATATTCCTGCTGACACCGGCATCATGGATGCGCTGAACAGCGGAAAATTCACCGGTTTTAATCTCTCATTACTGAAGTTTGCCTGGCTGTCGCAATCTTTTGGCGGCGTGCTGTTTGGATTTGCTATCCCGATGTTTGCCGCATTTGTCGCCAACTCTATCGGCGGCAAGCTGGCGTTTCCGGCGGGGTTTATCGGTGGGTTGATGTCCACTCAGCCCACGCAGATACTGAATTTTGACCCCGCAACGCTGCAATGGGTTACCAGTGCTCCCGTTCCGTCAACCTTTATTGGCGCGCTGATTATCTCGATTGTCGCCGGGTATCTGGTGAAGTGGATGAATCAAAAAATCCAGTTGCCGGATTTCCTGCTGGCGTTCAAAACCACTTTTTTACTGCCCATTCTTTCCGCGATATTCGTCATGTTGGCGATGTATTACGTGATTACGCCGTTTGGCGGTTGGATTAACGGCGGAATTCGTACACTGCTGACGGCAGCCGGAGAGAAAGGCACGCTGATGTACGCGATGGGGATTTCCGCGGCAACGGCGATTGACCTCGGCGGTCCGATTAATAAAGCCGCAGGATTTGTCGCCTTCAGCTTTACCACCGATCACGTTTTGCCGGTAACCGCGCGCTCTATTGCTATTGTCATTCCCCCGATTGGCCTTGGGCTGGCCACACTTATTGACCGTCGCTTAACCGGCAAACGCTTGTTCAGCGCACAGCTCTACCCGCAGGGGAAAACGGCAATGTTCCTCGCGTTTATGGGTATCAGCGAAGGAGCGATCCCGTTTGCGCTGGAAAGCCCCATCACGGCAATTCCTTCCTATATGGTTGGCGCCATTGTCGGGTCGACGGCTGCCGTCTGGCTGGGGGCGGTGCAGTGGTTCCCGGAATCGGCTATCTGGGCATGGCCGTTGGTCACTAATCTCGGCGTCTATATGGCGGGGATCCTGTTAGGCGCGGTGATTACGGCGCTGATGGTGGTGTTCCTGCGCCATCTTATGTACCGAAAAGGCAAGTTGCTGATTGAAAGCCTCTGATTAAAAGGATTGTAACCATGAGCTTACTCGTCTCGCTGCGCGACTGGCTGACGGAGCAACATCTCGACGCGATGCTGCTGTCATCGCGGCAGAATAAACAGCCGCATATGGGGATCTCCAGCAGTTCAGGGTTTGTGTTTATCAGCCATGAAAGCGCGCATATCCTGGTCGACGGCCGTTACTACACCGATGTCGCCACGCGCACTCAGGGCTACCAAATCCATCGACTCGATGGAACGCAGACGCTGTATTCGCAGGTGAATCACATTATTGCGCTCGAAAAGCTGCAGACGGTGGGATTCGAAGGTGAGCAGGTAAGCTGGGATACCGCGCAGGTCTGGTCGGGCAAACTGCATGCCCGACTGGTGAGCGCTGTGCCGGACGTGCTTCGACAGGTGAAAACCGCGCAGGAGATAGCCTGCATCCGCGAAGCCTGCCGGATAGCTGACCTGAGCGCAGAACATATACGCCGCTATATTCAACCCGGTCTTAGTGAGCGCGAAATTGCCGCCGAACTGGAGTGGTATATGCGTACGCTCGGCGCAGATAAAGCCTCTTTTGACACCATTGTCGCCAGCGGCTGGCGCGGCGCTCTGCCGCACGGTAAAGCCAGCGACAAGCGTGTCGAGGCAGGTGAGTTCATTACGCTGGATTTTGGCGCACAGTATCAGGGCTATTGTTCTGATATGACGCGAACCTTTCGCATCCCCGACGCCAACCAGCCAGCGGAAGAAAGCGCGCTGTTTGCCGTGTATCAGATTGTCCTGGCGGCGCAACGTGCCGCGGTGGCGGCAATTCGACCAGGCGCGCGTTGCAATGAGGTAGACGCTGCAGCCAGGCGGGTCATTATGCAGGCGGGCTATGGCGATGCGTTTGGTCACAATACCGGACACGCTATCGGTATTGAGGTGCATGAAAACCCACGTTTTTCCCCCACAGATACAACACCTCTGGCGGCTGGCATGTTGCTCACCGTTGAGCCGGGTATTTATCTGCCGGGCCAGGGCGGAGTGCGTATTGAGGATGTGGTGCTGGTTACGCCAGACGGCGGCGAGGTGCTCTATACCATGGCGAAAACATTGTTACACACGGGAGAGGCGTAATGGATTTATCGCTACTGAAGGCGCTGAGCGAGGCGGACGCGATCGCCTCTTCTGAACAGGAAGTGCGTCAGATCCTGCTTGAAGAGGCGGATCGTCTCAATAAAGAGGTGCGCTTCGATGGACTGGGATCGGTGCAGATCCGGCTCAATGAATCAACCGGTCCGAAGGTGATGATCTGCGCGCATATGGATGAAGTAGGATTTATTGTGCGCAGTATTTCCAGCGAAGGGGCGATCGATGTATTGCCGGTGGGAAATGTGCGTATGGCGGCCAGGCAATTGCAGCCGGTGCGGATCACCACCCGCGAAGAGAGCAAGATCCCTGGTCTGCTTGACGGAGAGCGCAGCGGTAATGAAGTTAGTGCGCTGCGGGTGGACATTGGCGCGCGGTCCTATGACGAGGTACTGCAGGCCGGTGTGCGCCCGGGCGATCGCGTCACCTTTGACACAACCTTTCAGGTTTTGCCGCACCAGCGAGTCATGGGAAAAGCCTTTGATGACCGACTTGGATGTTATTTGCTGGTGGCGCTGCTGCGTGAATGGCATGACGCCATTCTCCCTTGCGAGGTCTGGCTGGTGGCCAGTTCCAGTGAAGAAGTGGGATTGCGCGGAGGACAAACCGTAGCACGCGCGGTCGCACCGGATGTGGCGTTTGTGCTGGATACGGCCTGCTGGGCCAAAAACTTTGATTACAGTGCGGCCAACCACCGACAGCTCGGTAAAGGCCCGATGCTGGTGTTGAGCGATAAATCACTGATTGCGCCGCCGAAGCTGACGACGTGGGTTGAAAACGTGGCCGCTGATGCGGGTATTACCCTGCAGCTCGACATGTTCAGTAACGGCGGCACCGACGGCGGTGCGGTGCACGTCAGCGGCACGGGGATCCCAACGGTTGTCATAGGGCCTGCCACACGGCATGGACACTGCGCGGCATCGATTGCCGACTGTCGTGACATCATCCAGACACAGCAGTTGTTGTCAGCTCTTATTTCACATCTAACGTGCGAAACCGTGGCTCATCTGACGGATTTCAGGTGCTGATTTCGCGCTAATCAGGAGTTGTTATGTTAACGATTCAATTTCTTTGCCCGTTACCCAATGGCCTGCATGCGCGTCCGGCGTGGGAGCTGAAAGAGCAGTGCAGCCAGTGGCAAAGTGAGGTGATATTTATTAATCATCGCCAGAACGCGAGGGCGGATGCGAAAAGCTCGCTGGCGCTGATTGGCACCGGGACGCTGTTTAACGACAGTTGTAGCCTGACCATTACCGGTCGCGATGAAGAACAAGCCCGGCGAACACTGGAGGAGTATCTCCAGCACCGGTTTATTGACAGCGACAGCGTTCAGCCGACGCCGGCGGAACTGGCGGCACATCCATTGCCGCGTTCGCTGATTCGCCTCAACCCGGACCTGCTGTACGGTACCGTGCTGGCAGGAGGCGTGGGGACCGGTTTGCTCACGCTTTGGCAAAGCGATAATCTGGAAAGTTATCGCACGATAGCGGCGAGTGCGGAAGATAACGCCCGGCTGGAGCACAGCCTGGCGACGCTTGCCGAGCAGCTCAATCAACAGTTGCGCGAGCGCGACGGCGAGAGTAAAACCATTCTCAGCGCGCATCTGTCTCTGATTCAGGATGATGAGTTTGCCGGGAATATTCGCCGTTTAATGCAGGGTCAGCATCTGGGGCTGGGGGCGGCGATTATCGTCAATATGGAGCAGGTATGCGCCAGGCTATCGGCCTCCGGTAGCGATTATCTGCGCGAACGCGTCAGCGACATCCGTGATATCAGCGAACAGTTGTTGCACATCACCTGGCCTGAAAGACGCCCGCGCAATGCGCTGGTACTGGAAAAACCGACGATTCTGGTCGCTGAAGATCTGACGCCCAGCCAGTTTTTAAGCCTCGATTTGCAGCATCTGTCTGGCATGATCCTGGAAAAAACGGGGCGCACCTCGCATACCCTGATCCTCGCTCGCGCGTCCGCGATTCCGGTGCTTAGCGGCTTGCCGCTGGAGGCCATTAGCCGCTATACCGGGCAATATGCGGTACTGGATGCCCGCTGTGGGGTGCTGGCCATCAACCCAGACGAAGCGGTTCGCGGTTATTACGCGATTGCGCAGAAGCTGGCCGATGAATGCCAGCGTCGACAGGCGCTTGATGCCGCCCAGCCCGCGCTGACCAAAGATAATCAGCGTATTGACGTTGCGGCGAATATCGGTACCGCGCTGGAAGCGCCGGGAGCGTTTGCCAACGGCGCGGAAGGAATTGGGCTGTTTCGTACTGAAATGCTGTTTATGGACCGCGACAGCGCCCCCGACGAGCAGGAACAGTTTGAAGCCTACCAGCAGGTCTTATTGGCTGCGGGTGATAAGCCGGTTATCTTTCGTACCATGGATATTGGTGGTGATAAGAATATCCGCTATCTCAATATTCCGCAGGAAGAGAATCCGTTCCTGGGCTACCGCGCGGTGCGGATTTATCCAGAGTTTGCCGGACTGTTTCGCACCCAACTGCGCGCTATTTTACGGGCGGCGACCTTCGGTAACGCACAGCTGATGATCCCGATGGTGCACAGCCTCGACCAGATTTTATGGGTGAAAAGTGAACTGCAAAAAGCGCTGGCGGCGCTGAAAGCGGACGGTTTACGCCATGCCCCGACGATTTCATTGGGGATTATGGTTGAAGTGCCGTCGGTGTGTTACATCATCGACCATTTCTGCGATGAGGTGGATTTCTTCAGTATTGGTTCAAACGACATGACCCAGTACCTGTATGCCGTCGATCGTAATAATCCGCGCGTTTCGCCGCTGTACAACCCGATTACGCCGTCGTTCCTGCGTATGCTGCAGCAAATTGTTCGCGTGGCGCACGAGCGCGGAAAATGGGTCGGCATTTGCGGCGAACTGGGTGGCGAAGGGCGTTATTTACCGTTGCTGTTGGGTTTAGGGCTCGATGAACTGAGTATGAGCAGTCCTCGTATTCCGGCGGTAAAAAGCCAACTCCGTCAGTTGGACGGTCAGGCATGCCGCGAACTCGCTTTGCAGGCCTGCGAGTGCCGTAGCGCTCAGGAGATTGAAGATCTGCTCAACCAGTTTGCACCGCAGAAAGATGTACGTCCGCTGCTGGCGCTGGAGAATATCTTTGTTGGTGAATCTCTGAGCAACAAAGAGCAGGTGATTCAGTTTCTGTGCGGCAACCTTGGCGTTAACGGGCGAACTGAACATCCGTTTGAGCTGGAAGAGGATGTCTGGCAGCGCGAAGAGATAGTCACTACCGCCGTTGGTTTTGGGGTAGCTATCCCACACACGAAATCCCAGTGGATCCGCCATTCCAGCATCAGCATTGCCCGGCTTGCACAGCCCGTTGACTGGCAGTCTGAGATGGGCGAGGTAGAGCTGGTGATCATGCTGACGCTGGGTGCCGACGAAGGCATTAACCACGTGAAGGTCTTCTCGCAGCTGGCGCGTAAGCTCGTTAACAAGCAGTTCCGCCAGTCGTTGTTCGCCGCTGAAAATGCCGAGAGCATTCTGGCGCTGCTGGAGGCGGAACTGACATTTTAAGCTTCACTGAAAAAGCGCTATCCTGCCTGTGGCGCTGTGGTTGCAGGCGGGATAAAGGCTACTGGAAAGCGAAATCATCAATGCGGCGCGTTGTGCCCCGGTAGTTTCCCGGCTCTTAACAGTTTCATCTCTTGCTTGCAGAGCAGAACCACCGCCTGACGACCTTTAACTCGGCGGGAGGTAAGGGCTCTTTTCACGGTTTGACGATCCGCACCTGATTCCAGCATCTGAAAACACATCAGGGAGAGTGCACGTCTGTTTTTCATCGCATATTCACTTTATTGAGTAAGCCAGTAGGATTGGGCTAAAGGCCGCTATTTTACAACGAGGCAAACGGATATGACTAACACCGTTGGTGTTGTCTCACTTAACGCGCTGACTGAAAGCGCGCGCCGTACTCTCCCGGCGTCAGGCCAAACTGACGTCGGAACAGGCGGCAGAAATAATCGCTGTCCTGATATCCACACCGCTGTGCGACTTCGCTAATCGACAGATGGTATTTCTGTAAGATGATGCGCGCCTTCGCCATTCTGACCCACCGCAGATACTCGACAAATCCCATGGTACCGTGCTGGGCAAACACTTTTGACAGGTGATTGGGCGTGATATTAAAAAACTGTGCCACGCTTTCCCGGGTCAGCGGTTGGGCATAGTTATCTTGTACCCAATTACACATACTGTGATAGAGAAATTCAGCGCGAGGACGCTCTGTGTCAGGGCGGTTATTCACCACGCTACGACACAGATGCAGCAGGCTAAGCACCAGCGGCTGAATGATATCCTGGGCCTGAGGAGTGCGGCTTAAATGGGTTAATGCGGTCAGCATTGCCTCGCCTTCGCCGCGCTGCGGATGGGGTAACTCAATACGGCGGAGCGGACGTAACAGCGATGCGGTTCGGTTATCGTAAAAAGAGAGTCCCAGCCAGGCCGGAGAAAACACCAGGCTCAACAGCATCACGGGCCTGTCGCTGCCGGGCAGATTTGCCGCTTTCGTCGGGATAAACAGCATGTCGCCTTCTGGCAGGCTGTGCTGCTGTTTTTCCAGGAGGTTGCTGTATTCGCCACGCAGCACGATATCGAGGCGCGGAAGGTCAATACATAAACTTCCGGTTGGTAATGTGGTGGGTTGGGTCGCGAACCACACGCGCCCCAGATGCTGCGGGTTTAATACCAGGCCGCTGAACAGATCGGCGAAAAACTGTTGGTCTGCGGGTAGGCCTGGTTCTTTCATCGCTCTTTCTCTGCGCTATAAGTGCATTAACTGTCTGAACTCTTTCACTTTACTCCGACTAACCGGGATTTCAAATTCCAGATCTTTTAAGCGCAAAATGTAGGTGTTGTTAAACCAGGGTTCGATCTCGCGAATTTTATTCAGATTCACGCAGAACGAGCGGTGGCAGCGGAAGAAATGCGAAGCCGGCAATTTGCTGCAAAATTCGGTGATGTTCATCGGCATCACGTACGATTCGCGTCGGGTGTAGACAAACGTCATCTTTTCATGGGCTTCTGCGTAGTAGATGTCGTTGATCGGGGTCACGATGATTCGCTCATCTTTGATCAGATTGATCGTGTCGTTTTCGCGTGCTACCGGACTGATGGGTGAAGTTCCCGTTTGCTGTTGTTGCCAGGCGGCTTCCAGCTTTTGCAGCATGCCGACGATCCGCGATTCCTGATACGGCTTCAGGATGTAGTCGAAGGCCTCCAGTTCAAAGGCTTCAACGGCGTGCTCTTTCCACGCGGTAATAAAGACAATAAAAGGCTTGTGCGCAAACTGGCTGATGTTTTGCGCCAACAGCACGCCATCCAGCGAGGGAATATTGATATCCAGAAAAATGGCGTCAACGCGGTTGTGCTGGAGATATTTCAGCACGTCCAGGCCGTCGTCGAATGTGCCGACAATTTCCATCTGGCTGTGCTCTTTTATCAGCCAGCTAAGTTCCTGTTGGGCCAGGAATTCATCTTCAACAATGATGACTTTCACGACTTCGCTCCTGGTTAAAGCAACAATGTGGCCGGTGCGGCTGCGGGCGAGTGCTGATTAGGCACGTAAAAGGCAATCTCAGTGCCTGGCTCCAGACGGCGGATATGTAAGCCCTCGCCGTAGAGCAGCTTAACGCGATGATGCACATTCAATAGGCCAATTTTATTACCCGGCATTTCATTGGATTCGACCCGTTCAATGACTTTTGGATCAATACCGTGGCCCGTATCCCGCACGGCAATCCTTACCCGGTTACCGCATTCTGCCACGCTGATAGTGACCACGCCTTTTCCTTTGCAGGGTTGAATCCCATGGACAATCGCGTTCTCTACCAGCGGCTGAATCAGCAGGCTGGGGATATAACAGCTTACCTCTTCGTCGATATCATAAATAACCGTCAGCTTGTCGCCAAAACGAGCCTGCTCGATGGCGATGTAATCCTTGATTTGATACAGCTCCTTTTTGATATCTATCTGCTCATCGTCTTTTAATTCAATATTATAGCGAAGATAGCGCGACAAATTAAAAATGAGCTGGCGTGCGGTGTCCGGATTAAGCCGCACCGACGATGAAATCGCATTCAGGGCGTTAAACAGGAAATGGGGATTTATTTTACTTTGCAGTGCGCGCAGTTCTGCCTTATTTGCCATTTCACGAAGCTGCTCAGCCCTGGAAACTTCAAGCTGTGTCGAGATAATTTGCGACAGACCAATCGCCATTTCCTGCAGTGAGGAGGTTATCTGGTGGGCATGGCAGTAGTAGATTTTTAGCGTACCGGTGACAACGCCTTTCTCCCAGAGCGGGATCACCAACATGGAGTGTATTTCGGGCGTACGATGCGCTTCATCATTGTTTTTAATGATGATTTTTCCGTAATTGATCGCCTGCTGGGTGGTCGGGCTGACGAAGTCATCGTTATCGCGGTAGTTAAGTTCACCCACGCCAACGTAGGCCAGTACGTGCTGGGTGTTGGTAATCGCGACGGCGTCTGCATGTATGTCATGGCGAATAATTTCGCACACCTGGCGGAGCGACTCGCTGTTAACCTGACGGAAAAGCGGCAGGGTTTTGTTGGCGATATCCAGCGCCAGCTTGGCCTGCTTCGCGGCGCTGGCCTCTTTCTCACCCTCCACGCTTTGAACCAGCATGACGATAAAGCCAATGCAGACGCTGCCCAGGATCATAGGGATGCCGATTTTCGAGACAATATCCAGCCCCAGCTCAGTGGTGGGCGCCCATGCGACGACGAGGATCATGGTCAGGGATTCGCACAGCATTCCGCCTAAAATACCTGCGCGCCAGTGCTGCGCTTTGGGGATCTTACGGTTGATCCACCCGGCAATACAGCCTGCCAGAATGCTGGTGATAAAGCAGGGCACAGCGGTTACGCCGCCGATGTCGATCAGGTAGCGATGGGTGCCCGCGATGAGGCCCGTAATGATGCCGACCCACGGACCGAACAGAATTCCTCCTGACATGACCGCAATAATACGTACGTTAACCAGTGAGCCTTCAACCGGTACGCCGGACCAGGTACTGAACAGGGCAAACATTGAGAAAATCGCGGTAACGGCGAGCAGCTCTTTTGGGGAGTGGGCTGACTTGTGCAACAGTTCGCGAAACAGGCGGATACGAATCAGGAAAAACAGACAGAACAGCATCAGCGCTGCCCGGTCAAATACCGCCAGCAGCATATTGAATATTTCGTGCACGGGTGACTCTTGCGCAAGGGTTAAACCTCTATGATAGGTAACCTGAGGCTGGATGACCAGCACCCCCGCAACCTGGGTCTAATGAGGAAAAACCTTAATATTAAAAGGGGATTGTTGCATGATTGTTGTATTTACAATACCTGTCCTGTCAGTGCCGCGTTCAAAGTAATGTAGTTAACAACAAAATGTTAAATGATGGTAATTTTAAGCGGGCTGTGAAAAAGGTTATTTCCCTATTTTTTCTTGTTGTTCCTCTTTTACGTCAATTAAAAATATTTTGCTTTGCCTCTCGACAGAAGGAAATTATTCAGGCTATTTTCTAAACGTGCCACCATCGTGGTAGCGTCGCTCGGACGGTCCGGGCGCTAACGTTAATCTGAGGATATTATGGCTGACTCCCGCCCTGAACGTCGCTTTACGCGTATTGATCGCCTTCCCCCTTACGTTTTTAACATCACTGCTGAGCTGAAGATGGCTGCGCGTCGGCGCGGCGAAGATATTATCGATTTCAGCATGGGGAACCCGGATGGGGCCACGCCTCCTCATATTGTTGAAAAACTGTGTACCGTGGCGCAGCGCCCGGATACTCACGGTTATTCCACCTCGCGCGGCATTCCGCGTCTGCGTCGGGCGATTTCCCGCTGGTACCAGGAACGCTATGACGTTGAGATCGATCCGGAATCCGAAGCGATTGTGACGATTGGTTCTAAAGAAGGACTGGCGCACCTGATGCTGGCTACGCTCGATCACGGTGATACTGTCCTTGTACCGAACCCGAGCTATCCGATCCATATTTATGGTGCTGTGATTGCTGGCGCGCAGGTACGTTCAGTGCCGCTGGTCGACGGCGTCGATTTCTTTAATGAGCTGGAGCGCGCGATTCGCGAAAGCTATCCTAAACCGAAGATGATGATCTTAGGTTTCCCTTCTAACCCGACTGCGCAGTGCGTCGAGCTGGAGTTCTTCGAAAAAGTCGTGGCCCTGGCGAAACGCTATGACGTGCTGGTGGTTCATGACCTGGCCTATGCCGATATTGTCTACGATGGCTGGAAAGCGCCGTCGATTATGCAGGTACCGGGTGCTCGCGATGTTGCGGTTGAATTTTTCACCCTGTCGAAAAGCTACAACATGGCGGGCTGGCGTATCGGTTTTATGGTGGGTAATAAAACGCTGGTCAACGCGCTGGCACGAATTAAGAGCTATCACGATTACGGAACCTTTACGCCGTTGCAGGTTGCAGCTATCGCCGCGCTGGAAGGCGATCAGCAGTGCGTACGGGATATTGCGGAGCAATATAAACGCCGTCGAGACGTACTGGTAAAAGGGCTGCATGAAGCCGGTTGGATGGTCGAGATGCCAAAAGCCTCGATGTACGTTTGGGCGAAAATTCCAGAGCATTACGCCGGGATGGGGTCACTTGAATTTGCCAAGAAGCTGCTGAACGAAGCGAAGGTCTGCGTTTCTCCGGGGATTGGATTTGGTGATTATGGCGATACGCACGTGCGCTTTGCGCTAATTGAAAACCGCGACCGTACTCGCCAGGCGATTCGCGGTATTAAAGCGATGTTTCGCGCCGATGGCTTACTGCCTGCCAGTGCAAAATCGGCTACTGAAACTACCGACTAACAACCCGATTCCCCAAAAGCAAACAGGAGCCTGATGGCTCCTGTTTTTTTGCTGCGTCTTTTAATTTAGATCATCAGGGCGAAAGTACCGGCCCAAACGATGACCATAAAAGAAATGCCCATAAAGAAATATTTCACTTTTCATCTCTCCGCGTACCTGAGGTACGTCTAAATGAACATATGCTTACCTGACAGAGAGCTGATGCACGCGTAAACGAAAGGGAGAATTCCCCTCGTTTGCTTGGCTGCATCACCTCAGAATTCTGAGCTTTCATGCTCCAGACGGCGCTAATGTACGCCTAAAAATGAGGCGAGACAAGAGGCATTTTTTTATTTGATTTTAATAACTTACAAGTGTCGTGATTCGGCGACAGTTTAATTTCTGCCGGTAATAAATTGCTATTGAGCGACGTAATGGTTACTCGGAGAATTCTCATATCGCCATGATGTTAATGCGGTTAATTTTTCGCGGAATTAGATAATGAAAAGGTTAAAAATGACCAGATTAATGATGTTAGCACTCGTACTTACGCCATTGACGTCGATGGCGGCCTCGCCGTTGGCATTCAATTTCAGTTGCGCAAGTATTGGTGGTGTGAATAGTGATGGTAAAGGCAATGTCTGGATTGATGGCACGAAGGCGACGGTGAAGGCTTTTAATGAAAACTATTGGGAAGCAAGAAGCGGTAACAATACCGTTTCTATCTCCCGCAAAGATGACGGGAATCCGGATATTTCCTGGAGCGGGCCGAATCGAAAGCATGGGGTATGCCTGCCTGAAGACAATATTGACTTTTCCGGGGCAAAAAAACCGGCCAGCAACGGGCCTTCTTTTTCCTGCGCTGCGGTAGCAAAAGGCAGTATCGAAGAGGCTATCTGCCAGAGCCCTGCGCTCTCAGCTATGGATATGGCGCTAAATGGGGCCTACAAGCAGGCGCTGGTGAAATCGGGTAATAACCCGACGCTCAAAGCAGAGCAGCGCGGCTGGGTGAAAGGGCGTAATGAGTGCTGGAAAGAGCAGGACAAGCCAGCCTGTATTGCCCGTAACTATAATGAGCGAATGACTGAACTCCAGAACAAGTGGGGCGTTAAGTAATTCAACTGCGGAAAAAAAGAAAGGCCTTACGGCCTTTCTTTTTAGATATATAACGAGGCTTCACCCATCGGGCGAGTTTTGAAGCGGCGGTGGATCCAGAGATACTGCTCGGGTGCGCGCATGATCTCTTTTTCGATAATTTTGTTCATATACGCTGCAGCCTGGCTTTCATCTGTCGGATAACCTTCCATTTGCGGGGTGATGAACAGGCGGTAACCGGAGTTATCTGCTTTTCTCACCATGGTTACCGTCAGCATTGCTGCGCCCGATAACCGTGACAATACGTAAGTGCCGTTAGTGGTCGCAACGTTTTTGACTGCGAAGAACGGGGCGAATGAACTCCCTTTGCGACCATAGTCCTGATCGGGGGCAAACCATACGGCCTCGCCTTTTTTCAGGGCACCGACAATACCACGCAGATTATTTCTGCCGATCATGGCCTTGTTAGAGCGCATACGACCGCGGGTTTGGATCCACTCCATCAACTTATTGTTGTGCGGGCGATAGGTTGCCATCATCGGTTGGCAAAGCCCCATTACGCGACCACCTAACTCGAGCGACATAAAGTGTACGCCTACAACCATCACGCCACGGTTTTGCAATTGGGCGCGTTTCAGGTTGTCGAGCCCTTCTACGTCAAACCATTTACGCACCCGGCGGTCCGGCCAGAACCAGGCCATACCTGTTTCAAGCAGTCCCATGCCGAGTGAACGAAAGTTCTCATCGACCAGCTTGTCTCTTTCATCTTGCGACAGATTCGGGAAACAGAGTTCGAGATTTTTACGTGCAATAGATTCACGGCGTTTCAAAAATGGACGAGCAAGCGTTCCTGTACGGGTACCAAGAAAACACAATACGGGATAGGGAAGTTGTATCAGTAACCAGAGCACACCAACACCAAACCATGTGAGCCAGTAGCGCGGATGCAAAAACGCGCGTGAAAATTTACATTGGGGGAACATAAGCACCTGTTGTTGATACGAAATAGATGTATCGCGAAGATTCTTTGTCAGTCGCTTTACACTCTGCACTGATCGTTAGGCCGCCATGAACGACATTGGTTCCTGTAAAGAGTGTAAAACTGAGTCAGGACAAAACCACGAGGGGGCATGAATGATCGGACGCACAATGTACACCCGAAGATTAATGTCAGCCAGAAATAATTACTCAAGATTCGTAAATGTTTTTAGGGCGATTAAGAACAAAAATTAACCTATATATAATTCGTTGTTTTTATGCAGATTAAATAACAGTCTGTTGAAGAGTTAACAGTACGCAGGCGAATGACATATGTAACTAAGATGTTGCTTAAATTGCATGAAGATAGGAACTATCTTAGAATATAAAGTTAAGGGAGTGTAAGGACTTAGGTTAAGTTTATGGCAGACAGGAGGTATCGCTATGTTCTATTTCTGGATCTTTCTTGCACTGAGCATTTTGTGCGTCAGTTGCTATATCTGGCAGGTTATGGGCGCTGCGGCGTCAATCAGCGCTTTTCTCGGTATGGCCATCCTTACGGCATTAATTTACGTTTTTACTATGCGGTTGACCAATGGTAACGAAATGGTAACCGGATTATTCCTTTTTCTTGCCCCTGCATGCGGTTTGATTATTCGCTTTATGGTTGGCTACGGTAAGCGATAATTAGGAATGTTACTATTAGCAATACATTATCACACAGAGCGACTTATATTTATCTGAGTTATTGCAGTGCCAGCATCGCTGGCACTTTTTTGCGAAACCTACATCGATTACCGGGCATCTGCCAACTGGAGTGAGGCTTCCTCTTGCTGAGCATTTTTTCGCTGTTGTTCAAGCTCCAGCGCGCCACGATGAGAGAGGTAGCAGAACAGGATGCAGCAGACAATCCCACCCATCAACAGATAGAATCCGCCATGCCATCCCATTTTGTCGACCATCACGCCAAACAGACTGGTTCCCAGGGATGCGCCAAAAATGTAGCTCATGAATCCGCGTAACCCGACCGCAGAACCTACCGCGAAACTGGGGACAATTTCCATCGTCTGAACGGACGCGAGGAACTGCGGAACATAAATCAGGCAACCCACGATGGCGGCAAAAATAGTGACCATCACTAACGATTCACTTTTCCAGTAGCCGATCAGGCAGACGAAAATCAGCGCCATACAGATCATAGCCAGCGGCATGCGGCGGCCTTTAAACAGTTTATCAGTGAGCCAACCCGCCAGTAATGTGGATGGAATTGCCGCCCATTCGAAAAACAGGAACGCTACGCTCATTTGTTCTTTCGAGAAATGTTTTTCGGTTAATAAATAAATTGGCAGCCAGCTTATCATGCCAAAACGCACCATATAAACAAAGACGTCTACCAGTGAAACATACCAGGCATTCTTATTGCGCAGGACATAGGTGCAGAAGATCTGGAAGGCGCTCATATTTTCTGGCGCTTCGACAACGTGTCGGGTATTTAATACGACTTTTTCTTCCGGCATCATTTGCTCTAGTGCCGGTAAGCCTTCCTGACGCGGTGAGCCTTTCCCCAGCAGCAGTACAATAAAAGCAAACAGTACGGCAACGCCGGCTGGGACAATATAGCTGGCGCTTTGCCAGTGTTCGCTCCCCAAAATGGCAAAGGCGGCACCAACAATCGGCGCGACAATACCTCCGCCAACGTTATGTGAGATATTCCAGAATGCGCCAACGCGTCCACGCTCTTTACGTGGAAACCAGTTAGCGATGGTAATAAATGAAGGGCCGACGCCCATCCCCTGGAACAAACCGTTGAAAACGACCAGAGCGGCAAAAATCCAGAATCCGGTACTGAACCCCAGGCCTACGTTGACGATAGCACACAGGATCAAGCCGCATGCCATGAAGACTTTTGGGCTGGCCTTATCTGCCAGACTGCTCATTATGCCTTTACTGATCCCATAGGCAATAAGCATGCAACTGCTAAGTAAGCCAATCTGCGTAGCACTGAGATCCAGATGCTCTTTCAGGTATGGAGTTGAGAGCGTGAAGTTATTGCGCACAATATAGTACGCAAGATAGCCAAGAAATACGCTGAGTAATGCCTGCATGCGGTATCGGCTATAAGTAGCCTGGACTTTCTCCGCCGGGACTTTATTTGCCGCTGGCCCTGCCTTAAATATTGATAACATATCATCACCTAAATTTATATTGATGTGAATATCAGGATTTTTCGCAGTGAAGAGTGAAATAGATGGCAGAGAAACTCAAGTTGATGAAATGAGTCACTATTGACACAAATTGTGTGTTGCGTAGCTGATTTTGACTCTTTTTAAATAAAGGATTTTAAAATCTATTCTTTTACGGGAATTTTTATCTTCGGTGTGTGCGGATATTAACAAATTCAGACCGCATTTTCGGGTATTCTTTACTGATGTCGTCACTTTCCGTTTGGTTATTGTACGAATAACCTTATTCTTCTCCCCCTGCGGTGATAAACGGGTAAGTTTTGTCTCAATATTATTTTTTGCACATGTTGGTATTTATGAACGGGATCACAAACAGACTTTTGGGTCGGGGGCGCTTTTGGGCGATCTTGCTCTGTTTTATGTCGCTGTCGGTGAGTAGTCTGGCTTTGGGGAAAGAACTGGTGATGGCGACTACTTTTTCCCCAGGGGCAACGGCCTGGATTATCCAGCGCTGGCAGACGGAGCCAGGGTCAGTGATGATTCGCACGTTAAACCGGACCAGCAGTTCACTGGAACAACTGCTTGATACTGCCAATGCGGAAAACGTCGATCTGATTCTGACCTCGTCGCCCATGCTGTTGCAGCATCTTCAGGAGCATCAGAAGCTGGCGCCCTTCGATAATGTACTGCCGGAAAGCCAGCGGCTGGTGCCTGACTCGATTCGTTCTACCTCCGTGGCAGTTGCGATATCTGGTTTTGGTCTGCTAATTAACCGTTCTGCGCTGGCGGCGCGTCATTTGTCGCCTCCTGCTGACTGGGGGGATTTAACGCAACCTAAATATCAGAACGCGTTGTTAATGAGTAGCCCGTCGCGTTCCGATACCAACCACCTGATGGTTGAGTCGCTGCTGCAGCAAAAAGGATGGGAAGAGGGCTGGGCGACGCTGTTGGCCAGTGCCGGTAATCTGGTCACTATTTCATCTCGCAGTTTTGGTGTGGCCGACAAAATTAAGAGCGGTCTGGGCGTGGCGGGGCCGGTCATTGATAACTATGCCAACCTGTTGCTATACGATCCGCACCTGGCTTTTACCTATTTTCCTCGCTCGGCGGTTTCGCCTACTTACGTTGCCGTTCTTAAGAACAGCCAGCACCCCAATGAAGCGCGTCGATTTATCCGTTATCTGTTAAGCCCTGAAGGGCAGCGGATCCTTGCCGATGCGAACACGGGAAAATATCCGGTTACTCAGCTCGCGCCTGATAACCCACGCGCGGCTCAGCAGGCAATTTTGATGAGCCAGCCAGCGCTTAATTATCGCCTGATCCTTAAGCGACAACAGCTGGTACAGCGGATGTTTGATACCGCGATCAGTTTTCGACTCGCGCAACTGAAAGATGCATGGCGGGCGCTCTACAGTGCCGAAGCGCGCCTGAAACGCCCACTACCCGAAATCAGAGCGCTGCTGACCAGCGTTCCGATAGATGCCAGGAACAGTGAAGATGAGGCCTGGCTTGCGCAATTTGATAATAAAAGCGTGGCCGAACAGCAGATGATGGAGTGGCAGTTGTGGTTTCTTAAAAATCAGCGTCAGGCGATTTCCAAACTGGAAGAGTTAAAATGAAAGGTGGATCGATACTGCAACGCCTGCGTCAGCTCAGCATCAGCAGCAGCCTGCGGGGCGCTTTCCTTACCGGCGCATTACTGACGCTGAGCGTAAGCTGCGTCAGTTTGTACTCCTGGCATGAGCAAAGCTCGCAGATACGTTATTCGCTTGATGATTACTTCCCGCGCGTGCATTCCGCTTTTTTGATTGAAGGGAATCTCAACCTGGTTGTGGATCAACTGAATGAGTTCCTGCTGGCCCCCAACACCACGGTAAGGTTGCAGCTACGCAATCAAATAATCTCCCATCTGGATAAGATTGAGGTGCTGAGCCGGGGCTTGCAACCGACAGAGCAGCAGCAACTGGCAGTGCTTTTGCAAGACAGCCGGGCGCTGATGGCGGAACTGGATCGGGTGCTCTACAACCTGTTCCTTGTACGTGAAAAAGTGAGCGAACTTTCCGCGCGCATAGACTGGCTTCATGATGATTTTACTACCGAGCTGAATTCGCTGGTGCAGGATTTTACCTGGCAGCAGGGGACGTTGCTGGATCAAATCGAGGCCAAAAATGGTGATGCTGCGCTGTATCTCAAACGTGCCAGAGAGGTGCAAAACGAGCAGCAGCAGGTCTACACCCTGGCAAGAATTGAAAATCAGATCGTTGATGATTTACGCGACAGGCTCAATGAACTGAAGTCGGGTAGTGACGACGGCATGTTGGTGGAAAATCACATCCGCTATCTGGAGAACCTGAAAAAAACGGCGGATGAAAATATCCGTACCCTCGATGACTGGCCCAGTACGATAACCCTGCGGCAAACTATCGACGAGCTGCTGGAAATCGGCATGATGAAAAATAAAATGCCCGATACCATGCGCGATTATGTCGCCGCGCAAAAAGCGCTGGTTGATGCCAACCATACCCGAGAGGCAACGCTCGGGCGCTTTCGAACGCTGCTGGAAGCGCAGTTGGGAAGTAGCCATCAGCAAATGCAGATGTTTAACCAGCGGCTGGAACAGATTGTTCGCGTCAGCGGCGGACTTATTTTGCTGGCTACGCTGCTCGCGCTACTTCTTGCCTGGGGGCTTAACCACTACTTCATTCGTTCTCGGCTGGTGAAGCGTTTTACCGCGCTCAACCAGGCCGTGGTGCAAATTGGTCTTGGCAGAACGGATGCTACTATCCCGGTTTATGGGCGCGATGAGCTGGGGCGTATTGCAGGCTTGCTGCGCCATACTCTGGGTCAGTTGAGTGCGCAAAAAAATCAGTTGGAGCAAGAAGTGACGGAGCGTAAGGAGATTGAGTCCGATCTCCGGGCGATGCAGGATGAACTGATCCAGACGGCAAAGCTGGCGGTGGTCGGTCAGACCATGACCACGCTGGCGCATGAAATTAACCAACCGCTAAATGCGCTGTCGATGTACTTGTTTACGGCGGGAAGGGCAATTGAGCAGGGCCAATCCGCTCAGGCCAGAAGTACGTTGGCTAAAGCAGAGGGGCTGATTACCCGCATCGATGCCATTATTCGTTCACTGCGTCAGTTTGCGCGTCGGGCCGAACCGGGCGCGCCTTTGCATCCGGTCGACCTACGACAAACGTTCAGCGCTGCCTGGGAACTGTTGGCTATGCGGCATAAGCCGCAGCAGGGCACGCTGACGCTTCCAGACCGGAGCGTGTGGGTGGCAGGTGATGAAGTGCGTATTCAGCAGGTGTTGGTAAACGTCCTGGCAAATGCACTGGATGCATGTCCGACTGCCGCGCGCATAGACGTTCACTGGCAGGCTGAGGGCAGCCAGTTGTGCGTCTTTGTCTGTGATAACGGTCCCGGCTGGCCAGAGGCGTTATTGCCATCACTGTTAAAACCGTTTACCACCAGTAAGGATGTGGGTCTCGGTATTGGCTTATCGATTTGTGTATCGTTAATGACGCAAATGGACGGCGAACTGCGCCTGGCCTCGACGCCGGGTCATAATGCCTGCGTCGTTTTGCAATTTAATCTGACGGATGTAAACGATGTTGAGTGATGAATATTCTGTTCTGCTGATTGATGATGATGCCGATGTTCTCGACGCTTACACCCTGTTGCTTGAACAGGAGGGGTATCGTGTCTGCGCATGCAGTAACCCTTTTGACGCCCGAAACTGGCTGCAGGCCGACTGGCCGGGAATTGTGCTGAGCGACGTGTGCATGCCTGGCTGCAATGGAATTGATTTGATGACGTTGTTTCATCAGGATGATAATCAGCTGCCGATCCTATTGATCACCGGACATGGCGACGTCCCTATGGCGGTAGAGGCCGTGAAGAAAGGCGCATGGGATTTTCTGCAAAAGCCGATCGATCCCGGCAAACTGCTGTCGTTGGTAGAAGATGCGCTGCGCCAAAGAAAATCCGTGATTGCTCGTCGCCACTATTGCCAGCAAAAGCTCCAGGTTGAACTGCTTGGCTACAGTGACTGGGTCAATCAGTATCGCCAGCGCCTCCAGCACCTGGCTGAAACGGACATTGCCGTCTGGTTTTATGGCGAGCCGGGAACGGGGCGTATGACTGGCGCTCGTTATTTACACCAGCTTGGGCGTAATACCGAAGGGCCGTTTATCCGTGGGGAATTGACGTTAGAGAATGCGGGGCAACTGAATGACCTTATTACTCAAGCGCAAGGGGGAACGCTGGTCCTGAGCCATATTGAGTGCCTGACGCGTGAACAACAGCACCATCTGGTACATCTGCAAAGCCAGGAACGGCGTCCGTTTCGCCTGATAGGTATTGGCGCTACATCGCTGGTGGAACTGGCGGCAACCAATCAGATTGTGGCCGAACTCTACTACTGTTTTGCGATGACGCAAATCGGCTGCCAGCCTCTGTCACAGCGCCCGGATGATATTGAGCCGCTGTTTCGACATTATCTGCAGAAAGCCTGTCTGCGCCTGAACCATCCCGTGCCCGAGGTTGAAGGAGATTTACTGAAAGGCATGCGGCGTCGTGTGTGGTTAAGCAATGTCCGTGAACTGGCGAATGCCGCCGAGCTTTTTGCCGTTGGTCTGCTTCCACTGGCTGAAACAGCGAATCCGCAGCTGCATCTGCCCGAACCGACACCGCTTGACCGTCGGGTTGAAGAGTACGAGCGGCAGATCATTACTGAAGCGCTAAATATCCATCAGGGACGTATTAATGAAGTCGCGGAGTATTTACAAATCCCGCGTAAAAAACTCTATTTACGCATGAGAAAATACGGGTTGAGCAAAGAACACTATAAGTTTTAGTGGCCAGGATCGGGGAGGAGGAGACGTTGACAGTATTTCGGTGGCGGCGTTAGCGTTCACCGAAATATGCGATGAAATTCCGGGTGATTATTGGGATGTTTCGCTTACCACATCAGATCATCAGGAATGACAAAATCAGCATACGGATCGTCTTCATCCTTCGCTTCCTGGCTCAGTTCGCAATTAAGCACGATATAGCTTGCATCGCGCTGGGCAATCTTGTCGGCGACGACTGCCGGAATGATGGCGTATTCGCTCTCGCTACCACTTTCAGCCGTCAGACGGGCAATGGCCAGACGGCCCTTGATCAACTGAGACTGGGTCACCTTATCAACATAGACTTTTTTGATCAGATTATTGTCAGTAAAGTTGTAACCAATATCGCCACGGGTAATGGTGATTTTATTCATTTCAATCAGTTGCTTGATCTGCGCTTTATACTCTTTAGACAACGCGGCCTGCTTTTGTTGTTCGCTGAGTTGCTTATCACGCTCGATCTGCGCTTTTTTATTCTCTTCAACCGCTTCTCTGGCTTCACGAGCCTGAACGCGCGATTTCTTCGCCGTTCTCTGCACTTTCGCCATTTTTTTGCTGCTGACCAGACCTGCTTTAAGCATCTGTTCTTGTAGGGTAAGTTTTGTCATTGTCGCTTCTAATCCAAAAAAATCGTTGTAAGGATTATAACCTCAACGTTCGGCGGGATGCCAGATAATGGCCGTGTGACAACAGTTACCTCCAGCAATTGTAACTGTTATGGGGCTGACTCTTTTTTATGAATCGTGTTGATAGTTACCCAATTTCTCAAACTTTAATAATATGCTAAATAAATTGAAAAAATGAGATAAAGATTCAATGAGGCTTTGTGTTACAGATGTTTGTATTGTCGGTTATAATCAAATAGAGTTATTTTGGCAGATATTCAATCTATAAAACAACCACTTGCTTCTTGATAAAATTTAAAGTGCAGCCTCTTCACGCCGATAACCATAATGAAAATATGGACAATGGAGGGGAGTAGCATGTGGTGGGTTTATCGAATGCCGATGAAAATGAAGTTAATAATCGCGCTACAACCACTATTACTGGCGTTATGTTGGTTTGCAGGTTCAGGAATATTGACGCGCATTGAGACAGAACGGCAGATGGAGAATATTGCCCAGCTGACAGCGCTCGCTCGCAGTGCCGGAAATGTGGTGCATGAACTGCAAAAAGAACGGGGAATGAGTGTCGGATTTCTGGGCGCTGCAGGGAAAACGTTCAAAGATGAGTTAAATGCACAACGGGCTTTGACCGATCGCGAGATTGAGGTTTTCGTGCGCTCGTTGTCCGATACTGCATTACCGGAAGGGGATGTTGCTACCTCTGTCGCTGCGTTTAAGAAAAACATTCTTTCGCTTGCCACCATCCGGGAAAATGTCACGCAGTTGGGGCTTCCAGCCGCAGATGTGGTGAAGTTTTACACCAACGTCATTGCTGATGTGCTGAGTTTTGTCGGCAAGTTGGGACAGTTGACGGATTCTGGCGAAATGGCAAACGCATTCGCCGCCTACTACAACCTGCTGAATTTGAAAGAACAAGCAGGTATTGAACGAGCACTGTTATCAAATATTTTTTCCTCCGGTCATTTCGCCGAAGGACAGTTACATCAGCTCAGTGATGTCGTCAGTAAACAGAACGTCTGGCTGGCACAATCGTTGCGCCTGAGCTCGCCGGAACAGGCGGCCATGTTGAAAAATCGCTTACAATCTGCAGAAGCGTCAAAAGCCCTCTCATTTCGTGAAACCGCGTTTAGCCATGCCGCCAACGGTGGATTTGATGTCGATCCAACTGTCTGGTTTAAAGTACAAACCCAGCGTATTGAAGTGATGCGGCAGATAGAAAATGTGACGGCGAATCTTCTGTTGGCGAATGCGGAAAAACTTGCACAGGATGCACGAAAAAACTGGCAAATATATATGGTCGTCAGCTTGTTAGCGCTACTGGCATCATTGACCTTTGCCGGAGCCATCGCAGTCAATATGCATCGCCAATTCAGCGACACGCTGCGCAAGATTGCGGGTATGAATGGCGATCTGACTCAACGTCTGGCGACGCCGGGTAAAGATGAGCTTTCCTCACTTAATCGTGCCTATAACACCATGCTGGAAAGTATTCAGCATATCGTACAGGAGATTAAACAAGGCTCCGTGGTTTTGTCCGATGCCAGCAGCAGTATTACGGCGGGTAATCAGGATCTGGCCCAACGCACGGATGAACAGGCAGCATCAATAGTACAAGCCGTGGCCAGTATGGAGCAGCTATCAACGACGATTACGCAAACGGCGGATAATGCCCGTGAAGCGGAGCATCTGACAATCAGGCTGGAAAAAGAAGTTCGGCAGGCGAGCAACGTTGCCAGTGCGGCGAACCAGAGTATGGGGGATATTCGCGCTTCCAGTGAGAAAATATCGAATATTGTCACCTCAATTGATGATATATCGTTTCAGACCAATTTGCTGGCGCTGAATGCGGCAGTGGAAGCAGCGCGGGCGGGAGAGATGGGCCGGGGATTTGCGGTTGTGGCCAGTGAAGTGCGGAATCTTTCGCAACGTTGCGCCAAAGAAGCTAACCAGATCCGCGAGCTGGTTGCGCAGAATATGGTCAAAATTAGTGAGGGCGTTGAGCGTGTCACGGCGTCTGCTACCGCGCTGGAAGCGGCGGCGGACAATACCACCAGTATGAAGCAATATATTGCGGATATCGCGCGTGTGGCGACGGAACAGTCGCAAGGGGTAACCCAAATAAACCTGGCGCTGCGACCGATGGAGCAGGTTACTCAGCAAAATGCGGCGCTGGTTTCTCAGGCTGCGAGCGACAGCCAGCGGCTGGACAATCTGTCGGTCACCATGAAGGGGCTGGTCAATCGTTTTGTTGTCTGACATGACGCCGCTGTACCGATCCGGTAATCGCGTCGGATCGGTCAGTTGTCTTCATCTTTGTGTGATGATATGAAGCAAATATTGGGCGGGTTAAGAAAAGATTCCTGACATAGCAATCTTGTCGCTGGTAAAGTGAGCAACCGATACCGAGATGTGGCCAGAAGGGAATTCCGTGTGACTGAACGTATTGATTATGAGACTGAAAAATACAGTTTTACTGAGGCGACTGAGAGTTCCCGCCTTAGGGGCCAGTGGGCTGATGTTATTACTGAATGTCGGGAATTGAAGGCGGGGCCGCAAGAACGTCTGCGTATTGCTTTATTGAATGTAGACTATGTGACCAGTTTTGAGCTGCCTTTCCGCTTGTTATTACTCCGTACTCCACAACTGATTGCCAGCGTGCGTGAAGAGTTGCAGCTTAGTCAGAAAAACGTCATCTTTAACGGCAAACGCTTTGGTTGTGTTTACAGCCTGAAAGCGAATCTCGACGGGATCCCGGATGAATTTCAATACCGTCTGTCGCATCGTATCCGACGCATTGGCCCTGCAGGTTCAAGCGAAGCGCCATATCAGCAGATTGCTAAAGCGGTAAAAGCGCCGCGTGAACGACTGAAGCTGGCTCTGGAGTCTGGTCTTGATGTCACGGCTCTGGATGGGCTTTTCTGGTTTGGCAGCCAACGTATAGCTGCTGACGTACTGAGGCTGAGAAAATCGGGGATGCGGATAGCTACAGAGCAGACGATAGTGTCCGACAATCTGACTGCAACAGTGAGGAATGTGCCGTTTTATCGCCAGGCCCTGTGATGAACTGACTGGTAAATGATTGGATTTAAGCAGGAAGCATTAATTTCAGAGTGTCCCCTGCAGACATCACAAAATAGACGTAACTACAGGGAAGATAAGAGGATTTGCAGAAGTGAAGAATTTTATGCCCGCATTTATGCCCACAAAGGCAAATCATGAGGCGTTTTTCAGAGGGGATTGGTAGCTGCGTTTCCAGTTCTGGTAGTCGGCATACATCCATCGTGATGTGCGACCAAGTTTGATTGGCTTGGGGAGTTTTCCTGCGTTTATTTGCGAATAAAAGTATTTCGCTGTGTAGCCAGCATCTTCGATCATGAACTTCATGTCAATAAGAGAGTCGTCGCGTAGTTCTCGCATTGGTTTCATCTCCGGTTTGGAAATCGAACCTGTAAGCCAGGCAAAAAGAATGCCCTCACAATGTAGGGCAAATGGGGGATAACGTGGCAGTGCATTCGCACCCAATAGCCAGCTCATAACTGGCTATCAGTTGCGTCATGCGTCTTCATCGTCCCACCATTCTTCGTCATCACCTTCGTGACAATCGGAGAGAAGCGGATTTGTAGCTGATAGCATGTCACTTGCTGCGCCTCTGCGTTGAAGGCGGCGTAGCGCCTCATATAATTCGAAGGCTTCAGTTCTCTCATCACCTATTTCGAGAGAGCAAGCTACCTGATGAGCTTCTGGAGCTAGCTCGGCTAACTTGTTGCGAATATCCTGAATGGTGCTCATATCTCTCCTCATGCCGCCCGCATAGCGCGGAGGCTTTTTAAGTGTTCTGCTGTTTCAAGTTCGGCGCGTATCTGTGCCGCCTCGTGTGGGTCGAGGTGCTCAAAGTCATTGTTAAAGCGGTCGATTGAAGCGGTGTTGATCCGTCCCTGTCGCCAGTAGCGGACTATCTGTGATGTGACGGAGTGAATTATTACCGGCCACCCGGCATTGTCAGCGTATATCTGACCCCGTTGAATTAGCTGGAACATTGGCAGTCTCCTGTAATTTAAGGATGACAATCATTGCTGCACGGAGTGGTTTTTCATCTTCAGTAGTGAATCTGGAAATGACCCCGAATGCGGTAGGCCATGCCTGTGGTAGCGTGTGACGGTATGGAATGACGGCGATATTATTTGCTTCGATAATGGGCCATGCGTCTGTCGGGTTGTTGCATGGGTTGAATACACCACGTTCAACTTCCACTTCTACGGCATCACCGCCAACAACATCACCTTCATATGAGATAAGAACCATCGCGCCGCCATCTCCTTCTTTGTAGTCTGGAGCGCCGCCATGAATAGCCTCAAACACCGCGGTGTTTATCTCGAAATCACTCAGCTTGCTGTAATCCATCACATCCTCCCAATCTTCTTACGCAATTCCATATTGCTCTGGCAATCAACGCACATCGTGCATCCCGGATACGCTTTCCTGCGCTCATCAAGTAATTTGTCACCGCACTCCTCACAGTGCGTTGCTGATACTGCTGAGTGGTTGAGTCTGTGTGCCTGAATAGCATGGTCGCGCATCATCTCTTCGAGAGCGCTGGCCTGGTCGATGATTTCTGATGTCATGATTGCTCCTCTGGGAATTCAAATGGGGAAAATTCAACAATCTCCCACTCCCATCCGGGCGCAATCTCGCAACGACCATATTCGTCGTACTGCCCTTTGAACCAACTACATTCAATGGCGTAGGTTCCATCAGTTGGTAGATGGTCATCGCGGTTTTCGATGATTTCCTTCTCAATAGCCTGTAAATCACTAATGGTGCAAGCGCCGCGAACTCCACAGATATATGGCTCGCAAGCATCATCCATTACGAGTAAATCGATTGTTACCTTGCTCATAATCAGTACTCCATGAACTGTCGGTTAATTCGGTTGAAGGTGAACGCGAGAAAATAAAAAGGCCGACATAGCGACCTTGTAATTCGTTTGGTTAGCGTCATGCTGCCTCCGTCGTCTTTTTGAAGGAGTGAGCTATTCGCGCTGATGCGATTGTCACGTAATCGGGGTTTAGGTCGATGCCAATGAAGTTAAAACCTTCCTCAATGGCTGCCCGGCCGGTGCTTCCGCTCCCCATCCACGGATCCAGAACGGTACCGCCGGGCGGAGTAATCAACCTGCATAGGTAGCTCATCAGGGCGATCGGCTTAACAGTTGGGTGATTGTTCTTCGCGCCATTGGTACGCCCAGCACCGGCGCGCGGGTCGTTAATTCCGACGCTTCCCTCTTTGCGTCCACCGGTCATGTCACTGGCTGAAGTAGCTATGAATCGCTCGAGGCCTTCGTCGCGCTCCTTCGGTTTTACCTTAGCGCAGTAAAAGAACCGCGCTGCGCTCTTACTGCTATCGATTCGTGGCGTTGATTCATGACGTCGGTCCATTTGCCCGTAGCAGTTAGCTGATCCCATTTTTGAGCTTGGCTCATTACCGGTTAATGCTCCTTGCTGACCTTTCGCATCCGGGAACGCTGACACGACAACATCACTTCCGTCGTGAATGATGTTTGCCGGCCAGCGACCCTCTGGTGCCTGTTCGTAACCACTAACCGGGTCGGTACCGTCACGCTGATGTGAAAGCAGGACTCCAGCGCCACCGCTAAGCGACTCATCAGTTTTTATCCGGCAGGAGTCGATATTTATTGCGCCGGTACCATGCTCGGTCATGTTGGCTGAAACAGTCTTCTTGAAAGGTTTGCGAGCCATGACGATCGGCTCATGGGCTGGTTTTAACGCGGTACCCCATCCATCAAATTCACCATCAAGATTATGTGACTTGGGAAATCCGCTACCGTAAATCCAGAGGATTTGGTCCCTGATTTCGAAACCAGCATCCTCAACGTTAACGACAAGGCGGTGATAGGTCCGGGACCCACCGAAGGCCAGCAGGTGTCCGCCAGGCTTCAGAACGCGCAGGCATTCCTGCCACTGTTCAACGGTCGGGACCTCGTAATCCCATTTGTGGTTCATGAAACTCAGTCCGTACGGTGGATCCGTCACGATGGCGTCAACTGAGTTATCAGGCAGCGTTTTCAGAACGTCCTCACAACGCCCGACGTGAAGTTGATAGGTCATGCGTCCTCCGGTTTATGCTTGTCCCATCCATTCCGCTCAATATTCACCTGCAGCCGCTTATCTCCGACCTCTTCGATACTCCGACCGGTAATCTCTGCTACTTCTGCGTTGGTGTAGCGCATGAGCGCTGATAGTTCTTCTATGCTCCAGACTTTCATCAGTCGCTCCTTATTTGTCCGTAACGACCGCGATATTTACGCATACGGTCATCAACGTAATCAGGTTCTACAGGTCCAACTACCATCCATCCCGGCCTGAATGACGCTTCTAAGTTGGCGAACCAGACTTCCTTTTCGTGCAATTCCAGAATCCTGTCTTCCATGATTGGCTTCTGGAAATCGTCATTAGCGATAGCTGCAAAGCAACGAGCCAGCACCTCTTCTTTAGTGCCGGATCGCTTTGGTGGGCGCAGATATCCCGCCCCATGAAGAGGTGATGACATTTGATGCTCCTGATTAAATGGCGTGGATAGCGTGACGAGGGAATGGAAGAGTTACCGGTGCAAAGGGAATATCATCGTCGAAATTCATGGGCGGCTCGCTGTGCTGCGCAGGTGCGTTTTGCGGCTGTGCTTTCGGGGCTTGCTTGCTGGCTGCTTGCTGTTTGCTGTCACCAGCGCCTCCTAGCATCTGCATCACGCCATTAATGCCAACGTGGACTTCCGTGGTGTAGCGGTCTTGGCCTGACTGGTCTTGCCATTTCCGAGTGCGTAGCATCCCTTCGAAATAAAGCTGATCGCCTTTTTTGACATACTGACCGACTACCTCAGCAAGTTTCCCGACAACCGCCACGCGATGCCATTCAGTTACCTCCTTTTGTTCGCCAGTCTGCTTATCCCGCCACTGCTCTGATGTTGCCACTGTCAAATTCGCGAACGCCGTTCCTGATGGTGAGTACCTAACCTCCGGGTCTTGTCCGACCCGGCCTAAGATGATCACCTTATTAACGCCTCTACTTGCCATTTATGCCGCCTGTTTGAGTTCGTTTATCCTGATGTTCATTGTCTGAACGCATCTGTTCTGAGCATCCTCATTACCAGCCATCAGTTGCCAGTCATGTTGATACCGCTCAATTAGTTTTTTCTTATCCGTTTCCGAGGCTGCATATTCACTGAACTCCCTCAGTATTTTTTCCACATCAACCGGTTCGGAGTTTTTATTGCTTTCTGATGTTGTTGATTGGTTATGCTCGTCTGGAGTTGCCCAGGCTGGCAGGGAAGGAGGGAACCAGTAAAATGTTGTGTTGTCTTTAAGTTTCGCTCGGTTCCATCCTTGTGATTTTTCGGTAGATACCTGAGCAAACCCTTCTTCCAGTTCGTATAGATATCTTCCGATCCCCCATTGCACAGCGGCGCGTTTCATCGCCCCTGATCGACCACCCTTAACAGCCTCGACTTGAGTCTGCTCTGCTGCATCCCACTTGGTGATCCATTCGTCACCAACTTTTATTGATATACCGCAC
Organism: Citrobacter sp. Ce104; assembly: GCF_030334595.1. Classification (NCBI taxonomy): domain Bacteria; kingdom Pseudomonadati; phylum Pseudomonadota; class Gammaproteobacteria; order Enterobacterales; family Enterobacteriaceae; genus Citrobacter; species Citrobacter sp. Ce104. Next base: position 474,753 of record NZ_JAOWDP010000068.1, read on the forward strand.
TCGACGCCGCCATTATTCGGAATGTCTCGGTATTCGTTCTTCCAGCCAGCCTTGCCGCAAACATCATCCAGACGCTTCATAATCGCCCGGTTGGTAACGTAGGCCAGAACCATGGCCCACACTTTGCCAGCGCCAGTCTTTCCGCTTTGCTGTATTCGCCATTCGATATCACACGTATGGAATGGCTCATCTAATTTGCTCAGGTCCATATGACACCTCAGAATGGAAGTTCGGAAGGGTTAGCCAGGAACTCGCATTTATTCATGCGCTCACGTTTAGCCATGGACAGGCAAAAGCTTTTCATCGACTTGTTACCTGACTTGCGCCAGTAGAGCGCCTCTGTGACGTGGTACTGGCGCTTAATCCGGCTTAGTTCTGGTGTTGTTGCTAAATCAACTGGGATCATCTTTCACCTCAGTAGTTAATTTGTGTTCTCGGTACCAGGCCATCCATCAGCGCTTTCAGGACTTCGATCGCCTGATCACGTGAGATGCTGGTATTAGCAGTGAGTGCGTTTACGATTTCAGTGCCGACGGCCTTGCGGTGCTTAACATCTGCTTCACGCTTTGCCTTTTCGTCAGCGATACGCTTCTCTTCTGCCAGACGTGCGGCTTCTTTCGCTTCTGCTTCACGCTTAATTCGATCTGCTTCTTCCTGAGCTTTACGCTGTTCCGCTTCAATGGCTGCTTTCTTCTCTGCTTCAGCTTTCGCTGCGGCGTCTTTAGCTTCCTGCTCTGCGCGTTCTTGTGCTTGTTTAGCCAGCAATTCAGCCTGAGCTTTTGCTGCAATCGCATCCTCTTCACGTTTCTTCGCTGCCGCCAGTTCAGCCGCTGCTTTCTCTTCGGCTTCGCGCTTGGCCTGTTCTGCTGCCTGACGCTTCAATTCCTCTTCATGAGCAATTCGCTGGCGTTCCGCTTCCGCTTTTTTCTCTGCCAGTTCACGGTCGAATGCGTCGTTCATCAGCAAAGCAATTTCATGATCGGATTCGAATTGCTTCCGGTCTTCCTCGGCTTTAATCCGGGCGGCTTCCTCTGCCTTAATTCGTTCCTGTTCTGCCTCCCACTCTGTTAGCGGTCGGCGCACTTCATCTTTCAGAGCGTCCAGACGTTCACGAACAATGCGGCGACTTTCATCAATCTGCTTTGGCAATGCTTTCAGTTCTGCTACAAGGTCTTTACCGGCGTTGTCGATGTACGTTTTTGAACGCGCAACCTTGTGGGCCATGGAGGCGATAGCATCACGACCTTTCTTGGTGGATACATCCGGCACCAGGCTGCGAGCTTCTTTCTCAATTTTTTCAATGATGGGATCGAGTTGCTCGTTATTGGTGAATACAGCCATTGCGCTCGATTTTTCGATAACGACTAAATCCGTTACTTCACTCATGGTCTCTCCTGAAATTTGGTTGTGCGCTTCCCGTCTGCGATAGCCGGACGAGTAGGGGGAATGGGTTGGAATTAGTGCTGAATAGGGTTTCCGCGTCCGTCTAGAAGGACGTCAATCACACAGTCAGTGAGCCGGATAATCTCTGCATCGGTGTGCAGGTACACCCATCTGCGCTCCTGAATGACTGCTGATACGCGATATGTGCGGCCCTCATGCAACGCCATCATTCCAGGCATTACGCACTGGCGAATCATTGGCGTCGTTCCGTAATGTGAAATCATGATTTACCCTCCACCTGCTGCAATAACCCGGCAAGTTCCATTTGTCTGCGGTTTAATGTGAATGACTCTCTTGGTCTATCTACAGATGTAAGTCGCCAAACATTTTCTGTGGTTTGTCGGATGGTGTACTGCTTTCCATTGTGGGTGACTGTCATGAAGGATCGTCCTGTTTCAGACTTTCAAGATACTCATGCGGGTCGTCGTAGCGCTGGCATTCGCTGTACCAATCAACCCAGCGATCGTTAAGTTCCATCTCCTCAAGGTCTTGGTCGGTAAGGCTTTCGTCAAACATCTGAAGTCCATTTGCATTGCTGTAATCTGGCTTGATGTTGTTGTCATACTGGAAAGCATCGTAATCAGCCAACGCGCTCATCATTCGCACACCTTCTTCGACGCTGCTCACATCAACAAAGAAGGGTTTGCCTGGAATCTGTGGGATATGCCATACACGTAATTTATTCATAATCATCTCCGCGCTTAAGCCGCGCTGCTGAGCTAAAGACCTCTGCATGCAATTTTCATCGCTGCACATTGTTAAGCGGTGGATAGCCGCCATTCATAACTTGAGACACTCGTAAATGACTCCAGGTATGAGCAATAAAAAACCCGCCGGAGCGGGTCTGTTTGATTTCTTCAATTCGATGTTTGGTTTTCATCATAAGTGATGTTCAACGCCAGCGTTGCGAAGCCAATTTTTGTTGCGCTGCCATGACTTTCCATGTGCTTCAGTTCGTGACGGCTGAAATTGGTATGCCCGGGCGCTCCATCTTCAATCCTAACTGTGGGCAATTCGCTAAACTTGCTCGCCGGGTATGCGTATTCATTGCCGGTGGACTTGACTCGAATTATTATTAATTTATCAGTGACCATCGCCTTACCCTCTGTTTGCATCGTGAGCTAATAAAAAGGCCGCCTAAGCGACCTGGTTTCTTTCCATTAAAATTCGTGCTGCATCCATCACTGATTCGCATCCAGTCAATGGCTCAGTGAAAGCGTCAGCTACGTCTTGACCGGCTGAGTTAAATGCCTTTTCAAGCAGTTCATCACCATTAGAACCGCCAAAAACTGGACCAAGCGTTAGCTCTGCGCCATCAATGCGAATGCTGATACTCAATTTCGGCTTATCGTCGTCATCTACATCCTTTGTGATTAAAACTTGCCGTCCATTGGCTTCAAAAAGCTTTGCCCATCTCTCCATTTCCTCACCTCATAAGTTAATTAACGCGCCGTAACCGATTTTCTCGGAATTCTTTGTGGTGCGGTGCCGGGGTGCTTATCTTCCCGGTTACTGTCTGGCAGTTGCATTTCACCGCACTACAAAACATTCCGTTTGCATCCAATTGCCGTTCATCCTGAACCCGCCTGGTGCCCGACGCATGGTTTACTGTCGCGCCGTTCGACTGACCGAAACGCTGTGTTGTTTCGATGGGATAAAGATAACCTTAGTTATGAGTAATGGCAATAACCTAATTTATATTTATAATCACATAAGTTATATGTTCATGATAACTAAGTTAATTTATTTTTGTAAAGAATCGGGGTTGGCGGTATTTAGGTAATAAAAAACCCGCCGAAGCGGGTTTGGTTATGAGGGGAAGGCTGTTACATCACCAGATAGTAGATGTCCAGAACATGCGTCCGAGTATTTCTACATCTTCAATGTCGGCCTCTTCATCTGGGTACTCATCAGAGTTGAAGCTGCGTATCACGATGCGTGTAGGGCTGACGCGGTAAATTGATTTTAGTCTCTTCCATCCGTCCTGGCTGATTGCATAAACCTTTCCATCCACGATCTTCTTATCGTTTGTGTTTATGGCAACCGTCGTTCCTTCTGGGATCATCGGCTCCATGCTGTTTCCGGATGCCGGGAAGCAAAGCACGCTGTCTTTTTGGGCTCCAACTTTACGTAGCGTGGATTTTGCAAATCGTAATTTAAAGCCGTTGTAATCTTCTTCAATGCAAGAACCGTTACCGCAAGCCAGCTCAATATCTTTCAGATATGGCACTTCGACCTCGTCATCAGGAAGATCTGTTTTGCTATCCCAAGCATCAATACTTCCCCATTCACTCTCTGGAGGAATGGAGGAGTCACCACGGCTTCCGTAGCGCATCTCACCTACACCAGAACTTAACCACTCAGGACGAACATTTAGGGCATGCGCAAGCTCAACCATTTTACGGCTGCCGTTAGTTTTTCCTGAAGTCATCTTCTGAATGGCAGGTTGAGAGATACCCACCTTTTCTGCCAACTGACCCTGGGATATGCCAGCGGCGCTCATTGCCGCATTCAGTCTTTCTGCAAATGTTTTCATGTCACCAAATATATAACCGAGGTTATGCAGAGTAAAATAACAAAGGTTATGGACATTGCTCATAACTTGAGTTATCTTTTCATTAATCCAGTAATCGGATAGGAAAAATCCATGAACTTAGTTATTCAACGAGCTTTGAAAATCGTTGGCAGCCAAAAGCGACTCGCAGACGTCTGCGGTGTCAGCCAGCCAGCGGTACACAAATGGCTGAATGGCGGTTCTGTCTCACCAGAGAAGGTGAATGCAATCGTCAATGCCACAGGTGGCGAGATTAAGGCGCATGAAATCAGACCTGATCTCCCTGAGTTGTTCCCTCATCCGGCGCCATAAAACGCCTGATGTACCGCCAGTAATAACCGAACGGCCCGGTATATGGTCGGGTGCCCGGCGTAGTCATGGATGACTGTCAATGGTGCACGATAAAAAGAACAAACGATTTATCAATTAACTATTTAACACCAAGGAAAATATATATGGAAATCAACTCAATTAACCGCAACAAGGTCAATGCCCGTCGCATTGAGTCCTGGTTGCTTAACCGTATCGCTATGAAAGGTGGCAACAACGTAGCTAAAGAGATCGGCGTCGATAAGGCACAGATAACCCGCTGGAAAGAAACGTGGCTGCCGAAGATGGCAATGCTGCTGGCAGTTCTGGAATGGGGTGTTGTTGATGACGATATGGCGCGGTTGGCAAGAGAAGTAGCTGCGGTGCTCACAAAGAAAAATCGCCCGGCGGCAACCGAGCGATCTGACCAAATCACGATGGATTTTTAACAACTATTTGCGGGGTTAATTATGCCAAACCAGTCAGGAAAAGCAAACCCACACCCCACTCACAAATGTTCGTTTTGCGGGAAAACCAATAACGACGTTGCAACGATCATCACAGAAGGTAGCGCATGTATCTGTGATGAGTGCGTGTATGTGTGTGTGGAAATCATCTTCAAGCAGAACAGGAGAACTCATAGTGAGCATGATGTTAATGGTGAAAGCCATGCAAATTAAGGTCGGCAACCCATTACGTAAGCTCGTTCTCCTGAAGCTAGCTGACAATGCCAGCGATCAGGGAGAGTGCTGGCCTAGCTATCAATATATCGCTGACCAGTGCGAAATCAGCAAGCGTTCAGTCATGAGTCACATTGATGATCTTTGCCAATCAGGATTGCTGAAAAAAGTCTTCAGGAAGGGGCCGAAAGGCAATTCTACAAACATCTACATCCTCACTTTACCTAGTGCAGGAGATTCACTACCTAGTGCAGGAGATTCACTACCTAGTGCAGGAGATTCACTAGGGGGTAGTGCAGGAGCTGCACCCAGAATCAGTCACTCTTTTGAACCAGTCAATGAACCTAACTCTCTCTCTGGGCGCGAAGGATTTATGAGCGAAGCTGCAAAGCGTCGTATTGGCATATCACCCGGAGGCGAAATTCCTCTTCCACCGATGTTCAAGCCAAACGAAGAACACATAGCGATGGCGAGAGAGAAGGGAGTGAGCATTGAAACTGAGTTGCTCAACTTCAAGGATTACCACACTGCGAGAGGAACCATGCTTCTTGACTGGAATTCAGCATTCCGCGTCTGGATCAGAAACGCACGTGTTAACCCGCTCACCAGAAAGCAACGTAGTGAACCCGAAACTCCACACTGGAACAGCCGAGAGGGCTGGGAGGACTTCCTGTGACAATGCAACTGATGACAGCCATTCAGAACCGTGATGGAGAAGCAATGGCCCGGATGTCCGGAAGCCACGATCCGAAAAACGTAATCAACATCGAAGCCGAGAACCTAGTCGACTCACTGTTTCGCCAACTGAAGCAAATCTTCCCAGCGGCATCGCAGACCAACCTGAAGTCAGATTCTGACGAGAAAACGGCAAAGCGCCAGTGGATCGCCGCATTCTCTGAAAACGGAATACGCAGCAGAGAACAGCTTTCCGCAGGGGTGAGACACGCCAGAGCTAGCGAGTCACCTTTCTGGCCTTCCCCCGGGCAATTCATCAAGTGGTGCAAGGACAGCAGTACAGTTCTTGGAATTAACCTGTCTGATGTGATGAATGAGTTTCATCGCTACAGCAGAGAAAAAGGCGTTCACACTGGCGGCGCGGAGAGGTTCCCATGGTCACATCCTGTCATGTACTGGATTATCACAGATACGCGACGGGCCATGTATCAAAGGCAACTTAGCGAAGTTGAAACTGAAAAGTTCGCAGCTAAAAAGCTCGAGGAATGGGCGCTAAAAGTAGCTGGAGGCGAACAAATCCCACCACCCGTTATGGCTATTGAGTGCAACTCTGATGTCATTCCAGTAACCCATGAGAGCCGAAATATCGGTTACCACCCTGAAGGAAAAACATTTGGCTGCATGCCTAACGCTGCAACTTTGGGGGCGCTTACTCCAGCGCAGTGGCTATGGGATGAATATCTCAAAGGGAAGGCCGCTGGCCTTATCAGGTGAAGACGATGGACAGCTTAAAGCAACGCATTCTCGATTACGTATCAGCTAACCAGCCCGCAAAGGTTGATCTGATTCACAAGGAGCTTGGTATCTGCCGCAACCGGTACTACGAAGAGGCAAAACAACTCCGCTTCATGGGCAAGCTGCGCAGCGTACCGGGTATCGGTGTATTCCCCGGAGAAGATGCTTATCAGCACTGGCTGAAAAGTGGTGGCTACGAAGAAATCAGACGACGCGCTGTTGAGGCTAACCTGAGCAGCCAGGAAGCGAAGGGCACTAAGAAGCCATCAGGAAAAGACGATGTGAAGATGTTCGCGCCGTATAACCCAGAAAAGAACGGAGTTGTGACTGAGTTTATGCAAAGCGATGCGCGTAAGCGGCTGATGATGGTTTACGGGAGGTGAGCATGACAAGCAGAGAGCAGTTCGAAGAGTGGTTTTCAAATGACGTTGTTGGAGCCGATGTTAACTTCCCTGATTTTGAAAATGGTGAATATATCGCAGGTGAAGTATACGACGACCAACTGTACATCATGCTTCAGGCTATGTGGATGGCATGGAAAGCATCAAGGTCTGAGATTGAAATCATGATGCCGGAGCCATTCCAGATGGCTAACTCAACTAGCGGATTAAGTTATTACTACGAAAAAGAAGTAGACGATGCGCTACGCCAAGCGGGAATCAAGGTGAAGGATTGCTGACATGACTGAAATCTATATAGCAGAGCTATCTGCAAGCGTGGCCGTGATAGTCGGCCTTTTTTATGCCCGGAGGAAATGGTGAACGACACACGAAAATGGAAGTGCTTCTTCGGAATGCACCAATGGCAGCTAAAAGAGAAGCGAGAGCAGCACTATTACGAATATTCCTCCAGCACAAGGCCATACCAAATTAGGTTTGTCTTGCGAATGCAATGTGCTCATTGCGGAAAGTTCGAATCACAAATAATCGATTAACAGGCCTGCAAATAAGCGGGCCTTTTTTATGAGGGTAGGATTATGAGCGAAGTAAAAATTTATACAGTGGTAAGTGACGAGCTTTCACCTCCAGTTATTGGCGAATCATTTTGCACTGACATGGTTCGGCATAGCGATTACGCAGAGCTCGAGCAAAAACTCACAGACCTTGCAGTACAGCTCGCTAACGCCGAGAGCAAGTGCAGGGAGCTGGCTGGGGTAGTTGCTGAGAACGCTGATTTAAAATCACTGATTGAACAACATGCAGGCTCTATCGCTGTATGTCCTAACTGCTCACACGAAGAGCCAAGCGAAACTGACGATATCGTTGCGTTATATCGCTCACTGAAAACCCCAGCCACCGACGCTTTCCTGGCTGAAGTGCGGGCGCAGGGTGTGGATATGTTTGCGCTCCAGCAGAGCCAGATTGCGGCAGAGCAGGAGAAAGCCGGGGATTATGAGTTTTCTCGTCATTGCAGTATTTCAGCAACTGAAGCCTGTGAGTTTGCCGATGAGTTGCGTGAGGGTAAATGTTGTGAGGTGCAATCGTGATTACCGGAACTGCAAATTATGATGATGTCCCTGAAGCTATGTGCGGCATCTGTGGTGGTTTTTACAAGGCAGACGAACCTGATGATCATGAATGCAAGGGGCCTGAAATCGAATGTGACATCTGCGGACATATAAGCACAGACCATGAAGGACGACACCATTGCTGCGAGGACAACAGTAATGAATAAAGGCTCAATGACAACTAACCACCCGGCGCACGGTCCTGTATCACTCAAGTGCCTGCACCAGATACGCGAAATACTCAGCAAAGCCTCAGCACAAAGCGACGGCGGTAATCTCGGCTACGCAATGGCTGATGCTGTGAAAGTGATTGATGGGGCTATTGCAGCGTTTGGCACTGAGCCTGTGGCAGTCAACGACGATATGGCTTACGCATTCCATCACGCACTATCTGATTCATCCTTAGGCGCTGATGAGGTAGAGGAAATTAAGACTGGTTTGCGTGCTGCCTTTGCCAATGTCACCGCCCAATCAGCGCCGGTAGTGCCAGATGAATATCGTCACTTGAGCGAGTTGTATCACGCACAGGAAAAACGCTTGTTCAAACTTGCTCAGCGCATCAAGGGTCCGTCATTCGACAAATACGCGCACTCGCCGTCTCAGGCTATCGATGTGCTGGAATCAGCTATATTTGGCGATAACAAAGACGCCTGCCGCGCCGCCAGGCTTCAGGCAGAACCTGTAAGTAATCATGATGAGTTGCCGCTGGACTATCTTCAAGGCCACAAAGACGGGTTAGAGTGGGCTGCACAACTGGCAGAAGCAAATCATCCGCAAACAGGTGACTGGTTGTACGATGACCCAATCGAGCTTGCCAGAGCGATTCGCAAAGGTCCTGATATGCCTGAATTTAAATCAGTATCTGTTGATGAGGATGATAACTTCTACTCGTGGTTTGGCAGGTTCTGGTATGAAAATTATCAGAAAAATAATTACACAACATCTGCAAAACAGATGCTTGGTACGATGGCTGAATTTGCCTATAGGGCAGGTAGAGAGTCGGCAGCGCTGGCTGGCAACTCTCCGGTAACTCCGGATGGTTGGATTCCGGTAAGCGAGCGGAAGCCAAACGATAAAGACTTTGTATGGTGCTGGGGATACGTCTCTGGATGGACAGAATCAGATGGATTTGAAGCTTACTACGATGCAACCAGAAACAAGTGGTGGACCGTAGATGACGAAACGGTTAGGAAGATAACCCACTGGATGCCACTTCCAGCAGCGCCGCAGCAGGAGGTGAAGAGTGAATAACAGCATCCCAGAGGCTGTAGCCGTAGCGATGATTAATGCAGCCAGAGATATTGCGGTAGCAAAAATTAATGCCAAAGGCGCAAAGTTCGACGGTTATGTAACCTCGGTAAACTGGTTTGATCGTTCAATGAAAGAGGTCCGCGAAGCCGTTAAAGCAGTGCTTCCCGACATTGAGCGGTAGGTTGGCGATGGCTAAATCCGAAGCAGAGCGCAAAGCATCATGGTCGTGATGTATAATCCCTCTCAAAGCATCGAGGGGGATTCATCAGTGAGTTGTCTCATTGTTGGCGGCATCAAGTTTTACACTCTGGCAGAAGGAGAGTCGTATCCGGATCCGCATGCTGATAATCGGTATGTCGGAGCTTATGCGGTATTCCCATTTGAGGGAAAGTGGGTAGCTCAGAAGTATTTCAGGGGAGGGCGCTGGAGCGATATCACCGAGCGCCGATTTAACACTGAAAACGAGGCGTTCAACTTCACATACGAATACGCTTTCCTCCCGGAAAACCGCTACAAATATTAGTCCGCGCAACGTCAAGCAACATTACCCACTCTCAAAATTAATGTTATAATTATGTCGCAGCCAGTCTGAGCAACTGGTTGTGACCTCTGCATCTGATTGGGAAATTAGATGCGAAACACAAAGAGTACTTCAAACCACTTGTCACAGATGCAGAAATGCACCTGCGATTTTCTGCATTCTGCGTTACCTCTCGGGGGTGGCGTATGAAGCAACAATTCCTCCTTCGAAATACCAACATTCGCGCCAATGCCATCAATGCGATTAACCAGTTGCAGATTGATGAGAAACGCCCGGTCGTCATCGAGATAAAAGAGATGACCCGCTCCATTGACCAGAACTCCAAGCTTTGGGCAATTTTGGGCGACGTCAGCAGTCAGGTTGAATGGCATGGACGAAAGCTCTCATCCGAATCATGGAAGCATATCTTCACCGCCGCGCTGATTAAGCAGGAGGTGGTGCCTAACCTGACCGGTGATGGCTTCGTGGTGCTGGGTCAGTCAACCAGCAAGATGACAGTCGGCCAGATGCGCGACCTTATCGAACTGATCCACGCCTTTGGCGCAGAGCGTAATGTCCGTTGGGGCGATGAATCCCGCCTGGCTATGGAATGGGCTTCCCGCTTCGGAGGATCCCATGCGTAAACCAACCCGCCGCAGTTGCAAAATCTGCAAGACCAAATTCACCGCTACCTACGACAACGTCTGGTGGTGCTGTCCTGAGCATGGCTTCGAGTACAGCCAGTTGCTGTTAGCTAAGAAGAAGCTGGCAGCCGATCGCAAACGCAAGCAGGAAGCGCAGCAGGAACGCCGTGAGCTGAAGATTCGCAAGAAAGCATTGCAACCACTAAGCCAATACCACAAACGCGCTCAGACAGCGTTTAACGCGTTTATTCGCCAGCGTGATGCGGGGCAATCGTGCATCAGTTGTGGTCGTAACTCCGGCGCGAAGATGAACGCTGGTCACTTCCGTACTGTCGGCGCATCGCCAGAAACCCGCTACGACGAAACCAACTGCCATATCCAGTGTGAGGCCTGTAACTCCTATCTGTCAGGGAATATCGGTGAATACCGCCCGCGGCTGATCGCCAAGATTGGCCAGGAAGCTTACGATCGCCTGATGGGACCGCACGAAACCAAGAAATGGACCCGTGAAGAACTCGACGCACTGGCAGCGCATTACCGCGCAAAGCTCAAAGAACTGAAACAGCAGGAGGCCGCATGATTTTCATTTTTAGCATGTACATACCAGACACATGGAAATGTCAATCATGGCTGTTATGGGACAGGCGAGAAATATGGCGTGTATGCAAGGCGTATCACACAGATTTTCAGCTGGCCTATGAAGGATTGAGGCTTCATGAGCATATCGATGCATTACTCAAAGAGCACATGAGGGAGTCCGCATGACATTCGAATCCTACTTTGCTGATCACCTTCGTCTGCGCTGGACTCGGTTACGAATCTATCGTCGCCCGGGTTCATTTGCTACGGACTACCGAATTTTACGCAATTACATCAGCCGCTATAAACCATCAGGAGCAGAATCATGAATACTCAATACCTGCAGTTTGTACGCGAGCAGCTCATTGTAGCGACTGCTGACCTGAGCGGCGCAACGAAAGGCCAGTTGGTGGCGTTTGCCGAGAATGCGATGTTTGAAGCGACACCGCGTAGCCGTTCGCGCCTGAAGGTAGTTAATCCGGCTAACGGTCGCCTGATGAATCCAACCAGCCCACCAATACCAGGGCAGCAATCACGCGCCAAAGGTTCATCTATCGCACTGGTGCAACCGGTTGAGTATTCAACAGCATCATGGCGTCGCGCTGTGCTATCGCTCGATGAGCATCAGAAAGCATGGCTTCTCTGGAACTATAGCGAGAATGTGCGATGGGAAAATCAGGTTTCGATCACTCAATGGGCATGGACAGAGTTCAAATCCTCCCTTGGCACAAAGAAGGTAGCAGGGAAGACGCTGGATAGGCTGAAGGCCCTTATCTGGTTAGCGGCGCAGGACGTTAAAGCAGAACTGGCAGGGCGCGAAACTTACGAATATCAGCAACTGGCAGAACTTGTTGGCGTCACACCAAAGAACTGGTCTGAGACATTTACTGACCGGTGGCTGGAGATGAAACGCACATTCATGCGCCTTGATAGCAGTGCTTTATTGCAAGTAACGCGATCACGTTCACAACAAAAGGCGACAAATTTAGACGTAAGTCTTGCAAAACTGGATTGAAAAGCATATATTTCATATAAATCTGATATCGTCGCCATAGCTTTGGTTGTCGACCGAATTACACAAAATAGCCCCGGTTAATCGCTGGGGCTTTTTCGTATCTGGATACCTACCAGGACCATAAGAGCGAAAGCTCAACGCACTACCCTCATCTTGCCAGCATCGCCGCTGGCTTTTTTAAAGCGCATTACCACCAAGAACCAGACCCTACCAACTCATTGCTGAATATCTGTGGCTACGGTGGTCTAGTGCGCTTCAAAAAAGAAAACCCAGCACATGGCTGGGCTTCGTGAAGATGGGCGGCAAGAGACTGCGCTAACAGCCTCCTGCCTGATTTGCTCATGCCTTTAGTCACGAACAAACCACGTTACCGAAAATGTATCCTGGATTTGTTCAAGCGACCATCATCCCTATTCCTAATTTGAACAGATCCCCATGTAGTCAGGTTGGGGGCAGAGCATGATCCGTATGGATAAAATCAGAGAATGGCTCAGTTACTGGTTTGGAGGCCTAACAACTATGGGTGGCGTTCTTTCCCTTAACGACTGGGCGGTAATTATTGGCATCACCTGCACCATAGGCACATTTGGTGTCAATTGGTACTACAAACGCAAAGAGCGAGAGGATCGGCTAAATGGCAATGTCTCCGGCGCTCAGAAATAGCATTATCGCAGCACTAGGAACCGGGGCTGTTAGTATTGCCACGGTAATGGTATCTGGAAAGACGGGGCTGGAAGGCCGAGAACATTACCCTTACAAAGATGTAGTGGGAATTGTCACCGTCTGCGATGGACACACAGGAAACGATATTGTCTGGGGTAAATATTACTCCGACAAAGAATGTGATGCGTTGACACAAAAAGATATGACGCGCATCGCCGCTCAGGTTGATCCGCATATCAAAGTGCAGATATCGGAAACTCAGCGAGCAGCAATCTACAGCTTTGCTTACAACGTCGGCGCTACCGCAACCATCAACTCAACTCTGCTGAAGAAACTCAACGCTAAAGATTACGCCGGAGCATGCTCTGAGCTAAAGCGCTGGGTATATGCCGGTGGAAAGAAGTGGAAAGGACTGATGAATCGACGCGACGTTGAGTATGAGGTTTGTACCTGGAGTCAGAAATGAGACGGTTAACCGCAATCATCATTGCCGTTGTCGCCTGCATCATCGTGTCGCTTGGCTGGGCTGTTAATCACTATCGCGATAATGCCACCGAATACAAAAAACAGCGCGATGAGAAAACTCAGGCGCTGAATCTGGCTAACGCCACCATCACCGACATGACAACCAGGCAGCGAGATGTTGCTGCTCTGGATGCCAAATACACTCAGGACTTAGCTGATGCGAAAAAGCAGCTTGATGATTTGCAGCGTTGCGTTCGTGATGGCAAGTGTGGGTTGCGCATCAACGCAAAATGTCCCGCGAACGGAACGACCGGCTCCGGCAGCCTGGGCGATGCTTCCAGCCCCCGACTTACTGACTCCGCTGAACGGGATTATTTCACCCTCAGAGAGCGAATCGTCACAGTGACGAAGCAGGTAGGCTATCTGCAGGAATACGTGAGGTCGCAATGCCTAAGGTAGTCAGTGGATTAATCAAGCGTCTGTTTTGTAGGCATGAATACCACCTGCATCGAATCCTATACGGTGACGAAATCATAGGGCGTGACTATAAGCGCTATGAGCTTCACTGCAGAAAATGCAATAGCTACAAGTTCAGCCGCGAAAAGGGCTTTATGGAAGGGTTATGCGAAAACGAGAGCGTGAAATAACATTGCTCTACGGAATATCACTCATACGCGATGACGTTCTCAATCATCCTGAGATAAAGCCAACGCTGGCAGACAGAATCATCACCTTCATTCATCACTTCTTCTACATCGCATCTGCGCTTGTTATAGCGGCGTCAGGATTCGCATTCTTCATCTGGTCATCGACATTTCTGTGAGTCGATGCAACACAACAACCGGAGCCAACAATGGCAGAGCTAAACACCATGACCGACGAACAGACATTCAAGTTAGAAATTTACAAGCTGGTCATGAGCCAGAATGCGGCCGCTGAAGAAGCTTTCTCCTTTATCGGCACTGACCAATTGAAACTGGAGTTGTTCAAAATCCACTTTCAGGCAGGTGGCGCTAATTCAGATGTCACTACTCGAACGATTGAGGCTGTGCGCAAATCGAAAGAAGCGCTGGATCTGTTCACTACTTGAGCATGACCATGGCAAAGACGAAGTGGCCTAAACTTCCCCGGTTCTTCGTGCCATTGTTCCATAGCGCCAACGTATACCTATGTCGGTCAAAAGAAGAGTGGGATCAGGCTTGCATCCATCTTGGCGTTGATAGCGGTGGCAATGAAATGCTGGCCGGAGCAACGCAATCCTATTGCAATACAGAAACTGGCGAGAATCTTTACTTGCTTGGTGTATTCAATGGTGATGCAGCCACACTGGTTCATGAGTGCGCTCACGTTGCATTCTATGTATGCCGTGATGTTGGCGTAACAACCTACCCAGGCGACGCAAACGAAACTTACTGCTACATGCTTGACCGAATGTTCAGTCACTTCCTGCCATTCATTCAGGAGCAACAAAATGCCGCTAAAGAAGGGTAAGTCCAAAAAGGTTATCGGTGAGAACATCTCAACCGAAATCAAAGCTGGTAAGCCAAAAGACCAGGCGATCGCCATTGCTATTAGCAAGGCCGGTAAGAAGAAAAAGAAAGGAAAATAATTATGGCACTCACTGACAAGCAGGAAATGTTTTGTCGTGAGTACCTCGTTGATTTGAACGCCACGCAAGCGGCTATTAGGGCGGGGTACAGCGAGAAGACGGCCCCGGTAATTGGAAGCGAAAACCTTACTAAACCTAATGTGCAGGATCGTATTGCAGAATTAAAAGGCGAACGTAACGCTAAAGTGGAGATTGACGCAGCCTACGTGCTACGTCGACTTGTTGAAATTGACCAAATGGATGTTCTCGACATCATGACCGATGACATGAGCATCAAGCCAGTTTCTGAATGGCCTGCATCATGGCGTCGTTATCTGAGCGGGTTCGATCTGGCTGATATGTTTGAAGGTCGGGGAGAAGACCGCGAAATGGTCGGCATCCTGAAGAAAATCAAATGGCCTGACAAGGTTAAGAACCTCGAGCTTCTTGGTAAGCATATCGATGTACAGGCATTCAAAGAGAAAGTAGAGCACTCCGGAGAAATCAGTCTGATTGATCGCATTCAGGAGGCCCGTAAACGAGCGAGAGGTAAGTGATGTCAGATTTTGAGGCAATGCTTGCCGAGGATATGGGAGAGTTTTTCTATGATCCGCTCGGATGGGTTATGTATGCGTTTGATTGGGGTAAAGGTGAGCTTTCTGGATATGACGGTCCCGATGAATGGCAGAGAGAATTTCTGTCAGACTGGGGTGAGGCAATAAGCGCTAATGACTTTGACGGCATTCTGCCAGTTGAGGCGTATCGATGTGCTACCAGTTCAGGGCACGGCATCGGGAAGTCGGCACTAACCGCATGGATCATCCTCTACATCATGAGCACCCGCCCACAATGTAAGGGTGTGGTCACAGCAAACACCTCTGAACAGCTCCGCACTAAAACGTGGGGTGAGCTTGGAAAGTGGAAAAAACGCTGCATTACTGGGCATTGGTTCGAGTACAACAACGGCAAAGGCAACATGAACATCTACCATGTGGATCACATGGAGTCATGGCGCTGTGATGGGCAGACTTGTCGAGAGGAAAACAGCGAGTCCTTTGCTGGTCTCCACGCAGCCACTTCTAGCCCGTTCTATATCTTCGATGAAGCATCGGCGGTGCCGGACAAAATATGGGAAGTTGCTGAAGGCGGCCTGACTGACGGAGAGCCGTTCTGGTTTGCATTCGGTAACCCGACGCGTAACACCGGGCGCTTCCGTGAGTGCTTCCGTAAGTTCAAACATCGATGGCGTCGTCGCCAGATTGATAGCCGTCTTGCCAAGATGACCAACAAAGCGCTGATCGCCGAGTGGGCCAGCGACTATGGAGAAGATAGCGACTTCTTCAAGGTGCGTGTTCGTGGACTGTTCCCTTCATCATCTGAAATCCAGTTTATCCCTCAGCATTACGCTGATGCTGCAATGAATCGACAACTTGAGCACAGCCAGTATTCATTTGCTCCGAAAATAATCGGCGTTGACCCGGCATACACCGGAAGTGACGAGGCATCCATATACATGAGGCAGGGATTGCATTCCAGATTGTTGGGAACATACCAGAAAACTGATGATGACGTTAAGTTCGCGCAGATTGTTGCCGGGTTTGAAGATGAGCATAAGGCAGATGCAGTGTTCATCGACTTTGGTTATGGCACCGGAATTCACTCTATCGGCAAGTCATGGGGCAGGGGATGGCGCCTGGTTAACTTTGCCGGAGAGTCGAAAGACCCTCAGATGCTTAATAAGCGCGGTGAAATGTGGAACGCGCTGAAGAGTTGGCTGAATGAAGGAGGAAGCATTGATGATCAGCAAACCTCTGATGAGATTGTAGCTCCTGAATACAAGGTGAAACTCGACGGCAAGATAGTCCTTGAATCCAAGGACGAAATGAAGCGCCGAGGCATACCATCACCAAACAGGGCTGATGCGCTTGCTCTTACATTCGCGTTCCCTGTCGTTAAAAACAAACCAAAACCTACAGCACCTGCACCGATTAAACCTGTCGCACGGAGAAGATGATGGCAGATAACGAACGACTCAACGCCATTCTGTGCCAGTTCGACATAGACTGGGCGTCGGGCGATGAAGCCAGAACTGAAGCGACAAACGATTTATATTTTAGTCGGGTGTCACAGTGGGATGACTGGCTAAGCGAATACACAACCTTGCAGTATCGCGGCCAGTTCGATGTAGTCCGCCCGGTAGTGCGTAAACTTGTCGCAGAGATGCGTCGCAATCCGATTGATGTTCTGTACCGACCTAAAGACGGAGCAAGTCCTGACGCTGCTGATACGTTGATGGGGATGTATCGTACCGATATGCGCCACAACGCTGCACGCTCTGCGGTTAACGTCGCTGTGCGCGAGCAGATTGAGTGCGGAGTTGGTCACTGGCGACTGGTCACAGAGTACGAGGATAACAACCTCACAAGCCGCAATCAGGTTATCCGCCGCCGACCACTTCACGAGTCATGCTCTCACGTTGTCTGGGACTGCAACAGCAAAGAGCAGGATAAGAGCGACGCTAAACACTGCACCGTTATTCAGCCATTCAGCACAGAAGGCTGGAAGGTGTTTGCGGAAGAAAACGGCATTGACCCTGATATCTTCCCAACGTTTCAGAGTCCGGACATGGGATGGATGTTCCCATGGGTTTCGAAAGATGTCGTTTACGTCGGTGAGTATTACGAAGTCGAAGAGAAGAGCGAAAAGGTATTCATCTATCTGGATCCACTTACCGGAGAGCCGGTTAGTTACTACCAGCGCGACATCAAAGACGTTATTGATGATCTCGCTGATAAAGGCTTCGTCAAAGTTGCTGAGAAGAAAGTTAAGCGCCGCCGTGTCTACAAGTCGTTAATCACCTGCTCAGAAATCCTGAAAGACCGTGAGTTAATCGCAGGTGAGCATATTCCAATTGTGCCGGCCTATGGTGAGTGGGGATTTGCTGGCGACAAAGAGGTTTATGAAGGTGTCGTGCGCCTGACTAAGGACGGTCAGCGACTGCGTAACATGATCATGTCATTTAACGCTGACATCGTCGCCCGTAACCCACGTAAAAAGCCAATCTTCGCTCCTGAGCAGATTGAAGGATACGAGTACATGTACGGCGGCAATGACGATTACCCGTACTACCTTCAGAACCGAACAGATGAAAACGGTAACGACCTGCCAATCGGCCCTATGGCGTACATGGAGAATCCAGAGGTCCCACAGGCTAATGCTTACATGCTTGAGGCTGCTACCGCTGCAGTGAAAGAGGTTGCCAGCCTTGGTGTTGATACTGAGGCTGCAAATGGGCAGGTGGCTTTCGATACCGTCAATCAGCTGAACATGCGGGCCGACCTCGAGACATACGTGTTTCAGGACAACCTCGCTACTGCGTTTCGCCGCGATGGTGAGATTTACCAGTCGATGGTCAATGACATCTACGACGTGCCGCGCAATGTCACCGTGACGCTTGAGGACGGTACCGAGAAAGATGTGCAGGTGATGACCCAGATGGTTGATTTGCAGTCTGGTGACGTCGTAACGCTCAACGACATTCGTGGACGTTACGAGTGCTACACCGATACCGGTCCATCATTCCAGAGTATGAAGGAGCAGAACCGAGCAGAGATTCAGGAGTTGCTCACCAAGGTTCCGCAAGGTACGCCAGAGTGGCAGATGCTTTTGCTGCAATACTTCACGCTGCTTGACGGAAAAGGCGTTGAGATGATGCGCGAGTACGCTAATAAGCAACTGGTGATGATGGGCCTGAAGAAACCTGAAACACCTGAAGAAATGCAGATGATTCAGCAGGCACAGCAGCAGCCTAAAGAGCCATCACCTGAGCAGATCGCCGCACAAGGCCAGATGCTAATGGGTCAGGCTGAGTTGATTAAGGCGCAGAACCAACAGGCTCAGATTCAGGTCGATGCAGCCAAGGTTGAAGGCCAGAACCAGCTTAACGCAGCCAAGGTTGCAGAAATATTCAACAACATGGATATCGATAAGCAAGCGGAGTTCAGAGAATTCCTCAAGCTTATGGGTCAATTCCAACAACAGCGCAGTGATGATGCTCGAGCTAACGCTGACCTGCTTCTAAAAGACGCAGACCAAACACATTCACAACGCATGGATTTCGCGAATCTATTGCGACAAGTTCAAAACCCCTCCGGCGGCGTAGCCGAGAATCCTCAATAAGAGAGAGTTAATCATGGATCAAACCACCGAAATTCAGGCAACTGAAGAACAACTCCTGCCCGTCGATAACGCGGCGGCATCCGCAGTCGATCCTTCGCTAAATGCCAATAGCGAAACTGGACAGGAAGAAGGCTTCGAGATTGTCCTGAAAGACGATGAGAACAAACCAAAGCAAGACCCGGAAACTAACGCGAAATTTGCACAGCGTCGCATTGAGCGAAAGCGCCAGCGTGAGCTCGAGCAGCAGGCTGAGGCAGTAAAGCGCGGAGAGTTACCGGAGAGTATCCGGGTTACTCCTGACCTACCACCACAACCCAATTACAACGACTTCTTCACTGATGAAGCATTGGAGAAGTACGGGTGGGATAACGCTCGTGCACAGGCCGCTTTCCAGCAAGCTACAAATGACTGGCTGTTAAAGGCTCAGGATGTGCGTAGCAACGCAGTAGCAGAACAGGGGCGCAAGGTTCAGGAGTACACCCAGCAATCAGCGCAATACGTCGATGCTGCACGTAAGCACTATGACGCTGCGGAAAAGCTCAACATCCCTGATTACCAGGAGAAAGAAGACGCATTCATGCAAGTTGTTCCAGCGCCGGTAGCAACTGACATCATGCGCCTTTTCCCAGAGAAATCCGCAGCTCTCATGTATCACCTGGGGGCAAACCCAGAGAAAGCTCGCCAGTTATTGGCGATGGACGGGCAGCAAGCGCTGATTGAACTCACTCGACTATCTGAACGTTTAACTCTCAAGCCTCGTAGCAAGCCAGTTTCAGAAGCCCCTAACCCTGACGAACCAATTCAGGGTCAGGCTGTTGCAGCCAACATTTCTGCACTTGAAAAGCAGATGAACGCCGCAGCCGAAAGAGGTGATACAGAGACATATCGCAAGCTCAAGGCGCAATTGAATAAAGGATCTCGTAAATGAGCTTAAAAGAAGGCCAACTGGTCACCTACGCTATCGATGAAATTATCGAGACTGTGCAAAACCTGACGCCAATGGCGTCTAAAACCTCAAAGTACACTCCTCCGGCCGCTTCCATGCAGCGTTCAAGCAACACTGTCTGGATGCCAGTTGAGCAGGAAGCACCAACCCAGACAGGATGGGACCTGACCAACAAGCAGACCAACGTTTTGGAGTTGTCAGTTAAGTGCAACATGGGCGATCCGGATAACGACTTCTTCCAACTGCGGGCTGACGATCTGCGTGATGAGCGTTCCTACCGTCGTCGCATTCAGGCATCGGCGAAGAAGCTGGCGAACAACATCGAGACCGCCATTGCCAAACAGGCAACTGAGATGGGCTCTCTGGTTGTTCATGACGCTCGTTCAATCGGACCTGCAACCGGTCTGACTGGATGGGACTTCTTGTCCTCTGCTGAAGAACTGATGTTTGCCCGCGAACTCAACCGTGACATGGGTATCAGCTACTTCCTTAACCCGTCTGACTACCGTAAGGCAGGTCGCGATCTGACTGCTGGCGACATCTTTGGCCGCGTTCCTGAGGATGCTTATCACAACGGTACAATCCAGCGTCAAGTCGCTGGTTTTGATGACGTTCTGCGCTCTCCAAAACTGCCAACCGTCGTCGGTTCTACCGTTACTGGCGTGACCGTCACTGGTGCTCAGAAGTTCAAGCCTCAGGCGTTTACCACTGACACTGATGGCAACAACGAGAACGTTGATAACCGTGTGGCAACGGTTGTTGTTTCCTCGACTACTGGCCTGAAGCGTGGCGACAAAATCAGCTTTGCTGGCGTGAAATACCTGTCGCAGATGGCTAAGAACGTGCTTACCGATGACGCTACCTTCTCCATCACTCGCGTCATTGACGGCACCCACATCGAGATCACTCCTAAGCCGGTAGCGCTGGACGATGCAACCCTGACCGCAGAAGAGAAGGCGTATGCTAACGTCAACACTTCACTGGCGGCATCCGCTCCGGTAACGCTGCTTAACGTGGCAACCACTACCGCGAACATTGGTTGGGCTGACGACTCAATTCGTCTGCTTTCTCAGCCAATCCCGGTAACGCATGAGCTGTTTGCTGGCATGAAAACCCAGACATTCAGCATTCCAGGCGTTGGCATCAACGGCATCTTCGCTACCCAGGGTGACATCAACACACTCACCGGACTGTGCCGTATCGCCGTGTGGTATTCGGCTTGCGCTGTTCGCCCGGAAGCGATTGTCGTCGGTCTGCCTAATCAGACTGCGCCGTAATGAGGGTGGGGCTTCGGCCCCATCTTTTTTGGAGGATGTTATGACACAGATGGTATTTCGTCACGGTAACGCCAAGAAATGGAAGGGTGTTGGCTACGATTTCGAAATTATTAGCGAAGATGAGTTGCAGGAATATCTCGATGCTGGCTGGTTTGCACATCCCGATGACCTGCTGAATGATTCTGCAGAGCCAGAGCCAGAGCCAGAGCCAGAGCCAGAAGTAAAAGAACGCAAGAAGCCGGGGCCAAAACCAAAGGGGTAGCAGATGAACCTCACAACGAAGGGCGATCTCGTTCTCGCTGCGCTGCGCAAACTCGGTGTCGCATCTAACGCCACATTAACCGATGTCGAACCTCAGTCTATGGAAGACGGAGTTAACGACCTCGAGATGATGATGGCTGAGTGGCTCGGTGGGGATGACTCACCAGGAATTAGCGTGGGATATATCTTCGCTGACCCAGATATTCCCCCTGCAACTGGTGATGACCACGGGCTGGCAAACAATGCGCTCAATGCTGTGATTACCAATCTCGCATGCAGAATTGCGCCAGATTACGTGATGGAAGCATCCGGCAAACTCATTACGACCGCGCGTTACGGTAAAGAGCAACTCGTCAAGCTATCTGCCATGTCTCGCGCTCGTGATGCTAAATGTAAGGCCGGGTATCCAAACCGCATGCCGATTGGCAGCGGGAACCGACTTGCCACGTACAACGGATGGAACTATTTCCACCGCAAAGGTCCATGTGATAACGGGAGCGACTAATGCCGATTCAGCAGCTTCCATTGATAAAAGGCGTTGGGAAAAACTTCAAAACCGCCGACTATATCGACTATCTCCCGGTCAACATGCTGGCGACTCCTAAAGAGGTGCTCAACTCATCGGGTTATTTGCGCTCATTCCCCGGCGTAAAGAAACTATCAGACGTTGCTGGTACATCTCGCGGGGCTGAGTACAACACCTCTCAGAATGCCGTATATCGCGTAATGGGTGGAAAGATGTACAAGGGCGATTCTTCCGTTGGTGATGTAGCAGGTTCTTCTCGCGTATCTCTGGCCCATGGACGCACGTCTCAGGCTGTTTGTGTTAATGGCAGTGTCGTCGAGTACCGATACGACGGAGCAACCAAGACGATTGCCAACTGGCCTGTTGATACTGGCTATACGCAATACGAATTGGGGTCTGCGCGTGATGTAACCCGGCTTCGTGGGCGCTATGCTTGGGCGAAGGATAACTCAGATTCTTGGTTTATTACTGACCTTGAAGATGAATCGCATCCTGACCGGTACAGTGCTGAGTATCGAGCCGAATCACAGCCGGATGGAATCATAGGTATCGGTACATGGCGGGACTTTATCGTCTGCTTTGGTTCATCAACCATTGAGTATTTCACGCTGACAGGCACATCGACAGTCGGAGCGGCGCTATACGTTGCTAACCCTGCGTACATGGTGCCAAAAGGTATCGCCGGTACGTTCTGCAAATGCGTTTTCATGGACGCCTACGCCATCGTCAGCAACCCGGCAACAGGTGCGCCGTCGGTGTATATCATCGACTCTGGGCGGGCCACTCCGATCGCAACAGCAAGCATCGAAAAGATACTTCGCGAATACACCGCTGATGAGTTGGCTGCAGCCGTAATGGAATCTCTGCGCTTCGACTCTCACGAGTTGCTGATGATTCATCTTCCGCGGCACGTGTTGGTATATGACGGCACAGCATCACAGAACGGGCCACAGTGGTGCATCCTGAAAACCGGGCTGTATGACGACGTCTACCGTGCTATCGACTTCATGTATGAAGGAAACACGATCACCTGCGGAGACAAACTTGAAGCGGTGAAGGGGGCTCTTCAGTTCGACATATCCAGTCAGTACGAAAAGCAGCAAGAGCACATGTTATTCACGCCGCTTTTCAAAGCTGATAACGCCCGGGTGTTCGACTTTGAGGTTGAATCATCAACCGGAGTTGCCCAATACGCTGACCGGTTATTCCTTTCAGCCACCACTGACGGCATCAACTATGGCCGCGAGCAGATGATTGAGCAGAACGAGCCATTCGTTTACGACAAGCGCGTCATCTGGAAGCGTGTCGGCCGCATCCGTAAAAACGTCGGATTTAAAATCAGGGTTATCACCAAGTCACCTGTCACATTATCAGGCGCACAGATAAGGATTGAGTGATGGCTGATCCGTCCCTAAATAACCCGGTAATGATTAGGGCAATTAGCTTAAGTGCAAAATCATTACCAGCTGGTTATAGCCCGGCGTATGAGCAATATATTCTGTCTCAGGCCGCAGACTTCACTAGTGTTGCTGGAAAGGCTAACGAAGCAGGGCAAGGTGCATACGATGCTCAGGTTAAAAACGATGAGCAGGATGTAACGCTTGCCGATCACGAGGGAAGAATTACCGCCAACACCAATGCTATTAATCTTCTTGAGGTCAGGCTAACCACTGCTGAAGGAAAGATTGTCGTACTTCGTAGTGACGTTGATTACCTGCTTGATGAAGTGATCGACATCCAGGCTGACATTGTCACGCTTCAGAATGATGTGACAGCAATTCAGGATGACTACGTATCTAAAGCCGAAACAGCAAACCAGACCGTTCAGCCGGTTAGCGGATCTTTGCTTATCGGTACCATCTCTACGCCAACGGCAGACAAGTTGCAGGTGGCAGGCAGCGAAAACGTTTCTGTTTCGTACAAAGTTGCTGGCTTGCAGGTTGTCGGCGCTCGCCAGACTGGATGGACTGCCTCTACAGGCACGCCAAATAAGGGGTCGTTTAACGCTGACCTTGCATTCACGGTTAGTGCGACTTACACGCAATCAGAAATACAGGCGATCGCCAGCGCTCTCACCGCAGAACGTCAGCGCACTAAAGCTCTTGAAGATGCAATGCGCACACATGGATTGATTAACTGATGATTAAATTCAAGCCAACGAGAGATGCCGATTTGGTTGAGGCTGTAGGCAATCATCCCGACATCATCGCCGGTAGTAATAACGGTGACGGCTACGACTACAAACCTGACACGAAATACTTAGAGGTTCACGTGCATGGTGAATTCGGCGGTATCGTCTATTACCACGAAACGCAGCCGTTAACATTCGACTGTCACGCGATGTATCTGCCGCACGCCAGAGGATTCAGCAAAGACATTGGCCTGGCATTCTGGCGACACATCATTTCCACGACAAATTTCGCATGTGTCATCTCCTATGCGGCACGTAAGTTCCGTCACGGACAGATTTACTGCGCGATGATCGGCATGACTCGTGTAGGAACCATCAAGAAGTATTTCAAAGGCGTAGACGACGTCACTTTCTATTCAGCAACCCGAGAAGAACTAATCGACTTCCTCCAGAAACACTCCAGGAGCTAACCATGAGCAACATTTTTGCACTGGGCAGGAAACTGCGCGGTGAAGAACCTCTTTGGCCTGAAGGCGGCGGTGGAAAGGGTGGGTCTTCAAGTAGTGGCCAAAAAGCAGCCGCACAAGCAACTCAATACGCAGCCGATCTACAGAATCAACAATTCAATCGTGTAATGGAGCAATTAGCACCATATGCCGCCGCCGGTTTGCCAGCACTCCAACAAATCCAGCAATTATCCACGCTTGAAGGTCAGGGTAATGCTCTCAACCAGTATTACAACTCGGACCAATATAACCAGTTAGCTAATCAGGCTCGCTATCAGTCACTGAATGCAGCGGAAGCGACTGGCGGACTTGGCTCTACCGCAACGTCAAACCAGCTTGCAGCCATCGCTCCAACGCTTGGACAGAACTGGCTTTCAGGGCAGATGCAGAATTACGGAAACCTGTTAAATGTTGGTCAGTCTGCGGCTGCTGGTCAGGCGTCAGCAGGTCAGAACTACGCCAACAACGCCGGAAACCTCGCACAGCAGATGGCAGCTATCCGCTCTCAGGGTTCTGGTCAATCCACTCTTGGTAGCGCCATTAGCGGCGGTACGAGCGGTGCGCTTGCAGGTGCTGGCATTGCAAGCCTGTTGGGTACCTCAACGCCATGGGGTGCTGGTATCGGTGCTGGTATCGGATTGCTTGGCTCACTCTTCTAAGGAGTTATCGTGTCTACATTTCAACTCGCAGGCTTGCCATCAATGCAGGTGGCAAACCAAAACGCGCCCGGGCAGCCATCACTATCAAGCTACGACTTCAGCCAGCGTCCAAATGTAGGCGTTCAACTCGCTCAGGGTCTTGGTGCGGTAGGTCAGGCCATCGGTCAGGGTGAGGCGGCTAAGCGATTATCTGAATTCCAGCAGGCATTCGGTCAGGCTTATGCCGCAGGTGATCGCGATGCCTTGCGTCAACTCGCGGCCACGAATCCAGAACAGATTGAAACAATTCGCCAGGGTATGGGGTTTGTTGATGCTGATCGGAATCAGGCAATGGGCGATATGTCGGCACGATTAAACATTGCCGCAGCCCAGGGTCCAGATGCTGTCATGAGAGAGCTTGCAACTCATCAGAATACGTTGCAGCAAATTGGTGTATCTCCGGAACAGGCATGGCAAACATATCAGCAAAGTCCTGAAGGATTTTCTCAGTTAACAGATCTGATAGGGATGCATGCTGTGGGTCCTGAAAAATATTTCGATATTCAGGATAAAGTAGCTGGCCGTGATATTGATCGTGGTCGATTGGCTGAGACGGTTCGAAGTAATAAAGCCGGTGAAGGACTTCAGGCTCGCGGTCAGAACATCACAATGCGCGGTCAGGATATTTCGTCAGCCACCGCCCGCCGCGGTCAGGATATGGCAAACCAACGCGCTAACGCTTCAGGAAATTCCGGTGGTGATGGTCGAACAGTACAACTGGCTGATGGACGCACTGTTAGCATCGTTGGCAAGCTTCACGGAGCAGGTCAAAACGCATTTTATGAAGGAATAGACAATGCAGGAAATACCGTTCGAGTTCCTGCAGGCTCAATTGCCGCTCCGGCTACATCGGCAGCCAGCGCACAGAATTACGCAATGAAGAAAGATCTGGATGCAATTTCTGGCGCATCCGCTGACGACCTTGGATTCATGACTGGAGTGACAGGTTCATCAGGATCACCTGCGCTTGGTGCTGACATTCGTAGCCGCGCATCTGGTGGTGATCAGAGAAAGCTCTACAACGCCGCTCAACGCGTCCAGGGTAAGATGCAGAATCAGGGTATTGCAGCAGCTCGCGATATGGGTGCATCTGGCATCAACACCGTTGCAGAAGCAAAGATGTACTTTCAGGGTATGCCTCAGGTTGATTACTCGAGCCCAGAAGCAATGCAGCAATCAATGCGCGATATCCAGCAATATACCGACAACTACAACCAGCAGTATCAGGTTGATGTTGGTAGTGGCGGACAGCGCCAACAGCAGCCATCTGCAACACAAACTACGCAACCGAAAACATCTGGCTACCAGTCTCTATGGGGTGATTAATGGCTAAGGCATGGAAAGACGTTATTGCCTCTCAACAGTACCAGGCATTAGCACCAGAGCAGAAAGCACAGGCGCAGGAGCAATACTTCAATGAAGTAGTAGCTCCACAAGCTGGAAACGATGCAGAACAGGCTAAACAGGCCTTCTATGCTGCTTATCCTCCTCCAACGACTCAACAACCAGCACAACAACCACAGGAGTCGGCGCAGCCACAGCAACAAGGTGGTTTTATGTCTGACCTTGGCAATGCTGCTGCAGAAACCGGGCGTGGATTGCTACAAGCTGGTGTTAATTTGGCAAATATCCCAGCATCAATGGCTGACGCTGTCGCCAGCGCCGGGGCATGGGCTGGTCAGAAGCTTGGCATTGGTGACGGAACTTATCAGCCAGCGACTCGCGTCACGACCCAGGGGCTTGAGCAGGACTTTGGATTGCAACAAGGTGCGCTTACCCCTCAGACGACAGAAGGTAAAATCTTCTCTGAAGCGCTGCCATATTTGACCCCTGTTGGTGCAGAGAGAATTGCATCGCAAGCACCATCTATTGCCGGCCGTGTTGCGCAGGGTGCATCAAGATTGCTTGCTGAAAACGCCGTTGGTTCACTTGCTGCTAATAGTGAACGTGATAATCCAGAAGCTCTGGCAACAGACTTAGGGACCGGCGTTGCATTGGGTGGAGCGATTAACCAGTTAGGCCGTGCAGCTGGAGCCGCTTATCGTGGGATTCGCGGAACAATCGCACCAGAAGCACAGCAGGCTATTCAGTTCGCTAACGCTGCTGATGTTCCTCTGCATACCACTGACGTTTTGCAACCAAATTCCCGCGTCGGCCGCATGGCGCAGACCACGGCTGAAAACATCCCATTTGCTGGCACAAGCACTATGCGAGCTAATCAGCAAGAAGCTCGAAGTCAGTTGGTTGATGAGTTTTCGTCGCGGTTTGGTGAGTATGATCCGTCGATTGTGGTTGGTAGCCTGAAAGCTAAAACATCAGGCATCAAACGCGCTGCAGGTAACCGCCTAGAGCAAGTGCAAAGCGCAATGGCTGGCGTTAACATTCAACCAACACGCGCTTTGCAGCAAATAGATGATGAGATATCCAGCCTGCAAAAGTTAGGAAAGGTGGCTGACAATGACACCATCAGTAAGCTTCAGGCTTATCGCGAAGAATTGGCGGCAGGGAACGTTGATTTGCAGCAATTAAGCAACCTGCGCAGTCAGTTCAGGCAGGATGTAAAAGGGGAAAGGGTGGTTATGCCAAACCGCTCTGATGCTGCTATTCAGCGCGTATACAAGGCGATGACGGGTGATATTGATAATTCAATAGGCCAAAACCTTGGGAATGACACTCTGCGAAGATATAAGCAAGCTAATGCAGTTTACGCTGATGAAGCCAGCAAATTGCAGAATACACGCCTCAAGAACGTGATCATGAAAGGTGATTTAACGCCTGAGGTGGTCAACAACATGCTTTTCAGCAAGAACAAATCAGAGGTTCAGAATCTGTACCGGTCAGTCGGTCAGGTGGGCCGCGCACAAATGCGTAACGGTATCATCGGAAAGGCTATGGAGAAATCAGGCGGCTCTCCTGACCAGTTCCTGCGCCAGGTTAATTTAATGTCAAACCAGACTGGTATCGCATTTAAAGGCCGGGATGCTGCATATCTGAAAGGACTGAAGAACTATCTTGAGTCGACGAAACGCGCTGGTCAGGCAGGTGTAACAACGCCAACCGGGCAGCAGACAATCCCATTTATTTTAGGTATCGGTTCTGCAACTAACCCGGCAGTTGTTGGGGTTGGTGGTGGTTATGGATTGCTGGCGAGGCTGTATGAGAGTGAGCCAGCACGAAATGCGATGCTTCGCCTAGCGAACACGCCACGCGGTTCTACCGCCTTCGAAAATGCATTGTCTGATGTAGAGAGATTGGTTAACTCATTCGCTCAGGGCGCAAAGTCAGACGCATTAAGCGAATAACAATTTACCAACAACAACCCCGCAAAGTAACAAAGCAAAGTTAAGCAAGTCTCGTTCCATAAAGCCTCCTAATTTTTAATTAATTATAACCCAAATATAAGGCAATGCTGCGCAAGTTTTATCTTGCGTGGCTTTGCTGCGCCCGGAGAAAAAAATGTCAGATATTACCGCAAACTTAGTGGTAGGTATGCCTGCACAACTTTTTACGTTGGCTAGATCATTCAAGGCAAATGCAAACGGTAAGATTTACATTGGGATTCCAGATACTGACCCTACAAATCCAGCAAACCAGATCCCAGTTTATATCGAAAGCGAGACAGGGAATCTCATTCCTACGGCGCAGCCAATTGTTATAAACTCAGGAGGATATCCGGTTTACAATGGTCAGATATCTAAATTTGTTACCGTGCAGAATTACAGCATGGCGATTTATGATGCATACAATGTACAGCAGTTTTATTTTGAAGACGTAGCTAAGTACGATCCAGATCAACTTGAATTAAGGTTGGCTAATACAGACGATGACAGTTTGGGTGATGCGCTGGTCGGCGTTAGACAACCGTTCACATCGGCAAGAGCAAGGACTCAGCACGAAAAAAACACGGATGTATATAGCATACTTGATTGGGCAAAGGGGGATGGAACAGATGAAACCTTAGCCATTCAGAAAGCATTTGACGAGATCCCACCATATTCACAGATTATTTTTGTTAATGGTAATTTTGTCTTTGATCAAGTCAGCTTGACTAAGCCTGTTTTAATCACTGGCAATGCAAACATAACTCATAACGGGTTCCTGATTAAATCCAGCAACATCATATCTAAATTAACAGGAACTCAGACCTGTAAAAACTACCAGCCTGATAGAAGTATAGCTTTCTTTTGTGATGCACATAGCGATCAGGTTGATTATGAAAATATCCTGATAGATGGGAATAGATTTTCAGGATATTTCTACTCGGTTGGATTCTTTGCTGTTGGGTATAATTCCACTCCAGGCGACCCCACCTCAAGGCGGATTACCAATACTAAAATAGTAAACTGTACCTCATCAGCACCACAGGGTCTTAATGCCGGACATTTTCAACACATTGGCGTGAATAATGCAGAATGTATAGGTAACAGTACCTACTATGGACAAAACGCCACATCTTACAATTTTATAAATCAAAATGGATATGTAAGGGTTATAGGTAACTATGATGCCAATAACACATACGGCTCCATAGAGATTGAAAACAGCTACATAAGCAACTCAGTTGTTGCAAACAATACGTGCGGATCAGATATCTGGATTGATGACACCAGTAACATTCAGGTTTCAGGAAACATATCAGCAAAAGATATAATCTTGACGACGGAAACAGTAGATGTAAAAGCACTTAATGTAACCGGGAATACATCAAGATGCATCCTGATAAAAAGATTTGGCACTGCTCCAGTAGGTTATTTTTATGATGTAAACGTCAGGGCAAATCTTGTTACAGGCCTTGCAGGAAGTCCAAGCGTTTTATCAGAGTTTATAAAAACAGGAGAGATATCAGGCAACTCTGTTTCTAGTTCTGATGTTGCCTTTTCCATTTCTAAATTAGATGGGATGAGGCTTCTTGTCAGATTCAATAAAGGTACGGGGAAAATAAACATATCAGGGACAACTGGTAATCTCATTTGCTATGGTAACGATGGGTTGACTCCAGTCTCTCTTAGTAGCGGGTGGATGAATAGTCAGTTGATAAATGATATTTTCATACCAAATGAAAGTTATCTGAACATGCCGGGAGATTATCGATATCTTTCAATAAACTTACCAAACCTTGCCCCTCTTGGTTTTTCAGACATCTCAATACCTATTGAGAACATACCATCATTTGCGTTCAGGCCATTTAGTCTACTGGTTGTAATAAGGAATACTGTAACCAATGACATGTCATCATTTAGGGTTGATGGAGCTCATAAAGTTGTTGGAACAGACATATCAATAACGCTTGGGCAGAGGTACGGTGTTTTAGGAAATGATGGGACATCGATCACTCTTCCTAATAGCGGAAGTTCTGAGGGATTTATCAAGATAAGAGTCACCAACACGGATACAACAAAAACATTTCAAGTTTCTGTTACTCCTGTGGTTGGGTCCAGACTTGGCAATCAAGACTAAAAAACGACCTGTGGAAGTGAGGGTGGCATGATGTCAGTCTCACTTTCAATTATATTTCTTTACATTCTATTGACGTTGTGTTATTTAAGGCCAAAACAACAAACTGAATTAAGATATGGAAAGCAGAAATATTAATTTAGATATTGCAAAATTTGTTGCAATTTTATTTGTAATTTCTGAACACGTATTAAGTGAAATTACTATTACATTTTCTAATGAGGTTAATTGGAATCTAGGGATTCTCATATGGTCATTTATTAAAATTAACGTCCCGGTATTTTTAATTGTTACTGCGCATCTATCATTTGCAGGCAAACTAAATGTAGATACCTTCTTTTTGAAGAAACTGAACAGAATAGCCATTCCAGTTATTTTCTGGTCGCTTTTTTATTATGTGTTCTATAGCTACTCATTCGACGGTTTAACAATTTCTGGAGCTATCCACTCAGTGCTTGATGGTTCATCTATGTATCACCTGTACTTCATGTACTGGTTTATTGGCCTGAGTTTCTTTATACCATTTGTTAAGTTGTTACATGAAAGATCGGGAAAGGCCTTTGTTTTATACTTCTCAATACTGGTTATTGCCACATCATTAATCCCAACATTAAACACGCTGTTAGGACTTGGTATTGATTTCTTTGACGCTACAGGGATAGCAAAATTTGGATTCCTAATGTTTTATGCTTTTGTTCCTGGGGTCTCATGCATCTTATTCAAAGTCAATAAACGTAAAATATTCACCTCCAGTTTATTTTGGTTTGTGGTTTATACGATAAACGCTTTGATTTCGGCATTGATAGTTCTGTATTTTTATTATTTTAACGGGGTAAAGATACAGGCTATATTAAATGGCGGTTCAATATTCGTGTTGATTTCCGCTTTTGCTTTTTATAACGGAATCATGAATCTAAAAATAAAAGATAGCGCTGCATTTAAAAAATTCATAACGTTCAATTCATCAGCGTCATTTGGCGTTTATCTTGTGCATCCTGCCTTGCTATATTTTGTGCTTGTATATATATATCGCCCGATTGTCTCACATTATACAAATGGAAGTAATTATTTAAGTCTTGCATATTTTATTGTGTGTGTACTTGCTTTATATATTACGTCTGTTGCCGTCACGTATCTAACTAGCAAAGTTAAATATTTAAGAAAATGCATAATTTAAATATTGCTAAGAATTGCCTCCCAGCTATCTACCTTGCTTAAAGATGGCGGTCAATGAGAGGCATTGTATTGGTTACTGTGCATCATGAGCATCGGCAACTTCCAATGAATGTTGCCGATCACACCTTCTCATCAAGCCAGTCTGCCCACCACTGCATCATTTCCCGTCGCGTATCAAGATAAGCTGCGTGGTTGTAAACAGAGCGAGTTCCGCCACTTACGTGTGCCAGTTGCATCTCTATTGCATCACTATTCCAGTGTTTCTCGTTTAGTACGGTACTGAACTGGTGCCTGAATCCGTGACCGCTTGTCTGCCCTTCATAGCCAATGCTACGAATCACGCCAAGTACAGCGTTCTCGCTGATTGGCTTCTTCCTGTCGTTTCTGCCCGGGAAGCAAAGCGAATACTGACCTGTTATGTGCTGCAATACTTTAAACAGCTCAACGACCTGATCTGACATTGGGACGATGTGAAGCTTCCGGCCTTTCATTACCGACGGGTCGATGCTGATAATCCTGTTCTCATAATCTATTCCTGACCATACCAGCGATCTCATCTCGACGGTTCTCATGGCTGTATAGTGCAATACCTGCGCTGCAATCTTCATTACTATCCAGCCACCGTATGCATTAAGAGCCCGCTGAAATTCATGTATGCGATGCATGGGAAGGAAAGGGTAGTTGTTCTTACGGTATCCTTTCATGGCCCCAGCAAGGTCTGGAGAGGGATTGTATTTTGCCCTGCCAGTTACGATCGCATAACTGAAAACCTCACCGCATCTCCGCCTGGCTTTATCAGCGCGTTCCATTGCGCCCCTGTCCTCGAACAGCCGGATGACCTTCAGAAGAGTCATTGGTTCGACCTCCTCCATGCGTAAGTGACCGATGATCGGCAATATGTCATCCGTGAACATGCTCATCATCTCGTCAGCATATCCTTTCGACCACACCTTTGATTTGTGAGCATGCCATTCGCGGAAAATGTCACCGAACGAATCAGCTGCAGCCTCTTTCTCTTTCTTCTTAATAGCTTGCTTTTGTTCTGCCGGATCAACACCTGCCAGTAACTTCATTTTTGCTTCTGACTGTTTTGACCTGGCCTCTGTGAGAGATATTTGAGGGTATGGTCCGATAACGAGAGTCTTTTCCTTTCCTTCGAAGCGGTACCGCATGCGCCACACCTTTTTCCCTGATGGGGGAACGAACAGGAATAGTCCTCCGGCATCTGCCAGGCGATATGATTTTTCCGCAGGCTTTGCTGCGTCGATTTGCTTTACCGTAAGCATGTGGGCATAAATCCATGGTCATTTTTCAGTATGCCCACAATATGCCCGCAAAAGTTTGGCGTAGTCAATTCATGTTGAGTAATGTGCGGTAACGTCGAAATGTTTGTGTGACAGTCATATCATGGATTTTGGTAATGAGAGGAAATGGCGGGTAACGAAGAAATGGTGTCCCCTGCAGGAATCGAACCTGCAACTAGCCCTTAGGAGGGGCTCGTTATATCCATTTAACTAAGGGGACGAAGCGGCACGAGTATAGCGTTTTTTCCTCACAACGGTAAGTCTCAAGCCGCCCGACTGCTCAAACAGTCACCATTTAGTCCTGTTTTTTCTGGTTTTTCTGCTTTTGCTCATCACGCTTTGCTTGCAACCTGGCTTCTTCCTTGCGTTTGTTGCTCATATCATTGCGGATCTGCGCATGGCTCATCAGCGCGAAGATAAACGTTCCGCCACAGATATTTCCGGCGAGCGTTGGTAGCGCGAAGGGCCAGAAAAAATCACTCCAGTGCAGCGTGCCATTAAAGACCAGATAGAGAATTTCCACCGAACCGACCACGATGTGCGTGGTATCGCCTAACGCAATCAGCCAGGTCATCAGAATAATGACCACAATTTTTGCTGCCCCGGCAGCAGGAAACATCCACACCATCGTGGCAATTAACCAGCCAGAAATAATCGCGTTAGAAAACATCTCTGTTGGGCTGTTTTTCATCACGTCCATACCGATTTTGACGAAAGCATCGCGGGTCTCTTCATCAAAAATCGGCATATGCTCAAACGCCCATGCTGCAACCCCGGTGCCAATAATATTACCCAGCAGAACCACGCTCCACAGGCGCATCAACAAGCCAAAATTGCCGAGGGTTGGGTTTTGCATCACCGGCAGTACGGCGGTGACGGTATTTTCGGTAAAGAGTTGCTGGCGGGCCATAATGACAATAATAAAGCCGAAGGTATAACCGAGGTTCTCCAGTAAAAATCCCCCTGGTACGCCTTCCAGTTGTACGTGAAAAATCCCTTTAGCCAGTAGCGAGGCGCCCATCGACAGCCCTGCAGCGATGGCTGACCATAATAGCGCCATCGCGTCGCGCTCCATCTCTTTCTCCCCATCCTGGCGGATATGTTCATGGATCGCCATGGCGCGGGAGGGGAGCCTGTCCTCGTCGACCTCAATCTTTTTACCCTCTAACTTTTCATCACTTTCGACCTGAAGCTCGTCGCTGTGCCGATCAATCTTTTCTTTCTCAATGTCATTCATAGCCGAATCCCGAATTAGCACGTATTGCTAAAGCGTAGCGGCTTTTGTCCGAAAATCAGCGGGAGAAAGTCTGAGATAGCAAAAATGGTAACGTTTGTTTTTATCGGGTTAGCTAGAATAGAACCGCCGCGGAGTGCGTATTACCAGGCTATGATCAAATCAGTAAGACAGGGTATATAGACATCATTTGACGTGCTGTTACAATCGCTCACATCTAAACAGGCGGATACGTCCTCGTTCCGTCATGGATGGCAATCAGCGATAGCCATAATACACAGGGAGACACTTATGAAGCTTCGCCTGTCGGCGCTTGCGCTGGGAACCACACTTTTGGTGGGGTGTGCGAGCTCCGGTACTGAACAGCAGGGGCGTTCGGATCCATTTGAAGGGTTCAACCGCACCATGTACAACTTCAACTTTAATGTTTTAGATCCATACGTTGTTCGACCGGTAGCCGTAGCCTGGCGTGATTATGTCCCGCAGCCGGCACGTAATGGTTTAAGTAACTTTACCGGCAACCTTGAAGAGCCGGCCGTCATGGTTAACTACTTCCTGCAAGGTGACCCTTATCAGGGAATGGTGCACTTTACCCGTTTCTTCCTGAATACTCTGTTAGGTATGGGCGGCCTTATTGACGTGGCAGGTATGGCTAATCCGAAGTTACAGCGCGTTGAACCGCACCGTTTTGGTAGTACGTTAGGCCATTATGACGTTGGTTACGGACCGTATATGCAGCTTCCATTCTATGGCAGCTTCACGTTGCGTGATGATGGCGGCGACATGGTGGATACGCTGTATCCGGTACTGTCCTGGCTGACATGGCCGTTGTCGATAGGCAAATGGACGGTTGAAGGGATTGAAACCCGCGCGCAACTGCTCGATTCCGACGGTCTGCTGCGTCAGTCTTCCGATCCTTACATCATGGTGCGTGAGGCTTACTTCCAGCGTCATGACTTTATTGCGAACGGTGGGAAACTCAAACCAGAAGAAAACCCGAACGCGAAAGACATTCAGGACGATTTAAAAGAGATCGATTCCGAGTAAGGACTGATGAAAATAAAAAGGTGAGCTAAAAAGCTCACCTTTTTTATATCTGAAGAAAATCAGAATGCGTAGTTGAAGTTGGTACCGAACAACCAGGCTTTACCTTCAGAGTCGAAAGTATACGGGCCTTCTTTGACGGTCACTTTCTGACCGTGCATATAAGAGACGCCAACGTCGATGGACGCATCATCATTGAATGCGTAAGTCGTACCCGCACTCAGCCACAGGCGGTCCTGGTCAGGAATGGAGATGGAACGCTTGCTCGCAGGAACCGGGCTATCGTCATAGGCGATACCGGTGCGGAAGGTCCAGCTTTTATCCATGTAATAAGTCGTACCCAGCGCGATGCGGTAAGAATCCTTGAAGCCTTCTTCTTTATAGAACAGCGTTTGTCCGTTGGTGCCGGTTGCTTTCAGCTCCTGGAACTGGCTCCAGCTGGTGTATGCGATGCTGTAGTGAATCGCCCACTGCGGGTCTACACGGTTGTAGCCTGACAGTTCCCACATTTCCGGCAGGTTAAGCGTCAGAGAACCTGGGACTGTGGCATTGGTTGTTCCCCACGGGAACGCCGTGCCTGCGCCAGGTAACGCGTTGGCCTGAGTACGGATACCACTTTTATAATCGCCATCAAAGTCGATTTTGACTTCAGAGCGGTACGTTAAGCCATAACGGTTATTTTTATCCAGCTCATACAAAATACCGGCGTTCCATCCGTAGCCCCATTCATCACCCTTCAGGCTGGCAATTTTCTGGTCCACTTTCGGCAATGCAGCAGTTTGTTCGCCGGAATAACGTTCAATTTTTGCATCGGCGTAAACGGCATTAAAACCAACACCAAAGCTCCAGCTATCATTCAGTCGATAGGCTCCGCTCAGGTTCAGGTTGACCGTTTTAAGGTCGGTTTTACCGCCGTATTCGCCGACGATGTAGCTGTCGTTAAATTCGGTTGCCAGGCCATAGTTTGACGTGACAGAAGCACCCCAACCAAACTGGTCGTTAATAGGCATCACGAAGTGCGCATTGGGAACCCACGCCGTAGGGGCGATGTTGTCCGCATCGGTGCTGCGTCCGGTGTATGGCGATCTACCGGAAATATTAACGTCTGGATCGATATACACCGCACCCGCAGAAAAAGTAGGGCGGTCGAACATCATAATCAGTGCCGGGTTACGACTGGCGTTACCTGCATCATCTGCAATAGCGCCTTCACCCGAATATGCCCGGCCAAGGCCAGAGGAAGAAAATTCGTTTAACTGAAAGCCTGCAGACCAGGCCTGTGTGGAGATAATTGCCACTGCGACTGCGAGAGCAGACTTTGTAAACAGGGTTTTCTGGCTCATGACCATAACCTCATTGATTTATTTTTATACAAACAATGTTACATACCGTAACAGGAGCGCGAAGTGTAGGGTCTGAGGTACGACTTAGAAATCAGACCAGTGCCGAGAGTATAGGTCGGACCAGCTGAAATGTTGCAAGTATGTTTATAAATATTTTCAATTCTGATCTCGGAAACGCGATCCAGCTGGCAAAATTGCGGGTATGCGCACTCACCTGTTTGGGTGATTTTTGTTTTAGATCATTTTTAAGTGTGATTTCGGTCACTTATCTCATTTCATACAATTAACGACTGGAGAGGCGAATAATGGGAGCGTAAAATATCCCCATCGTTTATCTGGCACCTCAGGTGCGAATACAGAGGAAATCTACAATGAGTAAATGCAGTGCTGATGAA
This sequence comes from Citrobacter sp. Ce104, assembly GCF_030334595.1. Classification (NCBI taxonomy): domain Bacteria; kingdom Pseudomonadati; phylum Pseudomonadota; class Gammaproteobacteria; order Enterobacterales; family Enterobacteriaceae; genus Citrobacter; species Citrobacter sp. Ce104. The sequence goes on from NZ_JAOWDP010000068.1 coordinate 511,915, forward strand.
ACCCCGGTTTGCTGCTGTATGGATGTTGGCACCATCATGGACAACTCCGATTGCACCGCGTCATACAGCCGTGTGTTCGCGAATCGCGCAGAAGCAGAAGAAACGCTGGCTGCTCTGACTGAAAAGGCGCGTGGCGTGGAATCTGAGCCTTGCCAAATCACCTCGACCTTTACTGAAGTGTCTGAAGGTGTGCGTCTGGATATCGACTTTGTTTTTGCCTGTGAAGCTGAAACGCTGATCTTCCAGCTGGGCCTGCGTTAATCCCTTCAAAAAAAGCCCTTGCTGCCTGGTAGCAAGGGCTTTTTCGTAACTGTCAGTGATTATTCACTGTGTCTTAGCTCCCACTTTCTTTTCTCTCCGCTTGGCTAAATGTAAAAAATTGGTTAAGACTGTGATCAGGTCAGACCACTTATTTTTATTTTTTACAGGGGAGTGTTATGAGTCAGGCTTTACCGCTGGTTACCCGCCAGGGCGATCGCATCGCCATCGTAAGCGGATTGCGTACGCCATTTGCCCGTCAGGCAACCGCGTTTCATGGCATTCCCGCCGTAGATTTGGGGAAAATGGTTGTTGGCGAACTGTTGGCGCGCAGCGAAATACCCGCAGATGTGATTGAACAACTGGTTTTTGGCCAGGTGGTGCAAATGCCTGAAGCCCCCAATATTGCTCGTGAAATTGTGCTGGGGACCGGGATGAATGTGCACACGGATGCCTACAGCGTAAGCCGGGCCTGTGCCACCAGCTTTCAGGCAGTGGCGAATGTCGCGGAAAGCCTGATGGCGGGGACGATTCGCGCAGGAATTGCCGGCGGTGCGGACTCGTCGTCAGTTCTGCCGATTGGCGTCAGCAAAAAGCTGGCGCGGGTGCTGGTGGATGTCAATAAGGCCCGGACCACCGGTCAGCGTCTTAAACTTTTCTCCCGACTGCGCTTACGTGACCTGATGCCTGTGCCGCCAGCCGTCGCTGAGTATTCTACTGGTTTACGCATGGGGGATACGGCCGAGCAAATGGCCAAAACTTATGGTATTACGCGAGAACAACAGGATGCCCTGGCGCATCGTTCTCATCAGCGTGCCGCTCAGGCGTGGGCTGAAGGAAAACTGGCAGATGAGGTGATGACGACCTACGCACCGCCGTTTAAAGATCCTTTTGCAGAAGATAACAATATTCGCGGCAACTCTACGCTGGCCGATTACGCAAAATTGCGTCCGGCCTTTGACCGCAAGCATGGCACAGTGACCGCGGCGAACAGTACCCCGCTAACTGACGGCGCAGCCGCCGTGATTATGATGACGGAGTCGCGTGCGAAAGAGCTGGGACTGGTGCCGCTGGGATACTTGCGTAGTTTTGCCTTTACCGCCATTGATGTCTGGCAGGACATGCTGCTGGGACCGGCGTGGTCAACGCCGCTTGCTCTGGAAAGAGCGGGTCTGACGATGGCAGATTTAACCCTGATCGATATGCATGAAGCCTTTGCCGCACAAACGCTGGCGAATCTTCAACTGCTGGGCAGCGAACGTTTCGCCCGCGACGTGCTGGGCAGGGCGCATGCCACTGGCGAGGTTGATGACAGCAAATTTAACGTGCTGGGCGGATCGATTGCCTATGGACATCCTTTTGCGGCGACCGGCGCGCGGATGATCACCCAAACCCTCCATGAGTTACGACGTCGTGGCGGCGGTTTTGGTTTAGTGACAGCCTGTGCGGCAGGTGGTTTGGGTGCGGCAATGGTTCTGGAGGCGGAATAATGGAAATGACATTGGCTTTTACGCTAAACGTACGTCTGGATAACGTTGCTGTTGTCACCATTGATGTACCCGGAGAAAAAATGAATACCCTGAAGGCGGAGTTTGCTTCTCAGGTGCGGGCCATTCTGAAACAAATTCGCGATAACAAAGCATTGCGTGGCGTAGTGTTCATTTCGGCTAAACCCGATAACTTCATCGCCGGGGCGGATATCAACATGATCGGTAGCTGTCGCAGCGCACAGGAAGCCGAAACGCTGGCCCGTCAGGGGCAACAGATTATGGCGGAAATTAATGCCTTGCCGATCCCGGTTATCGCCGCGATTCATGGCGCATGCCTCGGCGGTGGCCTGGAAATGGCGCTGGCGTGCCATAACCGTATTTGTACCGATGATGCTAAAACCGTACTGGGTTTGCCCGAAGTGCAGCTTGGTCTGCTGCCTGGCTCCGGCGGTACGCAGCGGCTGCCCCGTCTGATTGGCGTTAGTACCGCGCTGGATATGATCCTCTCCGGAAAACAATTACGCGCAAAACAGGCGCTGAAAGTTGGCTTAGTGGACGAAGTTGTACCGCATACCATTTTACTGGAAGCCGCCGTGGAACTGGCTAAAAAGGACAGTTCCGCTCATCGAACTCTGCCGGTGCGAGAGCGTGTGTTAGCGGGGCCGCTGGGGCGGGCGCTGTTATTCCGCATGGCCAGTAAAAAGACGGCGCAAAAAACGCAAGGTAACTACCCTGCAACAGAACGTATCCTTGAGGTCATCGAAACCGGTCTGGCGCAAGGTAGCAGCAGCGGTTACGACGCAGAAGCCCGCGCGTTTGGTGAACTGGCGATGACATCTCAGTCTCAGGCGCTGCGGCACATCTTTTTTGCCAACACCGATGTGAAAAAGGATCCGGGAAGTGATGCGAAACCCGGCCCGCTTAACAGCGTAGGCATTTTGGGCGGTGGTCTGATGGGCGGCGGTATTGCTTACGTGACGGCCTGTAAAGGCGGCGTACCGGTGCGTATCAAAGACATAAACGCTAAGGGAATCAACCACGCGCTGAAGTACAGCTGGGAACAGCTTGAAACGAAGGTTCGCCGCCGTCATATCAAAGGCAGCGAGCGTGATAAACAGCTGGCGCTGATTTCGGGATCAACCGACTACCGTGGCTTTGCGCATCGCGACCTGATTATTGAAGCCGTTTTTGAAGATCTGGCCTTAAAACAACAGATGGTGGCAGAAGTTGAGCAGAATTGCGCATCTCATACCATTTTTGCCTCAAACACCTCTTCTTTGCCGATTGGCGATATTGCAGCGAACGCTGCCAGGCCTGAACAAGTCATTGGTTTACACTTCTTTAGCCCGGTGGAAAAGATGCCGCTGGTCGAGGTTATCCCGCATGCCACGACCTCTGAGCAGACGATTGCGACAACCGTTAAGTTGGCGAAAAAACAGGGTAAAACACCGATAGTGGTCAGGGATAAGGCTGGATTTTATGTTAACCGCATTTTAGCGCCTTACATCAACGAAGCTATACGTATGCTAACCGAAGGCGAGCGGGTTGAAACCATTGACGCCGCGCTGGTTAAGTTTGGTTTTCCGGTCGGGCCAATCCAACTTTTGGATGAGGTCGGAATTGATACGGGCACTAAAATTATACCAGTGCTTGAGGCTGCATATGGAGAACGTTTTAGCGCGCCTGCAAATGTTGTTGCTTCAATTTTGAATGACGATCGCAAAGGTAGAAAAAATGGTCGGGGTTTCTATCTTTATGGAGTGAAAGGGCGTAAAAGCAAAAAACAGGTCGACCCTGCAATTTATACGCTTATTGGCGTCCAGGGTCAGGGCCGGCTTACCGCCGTGCAGATAGCTGAGCGGTGCGTCATGTTAATGCTCAATGAAGCAGCACGCTGTTTCGACGAGAAGATAGTCCGCAGCGCGCGTGATGGCGACATCGGCGCTGTATTTGGTATTGGTTTTCCGCCATTCCTCGGCGGCCCGTTCCGGTATATGGATTCTCTCGGCGCGGGTGAAGTGGTTGCGACTCTGCAACGGCTGACCACGCAATACGGCTCGCGGTTTACACCGTGTGAGCAGTTATTGCAGATGGCGGAACGCGGTGAAAAATTCTGGAATATTGGGGAAACTGACCTGAATTCATGAGGTCAAACGTAGGATGAATCCGCACTGAATGTATGGGTCTCGCTCAAAATGTAAACAGAGATTGACTATACTTACGTCGTTGAGGTAAAAAACAGCGTTTCATTCGGTGAATGGATAAGGCACAATGCCGGCCACCACATCGTTACCACGGTCAATAGGGGCTGCGGATAAAGGTGTCGGTGATTCTGGTTAACAAAAGCGGTGCAATATGCAAGTTTTTATCATGCGTCACGGCGACGCAGCCCTCGATGCCGCCAGTGATTCGGTTCGTCCCTTAACCTCTTGTGGTTGTGACGAATCTCGCCTGATGGCGAACTGGCTGAAAGGTCAAAAAGTGGATATCGAACGTGTTCTGGTGAGCCCGTTCCTACGAGCCGAACAAACGCTGGATGTGGTGGGGGAGTGTATGAACCTGCCAACCGGTGTGGATGTTTTGCCGGAGTTGACTCCCTGCGGCGATGTCGGTCTGGTCAGCGCCTATTTACAGGCTCTGGCCAATGAAGGTATCGCCACGGCACTGGTAATCTCTCACTTGCCTTTAGTGGGATATCTGGTGTCTGAGCTTTGCCCGGGCGAAACACCGCCGATGTTTACCACATCAGCGATTGCCAGCGTTACGCTTGATGAGAGCGGGAAGGGGACTTTTAACTGGCAGATGAGCCCGTGTAACCTGAAAATGGCAAAAGCGATTTAAAAAGTCTGGAATCGGATAAGGCGCAGCCGTCATCCGAAAAATCAAAGAGCCGCAAATGCGGCTCTTTCTGTTTTTCTGCATCACGGAAGTTCAGGCGGCAGCCACTCTTCCACTTCAATCAGTACCAGCAGCGCGGCGTCACCACCGTACTCTTTCGGCGCCTGATGAAACGCCATCACGTGCGGATGCTGCGCCAGCCAGAGCGGCGTTTGCTGCTTAAGAATATGCTTTCCGTGGCCATGCATCACGCAGGCACAAAACACATGTTCGCGACGACAGGCGGCAATCAGCGCGCCTAACTCCTGTTTGGCCTGCTGCTGGGTCAGTCCGTGCAGATCGAGAAACAGCTCCGGGGAGTAATCGCCACGGCGCATTTTTTTCAGTTCGAAATGGCTCACGTCGGCACGCAGGTATCTTACCGGGCCGTCCGTATTCAGCAGCGGCTGAAACTCGTCCGAGAAATAGTGGCTGGCATCAGCCTGCTCTTGTAGCAGCCTTTTAACCGGAACCTCGGCAATTTTTTTACGTGGGGGGCGGTGAACAATGGTGTCCTGTTTAATTTTACGCGTACCGGTCATCAGCTGGCGAAACAGCGTCTGATCCTCCTCGCTGAGCGATGTTTTCTTTTTCATTCGAGAGTCTCAACTTTTATTTTCCGCTAGTTTAACCCGACTCGGCGGGCATCCGATCGCTTAAAACGCAATTTTCGCTCTCAGGCCCTGTGTGAATGCTGATTTATCGCCGTCTTCGTGGCAAACTAGCCGCCGAATTTAATACGAGCATGCCCTGGAGGAATACGTGGATAAAATTTTCGTCGATGAAGCAGTGAGTGAACTGCATACCATTCAGGACATGTTGCGTTGGGCGGTCAGCCGTTTTAGCGCGGCGAACATCTGGTATGGCCATGGCACGGATAACCCATGGGACGAAGCTGTACAGCTGGTGCTGCCGTCACTTTATCTGCCGCTGGATATTCCAGAAGATATGCGTACCGCGCGTCTGACTTCCAGCGAGCGCCATCGTATTGTTGAACGCGTGATTCGCCGCGTCAATGAGCGCATTCCCGTTGCTTATCTGACCAACAAAGCCTGGTTCTGCGGGCATGAGTTTTATGTAGATGAACGCGTGCTGGTTCCGCGTTCACCAATTGGCGAACTTATTAATAATCGCTTTGCGGGTCTTATCAATGAGCAGCCGCAGCATATCCTCGATATGTGTACCGGCAGCGGCTGTATTGCCATTGCCTGCGCCTATGCGTTCCCGGAAGCCGAAGTCGATGCGGTGGACATTTCCACGGACGCGCTGGCGGTGACCGAACACAACATTGAAGAGCACGGCCTGATCCATCACGTAACGCCGATCCGCTCCGATCTGTTCCGCGACCTGCTGAAAGTCCAGTATGACCTGATTGTGACCAACCCACCGTATGTCGATGCGGAAGATATGTCAGACCTGCCAAACGAATATCGCCACGAACCTGAGCTGGGTCTGGCGTCTGGCAGCGATGGGCTGAAACTGACCCGCCGCATTCTGGGGAACGCCCCGGACTACCTGTCAGATAACGGTATTCTGATTTGTGAAGTCGGAAACAGCATGGTACATCTGATAGAGCAGTATCCGGATGTACCGTTCACCTGGCTGGAGTTCGACAACGGCGGTGACGGCGTATTCATGCTGACCAAAGAGCAGTTAATCGCTGCTCGCGAGCACTTCAGCATTTATAAAGACTAAATACACGCGCACATACACAACACTCATAACGGAGCCGTGATGGCAGGAAACACAATTGGGCAACTCTTTCGCGTAACCACTTTCGGCGAATCACACGGGCTGGCGCTCGGTTGTATTGTCGATGGTGTTCCGCCGGGCATTTCTCTGACAGAAGCTGACCTGCAGCACGATCTCGACAGACGCCGTCCGGGCACATCGCGCTACACTACGCAGCGTCGTGAGCCGGATCAGGTGAAAATCCTCTCCGGCGTGTTCGAGGGCGTTACCACCGGCACCAGCATTGGGCTGTTGATTGAAAATACCGATCAGCGTTCACAGGATTACGGCGCGATTAAGGACGTTTTTCGTCCAGGACACGCCGACTATACCTATGAGCAGAAATATGGCCTGCGCGACTACCGTGGTGGCGGACGCTCATCCGCACGTGAAACGGCGATGCGCGTGGCGGCCGGAGCTATTGCCAAAAAGTATCTGGCAGAAAAATTCGGCGTTGAAATTCGCGGCTGCCTGACGCAGATGGGTGATATTCCGCTGGAGATCAAAGACTGGTCCCAGGTGGAACTTAACCCGTTCTTTTGTCCGGACCCGGATAAACTCGACGCGCTGGACGAACTGATGCGTGGGCTGAAGAAAGAGGGTGACTCCATCGGAGCGAAGGTGACCGTTGTTGCAAGCGGCGTACCTGCGGGTCTCGGCGAACCGGTATTCGACCGCCTGGATGCCGACATCGCCCATGCGCTAATGAGCATTAACGCCGTTAAGGGCGTTGAGATTGGCGACGGATTTGACGTTGTTGCGCTGCGCGGCAGCCAGAACCGAGATGAAATCACCAAAGAAGGTTTCCAGAGTAACCATGCGGGCGGCATTCTGGGTGGGATCAGCAGCGGGCAACAAATCATTGCTCATATGGCGCTGAAACCGACGTCCAGTATTACCGTTCCAGGTCGTACCATTAACCGCTTCGGTGAAGAAGTCGACATGATCACTAAAGGTCGTCACGATCCATGTGTTGGGATCCGCGCTGTGCCGATCGCCGAGGCGATGCTGGCGATCGTATTGATGGATCACCTGCTGCGTCAGCGGGCGCAGAATGCGGACGTGAAGACCGATATTCCACGCTGGTAAGAGATGAAAAAAACGGCACTTGTGGCGCTGGCTCTGTTTGCCAGCACCGCCTGTCTGGCGGCGACGCCCTGGCAGAAAATTACCCATCCGGTTGCAGGTAGCGCGCAGTCTATCGGCGCGTTTTCCAATGGCTGCATTGTTGGTGCAGATACGCTGCCTGTACAGTCAGAACACTATCAGGTGATGCGCACCGATCAGCGTCGTTACTTTGGTCATCCGGACCTGGTGATGTTTATCCAGCGTCTGAGTAATCAGGCTAATAATCTGGGGCTGGGCACGGTGTTAATTGGCGATATGGGCATGCCGGCCGGTGGGCGGTTCAATGGCGGTCACGCCAGCCACCAGACGGGACTGGATGTCGATATTTTCCTGCAGCTGCCAAAAACGCGCTGGACCCAGTCGCAACTGCTGCGACCGCAGGCGTTAGATTTGGTCTCACAGGACGGTAAACGTGTCGTGCCGTCACTGTGGAAGCCGGAGATTTTCAGCCTGATAAGGCTGGCGGCAAAAGATAATGAAGTCACGCGTATTTTTGTGAACCCGGCGATTAAGCAGCAACTTTGTCTGGATGCGGGTACCGACAGGGACTGGTTGCGTAAAGTGCGGCCATGGTTCCAGCATCGTGCGCATATGCATGTACGGTTACGTTGTCCTGCCGACAGTCTTGAGTGCGAAGATCAACCGTTACCGCCACCGGGTGACGGCTGTGGCGCGGAGCTGCAAAGCTGGTTCGAACCTCCAAAACCTGGAACCACCAAGCCTGAGAAGAAGACACCGCCCCCGTTGCCGCCTTCCTGCCAGGCGCTACTGGACGAGCATGTACTCTAATGGATCATTTTGCCTCTGTGTTTATGGTGTCGCCACTGCTGTTAGGCGTGCTTTTTTTCGTGGCGATGCTGGCAGGTTTTATTGATTCTCTGGCCGGAGGCGGTGGTTTACTCACCATCCCGGCATTGATGGCGGCCGGGATGCCACCCGCGCAAGCGCTGGCTACCAATAAGTTGCAGGCCTGTGGCGGATCTATCTCTTCTTCCCTCTATTTTATTCGTCGGGGCGTGGTTAACCTGGCGGATCAGAAGCTCAATATCTTCATGACGTTTATCGGGTCAATGAGCGGCGCGCTATTGGTTCAGCACGTGCAGTCAGATATTCTGCGCCAGATCCTGCCGGTTCTGGTTATCTGTATTGGCCTTTACTTTCTGTTAATGCCGAAAGTGGGCGAAGAAGATCGTCAGCGTCGATTGCACGGGTTGCCTTTCGCGCTGGTGGCCGGTGGCTGCGTTGGCTTTTACGATGGCTTTTTTGGTCCGGCGGCGGGATCGTTTTACGCGCTGGCCTTTGTCATGTTATGCGGCTATAACCTGGCGAAATCGACGGCCCACGCCAAAGTATTAAATGCCACATCGAATATCGGTGGGCTGTTGCTGTTTGCCCTCGGCGGCAAAGTGATTTGGGCGACCGGATTTGTGATGCTCATTGGCCAGTTTATTGGCGCACGGATGGGCTCGCGGCTGGTGCTCAGCAAAGGACAAAAACTCATACGGCCAATGATTGTTATTGTCTCCGCCGTGATGAGCGCCAAGCTACTTTATGATAATCATGGACAGGAGATTCTCCACTGGCTGGGGATGAACTAATGAATAATACCCATCACTATGAACAGTTAATTGAGATTTTTAACGGCTGCTTTGCCGATGAATTTAATACCCGTCTGATTAAAGGCGAAGACGAACCGATCTATCTTCCTGCTGATGCGGAATTACCGTATCACCGTATCGTTTTTGCGCATGGTTATTATGCCAGCGCGCTACACGAAATCTCACACTGGTGCATCGCCGGTAAGGCGCGTCGTGAGCTGGTCGATTTTGGTTACTGGTACTGCCCTGATGGACGCGATGCGAAGACGCAATGCCAGTTTGAAGATGTGGAAGTGAAGCCGCAGGCGTTTGACTGGCTGTTTTGCATGGCGGCGGGCTACCCGTTTAATGTCAGTTGCGACAACCTGGAAGGGGACTTTGAACCGGATCGCGTGGTATTCCAGCGCCGTGTTCATGCCCAGGTGATGGAGTATCTGGATAAGGGCATCCCCGAACGTCCGGCGCGCTTCATTAACGCGTTACAAAATTATTATCACACGCCTGAACTTAAGGCGGAACAATTCCCGTGGCCCGAAGCGCTCAACTGAAGCCGCTACCACGTTTACAATGAGGAAAGAAGATGATCGCGGAGTTTGAATCACGCATTCTGGCATTAATCGACGATATGGTAGAGCACGCCAGCGATGATGAGTTGTTTGCCAGTGGCTATTTGCGTGGGCACCTGACGCTGGCCGTGGCTGAACTGGACGCTGGCGAGGACCATTCCGCTGAGGCATTGTACGCCAATGTGACCAGCAGCCTGGCAAAAGCGATTAGCGCAGGCGAACTTTCGCCGCGTGACCAGGCGTTAGTGAAAGAGATGTGGGACATGTTGTTCCAGAAGGCGACAAAACAATAATTGCAGTGGATTGTGCCGGATGGCGACGCTAAGGCGTCTTATCCGGCCTACAAGGACGGGAGTTGTAGGCCTGATAAGCGCAGTGCATCAGGCAATGATGAGAGGGTATCTTATTTCACCGCTTTTCCCTTCAATAACTTCCTGATCCACAACCGATTCGGATTCAGCGCCGCCAGCGTGCTGGCATCCATAGGGATAGGTTCATCGCTCATTTGTGATGCCAGAATTTCTGCACATAGCGGGGCAGTACACAGCCCGCGCGAGCCCAGCGCGCCCAGCATAAACAAATCGGAATACACCGGGGCGTTTACGGCGTGCTCTTTGTCTTCGGCAAGAGTGGCATACTGGCTGAGCGTGGCGTCATAGTCCGCGACGTTACCGACCATCGGCATGTGATCGCGCGTGGCGCAGCGCACTCCACAGCGGGCGGCATGCGCACTGACGTCCACCTCTTTTGCCCACGCAGCGTTAGGCAAGCAGTCGATTAAGCGCTGACGATTTTGCTGCTGATCGTCCTCGCGATATGCGGTTTCCTCGCTCCCTCGATGATAGCTGGCGCCAATGCAGTGCTGCTGATTTTGCGGGTTATGCGGCGTGAGGTAGCCGTCATAGCACAGCACCTGACGCAACGCTGAAAGCGCAGGCGTGGTGGGAATATGACTCACCTGACCGCCCACGGAGTACACCGGGAGCGACTGCGTCTGCTCAATGCTGTTAATTCGATGACCGTTAGCCAGAACGACAGCTGCGTGAGTGGCGGTTTCACCACTGGCAAACTGCAATTGCCAGCTTGCCGTGTGGCGTGTCAGTGAGGTCAGCGTATGTTGATAGCGGGTGCGTAATCCCAGCGTTGCGGCATAGTCCAGTACGGCGGCGGTTAACTGCGCCGGGTATAACCATCCTCCGCTCGGATACTGAATCCCGCCGCATCCGGTTTCCACGCCTGTCGTTTGTAAAACCTGCTGTGCGTCAACCCCGATGGCGAGCGCATCGGGCAGTTCAAGGGACAGCATCTGCGCGATTTTTTGCTGGCTTTTCTCATCCCATGCCAGTTGCGTCACGCCGCACCAGTCATGCGCGAACTCAACGGGGAGGGCGTCATACAGTCGACGGGCGAAGGTAAACGCGGTGGGGAAAAACAGATTAATGGCCGCGTCATGCTTGCTGAGTAGCGGATAGAGCGCGCCCTGGCGATTGCCGGATGCGCCCCCGGCGGGTTTTTCGTCTGCGCAATACAGCGTGACCTGCCAGCCACGGCGCAGTAACGCCAGAGACAACAATGCGCTGGCAATCCCCCCGCCAATAATGGCGGCTTCACGTTTATCTGTTCCCGTACGTGCAAACCATGGCGCTGAGGAAGGGAGCGCCTGAGTCTGTTCCATTACGCCACAGAGCATTTCGCGCTTGCGGCCAAAGCCTTTGCATTTTTGCATTGTAAACCCGGCTTCCTGCAACCCCCGACGTACAAAGCCTGCCGATGTGAAGGTCGCTAATGTACCGCCGGGACGAGCCAGTCGGGCCATCGCGTTAAACAGTGTTGGCGTCCACATATCCGGGTTTTTTGCCGGCGCGAAACCGTCCAGGAACCAGGCGTCCACCTTTTGATTAAGAGAATCATCCAGTTTGCAGGTCAGCTCGTTAATATCGCCAAACCACAGGTCCAGTGTGACACGCCCTTCATCAAGCAGCAGACGATGACATCCCGCCAGCGGCAGCGGCCATTGCTCTTGCAGCGCCGAGGCCCACGGCGCAAGTTCTGACCAGTGCTGGTGGGCTAAAGTAAGATCTTCACACGTAAGCGGATATTTTTCGAAACTGATGAAATGTAATCTTTCCAGGGTAGCGTCAGGGTGAGTATCGCGAAACTCGGAAAATGCCTGCCAGAGCGTGAGGAAGTTAAGTCCGGTGCCAAACCCACTTTCTGCCACCACGAAGAGGGGGCGTGAATGTGAAGGGAATCGCTGTGCGAGATGGTTACCGCCGAGAAAGACGTAACGTGTCTCTTCCAGCCCGTTATCATTAGAAAAATAGACATCGTCAAAATCTCGGGAAACAGGTGTACCCTCAGAGTTGAATTCAAGGTTGGCAGGTTGTATAGCGTATTGTTTCACGTAAGTTACTCGTCTGGCAGGCTGTGCCCCGATCTTAGCGATGAGTGCCTGGCTGCGCAAATTTCCACATAAATTGGCTGATCGGACTTGTTCGGCGTACAAGTGTACGCTATTGTGCCACTCGAAACTTTAAAATAGTGCGACTTACAGAGGTATTGAATGAAACGTGCAGTGATTACTGGCTTGGGCATCGTTTCCAGCATCGGTAATAACCAGCAGGAAGTCCTGGCATCTCTGCGTGAAGGACGTTCAGGGATCACTTTCTCTCAGGAGCTGAAGGACTCCGGCATGCGTAGCCACGTTTGGGGCAACGTAAAACTGGATACCACTGGCCTCATTGACCGCAAAGTAGTGCGCTTCATGAGCGACGCATCCATTTATGCATTCCTTTCAATGGAGCAGGCTGTGGCTGATGCTGGCCTTGCTGCAGAAGATTACCAGAATAATCCGCGCGTTGGCCTGATTGCAGGTTCCGGCGGCGGCTCCCCACGTTTTCAGGTATTCGGCGCTGACGCAATGCGTAGCCCGCGTGGCCTGAAAGCGGTTGGCCCGTATGTGGTCACCAAAGCGATGGCGTCCGGCGTTTCAGCCTGCCTCGCAACGCCGTTCAAAATCCACGGCGTAAACTACTCCATCAGCTCTGCCTGTGCGACATCCGCGCACTGCATCGGCAATGCGGTAGAACAAATTCAACTGGGCAAACAAGACATCGTTTTTGCTGGCGGCGGCGAAGAGCTGTGCTGGGAAATGGCGTGTGAATTCGACGCAATGGGCGCGCTGTCTACCAAATATAACGACGATCCATCCAAAGCTTCCCGTACCTATGACGCAAACCGTGATGGTTTCGTTATTGCAGGCGGCGGCGGTATGGTTGTCGTCGAAGAACTGGAACACGCTCTGGCCCGTGGCGCGCATATCTATGCGGAAATCGTCGGTTACGGCGCAACGTCCGATGGTGCTGACATGGTTGCTCCGTCTGGCGAAGGCGCAGTACGTTGCATGCAGATGGCGATGCACGGCGTAGACACGCCGATCGACTACCTGAACTCCCACGGTACCTCTACTCCGGTAGGCGACGTGAAAGAGCTTGGCGCAATTCGTGAAGTGTTTGGCGACAACAGCCCGGCAATCTCTGCGACCAAAGCGATGACCGGCCACTCCCTGGGCGCGGCTGGCGTACAGGAAGCTATCTACTCTCTGCTGATGCTGGAACACGGCTTTATCGCGCCAAGCATCAACATTGAAGAGCTGGATGAGCAGGCGGCAGGTCTGAACATCGTGACCAAACCGACCGAGCAGGCGCTGACCACCGTGATGTCCAACAGCTTCGGCTTTGGCGGCACCAACGCAACGCTGGTCATGCGTAAGCTGTAAGTGTAAGTCTACAAAATGAGATGCAAAGGGGAGCCTGATGGCTCCCTTTTTTATTTTTTCATCTTTTCGTACTCCGGTGCGATCTCCGCAGACCATGCCCTGGCTTGCGCAATATTACCGGCGCTGTAGATTGGCTGTTCAAATTGATTGCCCAGATCCCGCACGCGATAAATTTTCCAGCGACCCTCTTCCCAACGGGTATACACTTCCAACTGCATGGGCGCTTCGCCTGTCGGTCCACCTAATTGTACTTCCACCTTTTCGCCACCGAGAAAGGGCTGGGCCGCCCCAACCCGTAACAGTGGGATCCATTCAGGGGCGTAATCCTGCACGTACATAAAGTAGTCAGAATCCATTATTTCCTGCTCGTAAAGACTGTCAATCAGCGCCAGACGGTCGATAACGTCTTTCGCCACATAAAGTTGCATGAGTGCGGACGTATCCCGATCTTGTGTGTAGGCGGACATCCACGCGAGATAGAACTGTTTTACATCTTGTGTGCTGTCCCGATGAGGCGCAGAGCAGCCGCAAAGCACCAGGATGAGAGCAATAAGCGAAAATGCTTTCATTTCCGTGTCCCTAAAATATTCTGGCGAAACTGATCGTTGAGTGTCTTCCTGATTGACAACTTTTTCCTCATTGTTTGTGCTTTTCTTCGAGAGAGTAACCATTTGTTTTGTGTGGCGTTCAGTGATTTCAAGGTTGACAAGTTTAGCCCCTCGCAGGCAGACTCCAGCTTCAACATTATCCTCTTGATAATGCGTAAGCGTTTAACGTTATCCAACGCACCTTAATCCTGATAGTCAGGTAGAGGGGGCGTGGGCATTCCTCGCCTTACTCTGCATTTTGGAGTAACGCATGACAGCTGTAACCCAACAAGAAAAAACACCTTCGGCGAACTTTTCGCTGTTTCGCATCGCTTTTGCGGTTTTCCTGACCTATATGACGGTCGGTTTACCTTTGCCCGTCATTCCTCTGTTTGTGCACCAGGAGCTCGGCTATGGCAATACCATGGTCGGTATCGCCGTAGGCGTACAGTTTCTGGCAACGGTATTAACGCGCGGCTACGCCGGGCGCCTGGCCGATCAATATGGCGCTAAACGTTCGGCGCTACAGGGGATGTTTGCCTGTGGGCTGGCGGGCGCGGCGTGGCTTTTAGCCGCGCTATTGCCTGTTTCTGTCCCCGTAAAATTTGCGTTGTTAATCGTCGGTCGTTTGATCCTCGGTTTTGGCGAAAGCCAGTTGCTCACCGGGACGCTGACCTGGGGACTTGGGCTGGTCGGGCCAACACGTTCGGGTAAGGTGATGTCGTGGAACGGGATGGCGATTTACGGCGCACTGGCTGCCGGTGCGCCGCTGGGCCTGTTGATCCACAGCCACTTTGGTTTTGCGGCGCTGGCGGGGACGACGATGGTTTTACCGCTGCTGGCCTGGGCATTCAACGGCACCGTGCGCAAAGTGCCTGCTCATGCAGGAGAACGTCCTTCGTTATGGAGCGTGGTAGGGCTTATCTGGAAACCAGGCCTGGGCCTTGCGCTGCAGGGCGTTGGCTTTGCGGTGATCGGTACGTTTATTTCACTCTATTTTGTCAGCAACGGCTGGACGATGGCGGGGTTCACCCTGACCGCGTTTGGTGGGGCGTTTGTGCTGATGCGCATTCTGTTTGGCTGGATGCCAGACCGGTTCGGCGGCGTGAAGGTCGCCGTTGTCTCCTTGCTGGTGGAAACCGCAGGACTGATTCTGTTGTGGCAGGCCCCATCGGCCTGGATTGCGCTGCTCGGGGCGGCATTAACCGGGGCCGGGTGTTCGCTTATCTTCCCGGCATTGGGCGTCGAGGTCGTGAAGCGAGTGCCCGCGCAGGTTCGCGGTACAGCGCTGGGCGGTTATGCCGCGTTTCAGGATATCTCCTACGGCATAAGTGGTCCGGTCGCCGGGGTGCTGGCCACCGCATACGGTTATCCCTCGGTATTCCTTGCCGGGGCGATATCCGCCGTGGTGGGCATTATTGTGACGCTGCTAACGCTGCGTAAAGGTTAAGCGACCAGCCAGAAAATGGCTAACGCAATCATCAATGCAATAAACAGCAGTCCCGGTCGTGCCGACAGAGATTTAACCGTTTCAATCATCGGTGCGAACGGGCTGTAAATGGGCTGCAGATGACGCGGATCGCTGAGCTCGCGTTCTCGTTCCACGCGGCGCAGGAAGATTTGATTCAGCAAGTCCTGCACCTGCACCGTGGTCAGAATCGTTTGTGGTTGGATCTGATACGTCTGCTGCGCGTACTCTTTTATTGCCGTCAGCTCATTCGGCTCTAATGGCAGCTTTAGCGCCGCCTGGAGCGTTTGCAGTGTTGGGGCGCTTTGCAGGCTGAGCGTCTGGCGCGCCTGCAGCCAGGTGACCAGATGCGTAAATTGTTTGGCGGGGATCAGCTCTCCGCTTTTTACGCCAGACAGCTCCAGCATCGACTGCCAGATCATCTTTCCGGATTCTCCCGTGGCCGCCGCCAGTTTGGTAACCAACTGGTTCAGCGTATTGTGCTCAGCGGGGAGCAACGGACGATCGGTGGCCGGGCGCTGCTGCGGTTGCGGTATCGAAAGTTGCCCTTGCTGCAGCAGCGTGAGCACGTTCTTCAACTGCTCAGGCGTGAGCTGGCTGAGCGCCGTTTGCCCATACTGCTGACGGATAAAATCACTTACCGCCTGGCGGTTATTTCCCTGACTCAGTAATTCAGTGAGCTGCGACAGCACCTGACGATTAGCATGATTTTGCTGAGCAACCCCCAGCCGTTGGTTAAGGTTTTGCTCAGCGGCAGGAAAGTGACGTGACTGCAACGGCGTATCACTTTTAACGCCCAGATCGTGCTTCATTCCGGCCCACACCTCGGCGCTTTGCTGTTGGGTGAGTGAAATCAGACGGGTAATCAGTCGCTCCAGCACGGTACGTTGTTGTGTGGATAACGGTTGTTCACCCGCCGCGGAAGGGGCATTTTGGCCTTCGCCGGGAGGGCGAGCGGGCGTACCTGAAATGGGCTGCATCATCTCTGTTCCTTAAATCTGTGCTGACCAGGTCTCGCAGTATGCCTGGCGGCGAGATTATGGCACACTTGCCCGGTTAACTCTCGTTCTCAAATAGGTGCGAAAGACGTGAAAATCCTCGTTGATGAAAATATGCCCTATGCCCGCGAACTGTTCAGTCGTTTGGGGGAGGTCAAAGCGGTTCCCGGTCGCCCGATTCCCGTTGCTGAACTGGATGATGCGGATGCCTTAATGGTGCGCTCGGTGACGAAAGTAAATGAATCACTGCTTAGCGGAAAACCGGTTAAATTTGTCGGTACGGCAACCGCAGGCACGGACCATGTGGATGAAGCCTGGCTTGCGCAGTCGAAGATCGGTTTTTCCGCCGCCCCCGGCTGTAACGCGATTGCGGTGGTTGAGTATGTCTTTTCCGCACTGCTGATGCTGGGGGAGCGTGACGGGTTTGCGTTACGCGATCGTACAGTGGGCATCGTGGGCGTGGGTAACGTGGGCGGACGTTTGCAGACGCGCCTGGAAGCGCTGGGGATCCGTACGCTGCTGTGCGATCCACCGCGAGCCGATCGCGGTGACGAAGGCAATTTCTGCTCGCTGGATGAACTGGTAGAGCAAGCCGATGTACTGACTTTCCATACTCCGCTGTTCAAAGACGGACCGTACAAGACGTTGCACCTCGCGGATGACGCGCTGATTAGCCGACTGAAGCCGGGCACCATTCTGATCAACGCCTGCCGCGGGCCAGTTATCGACAATACGGCATTGCTGAACCGATTGAATGCCGGTCAGTCGCTGAGCGTCGTACTGGATGTCTGGGAAGGGGAGCCGGATCTCAATGTGGCATTGCTGGAGAAAGCCGATATCGGCACAGCACACATTGCCGGGTACACCCTGGAAGGAAAAGCGCGTGGCACCACGCAGGTCTTTGAGGCCTATAGCAAGTTTATTGGTCGCGAACAGCACGTGGCGCTGAATACCCTGTTACCGGCGCCTGAATTTGGTCGTATCACTCTGCATGGCCCGTTAGATCAGCCAACGCTGAAAAGGCTGGCGCATTTAGTGTATGATGTGCGCCGCGATGATGCGCCGCTGCGTAAAGTCGCTGGAATTCCGGGTGAGTTTGATAAACTGCGTAAAAATTATCTTGAGCGCCGTGAATGGTCGTCTTTATACGTGATGTGTGACGACGCAACGGCTGCGGCCTTGCTGTGTAAGCTGGGTTTTAACGCGGTTCACCACCCGGCACATTAATGTCTTCTTAATGCTCCCTGTCGAATAATACGACAGGGACGCTTACGTATTTCTGGAGTAAATCACCATGTCTGAAGGCTGGAATATTGCCATTCTTGGCGCTACGGGCGCCGTAGGCGAAGCCCTGCTCGATACGCTGGCTGAACGCCAGTTCCCGGTCGGTGAAATTTATGCGCTGGCGCGTAATGAAAGCGCCGGCGAGCATCTGCGTTTTAACGGTAAATCGGTCATTGTGCAGGACGTTGCAGACTTTGACTGGACGCAGGCGCAGTTAGCATTTTTCGTTGCGGGCGCAGAAGCCACCGCCGCATGGGTCGAAGAAGCGACCAATGCCGGTTGTCTGGTTATCGACAGCAGTGGCCTGTTCGCGCTTGAGCCGGACGTTCCGCTGGTGGTTCCGGACGTTAACCCGTTCGTGCTGGCGGATTACCGCAACCGTAATGTGATTGCGGTCCCTGACAGCCTGACCAGCCAACTGCTGTCTGCGCTGAAGCCGCTGATTGATGACGGCGGTCTGTCACGTATTACGGTGACCAATATTATTTCGGCTTCCGCTCACGGTAAAAAAGCCGTCGATGCGTTGGCCGGACAGAGTGCGAAACTGCTTAACGGCATCCCGATTGACGAAGATGATTTCTTTGGCCGTCAGTTGGCGTTCAACATGCTGCCGCTGCTGCCAGATCGCGAAGGTAGCGTGCGGGAAGAGCGTCGTATTGTCGATGAAGTGCGCAAAATTATGCAGGACGACGGACTGCTGATCTCCGCCAGCATCGTGCAGTCGCCCGTGTTTTATGGCCATGCGCAGATGGTGAATTTTGAAGCTCTGCGTCCGCTGGCAGCGGAAGAAGCACGTGATGCGTTTTCACGCGGTGAGGACGTGGTGTTGTCGGAAGAGACTGATTTCCCGACCCAGGTTGGCGATGCCTCGGGCACTCCGCACCTGTCAATTGGCTGTGTGCATAACGATTACGGTATGCCGGAGCAGGTTCAGTTCTGGTCTGTGGCAGACAACGTACGCTTCGGCGGCGCGTTGATGGCGGTGAAAATTGCGGAAAAACTGGTACAGGAGTACCTGTACTAATGTCTGACCAGCAACAGCCTGCAACCCATAAAATTGCGCTGGGTATTGAGTATGACGGCAGCAAATATTATGGCTGGCAGCGCCAGAACGAAGTGCGTAGCGTTCAGGAAAAACTGGAAAAAGCGCTCTCTCAGGTGGCGAATGAGCGTATCAATGTCTTTTGTGCCGGACGCACGGATGCAGGTGTTCATGGCACGGGGCAGGTTGTGCACTTTGAAACGACCGCCCTGCGTAAAGATGCGGCCTGGACACTGGGGGTAAATGCGAATTTACCTGGTGACATCGCTGTACGCTGGGTGAAAGCTGTACCCGATGATTTTCATGCCCGTTTTAGCGCCACGGCTCGCCGTTATCGCTACATCATCTACAATCATCGGTTGCGCCCTGCGGTTTTGGGTAAAGGGGTAACCCATTACTATGAACCGCTGGACGCTGAGCGTATGCATCGTGCTGCCCAGTGTCTGATTGGCGAAAATGATTTTACCTCGTTTCGGGCGGTGCAGTGTCAGTCGCGCACACCGTGGCGCAACGTGATGCACATTAACGTCGAACGTTTCGGTGCATATGTGGTGGTGGATATTAAAGCGAATGCCTTTGTACATCATATGGTCAGGAATATTGTCGGCAGCCTGATGGAAGTAGGCGCCCACAACCAGCCGGAGAGCTGGATAGCAGAACTGTTAGCGGCGAAGGACAGAACGCTGGCAGCGGCAACGGCGAAAGCGGAAGGGCTGTATCTGGTTGCGGTAGATTACCCGGAACGGTTCGACCTGCCAAAACCGCCTATGGGCCCGCTATTTCTGGCGGACTAATTTGAGTCGTATAAAGGCAAAACTATGGACCTGATTTACTTTCTTATCGATTTTATCTTGCACATTGATGTGCATCTGGCGGAGCTGGTTGCGGAATACGGTATCTGGGTATACGCGATTCTGTTTCTGATCCTGTTCTGCGAAACCGGACTGGTGGTAACGCCGTTCCTGCCGGGAGACTCGCTGTTGTTTGTCGCTGGTGCGCTTTCTGCGCTGCCAACTAACGATCTCAACGTTCATCTGATGGTGATGTTGATGATTGTGGCGGCGATTATCGGCGATGCGGTGAACTACACGATTGGCCGGTTGTTCGGTGAAAAACTTTTCAGTAACCCGAACTCTAAAATTTTCCGTCGCAGTTACCTGGATAAAACCCATGCGTTCTACGAGCGTCATGGCGGCAAAACGATTATCCTGGCGCGTTTTGTGCCTATCGTGCGTACATTCGCGCCGTTTGTTGCCGGGATGGGGCACATGTCCTACCGTCATTTTGCGATGTATAACGTCGCAGGCGCGCTGCTGTGGGTATTGCTGTTCACCTATGCAGGCTATCTGTTCGGCGATCTGCCGATCGTTCAGGAAAACCTGAAATTACTGATTGTGGCGATTATCGTCCTTTCCGTATTGCCGGGCGTAATTGAAGTGATTCGCCATAAACGTGCTGCGTCACGGGCTGCAAAATAGAAAGTAACTCAGCGGTTCGACCACTTTTTTATCCAAAGTTTCGGGCTGTTATGTTTTAATGTGCAACATTCATGGTCTGTTAGGGGCAAAAATGGCATTATGCGCCCCTTATAACAAAGCTGACTAGGGTTCAGGCAGAAAGGTCACCAATGAGCTGGATTGAACGAATTAAAAGCAACATTACTCCCACCCGCAAGGCAAGCATTCCTGAAGGGGTGTGGACCAAGTGTGATAGCTGCGGTCAGGTTTTATACCGTGCTGAGCTGGAACGTAATCTTGAGGTCTGTCCGAAGTGTGACCATCATATGCGCATGTCGGCGCGCAATCGCCTGCATAGCCTGTTAGATGAAGGTTCTCTTGTGGAACTGGGTAGCGAGCTTGAGCCGAAAGACGTGCTGAAGTTTCGTGACTCCAAAAAATACAAAGACAGACTGGCTTCTGCGCAGAAAGAAACCGGTGAGAAAGATGCGCTGGTGGTGATGAAAGGCACGCTCCACGGTATGCCGGTCGTTGCTGCTGCATTCGAGTTCGCGTTTATGGGCGGCTCCATGGGCTCTGTGGTCGGTGCGCGTTTTGTCCGCGCCGTTGAGCAGGCGCTGGAAGATAACTGTCCGCTGATCTGCTTCTCCGCTTCTGGCGGGGCGCGTATGCAGGAAGCGCTGATGTCTCTGATGCAGATGGCGAAAACCTCTGCCGCGCTGGCGAAAATGCAGGAACGCGGTTTACCGTATATTTCTGTACTGACCGACCCAACGATGGGCGGTGTTTCCGCGAGCTTCGCGATGCTGGGCGATCTCAACATTGCAGAACCGAAAGCACTGATCGGCTTCGCGGGTCCGCGTGTTATCGAGCAAACCGTACGTGAGAAACTGCCGCCGGGATTCCAGCGCAGCGAGTTCCTGATTGAAAAAGGCGCTATCGATATGATCGTCCGCCGTCCGGAAATGCGCCTGAAACTGGCAAGCATTCTGGCGAAGCTGATGAATCTGCCTGCGCCGAATCCGGATGAGCCGCGTGAAGGCGAGGTGGTACCTCCGGTTCCCGAGCAGGAACCAGAGGCCTGATAGTTTACTCTATGGGTTTCGGGTTGCAGGCAGGCGATAAAAGCGTTGATCCCGATGAGCTTACACCGGTAAGTGATTCGGGAGAGCGAGTACAGCCAACGCATCTGCAACGTGAAAAACGACGTGTAAAAAAGGGCAGGCCGGTTGGCGCTGCCCTTTTGCTTTCCTCAACGTAAAGAATCTACAGCCATCATGGACAATAAACGTATTCCTCAAGCCGCGTCGCCCCTGGCATCGTGGCTTTCTTATCTGGAAAACCTGCACAGTAAAACCATCGATCTTGGCCTTGAACGCGTCAGTCAGGTGGCGCGCAAACTCGGTGTGTTGAAACCCGCGCCATTTGTTTTTACAGTGGCGGGAACCAACGGGAAAGGCACAACCTGCCGTACGCTGGAATCTGTGCTGACCGCAGCAGGTTATAAAGTTGGCGTTTACAGTTCACCCCATCTGGTGCGCTACACGGAACGCGTGCGCGTGCAGGGACGTGAACTGCCGGAATCCGCGCATACCGCCTCATTTGCTGAGATTGAAGACGCGCGTGGCGACATTTCTCTGACCTACTTTGAATACGGTACGTTATCAGCGCTCTGGCTGTTTAAACAGGCTCAACTGGATGTCGTCATTCTGGAAGTGGGGTTAGGCGGCCGCCTTGATGCGACCAATATCGTTGATGCCGATGTCGCTGTGGTGACCAGCATTGCACTTGACCATACTGACTGGCTGGGCCCGGATCGCGAAAGCATCGGTCGTGAGAAGGCGGGAATTTTCCGCGCAGAGAAACCGGCTATCGTCGGCGAACCGGAAATGCCTTACACCATCGCCGATGTCGCGCAAGAGAGCGGGGCGATTTTGCAACGCTGCGGCGTGGACTGGCGCTATGCGGTCACGGAGAATGACTGGTCGTTTACTGACGCTCATGGAACGTTGTCGCACCTGCCGTTGCCGCAGGTTCCACAACCTAACGCCGCTACCGCACTGGCCGCGCTTCGCGCAAGCGGGCTTAACGTCAGCGAGCAGGCGATTCGTGAGGGTATCGAAAAAGCGATTTTACCGGGGCGTTTTCAGATTGTGAGCGAGTCGCCGCGGGTGATTTTTGATGTCGCCCATAACCCGCATGCGGCGGAGTATTTGACCGGACGTCTGAAAAAGTTAGTGAAAAGCGGGCGTGTACTTGCGGTTATCGGTATGCTACATGATAAAGATATTGCCGGTACGTTAGCCTGGTTAAAAAGCGTGGTTGACGCCTGGTACTGTGCGCCCCTGGAAGGGCCGCGTGGTGCAACGGCAGAACAACTGCTGGAGCACCTGGGCAAAGGCAACGCCTATGACAGCGTGGCGCAGGCATGGTCTGCAGCACTCGCTGAGGCGAAGCCAGAAGATACCGTGTTGGTGTGTGGATCGTTTCACACTGTCGCACATGTCATGGAAGTGATAGACGTGGGGAGAAGCGGTGGCGAGTAAGTTTCAGAATCGATTAGTCGGCACAATTGTGCTGGTCGCGCTGGGGGTGATTGTGCTCCCCGGGCTGCTTGACGGGCAGAAAAAGCATTATCAGGATGAGTTTGCGGCGATCCCTCTGGTGCCGAAACCCGGCGATCGCGATGAACCAGACATGATGCCTGCGGCAACGCAGGCGCTGCCGACCCAGCCGCCGGAAGGGGCGGCAGAAGAGGTGCGGGCGGGTGATGCTGCCGCGCCATCGTTGGATCCGTCACGTTTGACGACGGCAAACAGCGCGGAGTTAGATCCTGTCCCTGCGCCCGTAGAGCAGCCGAAGCCCAAACCGAAGCCGCAGCCTGTTGCCGTCGCTCCGACGCCTGCACCGACCCCAGCGCCTAAACCGGCTGTTGAGGAACCGCCAGCGCCGACTGGTAAAGCGTACGTTGTACAGCTTGGTGCGCTGAAAAATGCGGATAAGGTCAATGAGATCGTGGGTAAACTTCGTGGCGCGGGCTTCCGGGTATATACTTCCCCGTCGACGCCGGTGCAGGGTAAAATAACCCGTATTCTCGTAGGGCCTGACGCCTCCAAAGATAAGCTAAAGAACTCGCTGGGCGAGCTGCAGAAGATCTCTGGTCTGAGTGGCGTCGTGATGGGGTACACCCCTAATTAAGGGATTGCGCTGTTCTCGGCGCTGCTCTTATTCAGGCCGGATAGGGTGTTTTCACCGCTATCCGGCAGTGCCCGAAGAGGCATAAAACGGTATGGCGTTGAAGATTTTTTCAGCGCCATTTTTATTTACGCGTGGAAAGGAAATCCCTACGCAAACGTTTTCTTTTTCTGTTAGAATGCGCCCCGAACAGGACGACAGGGCGTAAAATCGTGGGACACTTATGGTCTGGATTGATTACGCCATTATCGCGGTGATTGGTTTTTCCTGTCTGGTTAGCCTGATCCGTGGCTTTGTTCGTGAAGCATTATCGTTGGTGACTTGGGGTTGTGCTTTCTTTGTCGCCAGCCATTACTACACTTACCTGTCTGTCTGGTTTACGGGCTTTGAAGACGAACTGGTTCGAAATGGGATTGCTATCGCGATACTGTTTATCGCGACACTTATCGTCGGCGCTATCGTTAACTTTGTGATAGGCCAACTGGTAGAGAAAACAGGCTTGTCGGGTACCGACAGGGTGTTGGGGATCTGCTTTGGTGCTCTGCGAGGAGCGCTGATCGTCGCCGCCATACTGTTCTTTCTCGATACCTTTACCGGTCTGTCGAAAAGTGAAGACTGGAGTAAGTCGCAGCTGATCCCGCAGTTCAGTTTCATCATCAGATGGTTCTTTGACTATCTGCAAAGCTCGTCAAGTTTCTTGCCCAAAGTATAAACTTTGGGTTGTTGCTGAACGAGGAAAAGACGTATGTGCGGTATTGTCGGTATCGCCGGTGTTATGCCGGTAAACCAGTCGATTTATGACGCGTTAACGGTGCTCCAGCATCGTGGTCAGGATGCCGCAGGCATCATCACCATTGATGCCAATAACTGCTTCCGCTTGCGTAAAGCAAACGGAATGGTGAGCGATATTTTTGAAGCTCGCCATATGCAGCGTTTGCAGGGCAATATGGGCATCGGTCATGTGCGTTACCCAACGGCTGGCAGCTCCAGCGCCTCCGAAGCTCAACCTTTTTACGTCAACTCACCGTATGGCATCACGCTTGCCCATAATGGCAACCTGACCAACGCGCATGAGCTACGTAAAAAGCTGTTCGAAGAAAAGCGCCGCCACATCAATACCACTTCAGATTCTGAAATTCTGCTGAATATTTTCGCCAGCGAGCTGGATAACTTCCGCCACTATCCGCTGGAAGCCGACAATATTTTTGCTGCTATTGCCGCAACCAACCGCCAGATCCGCGGCGCCTATGCCTGCGTGGCGATGATTATCGGCCACGGTATGGTTGCCTTCCGCGATCCTAACGGTATCCGCCCGTTGGTATTGGGTAAACGCGATATCGGCGATGGTCGTACCGAGTACATGGTGGCGTCCGAGAGCGTAGCGCTGGATACGCTGGGCTTTGAATTCCTGCGCGACGTAGCACCCGGCGAAGCGGTGTATATCACCGAAAAAGGTCAGCTGTTTACCCGCCAGTGTGCCGATAACCCGGTCAGCAATCCGTGCCTGTTTGAATATGTTTACTTCGCACGTCCTGACTCCTTTATCGACAAGATTTCCGTCTACAGCGCCCGTGTGAATATGGGGACTAAGCTTGGCGAAAAAATTGCTCGTGAGTGGGAAGATCTGGACATTGACGTGGTGATCCCGATTCCGGAAACCTCCTGTGATATCGCGCTGGAAATTGCCCGTATCCTCGGCAAGCCGTACCGTCAGGGATTTGTGAAAAACCGCTACGTAGGGCGTACCTTTATCATGCCGGGCCAGCAGCTGCGCCGTAAATCCGTGCGCCGTAAGCTGAACGCCAACCGTGCGGAGTTCCGTGATAAGAACGTGCTGCTGGTGGATGACTCTATCGTACGTGGCACCACCTCAGAACAGATTATCGAGATGGCGCGTGAAGCCGGAGCGAAGAAGGTGTATCTGGCTTCTGCTGCCCCGGAAATTCGCTTCCCGAACGTTTATGGTATCGATATGCCTACGGCGACGGAGCTGATTGCTCATGGTCGCGAAGTCGACGAGATTCGCCAGATAATCGGCGCAGACGGGCTCATCTTCCAGGATCTGAACGATCTGATTGAAGCGGTCCGCGCGGAAAACCCGGATATTCAGCAGTTTGAATGTTCAGTGTTTAACGGCGTGTACGTTACTAAAGACGTCGACCAGCAATATCTCGATTTCCTCGACTCCCTGCGTAATGACGATGCCAAAGCGGTGTTGCGTCAGAACGAAGCGGAAAACCTTGAGATGCACAACGAAGGTTAAAACTGGACATGCCGGATGGCGACGCATTGCGTCTTATCCGGCCTACAGTCCATCATCGTTGTAAGCCGGATAAGGCGTAGCCTCCATCCGGCTTTTTTATGGCTACACCTCGTCGACCCAAATTCGCATTTCGCCTTCGCCGCGGTTGGCCCAGCTAAACCACGGGATAAAGGTCAGCGTCTGCTTCTCAACCGCCGTCTGGCGATTATCAAAGCTGTATAGCGGCTTATCCTCATGCGCGGTCAACACGCGTACGCCTTCCGCCTGTAGCAGCACTTTCCCTTTCAGTAAGCCCACGCCCTGAACCTCACGAAACGCGCTCGCCTTCGGTAGCGACAGGTTGTGCAGCTGTGCGCCGTTATCCGCCTCTTCCAGACAGTAGACCAGCGGCCCACGCTGAATCGCCACTTTACCCGCCGCATGGCGCACCAGCGGATTGGCATACACGCGACGAACGGGCATCGGCAGATTTAGGGTAATGATGTCTCCTTCCTGCCACTGGCGATGCAGGTGCAGATAACCTTTCACCATTTTGCCCTGAGCCGCTTCGCCGTTTACCTGCACAGTTGGTGCCGCGCACCACTCTGGCAGGCGCAGCGCCAGCGTGTGCTCGACTACCTGCGGCTGGTTAAAGCGAATCGAGACCTGCTCGTCCCACGGATAGTTACCCTCAATCTTGAGCGCCAGCTTCTGAGCGTCAACCGTAAACTGCGCCTCGCTACCGGCATAGAAGTTAATAAACAGCGCGTCCGGGCGTGGGGTAAAAATATAGTGACCAATGGCGACCAGCGTACGGGCGATGTTTGGTGGGCAGCAGGCGCAGCCGAACCAGCGTTGGCGCACGGGCTTAATGTGGTCGTAAATATGGTTATGCGGAATACTTTTGGGTTGCGTTTCCAGCGGGTTCACATAGAAGAAATGTTTGCCGTCCAGCGCCATCCCACCCAGCACCGTGTTGTAAAACGCGCGTTCCATGACATCGGCATAGTGCGCGTCGCCTTCCATTTCCAGCATGCGGCGGGCAAACATCATCAGGCCGATGGAGGCGCAGCTTTCTCCATAGGCGGTATCATTCGGTAAATCGTAATCGCTGGTGAAGGCCTCGCCGATCCCTTGCGAGCCAATACCGCCGGTGATGTACATTCGGCGCTGCACCATGTTATTCCAGATGCGCAAGCAGGTCTGGCGCTTTTCTTCGTCGTTCGTCATGCGGGCGATATGCGCCAGCCCGGTCATTAGATACACCGAACGTACCGCATGGCCGACGGCTTCGCTCTGTTGCGCCAGCGGTTCGTGGGCGTGGGTATAGGCTTTATCTTTGACCATCCATGCCTCGCCCCAGTTATCCCAGTGCCAGGTGCCCCCGCGCTGAGCAAACTCAATATCGTAATAGTACGGTTGCTGGCCGCGCTCTTCGAGAAAGAAGCGTGCCAGCGCCTGATAGCGTGGTTCCTGTGTGACTTCATACAGGCGCATCAGCGCCAGCTCAATTTCCGGATGACCCGGATAGCCGCGCAGCTGGCCTTCGTTTGGACCGAAAACGGTGTCGATGTGGTCGGCGAAGCGGCAGGCTATCTCCAGCAGCCGACGCTTGCCGGTGGCGTTAAAAAAGGCCACTGCGGCTTCAAACAGATGCCCGGCGCAGTACATCTCATGACATTCCGCAACGTTGGTCCAGCGCAGCCCCGGCTCTTTAACGGTGTACCAGGTGTTGAGATAACCATCTTCACACTGTGCTTTTGCCAGCAGCTCGATGACCTCATCGGCGGTCTTCTCAAGCTGTGCGTCCGGCTTTTGACTGAGTGACCAGGCCACGGCTTCCAGCCATTTAGTCACATCGCTATCCTGAAATACCATGCCATAAAACTCACCGTGCTCAAGTCCGGCGGCAATGCGGTAGTTCATTAGCGCGTGGCTTGGCTCCGCTTCAGGGATCTCGTCGTTCAGCGCTTGCCATTGATAGGGGATAACCACGTCGCGGATCAGACGCTGATACTCTCCTAAAAATGGGTCGGTGATGGTGATGTTATTCAGGTCGGCTTCAATCACATCAGACTGCATCATGTTTACCTCAGGAAATGTGTGAATGTCGTTGGTGAAGATCGGTTGAGATTTGCTGCATCATCGGGCCGTTGAGACGGCATTTGAGCAGGCACAGCGCCAGCGCGAGATGGAAAATTGCGGGTACGATGCTTTGCAGCAGGGTGATGCCCTGAATCGATGCCGCGGTCTGGTTTTCCAGCCCCGGTCGATAGGCCACCATAATCAGAATCAGGCTGATAATGCCCCCGGACGATGCCCAAGAGAGCTTGATAAAAAAGAGGTTGAAGGCGAAGTTCATGCCGGATGAACGAACGCCGTTTTTCCATTCACCGTAGTCATCGGCAAAGGCCATAATGGAGAAGTGCAGCGGCAGGGTGAAACCCAGCACCACGTTGTTGATTAAGATACAAACCAGCCACAGGGTCTGGTACTGCGGCCCGGTCGGCAGAAAGTACATGGCGATACCGAAGACGACCAGCGCCAGGTTGGTGTAAAAATACAATTTCACCATATCAAAGCGGCGGGAGAGGGGATTGACGATAATCGCCCCGGCAATGGATGCCACGGTCACCACGCCAAAAAACAGCGACATAAACCCGGCGCTGCCCTGCAGGACATAAGAGATAAAGTACATGTAGCCGCCGCCGCGAATACACAGAATGTTCACCAGCAGGAAGGACATCACCAGCATCATCAAGAGCTGATCGTTTTTACGCAGCCCGGCCAGATGTTCGCGCAACGTAAAGCTGCCCGCCAGCGATAACGGTACGCGCTCTTTGACCCAGAAGAAGCACAGCAGAAACATCACCACGCCCACGGTACACAGTACCGTTACACCGTATTGGTAGCCCTTTGCCAGATTGCCCTGCCCAAAGACCTCCACCATCCACGGTAATCCTACCGCGACCAGGAAACCCGCAATGCCGCTTAATACAAAGCGCCAGGACTGACAAGACATCACCTGATCGTGTCGATTAGTCACTGCGTTAATCAGCGCACAGTATGGAACGTTGTTAGCGGTATAGCCGATGGAGAGCAGGAAGTAGGTGCCAAAGGCCCAGGCAATTTTCGCGTTTGGCCCCATATCCGGCACCGTGAAAGTCAGAATGCCGATTACGCCGAGCGGTACTGCGGTCCACAGTTGCCACGGACGAAAACGGCCCCAGCGGCTGCGGGTACGATCGGCAATCACGCCCATCACCGGGTCAGAAACGGCATCGAAAATACGCAGAACAAAAAACATCGCCCCCACAATGGCCGGGCTTAAGCCAAAAACATCGGTATAGAAAAAGAGCAAAAAGCCGCTTATCAAATCTGAGATGCAGTGCCCGCCGGCATCGCCTAATCCATAGCCTATCTTTTCGCGGGTCGAAAGCGTCTCGCCCGCGTCAATTGTCTGTACATCAGTATCCAGGTTATCAGCAATTGTCATAACCAATCCTCGAACAGGGGGATGATTTAAAGAGTCATTACGGCTTATCTCTGACAGTTTTTACTAAACAAGTAACGGCGGTGAGCATAGATCTGCTATGGAGTATTGGTATATGGCGTGTTTCTTTCTCTGTGAAAATGATCGTGATTTTTACTAGAAAAATATCATTAATAGTGATTTTAATCACAAATACAGGGTGGAAGAGCAGGATTAGCGGTTCTGCTAGTGACTCTGTGGGGAAATTACGTATTGTTAATCGTCTGCTGTGAGAGTGATATTCTTACGGCTAATGGAATCAGACGTCGACTGAAGAACGCGTGACAGGTGCAAACAAACGGAATGGCGAAAAAGACCCGAATTAAAGACATTGCAGCGGCATGCGGCGTTTCTATTGCTGCGGTTTCCCGGGCGCTGAAAGGGCAACCCGGTCTTAGCGAGGAGACGCGTCAGAGAATACTGACGATTGCGCAGGCTGAGGGCTACGATTTTGGCCGTTTGCGTAGCGGTCGTATTAAACGCTTACTTTTTTTGCTGCATCGCGAACACAATATCGCCAGCGCGTTACCTTTCTATTCCACGGTGATGCTTGGCGTGGCTGAAGCTTGTCGGGAAAATGACATTGCGATGAGTTTCTTACCCATCGGACCGGAAGACTCGGTGGCGGAGATGATTAACCTGCACCAGCCCGATGCGCTTATCTGCGCCGGTTATCTGGAAGCTGAAATACTTGCTGAATTGCGGAAGCTGGCATTGCCTGTGGCGCTGGTGGATCTGTGGGCCGCCGACTTTCCTTGCGTCAACCCGGATAATTTTCATGGCGGATTTATTGCTACACGTCACTTGCTTGAACAGGGACGCAAGCGCATTGCATTTCTTGGACATTCGCAACGACATTACAGTATTCGCCAGCGTGTAGAAGGGTATCAGCAGGCGCTGTTTGACGCCGGACTCTCGCTTCCTGAGGAATATCAGGTTGAAGCGCCGCCGGTCAAAAATATTGAGCATGCGCTGATTGAGGGGATGGACAAACTGTTGGCGCTGGCCCAGCCGCCAGACGCGATTTTTGCCTATAACGATATTGCCGCGCTGGTGGCGATGCGGGTCTGTGCGCGCAAAGGAATCAGGGTGCCGGAAGATATCGCCATTGTTGGATTCGATGATATTGATGCAGCGGCCTGGGCGCATCCGGCGTTAACCACCGTTGCGGTTGATAAGCGCGAGCTTGGACAGGATGCGTTTCGTTTGCTGCTCAATGAGCAAGGGGAACGAAATCTGCTGCAGCCGGTTCGTCTGGTGGTTCGTGAAAGCTCGCTCAGTTCAGCGCCACATTCACAGTTGCGCCCGACGCCGTAATCCGGCAAAGTCTCGCCATTACGACGAAAAGGCTCACACAGTGAAACGACTCATCATTGGTATTTCTGGCGCAAGCGGGGCAATTTACGGCGTGCGCCTGCTGCAGGTTTTGCGTGACGTTAGCGATGTGGAAACCCATCTGGTGATGAGTGCCGCTGCCCGGCAGACACTGGCGCTGGAAACGGACCTCTCTGTACGCGATGTGCAGGCCCTGGCGAATGTGAATCACGATACGCGCGATATCGCCGCCAGTATCTCCTCCGGTTCTTTTCAGACCGCCGGAATGGTTATTCTGCCGTGTTCAATCAAAACGCTTTCTGGCATCGTTCACAGCTACACCGATGGACTGCTTACCCGTGCGGCAGACGTGGTGTTAAAAGAACGTCGCCCGCTGGTGCTGTGCGTGCGTGAAACGCCGTTGCATCTGGGTCATCTGCGGCTGATGACGCAGGCGGCGGAAATTGGCGCGGTGATTATGCCGCCTGTCCCGGCATTCTATCATCGCCCTCAAACGCTGGATGATGTGATTAATCAAACGGTTAACCGCGTACTTGATCAGTTTGATATCTCCCTTCCGCAGGATCTGTTCACCCGCTGGCAAGGGGCGTAAGCCGTTCCATCAGCGTGCATAGAAACATCCGTTGCCCTGTTTCAGGGCAATTTTGTAACCGCGATCATATCCTCAACATTTAATTCGTTAAAACTCAACGAAACGCTGCGGTTCAACCGTCAGACCTGCTATCTTCAAAATCAGGACATTATTGCAACGTTTTATTAACATATTTAACGTCGAATATCCTCATCGGCGCGAAAATGGCATAAGACCTGCATGAAAAAGTCTGCAAACACACAACACAACGTAAAACATAATAAAATTACGCCACTTGAGGGTTATGTATGAAGAAGACGGTTCTTGCTTTGTCTTTGCTGGTAGGACTCTCCGCCACCGCGGCCAGCTACGCAGCACTTCCGCAGACGGTTCGTATTGGTACAGATACAACGTACGCACCTTTTTCCTCTAAAGATGCCAAAGGCGACTTCGTCGGCTTTGATATCGATCTGGGAAATGAGATGTGTAAGCGCATGCAGATCAAATGTACCTGGGTTGCCAGCGACTTTGATGCGCTGATCCCGTCGCTGAAAGCGAAAAAAATCGATGCCATCATCTCCTCGCTTTCTATCACCGAGAAGCGTCAGCAAGAGATTGCATTCTCAGACAAACTTTACGCTGCAGACTCACGTCTGATCGCCGCGAAAGGTTCCCCGATTCAACCGACTCTGGACTCCCTGAAGGGCAAGCACGTTGGCGTCCTGCAAGGCTCGACTCAAGAAGCCTATGCCAATGACAACTGGCGCAGCAAAGGCGTGGACGTGGTGGCCTATGCGAACCAGGACCTCATCTATTCTGACCTGACGGCGGGCCGTCTGGACGCGGCGTTGCAAGATGAAGTCGCGGCCAGCGAAGGCTTCCTGAAGCAGCCTGCTGGTAAGGACTACGTCTTTGCCGGTCCATCAGTAAAAGATAAAAAATACTTTGGCGACGGAACCGGGATTGGCTTACGCAAAGATGATGCAGAGCTGAAAGCCGCTTTCGATAAAGCGCTGGGCGAACTGCGCAAAGACGGCACCTACGACAAAATGGCGAGCAAGTATTTTAACTTCAATGTCTACGGCGATTAATACGCCGCAGCGGGGAATTGACTGCACCATTGCGGGTAACCATTACGGTGCATGATAAATTCAGTGCACTGTTTTAGTGCTTTTATCGCTGACTTAATAAGCATGAGTGCATACTTAAGCGCTTTTCATGCAAATAAATACCGCCGACAGGGTAGAATGCTTTGCCTTGTCGGCCTGATTAATGGCACGATAACTGCACCTGGTCCTGTAAAGATCCCCTATAAAAGACAGTCTGTTGAGGATAGTTATGAAAAAACTGGTGTTGTCTCTTTCTCTGGTCCTGGCTTTCTCCAGTGCTACCGCAGCATTTGCAGCCATTCCGCAAAAAATTCGTATTGGTACCGATCCTACTTATGCGCCGTTCGAATCGAAAAATGCGCAGGGTGAATTAGTCGGTTTTGATATCGATCTGGCTAAAGAGCTGTGCAAACGTATCAATACACAATGTACCTTCGTGGAAAACCCGCTGGACGCGCTTATCCCTTCGCTAAAAGCGAAGAAAATTGATGCGATTATGTCTTCGCTTTCCATTACTGAAAAACGCCAGCAGGAAATTGCCTTTACCGACAAGCTTTATGCAGCGGACTCACGTCTGGTTGTCGCTAAAGATTCTGCGATTCAGCCGACCATTGAGTCGCTGAAAGGCAAACGTGTTGGCGTGCTGCAGGGCACGACTCAGGAAACGTTCGGCAACGAACACTGGGCGCCAAAAGGTATTGAAATTGTCTCCTATCAGGGGCAAGACAATATCTATTCTGACCTGACTGCCGGGCGTATTGATGCCGCATTCCAGGATGAAGTCGCAGCCAGCGAAGGCTTCCTGAAGCAGCCAGTTGGTAAAGATTACAAATTCGGCGGCCCGTCTGTGAAAGATGAGAAGTTGTTCGGTGTGGGTACCGGTATGGGACTGCGCAAAGACGACAACGAGCTGCGCGAAGCGCTGAACAAAGCCTTTGCCGAAATGCGAGCTGACGGTACTTACGAGAAGCTGGCGAAAAAGTACTTCGATTTTGATGTTTACGGCGGTTAATCACCGCAGGTGCTGATAAAGCCCGTAGATTTTTGACACGTTGAATTTATGCCTGATGGCGCTGCGCTCATCCGGCCTACGTTGATTTGTAGGCCGGATAAGGCAAAGCCGCCATCCGGCATTTAACGGTGAGTCTGAAATCAAAAGAGGCTTCTTACTTCACCACACACACAACAGGACAGGCAGCATGTTGTATGGCTTTTCAGGTGTTATTTTACAGGGCGCAATTGTTACGCTCGAGCTGGCACTCAGCTCGGTGGTACTGGCGGTTCTGATAGGCTTAGTCGGCGCGGCAGCAAAGCTGTCGCAAAGCCGGGCGCTGGCGCTTATATTCGAAGGGTACACGACGCTTATCCGCGGCGTGCCCGATCTGGTCTTAATGCTGCTCATTTTCTACGGATTACAAATCGCGCTGAACACCGTTACCGATGCCATCGGTATCGGCCAGATTGATATCGATCCAATGGTCGCGGGTATCATTACGCTCGGGTTTATCTACGGCGCCTATTTTACCGAAACATTTCGTGGCGCATTTATGGCCGTGCCAAAAGGCCATATTGAAGCCGCGACGGCATTCGGTTTTACCAGCTCACAAATATTTCGCCGCATAATGTTCCCGGCGATGATGCGCTATGCCTTACCGGGAATTGGCAACAACTGGCAGGTCATTCTTAAGGCCACCGCGCTGGTATCGTTGCTTGGACTTGAAGACGTGGTGAAAGCCACTCAGCTTGCCGGGAAGAGTACCTGGGAGCCGTTCTATTTTGCCGTAGTGTGCGGGGTCATCTATCTGGTGTTTACCACTGTTTCTAATGGTGTGCTGCTGTACCTTGAGCGCCGCTATTCCGTGGGTGTGAAGAGGGCTGACCTGTGATCGAGATTATTCAGGAATACTGGAAGTCCCTGCTGTGGACCGACGGATATCGCTACACCGGCGTTGCTATCACCCTGTGGCTTCTGATTTCATCAGTGGTGATGGGCGGGATACTGGCGCTGTTTTTGGCAATTGGTCGTGTTTCCAGTAATAAATTTATCCAGTTCCCTATCTGGCTATTCACTTATATTTTTCGTGGGACGCCGCTGTACGTACAGCTACTGGTGTTTTATTCCGGGATGTATACGCTGGAGATAGTTAAAGGCACGGATTTCCTCAACGCGTTTTTCCGCAGCGGGCTGAATTGCACCGTGCTGGCGTTGACGCTGAACACCTGCGCCTATACGACTGAAATCTTCGCCGGGGCCATTCGTTCCGTGCCCCATGGTGAGATTGAAGCCGCGCGCGCTTACGGGTTCTCGTCGTTTAAACTGTATCGTTGCATTATTTTGCCTTCCGCGCTGCGTATTGCGCTGCCGGCTTACAGCAATGAAGTGATTTTAATGCTGCACTCCACGGCGCTGGCGTTTACCGCAACGGTGCCTGACCTGTTGAAAATCGCCCGTGATATCAACTCGGCAACGTATCAGCCGTTTACCGCATTCGGTATTGCCGCTGTACTGTATTTGATTATTTCGTATGTCCTGATCAGTCTGTTCCGTAGAGCGGAAAAACGCTGGTTGCAGCATGTATCCTCTAAATGATTCGAGTAACACGATGTCTGAAAATAAATTAAACGTTATCGATTTACATAAGCACTACGGCGAACATGAAGTGCTGAAAGGGGTATCGCTGCAGGCCAACGCGGGTGATGTTATCAGTATTATTGGCTCATCAGGTTCCGGTAAAAGTACCTTCCTGCGCTGCATTAACTTTCTCGAGAAACCGAGCGCAGGGTCGATTGTCGTCAGTGGCCAGAATATTGGTCTGGTGCGCGACAAAGACGGTCAGCTTAAAGTTGCAGATAAAAATCAGCTGCGCCTGCTGCGTACGCGACTGACGATGGTCTTTCAGCACTTTAATCTGTGGAGCCACATGACGGTGCTGGAAAACGTGATGGAAGCGCCGATCCAGGTGCTGGGGCTGAGCAAGCAGGAAGCCCGCGAACGTGCGGTGAAGTATCTGGCTAAAGTGGGCATTGATGAGCGCGCACAGGGAAAATATCCGGTGCACCTGTCCGGTGGTCAGCAGCAGCGCGTCTCTATTGCCCGCGCGCTGGCGATGGAACCGGAAGTGTTGCTGTTTGATGAGCCCACCTCGGCGCTTGATCCGGAGCTGGTGGGCGAAGTGTTGCGCATTATGCAGCAACTGGCCGAAGAGGGAAAAACCATGGTGGTCGTGACCCACGAAATGGGTTTTGCCCGTCATGTCTCCACGCACGTGATTTTCCTGCATCAGGGGAAAATTGAGGAAGAGGGCGACCCGGAGCAGGTATTCGGTAATCCGCAAAGCCCACGTTTGCAGCAGTTCCTCAAAGGTTCGTTGAAGTAAATCACCTGCCCGGAGGCGCTACGCTTTCCGGGCTTACAATTTTAGCGCGTCGCGCTCCAGCCGAAACACCCAGTCGTCGTAGGCGATGCCGTCAATCTCATATGCTTTTTCCAGCACCTGCGTACGCACAAAGCCCGTTTTTTCCAGAATCCGCACTGAGCCCTTATTCTCCGCAAGTGCGTAAGCATTTATCGCCGTGACGGATGTCTGCTCGAAGGCATACTGGCACACCGCGCGTACGGCTTCGCTGGCAATACCTTTCCCCTGAGCCTGCGGCATAATGGCGTAGCCGAGGTCGGCCTCGTGCGGGTACAGGTGACTGATTTGCAGGCCAATATCGCCGAGCGGCGTGGGGTTGTTATGCTCGCGGATGACGAAAGTGTGCTGTGCGGCAAGGCGTCTGGCGAATAACAGACGCGTATCTTTCGCTGGGGCGATATCGCCCATATAACGCATGACGTCAGGACATTCACGTAGTCTCTGGAAAAATGACCAGTCAGAAAACTGAAACAAAGAGAGGGTAAGTCGGGGAGTCGAAATTATCGCCATAACGTCGCCATTGCGGATATCTGGTCTATAACCTTACCACCGCAACGGCGACTGTGAATAGCGCTTAAGGGTTATCGAATGACATCCGCCAGCGCTTCTTCTAAATCGTACCAACGAAAGGCGAAACCAGACGCTTCCAGGCGTTTTGGCAACGCCCGCTGCCCGCCGAGAACCAGCACTGAAGACTCACCCATCAGTAGACGCATTACGCTGGCGGGAACGCGCAGAATGGCAGGACGGTTCAGCGCGTGGCCCAGCGCATGGGCAAACTGCTCATTGTGTACCGGATAGGGTGAAACCATATTGAAGGGACCGCGCAGATCGTTATCCAGCAGCCAGATAATTCCGTTGACCATATCATCAACATGGATCCAGGCCATATACTGCCGTCCGTTGCCAATGGGGCCGCCTAAGCCAAGACGAAACGGCGGGACCATTTTTGCCAGAATACCGCCAGCAGAGGCCAGTACCACGCCGGTACGCAGCATACACACGCGAGTTTTATCGCTCTGCGCAGTGCTGGCAATTTGCTCCCAGCGGGCGCACAGCTTGTGGGTAAATTCGTTATGCGGCGGCTCTTCTTCCGTGACCACAACTTCGCCCAAATCACCGTAGTAACCGGTTGCGGAACCGGAAATGAGCACCGCGGGCGGCGTCTCGCTGGCATTGATTAAATCGACCAGCTTCTGCGTAATACCCCAACGGCTCTGGCACAGGCGTTCCTTTTGCTGTGCGCTCCAGCGCTTATCTGCGATAGGCTCCCCGGCAAGGTTAATCACGGCATCAACATCATTGAGGTTTTGCCGCTCAGCCAGGCCTTTGGACAGCGTGACCCGGGAGTCGAGGATCTGACGCGCCTTATCAGGGGAACGTGTCACTACGGTTATCTGATGCCCCAGTTCCAGCAGGCGGGGGATCAGATGACGTCCAATCAGGCCAGTACCGCCGGTAATCAGAATCTGCATGTCGCCTCCCGGGTTACGTTTAGCGCTGCCAGCTCAGCGTCATAGAAACTGAGTCGGCGTAACGCAATGCGTGAAGTTTATCTATCTCCACTTCAGCATAAGTGACCCAGTGATGTTCGCGTGCGATATCGAGCACATCTTGAGTTAATTTTTCCAACAATGAGAAGCGGTTACCTTCCACGTGGGCAATGATGCTCTTGGTGATAGTGCGATAATTCAGCGCGTCGTTGATATCTTCGCTGGCACGGGCTTTGTCTGCCGGATAGTGAATGGCAATGTTGATGACGATATCCTGGCGGTTAAGGATCTCCTCTTCTTTGATGCCGATAAAGGTGCGCAGACGAAGGTTTTTTATACGAATAATAGCGTCAGGTTGTGACATTGCAGGTTTCCTCCATGTATGAACCTTTGCATGATACACGAGAACCGATTCGCGTCACCGCTTCTCACTCTGTGCTTGCTGCATGGCGCGTTCCGTAGCGGGACGCGTACGGATGCGTTCGTGCCAGTTATTAACCGCCGGATAGTTGTCGAGGTCGATGCGCTGACGCTGATGGTCGTGGATCCACGGCCAGCAGGCAATGTCGGCAATGCTGTAGTGATCCCCTCCCAGCCAGGGGGACGTTTCCAGGCGTTTATTCATCACGTTGTACAGGCGCTGGGTTTCTACCTGGTATCTTTCAATGGCGTAGGGAATCGTTTGTGGGGCGTAGTGGCTGAAATGATGATTCTGACCCAGCATGGGGCCCAGCCCGCTGACCTGCCAGAATAGCCACTGCAGCGTGGTGTGGCGCTCACGCAACTCACCGCTCAGCAGCTTACCGCTCTTTTCCGCCAGATAGAGCAAAATTTCTCCGGACTCAAACAGGCTGATAGGTCTTCCTCCGTCCGCCGGGGCGCTGTCGATAATGGCCGGGATTTTATTGTTCGGCGAGATCTGCAGAAAGTCAGGGCGAAACTGGCTGCCTTTGCTGATATCGACATGAATCAGACGGTATTGCAGCTGCGCCTCTTCAAGGAAAAGCGTGATTTTGTGACCGTTTGGCGATGGCGTGTAATAGAGATCGATCATTTTCAGCGTCCGTTTTGTCATGAACCGGGTCATAACAAGTATAGAGCCTGTTGGCGTGCGTGAGTTTTCATCAAGTGACAGCGAGAGAAAGACTCTATATTTTGAAGGCAAGCCAATACACTTCAGAGGACATTATGAGCAAATCTGCAATTACGCTGTGGTCAGATGCCAATTTTTTCTCCCCTTACGTGCTGTCTGTTTATGTCGCTCTGCAAGAGAAAGGGCTGCCTTTTACGCTGAGAACCGTTGATCTCAACAGCGGTGAACACTTGCAACCTTCATGGCAAGGCTATGCGTTGACGCGCCGCGTGCCGGTTCTTGAAATCGACGGTTTCGAGCTGAGCGAATCATCAGCGATTACTGAGTTCCTGGAAGAGCGCTTTGCGCCACCGCAGTGGGAGCGTATTTACCCACACGATGTACAAAAGCGCGCGCGGGCGCGTCAGGTTCAGGCGTGGATCCGCAGCGATCTAATGCCTATCCGTGAAGAACGATCAACGGATGTGGTTTTTGCTGGCGTGAAGAAGGGGCCATTAAGCGACGCGGGAAAAGCCAGTGCGGAAAAACTGTTCGCTACTGCGAGCAGTTTACTGAGCCACGGTAAGCAGAATTTATTTGGCGAATGGTGTATCGCTGACTGCGATTTAGCGCTAATGCTTAATCGTCTGGTCCTTAACGGCGATGAGGTTCCGCAGGCGCTTGCGGAATACGCCGCCTTCCAGTGGCAGCGCGCTTCTGTCCAGCGTTTTATCGCGCTTTCGGCGAAGCGTTCCTGCTGAAAAACGGGGCGTAATCCAGTATCATTACAAGGTAATTTTCAACGAGGAGTGAGTGATGAAACTGATGTTCGCATCGGACATTCATGGTTCGTTGCCAGCCACGGAACGCGTACTCGAACTGTTTAGCGCAAGCGGTGCGCAATGGCTGGTGATATTGGGTGATGTTTTAAACCATGGGCCGCGTAATGCGCTACCCCAGGGCTATGCGCCAGCACAGGTTGCAGAGCGGCTGAATGAGCAGGCCACGCGAATTATCGCGGTGCGTGGCAACTGCGACAGCGAAGTGGATCAGATGCTCCTGCATTTTCCGATGACCGCGCCGTGGCAGCAAATTCTGACCGAAAATCAGCGGCTCTTTTTGACGCACGGGCATCTTTTTGGTCCGCAAAATATGCCGGCGCTCAACGCAGGAGATGTGCTGGTTTACGGGCATACTCATCTGCCGGTCGCCGAGCGGCAGGGGGATGTTTACCACTTCAATCCCGGCTCGGTAAGCATCCCGAAAGGGGGCTTTGCGGCAAGTTACGGGATTCTGGATGATAATGTTCTCAGCGTAATGGCACTCAATGATCAAAGTGTTATTGCACAGGTCGAGATTAATCCGTAATTTACCCCACAAACATAAACGCGCCGTAAGAGCGCCAGAAAAAAGAAGGTTTCCTGATGGTGGAACAGCGTCGTTTGGCAAGTACGGAATGGGTGGATATTGTGAATGAAGACAACGAAGTCATTGCACAATCCAGCCGGGAACAAATGCGGGCGCAACGCTTACGCCATCGTGCGACGTATATCGTTGTGCACGATGGTATGGGCAAAATTCTGGTTCAGCGTCGCACTGAGACAAAAGATTTTTTGCCCGGCATGCTGGATGCCACCGCAGGCGGTGTCGTGCAGGCTGACGAGCAGTTACTGGACTCAGCGCGCCGTGAAGCGGAAGAGGAACTGGGGATTGCGGGCGTGCCGTTTGCCGAGCATGGGCAGTTTTATTTTGAAGACCAGAACTGTCGCGTGTGGGGCGGGCTGTTTAGCTGCGTCTCCCACGGGCCGTTTGCGCTTCAGGAAGAAGAAGTAAGTGAAGTTTGCTGGCTGACGCCGGAAGAAATTACCGCGCGCTGCGACGAGTTCACGCCGGACTCACTGAAAGCCCTGGCGCTGTGGATGACCCGCAACGCCAAGAATGAATCGCTGAAAGAAGAAGAAACGGAATAAGACGTTAACCGCTACCGCAATGCTAAAATTTGTTGCGGTAGCGATGTTTATTACGGATGAGTCAGGGTGATGACAGCAGGTATGTTGATCGTTCCTCCGGATAAGGCATTTTTATCGATAACACCGAGATGGGCAGACAGATTTAACGTGCCATTGGACGAACTATCGTAATTCAAATATCGGGGCTCAAATGTAACTGCCTTAGTTAAATCGAGATCAAAGAGATAGTCCGTTCCCCCAGTTGTTAGAATATAGCTTAATCCCACACCAACCCCTTTAGCACTGCCGTTGGTATTCACGAGCATATTATTTTTCACCAGGTTACTTGAAAGATTTACAACCAGGTTGGGTTTGCCGTAGCAATTTTGTAGTTTAATCGAAAATCGTGTTTCATTAAAAACCAATTGTGGTGAGGCATACAAATCATCGAGTTTGGCTTCACCCAGATTGACTACTTCATCTGCTTTAAATGCGCCGCATCCGGCGGTAGTAATGGTGACCGGTCCGTTTAAATAGACATCGATTTGTCCTCCGGCCCCGGTACTGTTGGCCACTTCGCCTACTTTTTGCCGGGTGGCAAATACCTGCTTGCCGGCTGCCTGGGCCGGATCGAACTCGGCGGTGGTATAGAATGTCAGCGTAAAGGTCGCGGTGGCATTCATCAGCCACTGTGCGCTTGAGTTGTTTGCACAACCCCATATGAACTGTGGGTCAGTTTGGTTTACGCTGCTGTCATTGGACATGTAGATGGGCATTTTTTCCCAGCCGGTCCAGTAGCCAGCAGGCGGCGTTAAATTCGCGGCAAGCGTAAAGTAGAGACCGGGAATAGATTTGTCTACCAGTGCACCTTTATTGTTGTTAGGGTCCATCGGGAAAGTGGTATTGTCGACGCGGGTAAAAATGACTTTAGAGCTTTGTTTGTTTTCGTTTTTTCCCCAGTAGGAAATTCCGGTGTTATTGGTTTTTACCAGGACGTCGGCGGTATTGGGTAAATAACTTTGCCCGCTGGCAGCGATGCCAATATCTGCATTGACAGTAGCATTTTGGTCGGAAGTATCGCCAATCATAAACGTACAACCTGCTGCCCATACCGCACGTAAGGGGGCAATAAGCAGCATTAGCATAATAAATGTATTTCGCGTCATGATGTTTTTATAAGAGTGAATTGAGGAAGCAGGGTAACATGGCGGTTTTTCAAAAAT
Organism: Citrobacter sp. Ce104; assembly: GCF_030334595.1. NCBI lineage: Bacteria > Pseudomonadati > Pseudomonadota > Gammaproteobacteria > Enterobacterales > Enterobacteriaceae > Citrobacter > Citrobacter sp. Ce104. The sequence goes on from NZ_JAOWDP010000068.1 coordinate 553,314, forward strand.
CTATTGATGAAGTCTTATTTTATGATTTTATAAATATAATTTTTGTGAATGCTTTAATTTAATATATATTGATGGTTGTATTTTATAATGTTATTAGCGAAGTTTTTTTATTAAGTAATGATAAATATCGGAAGCGTGATGAATGCTTCCGATATTAAATATATAAAGATTAAATTAATGGTAGCCCATTATCTGTGCGCCGATCACCACCACGCTGGACATAATAAACAGCAGTCCCAACAGCGTGGCGCCAACCTTCAGCCAGTTTCGAAAATCCACCCGGCAAACGCCTAACGTTGCCATCAGCGATGCTGACGTTGGATAGATAATATGACTGAAACCGTCGCCAAACTGGAAGGCCAGCACGGTGACCTGACGGTTTACGCCAACCAGATCGCCCAATGGCGCTAATAACGGCATGGTCAACGCGGCCTGACCAGAGCCGGAAGTCACAAAGAAATTAAATACCGCCTGGAACAGCAGCATAAACCACGCCGCGATGGCGTTATCCAGCCCGCTAATGCCGTTGGCAATGCTGTTTAGCAGGGTGTTTAGCACGCTGGCTTCGCCCGCCTCACCGTTGCCGACCAGCAGTAATATGCCTTTAGCAAAACCGACCAGCAGGGCAGGGGCAATCATCATGCGCGCCCCCTCGGTAAACGAGGAGGCCATGACGTTGACCGTCATGCCGTTGAGCCGAAAGACCACGCCGATAATGCCAATCACCAGCCCCATGGTGAAGAACTGGCTGGCGATTTCCGGAATAAACCACGCGTTGACGATAACGCCCCAGACCACCCAAATCATCACCGCTGTCAGCACCAGCAGCACCAGCCAGTCGCCCAGCGTGAAGCGTCGTTCCACAACCTCGTCCTGCTGCTCGCGAAAGAAGCGGTCGGACTCATGAACCCGGGACAATAGCGGATTCTTTTTGATGCGTGCCGCGTAGGCCAGCGTGAAGGTCAGGCCAATCATCGTGGCAATGATCCACACCACGATGCGCAGACCGGAACCAGAGAGCACCGGCACGCCCGCAATACCCTGCGCGACCACCACGCAGAACGGGTTCATCCACGAGCTGGCAAAGCCAATCTGAGTCGCGATATAGGTAACCAGAACGGTGGTGATACTGTCGTAACCCAGGCGCACCATCAGCGGAGCAATGATAATGGCAAAGGCGACGGCCTCTTCCCCCATGCCAAACACTGCGCCACCTAAGGAGAAAAGAATAAACAGCACCGGGATAAACAGGACTTCGTTCCCGCGCGTATGGCGGATCAGCGCCAGGATGCCGTTATCGATGGTTCCGGTACGCATAACGATGCCGAATGCGCCGCCAATCACCAGCATAAACATAATAATGCCGACGGCGGTGCCGAATTTCGATCCGGAGGTTAACCCTTCAAATGGAAAATTCATCAGGCCCGGGCGTTCATCACCGGTGGTGAAAAATTGCACCCGGTGATACTGCTCTTCACCCGCGTCGTTGGTCAGAATTCGAAAAGAGTGGGGGTCGACCACCTTACGGGTTTTGGTTTGTCCATCAACCTGATACTGCACTTCCTGACTGTCGAACATCCCGACGGGAACAACCCATGTCGCCAGACTGGTTAAAATGGCGACGAAAAAAATAATCACCAGCGTATCGGGCATCGCCCATTTTCTGGCTGGCTGTGATTCTGTTACTTCTGACATGAAAGACTATCCCTGTTGCAATGCAAAAGAGAGTAAGTATGCAAACAGGAGAATAGTTATTCATTGATGCAGCGCATCCTGACAAATGTTTCAGAATATGCCACAGGGAAAAACAGAGATAAAAAAACCGGAAATATCATCTATTTCCGGTTTGATAAGCACAGGTGTTGCCGGATAAGGCATCCGGCACACCCGGCAGATTACTGCTGCTGTTGGGAAGACTGGATCGCGGTCAGAGCGATGGTGTAGACGATATCGTCTACCAGCGCGCCACGAGACAGGTCGTTCACCGGCTTGCGCATACCCTGCAGCATCGGCCCGATGGAGATCAGGTCGGCAGAACGCTGTACCGCTTTGTAGGTGGTGTTACCGGTGTTCAGATCCGGGAAGATGAACACGGTAGCGCGACCTGCAACCGGAGAGTTCGGTGCTTTGGATTTCGCTACGTCAGCCATAACAGCGGCGTCGTACTGCAGCGGACCATCGATCATCAGGTCAGGACGTTTTTCCTGCGCCAGACGAGTCGCTTCACGCACTTTCTCTACGTCGCTACCTGCACCAGAGGTGCCGGTGGAGTAGGAGAGCATCGCTACGCGCGGTTCGATACCGAAGGCAATAGCGGATTCTGCGGACTGAATCGCGATTTCTGCCAGCTGCTCTGCGGTCGGATCCGGGTTGATCGCGCAGTCGCCGTAAACGTAAACCTGTTCCGGCAGCAGCATGAAGAACACGGAAGACACCAGGGAGCTACCCGGCGCAGTTTTGATCAGCTGCAGCGGCGGACGGATGGTGTTCGCGGTAGTGTGAACAGCACCAGAAACCAGGCCGTCAACGTCGTCCTGCTCCAGCATCAGGGTACCGAGAACCACGTTGTCTTCCAGCTGTTCGCGGGCAACGGTTTCGGTCATACCTTTGTTTTTACGCAGTTCGACCAGACGAGCAACGTAGCTTTCGCGAACCACATCTGGATCAACGATTTCTACGCCAGCGCCCAGTTCAACACCCTGAGAGGCCGCAACGCGAGTGATCTCATCCGGGTTACCCAGCAGTACGCAGGTTGCGATACCACGTTCGGCACAGATAGCCGCCGCTTTAACGGTACGCGGTTCGTCGCCTTCAGGCAGAACAACGCGCTTGCCGGCTTTACGTGCCAGCTCAGTCAACTGATAACGGAACGCCGGCGGAGACAGACGACGGCTACGCTCAGAGGTCGCGGTCAGGGATTCAATCCAGTCAGCGTTGATGTAGTTAGCAACGTATTCCTGAACTTTCTCAATACGCTCGTGATCGTCAACCGGAACTTCCAGGTTGAAGCTCTGCAGGCTCAGAGAGGTCTGCCAGGTGTTGGTATTCACCATGAATACCGGCAGGCCGGTTTCAAATGCACGTTCGCACAGCTTAGTGATGCGCGCGTCCATTTCATAGCCGCCAGTCAGCAGCAGGGCGCCGATTTCCACGCCGTTCATGGCCGCCAGGCATGCTGCAACCAGCACGTCAGGACGATCTGCGGAAGTTACCAGCAGGGAGCCTGCGCGGAAGTGCTCCAGCATGTGCGGGATGCTACGTGCGCAGAAAGTCACAGACTTCACGCGACGGGTATTGATATCGCCTTCGTTAACGATGGTGGCGTTCAGGTGACGCGCCATATCGATTGCACGAGTAGCAATCAGATCGAAGCTCCATGGCACCGCGCCCAGAACCGGCAGCGGGCTGGATTCTTGCAGTTTGGCCGGATCAACTTTGATCACTTTCGCTTTGGAAGAGTCGTCGAAAATCTCGGACAGATCCGGGCGAGTACGGCCCTGCTCATCAACCGGTGCGTTCAGTTTGTTAACGATTACGCCGGTGATGTTGGTGTTTTTCGCGCCGCCGAAGCTGCTGCGAGTCAGTTCAATACGCTCGTTCAGCTGTTCCGGGGTATCGGTGCCCTGAGACATCACGAAGACGATTTCCGCGTTCAGCGTTTTCGCGATTTCGTAGTTCAGAGACTGTGCGAACTGATGTTTACGGGTTGGGACCAGGCCTTCAACCAGTACAACTTCAGCGTCTTTGGTGTTCGCGTGGTAGTTCGCGATGATCTCTTCCATCAGCACATCTTTCTGATTGCTGGACAGCAGAGACTCAACGTGGCTCATCTTCAGCGGCTCAGCGGCTGGCAGAGAAGAGTTAGCACGGACGATGCTGGTAGTCTGGTCTGGCGCATCGCCACCGGCACGCGGTTGAGCGATCGGCTTGAAGACGCTCAGACGAACGCCTTTGCGTTCCATTGCGCGGATCACGCCAAGGCTGACGCTGGTCAGACCGACGCTGGTTCCGGTAGGGATCAGCATAATAATACGGGACACGGTTTATCCTCTTTCGTTACCGCCAATTTAGACGGGTTACAAAACAGCACCGCCAGCTAGGCTGGCGGTGTGAAATCAGGCAGTCAGGCGGCTCGCGTCTTGCGCGATAACCAGTTCTTCGTTGGTTGGGATAACCAGCGCAGGACGGGTACCTTCTTTGTTGATGAAACCAGATTTGCCGAAACGTGCGGCCAGGTTACGTTCGTGGTCAACGTCAAAGCCCAGAACGCCCAGTTTGCCCAGAGACAGTTCACGAACCATCGCTGCGTTTTCACCGATACCACCGGTGAAGACAACGGCATCCAGACGACCATCCATCAGCGCGGTGTAAGCACCGATGTATTTCGCCAGACGGTGGCAGTAAACGTCCATTGCACGTTTAGCGTCTTCTTTAGTGGCGTAGTTATCTTCAACATAACGGCAGTCGCTGGTGACTTCGGTCAGACCCAGCAGGCCGGACTCTTTGGTCAGCATTTTGTTGATCTGGTCAACGCTCATGCCCAGGGTATCGTGCAGGTGGAAGATGATCGCCGGGTCGATGTCACCGGAACGCGTACCCATCACCAGACCTTCCAGCGGGGTCAGACCCATGGAGGTATCAACACATTTACCATTACGGATAGCAGATACAGAACCGCCGTTGCCCAGGTGGCAAGTGATGATGTTCAGCTCATCAACCGGTTTGTTCAGCACTTTTGCCGCTTCCTGAGTGACGAAGAAGTGGCTGGTACCGTGCGCGCCGTAACGACGAACGCCGTGTTCTTTGTACAGGCTGTACGGCAGAGCATAGAGGTAAGACTCTTCCGGCATAGTCTGATGGAACGCGGTGTCGAATACAGCCACGTTTTTGTCTTTCAGATTCGGGAAGGATTTCAGCGCTTCTGCGATACCGATCAGGTGAGCCGGGTTATGCAGCGGTGCGAAAGAGGCGGAATCTTTGATGCCCTGGATAACAGAATCATCGATAACCACGGAGCTGGTGTACTTCTCGCCGCCGTGTACGATACGGTGACCAATAGCGGTCAATTGCGCGGACAATTCTGGTTTTTGTGCCAGAATAGTGTTAACGATAAAGTTCAGCGCTTCACTGTGAGCGGCGCCTGCACCTAAAGCCGCTTCTTGTTTACCGCCGTCCATTTTCCACTTGATACGTGCTTCTGGGAGATGGAAACATTCGGCTAAACCAGAGAGGTATTCTTCACCGTTTACTGCATCGATGATGGCAAATTTCAGTGAGGAGCTACCGCAGTTCAGAACCAGTACTAACTTACTCGACATGGAAGTACCTATTTATGATACGTGGCTAAAAAAACGTCAGGGAGTCATAGAGCGTAGCGCATGATGACACCGACGTTTATGATTAACATCATGCGCCATTGTCTTTTTGGGCACGATGGAATAAATACCTTTGAGTCTATGTCATTTTGCGTATTTTTCAGGCAATGGCATACTATATGCCAATTTGACGACTCAATGATTTTGGACTAAAGGCCTTACAGGCCGGCACAGGATACCTGAATGTGGGTATCAAAGACAAAATGTTTTGAACGATGTCCCTTGTAGTTGTTGTTTTGCACAAATTTTTTAATTTTTATATGTGAAGTTGAGGTAACCGCCATGTCGACACCGGATAATCGTTCCGTCAATTTTTTTAGCTTGTTTCGCCGGGGGCAGCACTATGCGAAGACGTGGCCAATGGAAAAGCGCCTCGCGCCCGTGTTTGTTGAGAACCGCGTGATTCGCATGACGCGTTACGCAATCCGTTTTATGCCACCCATCGCTGTCTTCACCTTATGCTGGCAAATTGCGCTCGGCGGGCAGTTGGGACCGGCCGTGGCGACTGCGCTGTTTGCGCTCAGCCTGCCGATGCAGGGCATGTGGTGGCTGGGTAAACGTTCTGTAACGCCGCTGCCGCCTTCAATACTCAACTGGTTCTACGAAGTTCGGGGTAAATTGCAAGAGGCCGGGCAGGCGCTCTCTCCGGTAGAAGGAAAGCCTGATTACCAGGCGCTGGCTGACACGCTTAAGCGCGCCTTCAAACAACTGGATAAAACTTTCCTCGATGATTTGTAATTGACCCCTGATTACGCATATAAAAGAAGGCACAAGATGCCTTCTTTTTTTTCATCGCAGTAGCAGTGATACAGGAGTCCCAAATGGAAATGACCAACGCTCAACGTCTGATTTTGTCGAATCAGTACAAAATGATGACTATGCTCGATCCAACTAACGCCGAGCGTTATCGTCGTTTGCAGACGATTATTGAACGCGGTTACGGCTTGCAGATGCGCGAGCTGGATCGTGAGTTTGGTGAGCTGACGGAAGAAACCTGTCGTACGATTATCGATATTATGGAGATGTATCACGCATTACATGTGTCCTGGACTAACCTTAAAGACGCGCAGGCCATTGATGAGCGTCGCGTGACCTTCCTCGGTTTTGACGCCGCAACGGAAGCCCGTTTCCTCGGGTACGTTCGTTTTATGGTCAATGTGGAAGGTCGTTATACCCACTTCGATGCGGGTACGCATGGCTTCAACGCCCAGACCCCGATGTGGGAAAAATATCAGCGTATGCTGAATGTCTGGCACTCTTGCCCGCGCCAGTATCACCTGAGCGCGAATGAAATTAACCAAATCATTAATGCCTGAGGGGGCGAGCGTGCAGTGCAAAGGTTTTCTGTTTGATCTGGATGGGACACTGGTCGATTCCTTACCCGCGGTAGAACGCGCGTGGTGCAACTGGGCCGATCGTTTTGGCCTCGATCATGCCGAGGTGCTCGGCTTTATTCATGGCAAGCAGGCCATTACCTCCCTGCGACACTTTATGGTGGGAAAATCTGAGGCTGAGATCGCCGCGGAATTCACCCGCCTGGAGCAGATCGAAGCGACGGAAACCGCTGGGATCACCGCGCTGCCGGGGGCGGTTGATTTACTCAACCACCTCAATAAAGCGGGTATTCCATGGGCGATTGTGACCTCTGGATCTATGCCAGTCGCGCGGGCGCGCCACCGTGTCGCGGGGCTTCCTGCTCCTGAAGTGTTTGTCACCGCCGAGCGGGTAAAAAGAGGGAAGCCAGAGCCAGACGCCTATCTGCTCGGCGCGCAGCTTCTGGGTCTTGCGCCACAGGAATGCGCGGTGGTGGAAGATGCGCCTGCCGGAGTGCTCTCAGGACTGGCAGCAGGGTGTCATGTGATAGCGGTCAACGCGCCTGCGGATACGCCGCGTCTGGATGAGGTCGATTTTTCGCTGACCAGTCTGGAACATATTTCTGTGACCAAACAACCCAACGGAAATGTGGTCGTGGTAAGAAATACCTGATCATGATTTAGCCCCAGATTGTTGGGGCTTTTTTATGGCAGAATCGACTCATCCCTCTCATTTAACAAGGATATGTTGTGAACGGTGAATTGATATGGGTTCTCTCATTGCTGGCGATTGCCGTCGTTTTGTTTGCAACTGGCAGAGTGCGTATGGATGCGGTCGCTTTGCTGGTCATTATTGCCTTTGTTCTCAGCGGAACATTGAGCATCACAGAAGCCTTTTCCGGATTCAGCGATCCTAACGTTATTTTGATAGCGGCTTTATTCATTATCGGCGATGGCCTGGTGCGTACTGGGGTGGCGACGGTAATGGGAGCCTGGCTGGTGAAGGTGGCTGGCAGCAGTGAAGTCAAAATGCTGGTGTTGCTGATGATTACCGTCGCCGGGCTTGGTGCGTTTATGAGTTCGACCGGCGTGGTCGCCATCTTTATTCCGGTGGTCCTAAGCGTTTCCATGCGCATGGAAATTTCCCCTTCACGCCTGATGATGCCACTGAGTTTTGCAGGACTAATCAGCGGCATGATGACGCTGGTGGCGACGCCGCCCAACCTGGTCGTCAACAGTGAATTGTTGCGCGAAGGACTTAACGGTTTCAGTTTTTTTAGCGTTACCCCGATGGGGCTGGTAGTTCTGGTGCTCGGCATAATTTATATGCTGCTGATGCGCTTTATGCTCAAGGGGGAAGATTCCGGCCAGCCGGGAGACGGCTGGAAACGCCGGACCTTTCGCGATCTGATTAAAGAATATCGCCTGACCGGGCGCGCGCGTCGCCTGGCGATTCGTCCGGGTTCTCCTATGATAGGCCAGCGTCTGGACGACCTGAAACTGCGTGAGCGCTACGGGGCAAACGTGATTGGCGTGGAGCGCTGGCGTCGTTTTCGTCGCGTGATCGTTGACGTAAACGGGGTTTCTGAGTTTCGCGCCCGTGACGTGCTGCTGATTGATATGTCTGCAGCGGATGTCGATCTGCGAGAGTTTTGCAGTGAGCAACTGCTGGAGCCGATGGTACTGCGCGGCGAATACTTCTCCGAGCAGGCGCTTGACGTGGGGATGGCCGAAATCTCTCTGATCCCTGAGTCGGAATTGATCGGCAAAACGGTACGGGAAATCGCTTTTCGTACGCGTTACGGGCTGAATGTCGTTGGGCTGAAGCGTGATGGTACAGCGCTGGCCGGAGCGGTGGTTGATGAGCCGCTGTTGATGGGCGATATCATTTTAGTGGTGGGAAACTGGAAGCTTATCACGCTGCTTGGACAAAAAGGGCGCGATTTTGTGGTGCTGAATATGCCCGTGGAAGTCAGTGAAGCTTCTCCGGCGCACAGCCAGGCGCCGCATGCGATTTTCTGCCTGGTGCTGATGGTCGCCCTGATGCTCACTGATGAAATTCCCAATACGGTTGCCGCGATCATCGCCTGTCTGCTGATGGGGAAATTTCGTTGTATCGATGCCGAAAGCGCCTATAAAGCGATTCACTGGCCGAGCATTATTTTGATTGTCGGGATGATGCCCTTCGCGCTGGCCTTACAAAAAACCGGCGGTGTCGATCTGGTGGTGAAAGGGCTGATGGACGTCGGCGGTGGGTATGGTCCGTATATGATGCTGGGCTGCCTGTTCGTGCTGTGCGCGACCATCGGGTTATTTATCTCCAACACCGCGACGGCGGTGCTGATGGCGCCAATCGCGCTGGCGGCAGCAAAGTCGATGGGTGTTTCGCCTTATCCTTTTGCGATGGTGATTGCGATGGCGGCATCCGCGGCCTTTATGACGCCGGTTTCTTCGCCAGTAAACACGCTGGTGCTCGGGCCTGGCAACTACAGTTTTAGCGATTTTGTGAAGATTGGCGTGCCGTTTACCATCATTGTGATGGTGGTGTGCGTGGTGATGATCCCGATGCTGTTCCCGTTTTGATTTTTATATGCCGGATGGAGGCTAACATCCTGTCCGGCATATAAAGGTAATGTCGGTGCAAACTTACAATGGTGAATCCTGGCTTATTTCATCTAATGAGAGGTGAAAGCTCGGGACGAATACGTCCATAAAGTAGTCCATCTCCTCGCTGCGTCGCGATTCCAGCGTTTTTTCCAGACGCGTTTTAGCCAGCAGAAACTCGTTGTTACCGGCGGAGAGTTCCTCCAGACACTTCAGATATGCGCACAGGGCATCGGCCTGTTTAACAATCGATCTCTCTTCTTCACTCAAGGCATGTTCATCAATGAGAGGCGCAAAAATATCGCGCAGTTCATCAGGAACCATATCGACCAGCTTTTGCTGGGCAATTTTCTCTATCGCTTTATATTCCTGGGCAATCTGCGAGTTGAAGTATTTCACCGGGGTAGGGAGATCGCCGGTCAACACCTCTGACGCATCGTGATACATCGCCAGTAGGGCAATACGCTCAGCATTCACCTGACCACCAAATTTACGGTTTTTGATCGCGGCCAGCGCATGAGCAACCATGGCAACCTGCAGACTGTGTTCAGACACGTTTTCGGTGCGCACATTGCGCATCAGTGGCCAGCGATTAATGAGTTTCAGACGGGAGAGGTGGGCAAAAAAGTGGCTCTGCTTCATAACGACCCTTACTCAGTGACTTCAGTAACGGTATTTTGCGCAGAGAGTGCTACCGGATGCAAACCCGGTAGCACTTTGCGGGGTTACAGCTGGCGATAACCCGACAGGAAACGCTCAAATTTACTCAACGACATTTCGATATCATCAATTCGCGGCAGCGTAACGATGCGGAAATGATCCGGCCACGGCCAGTTGAACGCCGTCCCCTGCACCAGCAGAACTTTCTCCTGCAGCAGGAAGTCGAGCACCATCTTCTGGTCGTCATGAATGTTGAAGCGTTTAGCATCAATTTTCGGGAACATATACAGTGCGCCGCGCGGTTTTACGCAAGAGACGCCGGGAATGTCATTGAGCAGTTCCCATGCACGGTTGCGTTGTTCATACAGACGCCCACCAGGCATGATGAATTCGCTGATGCTCTGGTATCCGCCCAGCGCGGTCTGAATAGCATGTTGCGCCGGAACGTTGGCACATAAGCGCATAGAGGCCAGCATCTCAAGACCTTCAATATACCCTTTGGCATGTTTTTTCGGTCCGTTCAGCACCATCCAGCCCTGACGGAAACCAGCGACGCGATAGGTTTTTGACAGGCCGTTGAAGGTGATGGTCAGCAGGTCCGGAGCCATTGCCGCGATGGAGTGGTGTTCAGCGTCATCGTAGAGAATTTTGTCGTAAATCTCATCCGCAAAGATGATGAGGTTGTTCTGGCGAGCAATCTCAACAATCTCCATCAGCAGCTCTTTAGAATAAACAGCGCCGGTTGGGTTGTTTGGGTTGATGATGACGATCCCGCGGGTACGCGGTGTAATTTTGGCGCGGATATCATCGAGGTCCGGGAACCAGTCTGATGATTCGTCACACAGGTAGTGAACGGCATTACCGCCGGAGAGCGAAACCGCCGCCGTCCACAGTGGATAATCAGGGGCAGGAACCAGCATTTCGTCCCCGCTATTCAGCAATGCCTGCATAGCCTGCACAATTAATTCAGAAACGCCGTTACCGATATAAATATCTTCCACGGTGACGTCGCGCATACCACGGGCCTGGTAATGCTGCATAATCGCTTTACGGGCGGAATAAAGACCTTTTGAGTCGCAATATCCTTGCGCTGTTGGCAAATTGCGGATCACATCCACCAGAATTTCATCTGGCGCTTCAAACCCGAATGGCGCCGGGTTGCCGATGTTCAGTTTCAGAACTTTATTGCCTTCTTCTTCCAGGCGCTTTGCTTCCTTCAGAACCGGGCCGCGAATGTCATAACAGACGTTTTCTAATTTGCTGGATTTTTCAATGGGGGACATGAACGTTGACCTTTTTAGCTGTGAATGCCACTCCCTGCCATGGAAGTCAGCCCAGCACAATGTACTCCCACGGCGGTGAGTTTTGAAGGGTCTTTAGTAGAACATTTTGAAAAGCCATGAAGTTATAATTAACTGTTAACAACTAAATGATGCAATTATCATAGAATAATAATCTGGTTAACTGTATTTTATTAGTTATATGATTTGCTATGAAGGTTTGGTTGTGGTGATTTGTCTGGTCAAAAAAAGTTAAGGTTGTAAAGCGAAATGTCACCGACGTCTAAGCTGGATGAGGCAATTCGAAAATACTGAGGTTTTAGCTGCGGGGGTTGTTATCGGTCTGATCCGTCCGTGATACGGTGTAAATCCATTGTTAAGCATAATTAATGAATTGAGGGATTCTTAATTAATTATTATTTAATATTTAAATGGCATCAAATTGAGTGGGCTAATAATAGGGAAACTGCTGTCAGGACATAACACGAATTTGCCTGGAATTATTCACGATAACACTTATAAATATAGTGGTTTTAGGTTAAGATAAGTCCCATGAAATGGTAAGTAGTCTGAATTTTAAGATAATTCAAATGTTGGTTGGTTGTTCCTAACATACTGAAAAGATAGTTCTTAATGTGTAAATTATTGTTCGTTAACTTTTTTTTAAATTTACAAAATTTACATGTTTTCCATAAGTCAGAATCATCCAGCAGCTAAAAATCCGGCTCTTTCTCGTTGCTATATTCCGATGAATATCACGGGTATTAAAATAGCTCAGAAAGAGAATTGTTTCGTTTGTTAAACCAAATACATCCTTATTTTCACTTGGTTACACTAAGCGAAACTGCGAGGGAGGCACATTACAAATGGAGTTGTTTGATTCCAAATGCACAGCATTAACCCGGTATGACCCGCGAGTAAGTGAAAAACTATGATAAATGCAAATCGTCCGATAATTAACCTCGACCTCGATCTGCTGAGAACCTTCGTTGCTGTTGCCGACCTGAATACCTTTGCGGCTGCGGCAGCTGCGGTATGTCGAACTCAGTCTGCGGTGAGTCAGCAAATGCAGCGTCTTGAGCAACTCGTGGGGAAAGAGTTGTTCGCACGCCATGGACGCAACAAGCTACTGACCGAACATGGTATACAACTGTTGGGTTACGCCAGAAAAATACTGCGTTTTAATGATGAGGCATGCTCATCATTAATGTTTAATAATCTTCAGGGAGTGTTAACTATCGGTGCTTCTGATGAATCCGCCGATACCATACTGCCTTTCCTGCTCAACCGTATAAGTTCGGTTTATCCGAAGCTTGCGCTGGATGTGAGAGTCAAGCGTAACGCTTATATGGTGGATATGCTAAAGTCGCAAGAAGTGGATTTGGTGGTTACCACCAACCGACCAGGCGATTTTGAATGTCTGAATCTGCGTACCTCGCCAACACACTGGTACTGCGCTGCCGAATATATCCTGCAAAAGGGTGAGCCGGTACCGTTGGTTCTGCTGGACGATCCGAGTCCGTTTCGCGATATCGTGCTGGCGACATTAAACGCTGCACAGATTCCATGGCGTCTGGCATATGTCGCTTCAACATTACCCGCGGTTCGTGCGGCGGTAAAAGCAGGGCTCGGCGTCACTGCGCGTCCTGTTGAAATGATGAGTCCGGATTTGCGCGTCCTGGGTGCCGCCGACGGATTGCCGCCATTGCCTGATACTGAGTATCTGTTGTGCTGCGATCCGTCCACGCAAAATGAGCTGGCAGACGTTATCTTTAAGTCGATGCAAACGTATCAAAATCCTTGGCAATACAATCAGTTTACCCCTGAAGGGGGAGATGACTCGCTGATTGTTGAAGGCGACTTTGAGTAACCCGTCACAAAAAACAGTTTTAAAATGTAAGTGTAAAAAAGAGCCGCTGATGCTGAAAGAACATCCAGCGGCTCTTTTTTTATGCAAATATTGCCGCTTTATGTCATTTGCTATACTAAAACTTAACAAAATCAGAAGGTAAAAAAATGGCCTGATGTTAGACTAAAAAATAATCAGCAGCATTGCTAATTGTTTCCATGTTAAAAAACTAGAGAAATTGTTGCTGTTTTTTATGGTGAATTAACAAAAGCGTGTCACAGATCAAGAAAATACTCCCATTTAGGGGGAGGCATCTGGGTGAATTCCTGTCAAAATAGACGAGTATTATCTTTTTTACTTCACTACGGACACGATTCAACAACGTTAAAAATGACCGATGATGCGATCGAAATTGGTCTAAACAGCACTTTATGTTAATGAAGTTGGATTGGTGTAAAATAATGTGAGGAAACTTTTGTTAAAGTTGACAAAAGGTTATAGAAAGGAGTAAAAAACCCCATCAATTAGCTGTATAAAATGGTTTTTCACAGTGATTGTAAGGTTTTTTTTATTCCTCCCCATGAATCGATGTGGCGTTCATCTGCCGAAAAGAGCAGAGAATTTGGCGCTACTTTTGATGAGTAAGCAATGAGTATGTCAACATCCACTGAAATCATCGCTCATCACTGGGCATTCGCTATCTTTCTTATTGTTGCCATTGGCCTGTGCTGCCTGATGCTCGTCGGCGGCTGGTTTTTAGGTGGTCGCGCGCGCGCGAGATCTAAAAACGTGCCGTTTGAATCAGGTATCGACTCGGTCGGCACCGCCCGCTTGCGCCTGTCTGCCAAGTTTTATCTGGTAGCCATGTTCTTCGTTATCTTCGACGTTGAAGCGCTGTATCTGTTCGCATGGTCAACTTCTATCCGTGAAAGCGGCTGGATTGGCTTTGTGGAAGCTGCAATTTTTATTTTTGTGTTACTGGCAGGTCTGGTTTATCTGGTGCGTATTGGCGCGCTGGACTGGACGCCCGCGCGTTCACGCCGCGAGCGTATGAACCCGGAAACGAACAGTATCGCTAATCGTCAACGCTAACCGCGAGGCATTAAGATGGATTATACGCTCACCCGCATAGATCCTAACGGTGAGAACGACCGTTACCCCCTGCAAAAACAGGAGATCGTAACCGACCCCCTGGAGCAAGAAGTTAACAAAAACGTGTTCATGGGCAAGCTGCATGACATGGTTAACTGGGGCCGTAAAAACTCAATTTGGCCATATAACTTTGGCCTTTCCTGCTGCTACGTTGAGATGGTGACCTCGTTTACCGCCGTGCACGATGTGGCCCGTTTCGGTGCGGAAGTACTGCGTGCATCGCCGCGTCAGGCTGACCTGATGGTGGTAGCCGGAACCTGCTTTACCAAAATGGCACCGGTTATTCAGCGCCTCTACGATCAGATGCTGGAACCGAAATGGGTTATCTCCATGGGCGCATGCGCCAACTCCGGCGGTATGTACGACATCTATTCTGTTGTGCAGGGCGTTGATAAATTTATTCCGGTTGATGTGTACATCCCGGGATGTCCGCCGCGTCCGGAAGCGTATATGCAGGCTCTGATGCTGCTGCAAGATTCGATTGGCAAAGAACGCCGTCCGCTCTCCTGGGTGGTTGGCGATCAGGGCGTTTATCGCGCCAATATGCAGTCAGAACGCGAGCGTAAACGCGGCGAACGTATTGCTGTAACGAATCTTCGTACACCAGACGAGATTTAATTTGCGCCTGTCGGCAGCAGCACTTCCTTCGCTTATCACTACATAAATAGCGCGAAGCACTGCCGACCACCACGGACCATTTGCAATGGTGAACAATATGACCGACTTAACCGCGCAAGACGCCGCATGGCAAACACGGGATCACCTTGATGACCCGGTCATTGGCGAACTGCGCAACCGTTTTGGGCCGGATGCCTTTACCGTTCAGGCGACTCGCACCGGGGTACCCGTTGTTTGGGTCAAGCGTGAACAACTACTGGAAGTTGGCGATTTCTTAAAGAGACTGCCGAAACCTTACGTCATGCTGTTTGACTTACACGGCATGGACGAACGTCTGCGTACGCACCGCGAAGGGTTACCTGCCGCGGATTTTTCCGTTTTCTATCACCTGATCTCCATTGAACGCAATCGCGATATCATGCTCAAGGTGGCATTGTCTGAAAACGATCTGCGCGTACCGACTTTCACCAAACTGTTCCCGAACGCCAACTGGTATGAGCGTGAAACCTGGGAAATGTTTGGCATCGATATCGAAGGCCACCCGCACCTGACGCGTCTGCTGATGCCGTCTACATGGGAAGGTCATCCGCTGCGTAAAGACTACCCGGCGCGTGCGACCGAATTCGATCCGTTTGAGCTGACCAAAGCCAAGCAGGATCTGGAAATGGAAGCGCTGACCTTCAAACCAGAAGACTGGGGTATGAAGCGTAGTACCGAAAACGAGGACTTCATGTTCCTCAACCTCGGTCCTAACCACCCGTCTTCTCACGGTGCTTTCCGTATTGTGCTGCAGCTTGATGGCGAAGAAATCGTCGACTGCGTACCTGACATCGGCTACCACCATCGTGGTGCTGAAAAGATGGGTGAACGTCAGTCCTGGCACAGCTACATTCCGTACACCGACCGTATTGAGTACCTCGGCGGCTGCGTAAACGAAATGCCTTACGTACTGGCCGTTGAGAAGCTGGCTGGTATCACCACGCCGGATCGCGTCAACGTGATTCGCGTGATGTTGTCTGAACTGTTCCGTATCAACAGCCACCTGCTGTATATCTCCACGTTCATTCAGGACGTCGGCGCAATGACTCCGGTATTCTTCGCCTTTACCGACCGTCAGAAAATCTATGACGTCGTGGAAGCGATCACCGGTTTCCGTATGCACCCGGCCTGGTTCCGTATCGGCGGCGTGGCGCACGATCTGCCGCGCGGTTGGGACAAGCTGCTGCGTGACTTCCTCGACTGGATGCCAAAACGTCTGGATTCCTACGAGAAAGCGGCGCTGCGTAACACCATCCTGAAAGGTCGTTCGCAGGGCGTTGCCGCTTACGGCAAGAAAGAAGCGCTGGACTGGGGTTGTACCGGTGCTGCGTTGCGCGCGACTGGTATTGATTTCGACGTGCGTAAAGCGCGTCCGTACTCTGGCTACGAAAACTTTGACTTTGAAGTTCCGGTTGGCGGCGGTGTGTCCGACTGCTATACCCGCGTGATGCTGAAAGTTGAAGAGCTGCGCCAGAGTCTGCGCATCCTTGAGCAGTGCCTCAATAACATGCCGGAAGGCCCGTTCAAAGCGGATCATCCGCTGACGACGCCGCCGCCGAAAGAGCGCACGCTGCAACATATCGAAACCCTGATCACCCACTTCCTGCAGGTTTCGTGGGGACCGGTTATGCCGGCAAACGAGTCCTTCCAGATGGTGGAAGCGACCAAGGGTATCAACAGTTACTACCTGACCAGCGATGGCAGCACCATGAGTTATCGTACCCGTATCCGTACCCCGAGCTATGCACACCTGCAGCAGATCCCGGTAGCGGTACGTGGCAGCCTGGTGTCCGACCTGATCGTCCATCTGGGTAGTATCGATTTTGTTATGTCAGATGTGGACCGCTAATTATGCACGAGAATCAACAACCACAAACCGAGGCTTTTGAGCTGAGTGCGGCTGAGCGTGAAGCGATTGAGCACGAGAAGCACCACTACGAAGACCCGCGTGCGGCGTCCATTGAAGCGCTGAAAATCGTTCAGAAACAGCGTGGCTGGGTGCCGGATGGCGCGATCTATGCGATCGCGGATGTGCTGGGTATCCCGGCAAGCGACGTAGAAGGTGTTGCCACGTTCTATAGCCAGATCTTCCGCCAGCCGGTAGGTCGCCACGTGATCCGCTACTGCGACAGCGTGGTGTGCCATATCAACGGCTACCAGGGGATCCAGGCTGCGCTTGAGAAAAAACTCAACATCAAGCCGGGGCAGACGACCTTTGACGGTCGTTTTACGCTGCTGCCAACCTGTTGCCTGGGGAACTGCGATAAAGGGCCAAACATGATGATCGATGAGGATACTCACGCTCACCTGACCCCGGAAGGCATTCCCGAACTGCTGGAGCGGTATAAATGAAAGACATTATCCGTACTCCCGAAACGCATCCGCTGACCTGGCGTCTGCGTGATGACAAACAGCCGGTATGGCTGGACGAATACCGTAGCAAGAACGGCTACGAAGGTGCGCGAAAGGCCCTGACCGGGCTGTCACCGGATGAAATCGTTAATCAGGTAAAAGACGCTGGCCTGAAAGGGCGCGGCGGCGCGGGCTTTTCCACCGGTCTGAAGTGGAGCCTGATGCCGAAAGACGAATCCATGAACATCCGTTACCTGCTGTGTAACGCCGATGAAATGGAACCGGGCACCTATAAGGACCGTCTGCTGATGGAGCAGCTGCCGCACCTGCTGGTGGAAGGCATGCTGATCTCCGCGTTTGCGCTGAAAGCGTACCGTGGTTACATCTTCCTGCGCGGTGAATATATCGAAGCGGCCGTGCATCTGCGTCGCGCGATCGCCGAAGCGACCGAAGCCGGTCTGCTTGGCAAAAACATCATGGGCACCGGTTTTGACTTCGAACTGTTTGTCCACACCGGGGCAGGGCGTTATATCTGCGGTGAAGAAACCGCGCTGATTAACTCCCTCGAAGGTCGCCGTGCTAACCCGCGTTCCAAGCCGCCGTTCCCGGCAAGCTCTGGCGCATGGGGTAAGCCGACCTGCGTAAACAACGTTGAAACCCTGTGTAACGTACCGGCTATCCTCGCGAACGGCGTGGAGTGGTACCAGAACATTTCGAAGAGCAAAGACGCAGGCACCAAGCTGATGGGCTTCTCCGGTCGTGTGAAGAATCCTGGCCTGTGGGAACTGCCTTTCGGTACTACCGCGCGTGAGATCCTCGAAGATTACGCGGGCGGCATGCGCGATGGCCTGAAGTTTAAAGCCTGGCAGCCTGGCGGCGCGGGTACTGACTTCCTGACCGAGGCGCACCTTGACCTGCCAATGGAATTCGAAAGCATCGGTAAAGCAGGCAGCCGTCTGGGTACCGCGCTGGCAATGGCCGTCGATCACGAGATCGGCATGGTTCCACTGGTGCGTAACCTTGAAGAGTTCTTTGCCCGCGAGTCCTGCGGCTGGTGTACGCCGTGCCGTGACGGTCTGCCGTGGAGTGTGAAAATTCTGCGCGCGCTGGAGCGTGGCGAAGGCCAGCCAGGGGATATCGAGACACTTGAGCAACTGTGTCGTTTCCTCGGCCCGGGTAAAACCTTCTGTGCACACGCACCGGGTGCGGTGGAACCGCTGCAGAGCGCCATTAAATATTTCCGCGAAGAATTCGAAGCTGGCATCAAGCAGTCCTTCAGCAATACCCATCAGATTGGTGGTATTCAGCCGAACCTGCTGAAAGAGCGCTGGTAATTGCAGGTTAACCCCTGCATCGCGATAAGTAATTCGATTAACGCTCGGTTACGACCGAGCCAACTGGAAGCATGCTGACTATGGCTACGATTCATGTAGACGGCAAAGAATATGAGGTCAACGGAGCGGACAACCTGCTGGAAGCTTGTCTGTCTCTCGGCCTTGATATTCCGTACTTTTGCTGGCACCCGGCGCTGGGAAGCGTCGGTGCTTGCCGCCAGTGTGCGGTGAAGCAATATCAAAACGCGGAAGACACGCGTGGTCGCCTGGTGATGTCTTGTATGACACCGGCCACCGAAGGCACCTTTATTTCTATTGATGACGAAGAAGCGAAGCAGTTCCGCGAAAGCGTAGTGGAGTGGTTGATGACTAACCACCCGCACGACTGTCCGGTCTGTGAAGAGGGCGGTAACTGCCACCTTCAGGATATGACCGTCATGACCGGTCATAGCTTCCGTCGCTACCGCTTCACGAAGCGTACGCACCGCAACCAGGACCTGGGGCCGTTCATCTCTCATGAAATGAACCGCTGCATCGCCTGCTATCGCTGCGTACGTTACTACAAAGATTACGCCGATGGCGCGGATCTGGGCGTCTATGGCGCACATGACAACGTCTACTTCGGTCGTCCGGAAGACGGTACGCTCGAAAGCGAATTCTCCGGCAACCTGGTCGAAATTTGTCCGACCGGCGTCTTCACCGATAAAACGCACTCCGAGCGTTATAACCGTAAATGGGACATGCAGTTTGCGCCGAGCATCTGCCAGCAGTGTTCCATCGGCTGTAACACCAGCCCGGGCGAGCGCTACGGTGAACTGCGTCGTATCGAAAACCGTTATAACGGTACTGTTAACCATTACTTCCTCTGCGACCGTGGTCGTTTTGGCTATGGTTACGTGAACCTGAAAGACCGTCCGCGTCAGCCGGTACAGCGTCGTGGCGATGACCTGATCACGCTGAACGCCGAACAGGCGATGCAGGGCGCGGCAGATATTCTGCGTCAGTCGAAGAAAGTGATTGGTATCGGCTCCCCGCGCGCCAGCGTTGAAAGCAACTTCGCACTGCGCGAACTGGTCGGTGCGGATAACTTCTATACCGGTATTGCCCAGGGCGAGCAGGAACGTCTGCAGCTGGCGCTGAGCGTACTGCGTGACGGCGGTATTCATACTCCGGCACTGCGCGAAATCGAATCCTACGATGCGGTTCTGGTGCTGGGCGAAGATGTCACCCAGACCGGCGCGCGCGTTGCGCTGGCAGTGCGTCAGGCGGTGAAAGGTAAAGCACGCGAAATGGCGGCGGCGCAGAAAGTGGCCGACTGGCAGATTGCGGCCATCCTCAACATCGGCCAGCGCGCCAAGCATCCGCTGTTCGTCACCAACGTCGATAACACCCGTCTGGATGATATCGCCGCATGGACCTACCGTGCGCCGGTTGAAGATCAGGCGCGTTTAGGTTTCGCTATCGCCCACGCGCTGGATAACAACGCCCCGGCGGTTGACGGTATCGATCGTGACCTGCAGAACAAAATTGACGTTATCGTTCAGGCCTTGGCCGGAGCGAAGAAACCACTGATTATTTCCGGTACCAACGCCGGTAGCGCCGAGGTGATTCAGGCGGCTGCCAACGTGGCGAAGGCGCTGAAAGGTCGGGGCGCTGACGTCGGCATCACCATGATTGCTCGCTCTGTTAACAGCATGGGCCTGGGTATGATTGGCGGTGGTTCCCTTGACGATGCGCTGACCGAGCTGGAAACAGGTCGTGCTGACGCCGTTGTGGTGCTGGAAAATGACCTGCATCGCCATGCTTCAGCTACGCGTGTGAACGCTGCGCTGGCGAAAGCGCCACTGGTACTGGTCGTTGACCATCAGCGTACGGCAATTATGGAAAACGCCCATCTGGTGCTTTCCGCCGCAAGCTTCGCCGAAAGCGATGGTACGGTGATTAACAACGAAGGCCGCGCCCAACGCTTCTTCCAGGTCTACGACCCGTCCTACTACGACAGCAACACCGTCATGCTGGAAAGCTGGCGCTGGCTGCACTCGCTGCACAGCACCGTGCAGAGCCGTGAAGTGGACTGGACGCAGCTTGACCACGTCATCGACGCGGTCGTTGAGAAGTTGCCGCAACTGGCGGGTATTAAAGATGCCGCGCCGGATGCAACCTTCCGTATTCGTGGACAGAAACTGGCACGTGAACCGCACCGCTACAGCGGTCGTACCGCAATGCGCGCCAACATCAGCGTACACGAACCGCGCCAGCCGCAGGACAAAGACACCATGTTCGCTTTCTCGATGGAAGGGAACAACCAACCGTCTGCGCCGCGTTCACAAATTCCGTTTGCCTGGGCACCAGGCTGGAACTCCCCACAGGCGTGGAATAAGTTCCAGGATGAAGTGGGCGGTAAACTGCGTCATGGCGACCCAGGCGTGCGTCTGATCGAAGCTTCTGCGGATGGGATGGATTACTTCACTACCGTTCCGGCGAGCTTCCAGGCTCAGGATGGTCAGTGGCGTATCGCGCCTTACTACCATCTGTTTGGTAGCGACGAAATGTCACAACGTGCGCCGGTCTTCCAGACCCGTATGCCGCAGCCGTACATTAAACTCAATCCGGCTGATGCCGCGAAGTTGGGGGTTAATGCCGGTACGCGCGTTTCTTTCAGCTACGATGGCAACACGGTTACGCTGCCGGTTGAAATCGCTGAAGGATTAACGGCAGGGCAGGTTGGTTTGCCGATGGGTATGCCTGGCATCGCGCCGGTACTGGCAGGTGCGCGTCTTGAGGATCTGCAGGAGGCACAACAATGAGTTGGATTACACCCGATCTGATTGAGATCCTGCTGAGCATTCTCAAAGCGGTCGTGATCCTGCTGGTGGTGGTCACCTGCGGGGCATTCATGAGCTTTGGCGAACGTCGTCTGCTGGGTCTGTTCCAGAACCGTTACGGACCGAACCGTGTTGGCTGGGGCGGTTCGCTCCAGCTGGTTGCGGACATGATCAAGATGTTCTTTAAAGAAGACTGGATCCCGAAATTCTCGGATCGCGTCATCTTTACCCTGGCACCAATGATCGCTTTCACCTCGCTGCTGCTGGCTTTCGCCATCGTGCCGGTGAGTCCGAACTGGGTGGTCGCTGACCTGAACATCGGGATCCTGTTCTTCCTGATGATGGCAGGCCTCGCGGTATACGCGGTACTGTTCGCCGGCTGGTCCAGTAACAACAAATACTCCCTGCTCGGTGCGATGCGTGCGTCTGCGCAAACGCTGAGCTATGAAGTGTTCCTCGGACTTTCCCTGATGGGCGTGGTGGCGCAGGCCGGCTCATTTAACATGACCGACATCGTCAACAACCAGGCTGATATCTGGAACGTAATTCCGCAGTTCTTTGGTTTTGTCACCTTTGCCATCGCGGGCGTGGCGGTGTGTCACCGTCATCCGTTCGACCAGCCAGAAGCCGAGCAGGAACTGGCCGACGGTTACCACATTGAATATTCCGGTATGAAATTCGGTCTGTTCTTCGTGGGTGAGTACATCGGTATCGTCACCATTTCTGCACTGATGGTTACCCTGTTCTTCGGTGGCTGGCATGGCCCGTTCTTACCGCCATTCGTCTGGTTCGCGCTGAAAACCGCGTTCTTCATGATGATGTTCATTTTGATTCGTGCGTCGTTACCGCGTCCTCGTTATGACCAGGTAATGTCCTTCGGCTGGAAAGTCTGTCTGCCGCTGACGCTCGTCAACTTGCTGGTAACGGCGGCTGTCATTCTGTGGCAGGCGCAATAAGGGACACAAAGACCATGACCTTAAAAGAATTGTTCGTAGGTTTCGGCACCCAGGTACGCAGTATCTGGATGATCGGCCTGCATGCGTTCGCGAAACGCGAAACGCAGATGTACCCGGAAGAGCCGGTCTATCTACCGCCCCGTTTTCGTGGTCGTATCGTTCTGACCCGCGATCCGGACGGTGAAGAGCGCTGCGTTGCCTGTAACCTGTGTGCGGTAGCGTGTCCGGTAGGCTGTATCTCTTTGCAAAAAGCAGAGACCAAAGATGGCCGCTGGTATCCGGAGTTTTTCCGCATTAACTTCTCACGCTGCATTTTCTGCGGCCTGTGCGAAGAAGCCTGTCCGACAACGGCTATTCAGCTGACTCCAGATTTCGAGCTGGGTGAGTACAAGCGCCAGGACCTGGTTTACGAGAAAGAGGATCTGCTGATCTCCGGTCCGGGCAAATACCCGGAATATAACTTCTACCGGATGGCAGGTATGGCAATCGACGGCAAAGATAAGGGCGAAGCAGAGAACGAAGCCAAGCCTATCGACGTCAAGAGCCTGTTACCGTAAGGAGAGGGGCAATGGAGTTCGCTTTTTATATCTGTGGCCTGATAGCCATTCTCGCAACCTTGCGGGTGATCACCCACACCAATCCGGTACACGCGTTGCTGTATCTGATTATTTCGCTGTTGGCGATTTCCGGGGTGTTCTTCTCGTTAGGCGCTTACTTCGCCGGTGCGCTGGAAATTATCGTCTACGCGGGCGCCATCATGGTGCTGTTCGTGTTCGTGGTAATGATGCTCAACCTCGGTGGTTCTGAAATTGAACAGGAACGCCAGTGGCTGAAACCGCAGGTGTGGATTGGTCCGGCGATTCTGTCGGCCATCATGCTGGTGGTCATTGTGTACGCCATTCTGGGCGTTAACGATCAGGGCATTGACGGTACGCCAATCAGCGCGAAAGCAGTCGGTATTTCCCTGTTTGGTCCGTATGTACTGGCGGTCGAACTGGCTTCGATGCTGCTGCTGGCGGGTCTGGTTGTGGCCTTCCACGTTGGACGCGAAGAGCGTTCAGGTGAAGTGCTGAGCAACCGCGCCGATGACCGCGCGAAAAGAAAAACGGAGGAGCACGCATGATCCCCTTACAACATGGACTGATCCTCGCGGCTGTCTTATTCGTACTGGGTTTAACCGGTCTGGTTATCCGCCGCAATCTGCTGTTTATGCTGATCGGGTTGGAAATCATGATTAACGCCTCCGCGCTGGCCTTTGTGGTCGCCGGAAGCTACTGGGGCCAGACCGATGGTCAGGTGATGTATATTCTCGCCATCAGCCTTGCGGCTGCGGAAGCGAGCATTGGACTTGCGCTGTTGCTGCAACTTCATCGCCGTCGCCAGAACCTGAACATCGATTCAGTAAGTGAGATGCGTGGATGAACATGCTTGCCTTAACCATTATTCTGCCATTTATTGGCTTTGTATTACTGGCGTTCTCTCGCGGTCGTTGGTCAGAAAATCTGTCCGCTACCGTGGGCGTCGGGTCGATTGGCCTGGCGGCGCTGGTGACGGCGTTTGTTGGCGTTGACTTCTTTGCCAATGGCCAACAGGCCTACAGCCAGCCGCTGTGGACGTGGATGTCCGTTGGTGACTTCAACATCGGTTTTAACCTGGTGCTGGACGGCCTGTCGCTGACCATGCTCAGCGTGGTGACCGGCGTCGGTTTCCTGATCCACATGTTCGCCTCCTGGTATATGCGCGGTGAAGAGGGATACTCTCGTTTCTTCGCCTACACCAACCTGTTTATCGCCAGCATGGTAGTTCTGGTACTGGCGGACAACCTGCTGCTGATGTACCTCGGCTGGGAAGGCGTGGGCCTGTGCTCCTATCTGCTGATCGGTTTCTATTACACCGATCCGAAGAATGGCGCTGCGGCAATGAAAGCCTTCGTGGTAACCCGTGTCGGTGACGTGTTCCTCGCCTTCGCGCTGTTCATCCTCTATAACGAGCTGGGCACGCTGAACTTCCGCGAAATGGTCGAACTGGCGCCTGCGCACTTCGAAGCGGGTAACAACATGCTGATGTGGGCAACCCTGATGCTGCTGGGCGGTGCGGTGGGTAAATCCGCGCAGCTGCCGTTGCAGACCTGGCTTGCTGACGCGATGGCCGGCCCGACGCCTGTCTCCGCGCTGATCCACGCCGCAACGATGGTTACCGCCGGTGTCTACCTGATTGCACGTACGCACGGCCTGTTCCTGATGACCCCGGAAATTCTGCATCTGGTGGGAATTATCGGTGCTATCACGCTTGTGCTGGCGGGTTTCGCCGCGCTGGTACAGACCGACATTAAGCGCGTTCTTGCTTACTCCACCATGAGCCAGATTGGTTATATGTTCCTGGCGCTGGGTGTTCAGGCGTGGGATGCGGCGATTTTCCACCTGATGACGCACGCCTTCTTTAAAGCGCTGCTGTTCCTGGCATCCGGCTCGGTTATCCTGGCTTGTCACCACGAACAGAACATCTTCAAGATGGGCGGCCTGCGTAAGTCTATTCCGCTGGTGTATCTCTGCTTCCTGATTGGTGGCGCGGCGCTGTCGGCTCTGCCGCTGATTACCGCAGGCTTCTTCAGTAAGGATGAGATTCTGGCCGGTGCGATGGCGAACGGTCATATCAATCTGATGGTTGCAGGTCTGGTCGGTGCGTTCATGACCTCTCTGTATACCTTCCGTATGATTTTCATCGTGTTCCACGGTAAAGAACAAATTCACGCTCACGCAGGGAAGGGGATTACCCATCATCTGCCGCTGATTGTGCTGATGATCCTGTCCACCTTCGTTGGCGCGCTGATTGTGCCACCTCTGCAGGGGGTACTGCCTGCGACGACCGAGCTTGAACATGGTCGCGTCATGACGCTGGAAATTACCTCCGGTATCGTAGCGATTGCGGGCATCCTGATCGCAGCATGGCTGTGGCTGGGCAAACGCACGCTGGTGACATCGATTGCCAACAGTGCGCCAGGTCGTCTGCTGGGGACCTGGTGGTATAACGCCTGGGGCTTCGACTGGCTGTACGACAAAGTGTTCGTCAAGCCGTTCCTGGGCGTTGCCTGGTTGCTGAAACGCGATCCGCTGAACTCAATGATGAACATTCCGGCCATCCTTTCCCGCTTTGCAGGTAAAGGCCTGCTGTTAAGCGAGAACGGTTATCTGCGCTGGTATGTGGCCTCAATGAGCATCGGCGCTGTCGTTGTGCTGGCACTGTTGATGGTACTGCGTTGAGTTTGTTGGCTGGATGAACGATTGCCGGATGGCGCTTCGCTTATCCGGCCTACAAACCCAAAGAGAATTTTTAAAATTCGTTGAAAATCAGGTCCAAAAGGACAGGCGTTATCGGCGAAGTCAGAGTGGACACCGCCTGCGCACAGCAACCGGAGCGTACTGAAGTACGTAAGGGTTGCGAGCACAGCCGGGGTTCGCTATGACGAGTGAGATAGCCTGAACGGGACTTAAACAAGGAACAAAGATCACCATGTTATTACCTTGGTTGATATTAATCCCTTTCATCGGTGGCTTCCTGTGCTGGCAGACCGAACGCTTTGGCGTGAAGGTGCCGCGTTGGATAGCGCTGATTACCATGGGACTGACGCTGGCGCTAGGCCTGCAACTGTGGTTGCAGGGCGGCTATTCACTGACGCAATCCGCGGGTATTCCGCAGTGGCAGTCTGAGTTTGTCCTGCCGTGGATCCCACGTTTTGGCATCTCTATCCATTTAGCCATCGACGGCTTGTCGCTGCTAATGGTAGTCCTGACCGGTCTGCTCGGTGTTCTGGCGGTCCTTTGCTCCTGGAATGAAATCGAAAAATACCAGGGCTTCTTCCACCTGAACCTGATGTGGATCTTAGGCGGCGTAATCGGCGTATTCCTTGCCATCGACATGTTCCTGTTCTTCTTCTTCTGGGAAATGATGCTGGTGCCGATGTACTTCCTGATAGCACTTTGGGGGCATAAAGCCTCTGACGGTAAAACGCGTATCACGGCGGCAACCAAGTTCTTCATTTATACCCAGGCCAGTGGTCTGGTGATGTTGATTGCCATCCTGGCGCTGGTGTTTGTGCACTACAAAGCGACCGGCGTGTGGACCTTCAACTATGAAGAGCTGCTGAATACCCCGATGTCCCACGGCGTGGAATACCTGCTGATGCTGGGCTTCTTCATCGCCTTCGCGGTGAAAATGCCGGTGGTTCCGCTGCACGGCTGGTTGCCGGATGCGCACTCTCAGGCACCGACCGCAGGTTCCGTTGACCTGGCGGGGATTTTGCTGAAAACCGCAGCCTACGGTCTGCTGCGCTTCTCCCTGCCGCTGTTCCCGAACGCGTCGGCGGAGTTTGCGCCTATCGCAATGTGGCTTGGCGTAATCGGCATCTTCTACGGCGCGTGGATGGCCTTTAATCAGTACGACATCAAACGTCTGATTGCCTACACCTCCGTATCGCACATGGGCTTCGTACTGATTGCTATCTACACCGGCAGCCAGCTGGCTTACCAGGGTGCGGTTATTCAGATGATCGCGCACGGTCTGTCTGCAGCCGGTCTGTTCATCCTGTGTGGTCAGCTGTACGAACGTCTGCACACGCGTGATATGCGTATGATGGGCGGCCTGTGGGGCAAAATGAAATGGTTGCCTGCGCTGTCAATGTTCTTCGCAGTGTGTACGCTGGGTATGCCGGGTACAGGTAACTTCGTTGGCGAATTTATGATTC
Source organism: Citrobacter sp. Ce104 (assembly GCF_030334595.1). NCBI lineage: Bacteria > Pseudomonadati > Pseudomonadota > Gammaproteobacteria > Enterobacterales > Enterobacteriaceae > Citrobacter > Citrobacter sp. Ce104. The sequence goes on from NZ_JAOWDP010000068.1 coordinate 580,412, forward strand.
TGTTCGGCAGCTACCAGGTGGTTCCGGTCATTACCGTGATCTCGACCTTTGGTCTGGTGTTTGCCTCTGTTTACTCGCTGGCGATGCTGCATCGCGCTTACTTTGGTAAGGCGAAGAGCCAGATTGCCAGTGTTGAACTGCCAGGGATGTCGCTGCGTGAGCTGTTTATCATCCTGTTGCTGGTTGTGCTTCTGGTACTGCTTGGCTTCTATCCGCAGCCGATTCTGGATACCTCGCATTCTGCGATGAGCAACATCCAGCAGTGGTTTGTTAATTCCGTTACTACTACAAGGCCGTAAATCGCCATGACAATAACTCCACAACACCTGATTGCGCTGCTACCGCTGCTGATCGTCGGCTTGACGGTGGTGGTTGTGATGCTCTCCATTGCGTGGCGACGCAATCACTTCCTCAATGCCACGTTGTCGGTCATTGGGCTTAACGCCGCGCTGGTTTCGCTCTGGTTTGTTGGCCAGGCGGGCGCCATGGACGTCACCCCGCTGATGCGGGTTGACGGTTTCGCTATGCTCTACACCGGGCTGGTGCTGCTGGCGAGTCTTGCCACCTGTACCTTCGCTTACCCGTGGCTGGAAGGCTACGACGACAACCGGGAAGAGTTCTATCTGCTGGTGCTGATTGCCGCGCTCGGCGGTATTCTGCTGGCTAACGCTAACCATCTGGCGGCGCTGTTCCTTGGTATTGAGCTTATCTCTCTGCCGCTGTTTGGTCTGGTTGGCTATGCGTTCCGTCAGAAACGTTCGCTTGAAGCCAGTATCAAATACACCATTCTGTCTGCCGCAGCGTCTTCTTTCCTGCTGTTCGGTATGGCGCTGGTGTACGCGCAGTCTGGCAACCTGTCATTTGTCGCACTCGGTAAGAGCCTTGGCGATGGCATGCTACACGAACCGCTGCTGCTGGCGGGCTTCGGTCTGATGATTGTTGGCCTCGGCTTTAAACTCTCGCTGGTTCCATTCCACCTGTGGACGCCAGACGTATACCAGGGCGCTCCGGCTCCGGTTTCCACCTTCCTGGCGACGGCGAGCAAAATCGCTATCTTCGGCGTGGTGATGCGTCTGTTCCTGTACGCACCGGTAGGTGATAGCGAAGCGGTACGTATCGTGCTGGGCGTGATCGCCTTTGCTTCCATCATCTTTGGTAACCTGATGGCGCTGAGCCAGACCAACATCAAGCGTCTGCTTGGTTACTCTTCTATCTCTCACCTCGGTTACCTGCTGGTGGCGCTGATTGCCCTGCAGAGCGGCGAAATGTCGATGGAAGCGGTTGGCGTTTATCTGGCCGGTTACCTGTTTAGCAGCCTCGGCGCGTTCGGTGTGGTCAGCCTGATGTCCAGCCCGTACCGCGGTCCGGATGCAGACTCTCTGTTCTCCTACCGTGGTCTGTTCTGGCATCGTCCGATCCTCGCGGCGGTGATGACGGTGATGATGCTGTCTCTGGCGGGTATTCCGATGACGCTGGGCTTTATCGGTAAGTTCTACGTACTGGCTGTCGGTGTGCAGGCTAACCTGTGGTGGCTGGTTGCCGCTGTGGTGGTAGGTTCTGCGATTGGTTTGTACTACTACCTGCGCGTTGCCGTAAGCTTGTACCTGAGCGCACCGCAGCAGTTGAACCGCGATGCGCCGTCCAACTGGCAGTACAGCGCGGGCGGTATCGTGGTGCTGATTTCAGCTCTGCTGGTACTGGTGCTGGGTATCTACCCGCAACCGCTGATCAGCATTGTGCAGTTAGCGACTCCGCTGATGTAATCGAAATGCAGAAACGAAAAAACCCGCCAAGGCGGGTTTTTTTATGCGTGCAATACGGTCAGTTCAATAGCTGACGGCTCACCAGCGGACCGCTGATGCCTTTCGCTGTGCGATCCATCACTTCCTGGATCACCGAAGAAAGCTCATTGACTTCGAATTTGGCCACGTAGCCATCCGCTTTTACTCGGCGAACGTGATCTTCGTTGGCGCTACCGGAAAGTGAAGAGTGGATAACGACCGGGATTTTCTTCAGGCGTTCGTCGGTTTTTATCTTACGGGTAAGCGTAAAACCGTCCATCTCCGGCATTTCCAGATCGGTGAGCACCAGGGCTATTTTCTCGCTGATTGGCTTACCTTCCGCTTCAGCTTCCTCAGATAACTGCTGGATCTTCTCCCACGCATCCTGGCCCGTCACATGCATCAGGTGCGGGATCTCCATGGCGGTAAGCCCTTTTTCCAGCATCGCGCGGGCCACTTTGGAATCATCTGCCACAATCGCCACCGCACCCGGCGTAATGTTGAATTTATTGGTTTTCAGGTTCGTTGCGCGCAGGTCATGGTTCGACGGTACAATGTCGTACAGAATCTGTTCGACGTCGAGCACCAGCGCCAGGTTATTGGTCTCTTTGTTATCGTCCAGACAGGCGATACTGGTAATATAGCGACCATTGACGGCTTTCTCAGCGGTATGCACCTGTTGCCAGTCCAGACGCATAATGTTTTCCACTGATTCCACCGCAAATGCCTGGACGCTGCGGGCATACTCCGTGATCAACAGGATGTTAAGCCCGGTCTCTGGCTTACAGCCCGCGACGGCGGGCAGGTCAATCACAGGGATCACCTGATCGCGAATGTTAACCATACCCAGCAGCGGGGCCTTCATACCTGCCGGACGCGTAAAGGTCGGCATCGGTACGATTTCACGCAGCTTGAATACGTTGATGCCAAACAGCTCTGATTTCTGCTCCTCAACAGATTTGCCAAGGCGAAACAGCAGCAGTTCAAAACGGTTAGACAGGGTTAGGTTTGTCCTGTCATCAATATCTTTCTGGAAATTGTTCATCCTGTCCTCAGTGTGAAAGCCAGCCTTTCCACTGTTATCGGCACTGAGGCGGAAAAATGGAGCATTAAACGGTGAAAATGGCGAAATCGTGAGCCAGTTCCGTGTCTGGAAATATTGCTTTGCACTCTTCGAGTAACCGCTGACAGCCTTTTTCATCGTAGCGTGAGCTAACGTGGGTCATGATCAGGCGTCCCACTCCGGCCTCAAGCGCCAGCTTTGCGGCTTGTCGGGTCGAGCTGTGCCCGCGGCTGTTGGCTTTTTCCTCCATTGAGGAGTCCAGCGTGGTTTCATGCACCATTACATCCACACCTCGTGCCAGTTCAATGGCGGACGCGCAGGGGCCTGTGTCGCCGAAAATAGCCACAGATTTTCCCCTGGTGGCCGGAGCGAGAAATTCGGCGCCGTTAATCGCGCGACCATCTTCCAGTACGATGGTTTTCCCGGCTTTCAAATCCTGAAACCACGGGCCCGATTTAACGCCTGCCGCCTTCAGGGCGCTGGCGTCGAGCGCCCCTGGTTTGTCGTGCTCTTCAATACGAAAACCGTAGCACTCCAGCGGGTGCGCCAGCGGGTACGCCGTTACTTTACGCAGGCCGTCATCGACAATCTCACCTGCTGTGATTTCTACAATATCCAGCGGATAATCGGTCCACGAGCCGCTTAAGCGCAAAGCGGTTTCGGTAAACTCTCGCAACCCCTTCGGGCCGTATAGCGTCAGCGGCTGGACATTGCCGGCCATCGAACGACTGCACAGCAGCCCCGGTAAACCAAACAGGTGATCGCCGTGCAGATGACTGATAAAAATACGATCGAGTTTTCCTGGGTTAAACGGCGTGGTCAGCAACTGATGCTGCGTTCCTTCACCACAATCAAAAAGCCACAGCCCCGCCTGAGTCGGGTGTTGCAGATTCAGTAAAATTGCCGTTACATTGCGGGAGCGCGTGGGGACACCCGCAGACGTGCCTAAAAATAGTAATTCCATCTTCGCGTTACACTTTTCGCCATCAACAAGGCAGGGTGTTCAGGTTATCACAACAAAGGGGCAGACAATGATCCACTGGCAAGATCTCCACCATGCAAAGCTCAATACCCAGCAGCTGTACGCCATTCTTCAGCTTCGCTGTGCGGTGTTTGTTGTTGAACAACAGTGTCCGTATCAGGATGTGGATGGTGATGACCTGGTTGGGGAAAACCGGCACATTCTGGGCTGGCATAACGATGAGCTGGTGGCGTATGCGAGGATTCTGAAAAGCGATGACGAGCTGGAGCCGGTGGTCATTGGCCGGGTGATTGTAAGCGAAGCGCTGCGTGGTGAAAAACTGGGGCAGCAACTGATGACCCAAACGCTGGCATCCTGTACCCAGCACTGGCCGCATAAGGCGCTGTATCTGGGGGCGCAGGCCCATCTGCAATCGTTCTATGCGCGCTTTGGTTTTGTTCCGGTCACGGATATCTATGACGAAGACGGTATTCCGCACATCGGCATGGCGCGAGAAGCGCATCAGGCATAAACAGGCGCAAACACGCCTGATTGTCTATAGTTAGCGGGTACGTCAATAGAAAGGGAGAATAAAATGTCTTTTCATTCTTATGAATCACGCATCGATGATGATCTGGAATTGTTGAGTGAAACGCTGGAGGAGGTGCTGCGTTCTTCCGGCGATCCAGCCGATCAAAAATACCTTGAGTTAAAAGCGCGGGCAGAGCGGGCGTTAGAAGAGGTGAGAAATCGCGTCAGCCACGCCTCTGACAGCTACTATTACCGCGCGAAAAAAGCCGTTTGCCGGGCCGATGACTATGTGCATGAAAAACCCTGGCGCGGAATTGGCGTTGGTGCCACGGTCGGTTTAGTGATGGGATTATTGTTAGCACGGCGATAAATTCCATTCCGTCAGCGCATTTGTACGTACTCCCTAACTGGGGGTACTGCTTTTTCTGCTCAGTACCCCGTATAATGTGAGGTTTTTAACAGGGAGAGGTCCGCGTGCATTCAATCACTACTGCGCTGGAAAGTCTGATGCGTCATTTGTCGCAAGAGATACCGGCAGCACCTGGAATTCGTATTTACGATATACCTTTCCCACTGAATGATGCGTTTGATGCTTTAGGATGGCTGGCCAGTCAACCCGTCTGGCCCCAGTTTTACTGGCAGCAGCGTAACGGCGACGAAGAAGCCGCCGTTCTGGGCGCTGTCGCCGCATTTTCCTCGCTGGAATCAGCTCAGCACTTTTTACGCCAGCATGATAATCATCCCGACCTGCGTATCTGGGGCCTGAATGCCTTTGAGCCCCTGCGCGGTAATTTGTTATTACCACGGCTGGAGTGGCGACGTTGCGCCGGGGCGGCGAGCTTACGCTTATATCTCTATAGCGACGTGTCGCTGCGTGAAGACGCCGCGCAGGCGATGGCGTTTATCACATCGCTCGCCAACGTAAAGCCGCTACCCGCATTGCGCCTGCATTTGACGGGAGAACAGAACTGGCCGGATAAAGCAGGCTGGACAGATCTGATAAAACTCGCCACGCAAACAATCAATGCGGAAGCGCTTGAGAAGGTGGTGCTGGCGCGGGCGACCGACTTACAGTTTTCTCAGTCGGTTAATGCCGCGGCCGTGATGGCCTCCAGCCGTCGCTTGAACCTGAACTGCTACCATTTCTTTATGGCATTCTCTGCAGAGTGCGCGTTTCTTGGCTCTTCCCCTGAACGTCTGTATCGACGGCGTGACACGGCGCTGCGCACCGAGGCGCTGGCCGGAACCGTTGCCAATCACCCTGAGGATCATCGGGCATGGCAGTTGGGTGAATGGCTAATGAAAGATGATAAAAACCAGCGCGAGAATATGCTGGTGGTCGAAGATATTTGCCAGCGCTTGCAGGGCTGTACGCAAACGCTTGACGTGCTGCCGCCGCAGGTGCTCAGACTGCGTAAAGTGCAGCACCTGCGTCGCTGTATCTGGACGGAACTGAATCAGGCCGACGATACGCTTTGCCTGATGCAGCTTCAGCCTACGGCGGCAGTCGCAGGCATTCCGCGTGAGCTGGCGCGTGAATTTATCCAACATAATGAACCCTTTGAACGCGAATGGTATGCCGGTTCTGCGGGTTACCTTTCTCTGCGCCAAAGCGAGTTTTGCGTGTCATTACGTTCGGCGAAAATTAGCGCAAACGTGGTGCGCCTGTATGCCGGGGCAGGGATCGTTCGCGGTTCAGATCCTGAGCAGGAATGGCAAGAAATAGACAATAAAGCGGCAGGACTGCGCACTTTATTACAGATGGAAGGGTAATGAGTTGTATATTACCGACTCATATCAAAAATCCATTTATTCGATTCTTTATACTGTGTCGCAATATTGATACCGGACAATCTCATGTCAGTAAGCGCATTTAACCGACGCTGGGCGGCGGTCATTCTGGAAGCACTCACTCGCCACGGCGTCAGGCATGTCTGCATTGCCCCTGGCTCTCGTTCTACACCGTTGACGCTGGCGGCAGCGGAAAACCCGGCTTTTATCCACCATACTCATTTTGATGAGCGCGGTCTTGGGCATCTGGCTTTAGGTCTGGCAAAAGTCAGCCGGCAGCCTGTCGCCGTGATTGTGACGTCCGGTACGGCGGTGGCGAATTTGTATCCCGCGTTGATCGAAGCGGGCCTGACCGGTGAAAAACTGATTTTACTTACCGCTGACCGACCGCCTGAACTTATCGACTGCGGCGCTAACCAGGCGATTCGTCAGGCCGGAATGTTTGCCTCGCATCCATCGCAAACGCTCTCCTTACCGCGTCCGACCCAGGACATCCCGGCGAGCTGGCTGGTGTCCACCATTGATAACGCCTTAGCCGCGCTGCATAGCGGGGCGGTTCATATTAATTGTCCGTTTGCGGAACCGCTGTATGGCGATATGGACGAAACGGGGATTGCCTGGCAGCAGCGCCTTGGCGACTGGTGGCAGGACGATAAACCCTGGCTGCGTGAAGCGCGTCGGCTGGAAAGTGACAAACAGCGTGACTGGTTTTTCTGGCGACAAAAACGCGGCGTCGTGATTGCAGGTCGCATGAGTGCCGAAGAGGGCAAGAAGGTTGCGCAATGGGCGCAGATGCTAGGCTGGCCGTTGATTGGCGATGTTCTGTCGCAAACCGGACAGCCGTTGCCGTGCGCCGACCTGTGGCTCGGGAATGCGAAAGCGGTAACTGAATTACAGCAGGCGCAGATTGTGGTGCAGCTTGGCAGTAGCCTGACTGGAAAACGACTCCTGCAATGGCAGGCCAGCTGTGATCCGCAGGAATACTGGATTGTCGATAATCTCGAAGGCCGCCTCGATCCGGCTCATCATCGTGGGCGCAGGTTGGTAGCAAAGGTTGGCGACTGGCTGGAGCTGCATCCGGCGGAGAAACGTCAGCCCTGGTGCGTAGAAATCCCACGCCTGGCGCAGCTGGCCTGGCAGGCGGTAGAAGCCCGCCGCGACGCGTTTGGTGAAGCGCAATTAGCCCACCGTATCCGCGAATACCTGCCGGAGCAGGGACAACTGTTCGTGGGCAACAGCCTGGTGGTGCGTCTGATTGATGCGCTGTCACAGCTTCCGGCGGGTTTCCCGGTCTATAGCAACCGCGGCGCGAGCGGTATCGACGGTCTGTTGTCAACGGCTGCAGGCGTACAGCGCGCCAGCGCAAAATCGACGCTGGCTATCGTCGGCGATTTATCTGCGTTGTATGACCTCAATGCCCTGGCGTTATTGCGCCAGGTATCCGCGCCGTTTGTCCTGATAGTGGTCAACAATAACGGCGGGCAGATCTTCTCCCTGCTGCCGACGCCGGCAAGCGAACGCGAACGGTTCTACCTGATGCCGCAGAACGTGCATTTTGAGCATGCTGCCGCCATGTTTGACCTTAAATACCAGCGTCCGGAAAACTGGGAGCAACTGGAGAGCGCGTTGAATAACGCCTGGCGTACTCCGGCGGCAACGGTGATTGAGCTGGTGGTAAATGAAACTGACGGGGCGCAAACCCTGCAGCAACTGCTGGCGCAGGTAAGCCATCTATGATCCTGCACGCGCAGGCAAACGAGGGCCAGCCAGGATTTCCCTGGCTGGTTTTCCTGCACGGTTTTTCCGGCGATTATCGCGAATGGCAGACGGTTGGCGAAGCGTTTCAGAATTATTCGCGGCTGTACATCGACCTGCCAGGACACGGCGGGTCCGCAGACATTAGCGTGAGCGGATTCGATGACGTAAACGCTTTGCTGCATAATACTCTTCTTAGTTACAACATACTTAACTACTGGCTGGTAGGATACTCTCTTGGCGGCAGAGTCGCGATGATGGCAGCCTGTCAGGAGATGCCGGGACTGTGTGGTCTGGTGGTTGAAGGTGGACATCCTGGCTTGCAAAGCGAGGAGGCGCGTGTGCAGCGTCGTCTCTCGGATGGTCGCTGGGCTGCGCGTTTTCGCGCTGAGCCGCTGCGCGAGGTGTTTAATGACTGGTACCAACAACCGGTTTTTTCCTCGCTGAATGCGGCGCAAAGAGAGGCGCTGGTCGCTCTGCGTAGCCAGAATAATGGGCATACGCTGGCGGCAATGCTTGAGGCAACCTCGCTTGCCGTACAACCTGATTTACGTGCGCAACTCCATACGCGCACATTTCCGTTTTATTATTTATGTGGTGAACGTGACGATAAATTCCGCGCTTTAGCGGCGGAAATATCAGTACCAAACCATGTGATTCGTAATGCCGGACACAACGCGCATCGGGATAATCCCGCTGGCGTGGTGGACTGTCTGGCTCAGATTCTGCGTCGCTGACTATAGGACATTTTATGATCTATCCTGATGAAACAATGCTTTACGCACCGGTAGAATGGCACGATTGCTCTGAAGGCTACACCGATATTCTTTATGAGAAATCCACCGACGGTATCGCAAAAATCACCATTAATCGTCCGCAGGTACGCAATGCCTTCCGTCCGGTTACCGTGAAAGAGATGATCCAGGCGCTGGCGGACGCCCGCTATGATGACAACATCGGCGTGATTATTCTGACTGGTGCGGGCGACAAAGCGTTTTGCGCAGGTGGTGATCAGAAAGTGCGTGGCGACTACGGCGGATACCAGGATGATTCCGGTGTGCATCACCTGAACGTACTGGACTTCCAGCGCCAGATTCGTACCTGTCCGAAACCGGTAGTGGCGATGGTTGCCGGTTTTTCCATCGGCGGCGGGCATGTGCTGCATATGATGTGCGACCTGACCATTGCGGCTGAAAACGCCATCTTTGGTCAGACCGGTCCGAAAGTCGGTTCTTTCGACGGCGGTTGGGGCGCTTCCTACATGGCGCGCATCGTCGGTCAGAAAAAAGCGCGTGAAATCTGGTTCCTGTGCCGTCAGTACGATGCAAAACAAGCGCTGGATATGGGCCTGGTAAACACCGTGGTTCCGCTGGCCGATCTGGAAAAAGAGACCGTACGCTGGTGTCGCGAAATGCTGCAAAACAGCCCAATGGCGCTGCGCTGCCTGAAAGCCGCGCTGAACGCTGACTGCGATGGTCAGGCTGGTCTGCAGGAGCTGGCGGGTAACGCCACTATGCTGTTCTACATGACGGAAGAAGGTCAGGAAGGTCGTAACGCCTTTAACCAGAAACGTCAGCCTGATTTCAGCAAATTCAAACGGAATCCGTAATGCGTAGCGCGCAGGTATACCGCTGGCAGATCCCCATGGACGCGGGGGTGATTCTGCGCGACAGGCGGTTAAAAACGCGTGACGGGCTGTACGTTTGTCTTCGTGACGGCGAGCGCGAAGGGTGGGGAGAGATCTCCCCACTGCCGGGCTTTAGTCAGGAAAGCTGGGAAGAGGCGCAAACCGAACTGCTGGTCTGGGTCAAAGGCTGGCTGCAAGGCGATGCCTCTTTACCGCAACTGCCTTCGGTCGCCTTTGGCGCAAGCTGTGCGTTGGCCGAACTGGCCGGCGCATTGCCACAGGACGCAGATTACCGTGCTGCACCGCTGTGTACGGGCGATCCTGACGATCTGGTACTGCAACTGGCGGATATGCCAGGTGAAAAAGTGGCGAAGATCAAGGTCGGACTGTATGAAGCGGTTCGCGACGGTATGGTAGCCAACCTGCTGCTTGAGGCTATCCCAGAGCTGCATTTGCGTCTTGACGCCAACCGAGCCTGGACGCCGTTGAAAGCCCAGCAGTTTGCAAAATACGTTAATCCGGAGTATCGCGGCCGCATCGCTTTCCTCGAAGAACCGTGCAAAACCCGCGATGACTCCCGTGCTTTTGCGCGTGAAACTGGTATTGCCATCGCCTGGGATGAAAGTCTGCGTGAAGCGGATTTCACCTTCGAAGCCGAAGAGGGCGTCAAGGCTGTGGTTATCAAACCTACGCTGACGGGCAGTCTCGATAAAGTACGCGAACAGGTGGCAGCGGCGCATGCGCTTGGTCTCACCGCTGTTATTAGCTCGTCGATTGAGTCGAGCCTGGGCTTAACTCAGCTGGCGCGAATTGCCGCCTGGCTGACGCCGCAGACCATTCCAGGTCTGGATACCCTGAGTCTGATGCAGTGCCAGCAGGTACGCACCTGGCCGGGTAGCGCGTTGCCGTGTATTGACGTTGAAGCGCTGGAACGTCTGCTATGACCCAGCAGGACATGCCCGATAGCGTGAGCTTATCGGGCCTGATACAACCGGGTGACTGGCCGTGGCGCCACTGGCGACAAGTGTGTGCGAAGGCGCCAGCCCTGCGCCTCAACGATGAGGTATTAAACTGGAGCGAGCTCTGCACGCGCGTTGACCATCTGGCCTGCGGTTTTGCCGCTCAGGGCGTGGAAGAAGGCGATGGTGTCCTGCTTCGTGCCTGGAACCATCCGCGGGCTTTGCTGGCCTGGCTGGCATTGCTGCAATGTGGGGCGCGGGTTTTACCTGTGAATCCACAGTTGCCCCAGCCGCTGCTAGATGCGCTGGTCCCGGACTTAACGCTGCGTTTTGCGCTCGATCTGGAAGCCGCTAACGCACTTTCAGGGCTCAGTCCGTTGCAGATGCAGGTAGTGCCAGGCACGCATGCCGCCGCGTGGTTACCCGAACGTTTGAGCACGATGACGTTAACCTCTGGTTCTACCGGATTGCCGAAGGCGGCGGTGCATACCTGTCAGGCGCATCTGGCGAGCGCGCAGGGCGTGCTGTCGTTAATGCCGTTTGGCGCTGAAGATGACTGGCTACTCTCACTGCCGCTGTTTCATGTTTCCGGTCAGGGCATATTGTGGCGCTGGTTGTTTGCCGGGGCGCGAATGACCGTGCGCGACAAGCAGCCGCTTGAGCACATGTTGGCTGGGTGCACCCACGCTTCGCTGGTGCCTACGCAGTTGTGGCGCTTGCTGGTCAACAACAGGCCGGTCACGCTCAAAGCGGTACTGCTGGGCGGTGCGGCAATTCCTGTTGAATTAACGGAACAGGCGCGCGAGCAGGGGATTCGCTGCTGGTGCGGTTACGGTTTGACGGAGTTTGCTTCTACGGTCTGCGCGAAAGAGGCGGATGGTCTGGCGGATGTGGGTTCCCCGCTGGTAGGCAGAGAAGTCAGAATCGTTGATGATGAAATCTGGCTGCGTGCCGCCAGCATGGCGCAAGGTTACTGGCGTAACGGTAAGCTTATTCCCTTAGTGAACGCGGAAGGCTGGTTTGCGACCCGCGATCGCGGCGTGTTGAAGGACGGCAAGTTGACCATTGTCGGTCGTATGGACAATCTGTTCTTTAGCGGCGGGGAAGGCATTCAGCCGGAAGAGGTGGAACGCGTAATTGCAGCGCATCCGCATGTTCTGCAAGCCTTTATTGTGCCGATAGAAGACCAGGAGTTTGGGCATCGCCCGGTGGCGGTCATTGAGTATGACGCCAACGCTGGAGAAACCAATCTGGCAGAGTGGGTTAAAGATAAGCTGGCTCGCTTTCAACAACCGGTGTGTTGGTTGATGTTGCCTCCCGAACTCAAAGCTGGAGGGATTAAAATCTCTCGCCGCGCGCTGTCGGATTGGGTAACTGCTTCATTGTTAACATTAAGAAAACAGTAATTACATTTCTCACTTTCGCCGTTGCGTAGCCATTGTCCTTTTGTTTATCTGCTAATGTGTAACCTTGTGTGAAATTCATTAGCAAAAGGTGCGCTATGGAATGGCATGTGAAGAAGACTTGCTGTCACAAAAAAGCAAGGAGGCTCTATGTTGTGCTTTGTGATAGCGGCGGTTCGTTAAAGATGCTTGCCGAGGCGCAATCTTCTGAGCGGGTTAAGCCCGGAGATCTCCTTTCTCCCTTAAAAGACGCGCAGTATTGTATTAATCGCGATTTATCCCGGATGATTAAGATAATTGATGCCAGACAGTATATTTGCGACGAATGGGAACGCGTGTTACGACTGTCCGAAGATAAATAGTCTCAGGGCTGCTGGCGCTGATGTGAAGGCAGAAAAATCGTCATTAGCCCCGCCATGATGCACAGCACTCCGGCAAGTGCCTTCAATGAAAATGTTCCCTGCCAGCCGGGCAGAATCATGGATGCAACCCACACCAGCACATAGCTCAGGCTGAGCAGAGCATAAGCTTTGCTCAGTGCGAGCTGGTGCAGGGCTTTATGCCAACAAATAACCGACAGTAAATAGCCGGCCAGCCCGGCATACAGAGCAAACGCCCCGATGCTAAGAGAAAATACGGCTGTGATGAATTCCTGCGGCCGCAGCATTGGCGGCAGATTATCCATCGCGAAGCCGAGACTCAACTGGGCGGCGGAGGTGATAATAACGCTACATAATCCCCAAAATATGCCCATTACACCGCACTCCCAAGAATAAAGATGCCGGTGATGATGAGCCCAACCCCCAGCCAGTGGCGCGTGGTGACGGGTTCACGCCAGATTTTCCATGCGGCCAGCGTCACCCAGACAAAGTTAAGACTCAGCATGGGGTAGGCGATGCCGACAGGAATGTTCTGCAGTACCGCGAGCCAGAGCAGCATGGCCAAACCGAGACTTGCCAGAGCAAGCCCAATCCATTGCGAAATATGACGTTTTCGCGCTCGTGCGGACACCGGTCGGGTCGCCTGCTTCTGGCATAACTGGCCGCAGACGCTGAGCATGCTGGCGAGAACTAAGGCTATCCAGATCATTTGGGTCGATACTGAATCAGGACCAAGCGCCCCTGATTATCAATGTAATCAGCGGGAGGGATGGCAAGTTGATTAATATCTTCATCCTTATCAATCGAGAGCACGAGCGTAATGTTTCCTTGCTGACGATGTTGCGCTAACCAGTCGGCAAAGTCTTCCCGACTGACAAAACGCCCCTGGGCATCCGGGTAGTTAAGGCCATATTTTAACTCGCCCGTTTGTCCGTACATCATGATGTCGTCACGCTTCAGGCTCCAGGCCAGCCCCGCGGCGACGCCAACGCTATCGGTGAGAATATAACGGCTCGAGTCCAGCGACTCTTTGGTCATCTCGACAAAAAACTGTGGCTGTTTAGATTCCATCACCCGGTCAGGAATGGAAAAGCCAAACAACAGTGCCAGTCCCAATGGGCACAGCGCTGCGAATGGCCAGTTCTTCTCGCGGTTATTTAGCGTATACCAGCCGAACAGCGTCCAGACGATAAAAATACCCCACGCACAAAACACCTTATACGTTTCTATATGCGACCAGACCGGCGTCTTTAACGGGCCCAGCGTGGAAACAATAAACGTGGCGACAATCCCGGTCACACCGAACAGAACGTTGATCCAGCCATTGACGCGCAGCGCGGCTGAGCCTTTTTCCGCGGCCTGTAGGCCGAAACGCGCCATCAATATCGCCAGCGGCGCGAAGCAGGAAAGAATATAGGTTGGCAATTTTCCTTTCGCGATGCTGAAAAAAAGGATTGGCATGATAATCCAGCTTAGCAGGTACAGTGTGCTGCGCGGAACATCTCGCTCACGCCAGCCCGTACGCAGTGCGCCGGGAAGCAGCCCGAGCCACGGTAATGCGCCCGCTACAAATATCGGGATGTAGTACCAGACTGGAGCCTTGTGTTGAGCATCATCCTGCGCGAAGCGTTGAATGTGTTCGACCCAGAAGAAATAATGCCAGAAATCCGGCTCACGCCGGGCAATCGCTATTCCCCACGGCAGCACAATCACGACGCAGCCGACGACCGCCAGCAGACCGTAGTGTATGAGATCTTTCCAGCGCTTTTGTGCGAAAACCCACGGCAGTACGCTGAGCACCGGAACGGCAAGCGCCAGGAAACCCTTGGTCATTACGCCCATGCCGCAGGTTAACCCTAACAGCAAAAAGGCAGTCATTTTGCGCGTTCTGGTGGTGGCCTGCATCCCCTGCCAAAAACAACACATGCCCGCCATTAGCCAGAGCGCGATGATAGGATCAAGTACCGCGTAGGTGCCGATGCTGTATACCAAAAAAAACGTTAAAAAGATAACTGATGAGAGTACGGCGGTACGCTTATCCTGCCATAACCGCATGGCAAGCCAGGCTACCAGTAGCGCCGTCAGCAAGGTGGCAAAAATGGCCCCCGCTCTGACGCCAAAATTATTGGCGCCAAACAACCATTGCCCGATGCTGTTTAACCAGTATCCGGCAATCGGTTTTTCAAAATAACGCAGCCCTAAAAAGTGAGGAACGATCCAGTCGCCAGAGGTCAGCATCTCCCGGCTGATTTCGGCATAGCGCGTCTCATCTGGCTGCCAGAGCAGGCGACTGTTGATGGGAAGAATAAAATACAGCGCAATAAAAGCGATGAACGCCAGAGTGTAGCGGGCAGCAGATTTCATTGTGTCACACTCACCGGTTGTTGGCAGCCGAGCCACCCCTCTCTGCCGGGAATTTTGCCACGCACGATCTGTCCTGTTGGCAGCGTATTAATATCGTCTGGTAACAGCTCGCCGAGCGGGCAAAATGTGATCCCCATGTCTGCGGCGCGAATAAGCAGCTCGTCAAAGTCCTGATGAAAGGCGATGCCTTCAACTTCCGCATGAATGGTGTACACCGGTGTTCCTCTGCTCATCTGGATGTGGGAGAGAATATAAGAGTTGAAGTCCACCGCCTGGACCTCCTGACCAACCACTTCATCCCATGTTGGTAACGTGACGGGAATTTGCGGTGTACCTGTTTTCCCGGACGCCAGCACAGGACGGAATAACGATGTTCCCCGACAGTCGCTGTTATAGCGCAGATGGAACGTTTCTTTGGCATGGATGACGCGGTTGTCGGCACGCCATCCGGCAACCGCAGAACAGGTGACAGGCTGTCCGATGATGGCTTCAAGGGCGGATATGCCTCGTGAAATATCATCAATTAACTGTTTATCATTCCAGTTTCCGCTTCGCGCCTGCCAGGCATGGTGATCCCAGGCATGCAAACCGGTTTCATGAAGCAGGGCGGTTTGTGCAATGATCGCCGCATTAGCCTGGCCGATTTCTTTACCCGGCCATGCGGTTCCCGCCAGCAAAATATCCCATCCGTAGAGTGATGCCGCGTTTGAGCGCAGCATCTTCCACAGAAATTGTGGTTTCACAAGACGCCAGAGATGGCGCCCCATGTTGTCAGGTCCAACGCTAAAGAAAAAACTTGCCCGGACGCGATGTCGGTTCAATGTCTCCAGCAGGCGGGGCACGCCTTCGCGCGTCCCCCTGAACGTATCGACATCAATGCGCAAGCCGACTTTGGTCATGATGTGTGTTCCGTGATATCCACGCTGCGTAAGAAGAAGTCCAGCGTCTCTTCTACCGTTTCCTGCATCTCAATGCCAGGTTCCCAGTTCAGGCAGCGTTTTGCGTTGCGAATATTGGGCTTACGATGCTCAACGTCCTGATAACCTTTACCATAGTAGGTACTGCTTTCGACGTCGCGGAAACCGGCAAACGGCGGGAAGTGGTTACGCAATGGATGTTTTTCAAAGCAGGAAAGCAGCATTTCTGCCAGTTCCTGAATACTCGCTTCGTTCTCCGGGTTACCGATGTTGATAATCTCGCCGTCGCAGCGTCCGCCTTCGTTTTCAATGATGCGGTACAGGGCTTCGATACCATCGCGAATGTCGGTAAAGCAGCGTTTCTGCTTGCCGCCTTCAATCAGCTTGATCGGTGACCCTTCCACCAGATTGAGGATCAACTGGGTGATGGCGCGTGAGCTGCCGATACGCGCGGCGTTAAGGCTGTCCAGACGCGGCCCCATCCAGTTAAACGGGCGGAACAGGGTGAAGCGTAATCCCTCTTTTTCGCCGTACGCCCAGATAACGCGATCCAGCAACTGCTTAGAAACAGAGTAGATCCAGCGCGGTTTATTCACCGGGCCGACGATCAGATTCGAGCTGTCCTCATCGAAGACGTTATCGGTACACATGCCGTAGACTTCGGAGGTTGACGGGAAAATAATGCGCTTATGGTATTTCACGCAGTAGCGAATGATTTTCAGGTTCTCTTCGAAATCGAGCTCAAACACGCGCAGCGGGTTGCGGGTATATTCGATTGGCGTTGCGATCGCCACCAGCGGCAGCACGACGTCGCATTTTTTCACATGATACTCAATCCATTCGGAGTGAATGCTGATGTCACCTTCGACGAAATGGAATCGCGGATGTTGCAGAAAACGCCCAATGGCGTCGCTACCAATATCGAGTCCATATACTTCATAATTATCTTCTTGCAGCAGGCGTTCGGTCAGATGGTTACCAATGAAGCCGTTAACGCCGAGGATTAGCACACGAGTACGACGTTTGCTGGCGGTAACTGACTGGCTGTTCAGACGAGAACCTGGTACCAGGCCCAGAACCTGCGCCAGTTGTGACCCCTGCATTGCAATACCATCGCCAGCTTGTCCGGTAATAATCTCCAGTGCGCCATCGGCACAGGCGATCAGCAAAGGGGATACGGAGACGACGGTGCCCGGTTGGGCCGCAAAATCGTTTGTGCAAACCCGAGATGTCCAGACGGTGAACTTTTGCGTGCCGACGTAGCTAAATGCGCCCGGCCACGGATCGCTGACGGCGCGAACCTGGTTATGCAGCTCTGCGGCAGGCTTGTTCCAGTCGAGGAGGCTATCTTCCGGCGTACGGCGACCAAAGCTGGTGGCTTCTGCTTCCTGTTGGGGGCGTTCTGCATAATCTCCCGTTTTAATCGCAGGCAGCGTTTGTTCCAGCAACTGACGCGCAGCCTGGCATAATTTATGGTGCAGCGTTAACGCCACGTCTTCCGGCGAAATAGCAACGCGCTGCTGGGCAACTATGGCACCCGCATCCGCGCGTTTGACCATGCGGTGAAGCGTGACGCCGGTTTCGGTTTCGCCATTAACCAATACCCAGTTCAGAGGCGCGCGACCACGGTATTTCGGCAGCAGCGAACCGTGCAGATTAAATGCCCCCTTAGGCGCAAGACTGAGGATCTCATCACTCAGTAAATGACGATAGTAGAATGAGAAGATGACATCTGGCGCCAGTTGGCTAATGCGCTCAATCCACAGGGGATGATTGACCTCGTCCGGGGCGTAAACCGGAATACCAGCGCTGGCCGCCAGGCGGGAAACAGATCCAAAAAACGCTTTTTCACCCGGGTTGTCGGTGTGTGTAAAAATTGCAGCGATTTCATAACCTGCATCTAATAAAGCCTGGACACCCTGACATCCCATATCGTGATAGGCAAATACGACGGTTTTCATGCGCGGTTTTCCTCGTTTGACTGTGTGGTTTGTGGGCGAATAACGTGTTGAACAAAATAGCGGGGGCGGGCGCGGACATCGTTATAGATGCGACCGATATATTCGCCGAGTAAACCCATGCCAATAAACTGTGCGCCGATAAAGGTAAACAGGACGGCAAACAGCATGAATACCCCTTCCGCGGCCCACTGTGGGCCGAGCGTCAGGCGCAGAACAACAAGCACAACGGATAAGGTAAAGCCGGTGGCGGCAATCACGCTGCCCAACAGGCTCAACATACGAAGCGGCGTGGTGGTCAGACAGGTCACCAGGTCATACATCAGGTTGATCAGACGCATGAAGCTGTATTTAGAGTCACCAAATTCACGCTCTGCATGATGTACCGGGATTTCGGTGGCACGACGGGCAAAAATATTGGCCAGAATCGGGATAAAGGTGCTGCGCTCCTGGCAATGCAGCATGGCATCGACGATGTGACGGCGATAGGCGCGTAGCATGCAACCATAGTCGCCCATCGCTTTACCGGTGGTGCGCTGAATAAGATGGTTGATCATGCGCGAGGCGGTCTTACGAAATACGCTGTCCTGGCGGTTCTGACGTACCGTACCCACCACATCGAAGCCTTCATCTGCGGTGGCAACCAGTCGGGGGATCTCCTCCGGCGGGTTTTGCAAATCGGCATCCAGCGTGATGATCAAGTCGCCGGTGACATGGCTGAAACCGGCCATAATTGCCGAGTGTTGCCCGTAATTTCGATTCAGTAAAATAGAGACAATATGGCTGTTCGGTGCCTGAGACGCGTCCATCATCAACTGCGCGGAGTTGTCGCTGCTGCCGTCATCGATTAGTAGAATCTCATAGTCTTTGCCCAATTTTTCGCAGGCGGCACTGGTACGTCTGATTAGCTCTGGCAGGCTTTCCTGTTCATTAAAAACGGGAATGACCACCGAGACTTTTTTGATCGGTGCTGCTTCAAACATGGTTATTGTCCTGCAATCTCGCGAAGTGCCGTAATCACCCGCTGGGTGTCCGCTTCGGTCATGTCGGGGAATAGCGGCAGCGAGCAGATGCGCGCGCTGTTCCATTCAGTATTTGGGAGCGAAAGGGTAGTGAAGCGTTCGCGGTAATATTTTTGTGTATGGGCCGCACGAAAATGCAGACCAGTGCCGATATTTTTGGCCTTTAGCGCCTCCATCAGGGCATCTCTGCTCAGGCCACAGCGCGCTTCGTCAACGCGAATGATGTACAGATGCCAGGCGTGAACGTGCGACCACTGGGGCAGGCCCAGCGGTTGAAACGGGGTATCGGCCAGCGCCTGTTGATATTTCTGGACAATTTGCGCCCGGCGTGAATTCAGTTGTCCCAGCTTATTCAGCTGTACCAGCGCGATGGCGGCATTGATATCTGTGAGGTTGTATTTGTATCCTGGCGTAAGTACTTCGGCCTGCGGCGCCCGGCCATAGGTTTGTCGATCAAATGCATCGACGCCCAGACCGTGAAACTTCAGGCTGCGAAGACGCTGGGCAAGCTGACTGTCGTCGGTGACGATTAGCCCACCTTCTGCACAGGTGATATTTTTGATGGCGTGAAACGAGAAGATTGCCGTGCCGCGCGCGCCGACATGGCGACCCTTATACAACGTCCCTACGGCGTGAGCCGCATCTTCTATAACCGGAATGCCGTAGCGCTCGCCAATGGCATAAATTGCGTCAAGGTCGGCGGGGGCGCCTGCGTAATGTACCGGAATAATGGCTTTGGTACGCGGGGTGATAGCGGCTTCAATCTGCTCCGGCGTGACCATCAGCGTATCGCGGTCGACGTCGATCATGACCGGCGCCGCACCCAGCAAAACAATCATGTTGAGGGTCGAAACCCATGTCATTGACGGCGTAATGACCTCATCGCCTGCGCCTATGCCCAGCGCCATCAACGTGATGTGCATCCCTGCCGTAGCGGAGCAGACGGCGACGGCGTGCTGATTTCCGGTGAGCTGACAGAATGCTTCTTCCAGTTGTTGGTTTTTCGGGCCGGTGGTTATCCATCCAGAGTCCAGAACCGTCTTCACAGCGGCAAGTTCTTCAGCGCCCATGGACGGGCGAGAGAAAGGCAAAAAGTCAGACATCATTATTCCTTCAAGCCATTTAACGCCACCGAAGTTTTATTTTTCGTGATAAACAGGGGGCGTTAATTATTTAATCAGGCTTCAAAGGTTAATGACTGAAGGTTAATTTATCCTTAAGAGTTTAAGGTTTGAAATTCAAAGATAAAAAGAGGGGGCGGTGATTTATTTGTTTGAATATAAAGTGTTTTTAGTCTTCATGGCGGTAATGACCTCTGTTGCTGAATGCTGAGAACAATACCGCTATTGTGCACATTGTTTATATTACGTTTAAACTTGTGGGATTTACAGTAACCCTTTCAAAGTTAACGTTTTACGCGTGGCGATATTTAAGTCGTAGGTGCGGAGATCTTCCGCTTTAACCCAGGCGAATGCCTGGAACTCTTCGTTAATGTTCACTTCGCGATTCGCCGCCACACAATCGAAGATGAGATAAATCATATAAATCTCTTCCTGGCTGCCATCGGCATAAGTTTTGGTACGAATATCGTCACTGAAGGTCCATGGCGTAATTTCTGATAACACCAACTGTTCACCCAGTTCTTCTCTCACTTCCCGGCGCAGAGCTTCTTCGATGCGTTCGCCTGGTTCAACACCGCCGCCAGACAGCGCCCACTGACCGGGAAACACACCGCGGTCGTCAGCCATTTTGCACAGCAAATAACAGCCATCGTTTTCAATTAATGGGCAAACAATCGTTCTTTGGCGCATAAGTTCAGTCCTTTAGGGGAGGTAGAAAAAAATTCCATCATGCACGCATCTTACCTTTTGCTGACGCTAGAAAAAATGCTTCATCAATGAATAACGCCACTTTGGCTGGGAAAACAGGATGTTTGTTGAAAACGGCCATTTGCTACGTTCACATGTATAAATGACACAAGAATTTAACCTTATCCACATCTTCTGAGTAGTATTTAGTTACAATATGTCGTTGCATCGCTTTTTTAGCTCATTGATTCCTCGTCATCTGACAGTACAATTCACCGGTTTTGGGGCTATGTTTTGATTCTTGCTGGAAAGGATAGAAAATGAAAAAAAGTTTAATGTTGGGTTTTGCCGGAATGCTGTTTTTTTCCGCGTCGGCGAGCGCGATTAGCATCAGCGGCCAGGCGGGCGAAGACTACACCAACCTGGGTTTCGGTATGGGTACTGAGACCACCGGTCTGGCTGTCAGCGGTAACTGGATGCATAACGATGACGACGGTGATGTTGCCGGACTGGGCCTGGGTCTGAATATCCCACTGGGTCCACTGTTAGCGACCGTTGGCGGTAAAGGCGTTTATACCAATCCAAACGATGGTGATGAAGGTTATGCGGCGGCGGTAGGTGGCGGTCTGCAGTGGCCGATCGGCGACAGCATTCGTCTGTTTGGTGAGTACTATTACTCGCCGGATTCGCTTTCCAGCGGTATCGACAGCTATGAAGAAGCGAATGCCGGTGCGCGTCTGACTATCCTGCGCCCGCTGAGTATTGAAGCCGGCTATCGCTATCTGAACCTGGCGGGTAAAGACGGCAACCGTGATAATGCGATTGCTGACGGCCCGTACGTTGGGGTTAATGCCAGCTTCTGATATTTCTGGCGCGGCGTTCAGTCGCGCCTTCCCCCCTCCATGCGTTATAGTGTTTTCATCATAAAAGCAGGAGAACACGATGTTAAACGTGGAGATGTTATCCACCGGGGATGAAGTGTTGCACGGACAAATCGTCGACACCAATGCCGCCTGGCTGGCCGATTTTTTCTTTAATCAGGGTTTACCGCTAACGCGTCGCAACACGGTAGGTGACAATCTTAACGATTTGGTCGCCGTCTTGCGTGAGCGTAGCGAACATGCCGATGTACTGATCGTTAACGGCGGTCTGGGGCCAACCAGCGATGACTTGAGCACGCTGGCGGCGGCAACGGCAAAAGGCGAAGGGCTGGTGCTGCATGAAGCATGGCTCGCCGAGATGGAGCGTTATTTCCGCGATCGTGGACGCGTAATGGCGCCGAGCAACCGCAAACAGGCTGAACTTCCTGCCAGCGCGGAGTTTATCAATAATCCGGTGGGGACCGCGTGCGGGTTTGCCCTGAAGCTTAACCGCTGCCTGATGTTCTTTACGCCGGGTGTACCATCTGAATTTAAAGTCATGGTTGAGCATGAAATCCTGCCGCGTTTGCGTGAGCGTTATTCGCTGTCTCAACCTCCGCTATGCCTGCGATTAACTACTTTTGGTCGCTCAGAAAGCGATCTGGCGCAAAGCCTGGACCCGCTGCCATTGCCTCCGGGAGTGACAATGGGCTACCGCTCCTCAATGCCGATTATTGAGCTGAAGCTGACCGGACCGGATTCCCAACGCGAAGCGATGCTGGCGCTGTGGCCCGAAGTTAAGCGGGTTGCCGGGCAGAATATGATTTTCGAAGGTACGGAAGGTTTGCCCGCGCAAATCGCCCGCACATTGCAGGAACGACAATACAGCCTGACGCTGAGCGAACAATTCACCGGTGGTCTGGTGGCGCTACAGCTTTCGCGTGCAAATGCTCCTTTGTTGGCAAGTGAAGTGGTGCCTCCCCAGGAAGAAACGCTGGCGCAAACGGCGCATTGGGTAACCGAGCGACGCGGCAATCACTATGCCGGGCTGGCACTGGCGATATCGGCTTTCGAAAACGAACATATTAACTTTGCGTTGGCCACGCCTAACGGGACGCATGCCTTACGCGTACGGTTGAACGCTAATCGCTACAGCTTGCCGATTCGCCAGGAAGTGTGCGCGATGATGGCCCTCAATATGCTGCGCCGTTGGCTCAACGGCCAGGATGTTGCCAGCGAGCACGGCTGGATCGAAGTCGTTGAGTCGCTCACGATTTAATGATTGATAGGGAAGGCTACAAACCTTCCCTGTCTGACTCATTTGGTGACATCGTCAGGCAATAACCCAGTAATTAACCGAATCAAATCTCTATCAATTCCATTTTCCAGCATCATGCGCGCGATGCGCAAGGCTTCTTCTTGTGTACCTTTGCGTACTCCTTGCGCTAATCCTTGTTGTATCCCTTGTTCAATTCCTTGTTGCAGCCCATTGTGGTGACCTTCCTGTTTCAGCCTCTCTGCTATTGTCATTAACCTCTCCTTGTTATGTGGGGAACTTTCGGCAACTTCATGGATAAATCCGCTGACGTGAGAAGCGTCACCGTACCGTAGCAGATAATTAAATAGCGTTTGTAGCTGGCTGTCATTAGCGGTACTTGTAACTAATAGCGAGACCAGTCGGTCCACTAACCCCATTAAATCACGATCGCGGATATGTTTTTGCATCAACTCAAGCAGCGCAATCCCCTGATGTTGTGCGATTTCATCGTCAGGTATTACGGTAATGTCGACCAGCGGAAAAGCCTCTGAATACAGTTGGCGCGCCAGTTGCGGATTATCAAATTCATCCAGCCAGTTGAGCGACCAGGGATAGGGACTTTGTTGACCGTGATAAAACAGCATGGGGATCACCAGCGGCAGCGTTTTATGCCCGGCATCAAGATGATGCTGCATCGCAGCAGTGGCATAACGCATCAGGCGAAATGCCATGTGCTGTACCGCGGTACTCTGATGTTCGATAACACAATAGATATACCCCTGACCTTCGCGTGTTTTTAGTGACCACAATACGTCTGAGTAGTAAGCACGGAGATCCTGTTCGATAAAACTGGTGGACTCCAGCTTCAGCGTTTGCATATCGCATATCTCACGTAATGCGACAGGGAGGTGAATATCCAGAAAATCCCGAGCCATCTCGGGGTAAGACATTATCTTTTTAAAAACCGCATCGTGCGGTGTAGGTGTGGTGGATTTAGCCATGGTAGTCCGTCACCAGAAAGAGAAGATGGCGTGACGGTATCCGCTTCTAACATACGTTGCATGTGGAGAATGGGGGCTTTGCGTAGATGAATCAGAGATAAATACGTCCAATTGCAACGTATTCAGTTAAGCGGAACATGATGCGCAAAAATGCCCGGTAAGCAGGACGCCACCGGGCAACAGAGTTAACCTAACGCTTTGGCAAGCAGGGTGATGGGATGTTCGCAACGCTTACTGGTAGACATCTCAATCTGCCATTTACAGGTTTCGCAGTCGGTGACGACGATATCAGCGCCGCTTTCTTCAATCTGGCGGAATAACGGTGCGCCAATGGATTGCGATGTCGGGTAGTTTTCCTTTTTAAAGCCGTATGTCCCGGCAATCCCGCAGCACTGCGAGTCCAGCACCGTTAGCTCCAGACCTGGAATTTGCCGCAACAGTTCCAGCGTGTAGAGCGTCCAGCCCATTTTCTCCATGTGGCATGGCGTGTGATAGACCACCTTCAGCGGCAGCGTTTTCAACGGTAGCGTTTTGCCTTCATCCAGCTTGCGCCACAGCCAGCGGGTTGCCAGTTCAATGTGCTCGCGCAGGCCTGAGTTATCGACATCCAGCACTTCCGGATATTCATCACGCAGCGCAAAGGTGCAGGTGGATGAGGTGGCGATCACCGGAATGCCCTTGCCATCAATCGCTTCCCTAAGCGAAGCCACGTTGCTCACCGCCTGCTTACGCGCTTTATCGGTAAAGCCGTTGGCAATCAGCGGCACGCCGCAGCATTTCTCTTTGCTCAGCAGTTGCACCCCGGTTCCCATCGCGTTCAACACCTTGATCAGATCTTTGCCGAGCTGGGGATGGTTGTAATTCACAAAACAGCCATGGAAAAAGGCGACTTGATCCGGATACTGCGCCTGCTGTGCGGCAACGCTGCGATACCAGCGGCGGAAAGTACCAAAGGAGTACTTCGGCAGCGTACGGCGATGATCGATTTTTAGCGCGTAATCCAGCAACTGACGCACCGGTTTTAGCGAGGTGGCGGTATTCACTATCGGGGCGAAGGGGGTGGATACGCTACCCATCAAATCGGTATGGCTCAGGACAAAGTTACGTAACGACGGACGTGTAGTGTCGTATTTGGCGCGCGCGCGCTGGATGATATCGCCAATTTTCACGTCTGACGGGCAAGCTACTTCACAACGCTTACAGTTAATGCAGTATTTCAGCGCATCGTCATATAACGCGCCATCTTTCAGGCGCAGACGCTCACCGTCCGGGCCGGCCTGTTTAGGACCAGGGTAGTTCGGATTGACGCGACTTACCGGGCAGGCCGTGGTGCACACCGTGCATTTGATACAACTTTCAAAACGTGTGTCGCTCATTGCTGGCCTCCTGCACGTTTCGCAATATGATGTGCGGCATGTAAAGCGCTGACAGCGCACACGCCGCCTCCGCAACCCTGGGCGATAGGGTCGAATCCGCCGAGAACCGAACCGATGGCATACATGTTCTCTATCGTTTGTCCCGCCAGTGACGGGCGTAATCCGGCATCGGTCGTAACACCAAACTGTTGCCATGGTTGTGGGTCGAAGACGTCACGCTGATACCACTCGGCGCGAGTGGTGGTTTGCTGTACATCCAGCCCCAGGATCGGTTCATAGATAGCCTCACGCGTGGCGACCAGTCCACTGCTGAAGAAGCTGCCGCTGGCGAGCACGGCGAAGCGTGGTCGCAAAGGAATATCGGCATGATTACGGGTCCAGATTTCGCTGACCACGCCATCCTGACAGGTGATTTTCTTCACTTCATCACCCGGCATCCAGACGCCGCCCTGACGCACAAACTTGCGCTGCAATTTGTTGTGCAAACGCATACCCAGAACCGAAGGCGGTAGGGTCGGTAGCAGCGACAGCGAGCAGGGGAGGCGCTCGTTAAGCCACTGCCAGAGTCGTTCATCCGCCAGACCGAAGCAGGCTGGCATGATTATCATGTCGCAGGTTTTTGCGACCGGTAATAAAGCGTCATAGAGTAGTGACCATTTATCTTCGTTATCCAGCAGGCGCGCTATATTGACGGCGCGAAACTCGGTTGGGTTATCACGCAGGACGTCCAGCTCAGGCAGGTCGATTTCTGCCGTCTCGACGCTGAGATTGCGTTGACGCAGTGAGGCCGCGGCCAGATGCGCCTGGAAATCCAGTAAGCCGCTAATACCTACCACGCAGATACGCTGCGCGGGCAGCGGCCAGACCGGAACTTCCGGGGAACTTAACCAGGTTGAGCGCAGTGTTCCCAGCGGGGTTACGCGTTGATGTGACTGATGTACCTTGCCCTGCAAATGGGTTCCACATTCTTCCAGCAGATTTTGCGCCTGCTGGGCCAGTTCCAGAACGTTGCGGGTTCCGATGGTGCTATACGGATGTGTGGGTGCCTGAGTGCGCAGCGCATTCAGGCCCGCTTCTATATCGGTCACCGGTTGGCCATCGGGTAAGTTACTGAGCAAATCCAGTGAGCCGGAAGAAAAATGCAGGGCACTTTGGCCGCGCGTGACAATCGTGCAGCGTAAACCGCTTTTTTGCAGTTGCAGGCCGCACAGCAGTCCGGCCAGACCGCCGCCGATAATGACGGTATCAAATTTCATCCTGGTGCTCCTTTTCCAGACCGCACAATCCCTGATAGACCCAGCGCGTGAATTCGCTTTCGCGCAGCGCATCTCCCCAGGCGATAGGCTGCACGCCTTTCCAGCGCTCGTTGAGGAAATCGGAAAGCTGGGTGATAGATTGCGCGGCGGTGGTGACATTAAAACGTTGCAGCAAACCTGCGGCGCGACAGGCACATAATTCGCCCTGGCAGGTCCCCATTCCAACACGGGTACGGCGACGCAAATCCAGCAGACTGTTGACGGTTAAATTTTCGACGGCGTATTGCACTTCGCCTGCAGTGACCGCTTCGCATTCACAGACCAGGCTGCGGTGTTGACGACCTTCACTAAGCCACGCAGGGGTGCGATCGCCGTGGCGGTAGACCGCCGAGCCGCGCAGTGGTGCGGGCAACGAGATCACGCGTTTAAGCGTATGCTCGGTAGAATCCTGTGAGCCAGGCAGCGCGGTGTCTGCCGTTGTACAAGGTTGGGTATTACCCAGCTTACGGCAAACCGCATCGGTAGCCCATTCCGCCATCAGGCGGTAGGTCATCAGTTTGCCGCCGGTAATGGTGATAAATCCGTCCAGTCCGTCACGCTCTGCATGATCGAACAGCACAATTCCGCGGCTGACGTTACGTCCACTTGGATCGTCGTCACTGGCCACCAGCGGACGCACACCTGAGTAGGCGCGTAAAATGCGCGTTTTCGCCATAATCGGCGCCAGTTTCTCACCTTCACGCAGCAGAATATCGACCTCTTCTGCGGTGACGCGGTTGCTGTCTATATCGTCGTAATCAATGTGCTGCGAGGTAGTACCGATTAGCGAAATGGTATCACCGGGCACCAGAATATCGGCGTCAGACGGCTTACGGCAGCGGTTGATGACATGCTGGTTAATACGATGATCCATAATCAGCAGTGAACCTTTGGCCGGAAACATACGGATGCTCAGATCGGCATATTCCGCGATCCGCTGGCCCCAGATCCCGGCGGCGTTGACCACTACTGGCGCATGCAGGGACTGCATCTCACCCGTAAGATGGTTACGCACGTTAACGCCGCAAACCGTTGCCCCTTCGCGAATCAGTCCCGTCACTTCATGCGCTGTTAAGATAACCGCGCCATGCTCACGCGCATCCAGCATGTTGGCGGCGGTTAAGCGGAAAGGATCAACCGTGCCGTCCGGCACTTTTACCGCACCAATCAGCTGTGGGTTAACGGAGGGTTCAATAATGCGGGCCTGCTGAGGGTCGATCGCTTCTGCGCGAATACCGGCCTCTTCACAGGCGCGAATAAAGGTAGCCTGAAAGGAGAGCTCATCCTCCGGCAGGGTAATAAACAGACCGTCCGTCGGCTCAACGCAATGACGGGCGATACG
Organism: Citrobacter sp. Ce104; assembly: GCF_030334595.1. Classification (NCBI taxonomy): domain Bacteria; kingdom Pseudomonadati; phylum Pseudomonadota; class Gammaproteobacteria; order Enterobacterales; family Enterobacteriaceae; genus Citrobacter; species Citrobacter sp. Ce104. Next base: position 607,864 of record NZ_JAOWDP010000068.1, read on the forward strand.
TTTCAGAATTTGGTTTTCGCTGATGCACTCACGGGCAGATTCAGCATCGGTGACGGCGTAGCGCGCACCGCTGTGCAGCAGGCCGTGGTTACGTCCGGTCGCCCCTGTGGCGATATCGTGGCGCTCCACTAAGATGACGCGCAACCCGCGCAGCGCACAATCACGTGCGATCCCTGCACCAGTTGCTCCTCCACCAATGATAATCACGTCACTTGTTTGCGAGTCGCGAGTTTTCATTGTTTTTCCTCACAGTTCGTTTTTTATCATTTAGCCACATAAAAAACATGGATTGTTTGATTTCGCGCATAATCGCTCATTATTCGAAAATGAAACGTGATTTCATGCGCTTTTATGAACATTTGTCATAAATCTGTAACAATATGTGCTGCGTTTCACATTTTTGTTATGTATCTTTCCTTAACATCGCGGCCACACTGGGAGCGGTAGGGTAGTAATGACGAACTGCAGTGTTTACTTCGAATGAAAGACGGCCACGGAGGCTACACTATGTTGAGCATTTTTAAACCAGCGTCACACACGGCGCGTTTGCCTGCAGCGGAGATCGACCCGACATATCGTCGATTACGTTGGCAGATTTTTCTGGGGATATTTTTTGGTTATGCCGCGTACTATCTGGTACGTAAGAACTTTGCCCTTGCGATGCCGTATCTGGTTGAGCAAGGCTTTTCGCGTGGCGATCTGGGTTTTGCCTTGTCCGGTATCTCCATTGCTTATGGATTTTCGAAATTCATCATGGGATCCGTCTCGGATCGCTCGAATCCGCGCGTTTTCCTGCCAGCGGGTCTGATACTGGCCGCCGCTGTGATGTTGTTCATGGGCTTTGTGCCGTGGGCGACGTCGAGCATTGCGATTATGTTTGTGCTGCTGTTCCTCTGCGGATGGTTCCAGGGAATGGGGTGGCCGCCGTGTGGTCGTACCATGGTGCACTGGTGGTCGCAGAAAGAGCGTGGGGGCATAGTTTCCGTCTGGAACTGTGCGCACAACGTGGGCGGCGGTCTGCCTCCTCTGTTGTTCCTGCTGGGCATGGCCTGGTTTAATGACTGGAAAGCGGCGCTGTACATGCCTGCTTTCGGTGCGATCGTCGTCGCGCTGTTTGCTTTTGCTCTGATGCGCGACACGCCGCAATCCTGTGGCCTGCCGCCTATCGAAGAGTACAAGAACGACTACCCGGACGATTACAACGAGAAAGCGGAAGAAGAGCTGACTGCGAAGCAGATCTTCATGCAATACGTACTGCCGAACAAACTGTTGTGGTACATCGCTATCGCCAACGTGTTTGTTTATCTGCTGCGCTACGGCATCCTCGACTGGTCACCGACCTATCTGAAAGAAGTGAAGCATTTCGCACTGGATAAATCTTCCTGGGCCTACTTCCTGTATGAATATGCGGGTATTCCGGGCACGCTGCTGTGTGGCTGGATGTCGGATAAAGTCTTCCGTGGCAACCGTGGTGCGACCGGCGTGTTCTTTATGACGCTGGTGACGATTGCGACCATCGTTTACTGGATGAACCCGGCAGGAAATCCGAACGTTGATATGGCTTGTATGATTATCATCGGCTTCCTGATCTACGGCCCGGTCATGCTGATTGGTCTGCACGCGCTGGAACTGGCGCCGAAAAAAGCGGCGGGTACGGCGGCAGGCTTCACCGGACTGTTCGGTTATCTCGGCGGTTCTGTGGCGGCGAGCGCCATTGTCGGCTACACCGTTGACTTCTTCGGTTGGGACGGCGGCTTTATGGTGATGATTGGCGGTAGCGTGCTGGCGGTAATTCTGCTGGTGGTCGTTATGATTGGCGAAAAACGTCATCACGAAGAGATGTTACTGAAGCGTAACGGGGGCTAATAGATGAAAACCACATTGAAAAGTCTCAGCGTGGCGCTAATGCTGGCAGGTATGGTGGTTAGCAGCGCAGCGGTTGCCGCTGATAAAATCGTGATTGCGCACCGTGGCGCCAGCGGTTATCTACCGGAGCATACGCTGCCTGCGAAAGCGATGGCCTATGCTCAGGGCGCAGATTACCTGGAACAGGATTTGGTGATGACCAAGGACGACCATCTGGTCGTCCTGCATGACCACTATCTTGACCGCGTCACCGATGTTGCCGAGCGTTTCCCGGATCGCGCGCGTAAAGACGGGCGTTATTACGCTATCGACTTTACGCTGGATGAGATTAAATCGCTGAAATTTACCGAAGGTTTTGATATCGAAAATGGCAAAAAGGTCCAGACCTACCCAGGGCGTTTCCCGATGGGTAAATCTGACTTCCGCGTACACACTTTCGAAGAAGAGATTGAGTTTGTTCAGGGATTAAATCATTCAACCGGTAAAAACATCGGTATTTATCCGGAAATGAAAGCACCGTGGTTCCATCATCAGGAAGGGAAGGACATTGCGGCTAAAACGCTGGAAGTACTGAAAAAGTACGGGTATACCGACAAGAACGACAAGGTCTATCTGCAGTGTTTTGATGTCGCAGAGTTAAAGCGCATTAAGAATGAGCTGGAACCGAAGATGGGGATGGATCTCAATCTGGTACAGTTGATTGCGTACACTGACTGGAATGAAACACAGGAGAAAAAGCCGGACGGCAGTTGGGTTAATTACAACTACGACTGGATGTTTAAACCGGGTGCCATGAAGCAGGTTGCGCAGTATGCGGACGGCATTGGGCCGGACTACCACATGCTGGTTGATGAGAAGTCGAAGAAAGGCAATATCTCGTTAACTGGCATGGTACAGGATGCGCATCAGAACAAGATGGTGGTGCATCCTTATACCGTTCGTGCCGATCAGTTGCCGGATTACACTACTGACGTAAACCAGTTGTATGACATTCTGTATAACAAGGCGGGCGTTGACGGGCTGTTCACCGACTTCCCCGACAAAGCAGTGAAGTTCCTGAATAAAGAGTAATGGCACAAGGCCTGTGACGCACCTCCGGTCACGGGCCATATAGGATGAAACGTTATAAACCGCTAGATAAGGCCGTCTGCTGTCAACGTTTTCATACCTGCCTGCAGGAGAAATAAAGAGCTGCCGTTCACCGGCGGCTCTTTTGTCAGTAACGATTTTTCCCCACGATGCGCTACATTTCTATTTCAATATCGCCGTTTGCCCGACAGCAGCAGGGCAAAATTTCACCTGGTTGAATGAAGGCCAGAGGTTCGGCAATCCAGTCGACCTGTCCCGCTACCAGGCGGGTACGACAGGAGCCGCAATAACCTGCACGGCACTGATATTCTACTTCGACATTGTGCGATTCGAGCGCAGCAAGCAGGGAAGGGTGTTCATCCTGGCACAGCAACTGTGTGCCAGAGATGCGCAGAGTAACGCGGCCCATCAGAGCTGGAAGTTACTCAGATCGTCAGTATCAACTTCCGAGTCAATCTGCCCAACCAGATAGGAGCTGACTTCCACTTCCTGCGGCGCAACCTGCACGTTATCAGACACCAGCCAGGTGTTGATCCATGGGATTGGGTTAGAGCGCGTCTGGAACGGCAAATCGAGCCCGACAGCCTGCATACGAATGTTGGTGATGTACTCAACGTACTGGCACAGGATATCTTTGTTCAGGCCAATCATTGAGCCGTCACGGAACAGATAATCTGCCCACTCTTTTTCCTGCAGCGCGGCCTGGACGAACAGGTCGTAGCACTCTTGTTTGCACTCTTCGGCAATTTCCGCCATTTCCGGATCGTCCACGCCGCTGCGCAGCAGATTCAGCATATGCTGGGTACCGGTCAGGTGCAGCGCTTCATCACGGGCGATCAGACGAATAATTTTCGCGTTGCCTTCCATCAGTTCACGTTCAGCGAAGGCGAAGGAGCAGGCGAAGCTGACGTAGAAGCGAATGGCTTCCAGCGCGTTAACGCTCATCAGGCACAGGTACAGCTTCTTCTTCAGCTCACGCAGGTTAACGACAACCGTTTTACCGTTGACCGTATGTGTGCCAACGCCCAGCAAATGCCAGTAGCTGGTCATCTCGATCAATTCGTCGTAGTAGCTGGAAATGCCTTCCGCGCGTTTCTGGATCTGTTCGTTGGTGACGATATCGTCAAACACCATCGCCGGATCGTTCACGATGTTACGAATGATATGAGTATAAGAACGGGAGTGGATCGTCTCAGAAAACGCCCACGTTTCCACCCAGGTTTCCAGCTCAGGGATCGAGATTAACGGCAGCAGCGCTACGTTTGGGCTGCGTCCCTGAATGGAGTCCAGCAACGTCTGATACTTAAGGTTGCTGATGAAGATATGCTTTTCATGTTCCGGCAGCGCCTGGAAGTCGATGCGATCGCGAGAAACATCGACCTCTTCCGGACGCCAGAAGAAAGAGAGCTGCTTTTCGATCAGCTTTTCGAAGATGTCATATTTTTGCTGATCGTAGCGGGCAACGTTCACCGGCTGGCCGAAGAACATCGGCTCCAGAAGTTGGTTATTTTTCGTCTGTGAAAAAGTGGTGTATGCCATTGATGTGAATCCTTTGTGGGATGAGCGCCGGATGCGGTATAAAAACCTTATCCGGCCTACAAACCGTGCAATCGTAGGCCGGGTAAGCGTAGCGCCACCCGGCAACATTCATCAGATCTTACATGCGCCGCTTTCGCAGCCGTCGTCCTGAATGGACGGCACCAGATCGTCCTGAGAATCTTCCGCACCGTCACGGGTGTTCTGATAATACAGCGTTTTAACACCAAATTTGTAGGCGGTGAGCAGGTCTTTCAGCAACTGCTGCATCGGTACTTTTCCGGACGGGAAACGTGACGGATCGTAGTTGGTGTTGGCGGAAATCGACTGATCGATAAACTTCTGCATGATACCTACCAGCTGCAGATAGCCGTCGTTGTTTGGCATTTCCCACAGCAGTTCGTACGCGTCGTGCAGGTGTTCGTAGTCCGGCACGACCTGGCGCAGAATACCGTCTTTCGACGCTTTGATGCTCACGTAGCCGCGCGGCGGTTCAATACCGTTGGTGGCGTTGGAGATCTGCGAAGAGGTCTCGGACGGCATCAGCGCAGACAGCGTGGAGTTACGCAGACCGTGCGTCTTGATGGATTCACGCAGCTGTTCCCAGTCCAGATGCAGCGGCTCGTTGGCAATAGCATCGAGATCCTTTTTATAGGTATCGATCGGCAGAATGCCCTGGGAGTAAGTTGTTTCGTTAAACCACGGGCACGCGCCTTGCTCTTTTGCCAGCTCGTTAGAGGCTTTCAGCAGGTAATACTGAATGGCTTCAAAGGTTTTGTGAGTCAGGTTGTTCGCGCTGCCGTCAGAATAACGCTTACCGTTTTTCGCCAGCCAGTAGGCGTAGTTGATCACGCCAATACCCAGCGTACGACGGCCCATCGCGCCGCGTTTGGCGGCAGGAATTGGATAGTCCTGGTAATCGAGCAGCGCATCCAGCGCGCGCACCGCCAGTACGGCCAGCTCTTCCAGCTCGTCCAGGCTATTGATAGCGCCGAGGTTAAATGCGGACAGCGTACACAGCGCAATTTCGCCGTTTTCGTCGTTAACGTCGGTCAGCGGTTTGGTCGGCAGGGCGATTTCCAGGCACAGGTTTGACTGGCGCACCGGCGCGACAACCGGATCAAACGGGCTGTGGGTGTTGCAGTGGTCAACGTTCTGGATGTAGATGCGGCCGGTAGAGGCACGTTCCTGCATCATCAGGGAGAACAGTTCGACTGCTTTCACGCGTTGCTTGCGAATGCTGTCGTCGTTTTCATATTTGGTGTACAGACGTTCAAACTCGTCCTGGTCGGCGAAGAACGCATCATACAGGCCCGGGACGTCGGACGGGCTGAACAGCGTGATATCGCCGCCTTTCAGCAGACGGGTGTACATCAGTTTGTTGATCTGTACGCCGTAGTCCATGTGACGCACGCGGTTGCCTTCAACGCCACGGTTGTTTTTCAGGACCAGCAGGCTTTCAACTTCCAGGTGCCACATTGGGTAAAACAGCGTGGCTGCACCGCCACGTACGCCACCCTGGGAACAGGATTTCACCGCAGTCTGGAAGTGCTTGTAGAACGGAATACAGCCGGTGTGGAACGCTTCACCGCCGCGGATCGGGCTGCCCAGTGCGCGGATGCGACCGGCGTTGATACCGATACCGGCGCGCTGAGAAACGTATTTCACAATCGCGCTGGAGGTGGCGTTGATGGAATCCAGGCTGTCGCCGCACTCGATCAGCACGCAGGAGCTGAACTGACGAGTAGGGGTGCGCACGCCGGACATAATCGGCGTAGGCAGCGAAATTTTAAACGTAGAAACGGCGTCGTAGAAACGTTTTACATATTGCAGACGTGTTTCGCGTGGATAGTTAGAGAACAGGCAGGCCGCTACCAGTATGTAGAGGAACTGCGCGCTTTCATAAATCTCACCGGTAACACGGTTTTGTACCAGGTATTTGCCTTCTAACTGCTTTACCGCCGCGTAGGAGAAGGTCATATCCCGGTCGTGTACGATGAACGAGTCCATCTGCTTGAACTCTTCTTCCGTGTAGTCTTCCAGCAGATGATTGTCGTATTTGCCCATTTCAACCATTTTCACGACATGGTCGAACAGTTTCGGCGGTTCAAACTCGCCGTAGGCTTTTTTGCGCAGATGGAAAATTGCCAGGCGAGCAGCCAGGTACTGATAATCTGGCGCTTCGCGGGAGATCAGATCGGCGGCAGCTTTAATGATCGTTTCATGGATATCGGAGGTCTTGATACCGTCATAAAACTGAATGTGGGAGCGCAGCTCGACCTGAGAAATCGATACGTTATTCAGTCCTTCTGCCGCCCAATCCAGAACTCGGTGGATTTTGTCGAGATTGATGCGCTCTGTACTACCATCACGCTTTGTCACCAGCAGACTCTGATTCATGTGGTTTTTTACCTGTCCGTGAAAGAAAAAATATCCCCCATATTATCCACAAAGTCATGTTGTGACTAAGTCTGTGGATAAATACTATATGTAGGGGTTGTTTGATAAAGTAGACGCTATATGGTGAGTATTCTAGTAGGGATTCTTTTCAGTACAAGAGTTGATTTTGAGGTTAAATTGAGGTTGCAAAAGGGTAATAATCGCTAAGTGCGCGTCTTATAAGGCCTGGCGAGGATGTCAATAATTGAGAAAAAAAATAGAAAATTTGATCGAGTGCTGATTTCTTCATCTAAGGCGAAGAAAGTTCTTATGATCTGGCACAGGATTTGTAAGCCTGATAAGCGGAGCGTCATCAGGCATTGTTCCCGTGAGCATGCCGGATAGCGGCGTTGACGCCTTATCCGGCCTACAGGAGAGGTTAATCAACCCTGGCGGTAGTGTGCACCATATAATTCACATCAACCCCTGGGCCGAGTTTAAAGCTGTTGGTGATCGGGTTGTAGTGCAGGCCGGTCATATGACGCTCTTTCAGCACGGTCTGGTCAACCCACTCCAACAGTTCAGCGGGCTTAATGAATTTTTTCACATCATGGGTGCCTTTTGGCACCATACGCAAAACATATTCCGCTCCAACTACGGCCATCAGCCAGGATTTGCCGTTACGATTAAGCGTGGAGAAAAACACTTCGCCGCCCGGTTTGACCAGTCTGGCGCAGGCCCTGACCACCGACTGCGGGTCCGGCACGTGTTCTAACATTTCCATGCAGGTCACAACGTCGTACTGATGCGCATGTTTTTCCGCGTGTTCTTCAACGGTTTCTTGTACGTATTCCACCTGGATGCCGCTCTCCAGCGCATGCAGTTTTGCTACCTGTAACGGTTCAAAACCCATGTCCAGCCCGGTGACGGTTGCGCCTTCGCGCGCCATGCTTTCCGCCAGAATGCCGCCGCCGCAGCCGACGTCGAGTACCTTTTTACCAAACAGGCCGCCTGAGCGCTCAGTAATATAGCCCAGACGCAGTGGGTTAATACGGTGCAGTGGCTTAAATTCACCCTCAAGATCCCACCAGCGTGACGCGACTGCTTCAAACTTGGCAATTTCTTCATGGTCAACGTTGTGAGTTACCGGGGGTTTTTCGGCATTCATTGGGGCTTCTACTCCTAAATTTGCGATGCAAATGAGTATATCAGCCTGGCGGGATGAATAAAGCCTCTGTCTGGGGGAATCCATTTACCTGAATCTGTGCGAATGTGTTATAATTTGCGACCTTTGAATCCGGGATACAGTAGAGGGATAGCGGTTAGATGAGCGACCTTGCGAGAGAAATTACACCGGTCAACATTGAGGAAGAGCTGAAGAGCTCGTATCTGGATTATGCGATGTCGGTCATTGTTGGCCGTGCGCTGCCAGACGTCCGAGATGGCCTGAAGCCGGTTCACCGTCGCGTACTTTACGCCATGAACGTATTGGGCAACGACTGGAATAAAGCCTATAAAAAATCTGCCCGTGTCGTTGGTGACGTAATCGGTAAATACCACCCTCATGGTGATACCGCCGTTTACGACACCATTGTTCGTATGGCGCAGCCATTCTCCTTGCGTTACATGCTGGTAGATGGTCAGGGTAACTTTGGTTCTGTCGATGGCGACTCCGCAGCGGCGATGCGTTATACGGAAATCCGTATGTCGAAAATCGCCCATGAGCTGATGGCTGACCTGGAAAAAGAAACGGTTGATTTCGTCGATAACTACGACGGCACCGAACAAATTCCTGACGTCATGCCGACCAAAATTCCTAACCTGCTGGTGAACGGTTCGTCCGGTATCGCGGTAGGTATGGCAACCAACATTCCGCCGCACAACCTGACGGAAGTGATCAACGGCTGTCTGGCATACATTGACGATGAAGACATCAGCATTGAAGGGCTGATGGAACATATTCCGGGTCCGGACTTCCCGACCGCCGCGATCATTAACGGTCGTCGTGGTATCGAAGAAGCCTACCGTACCGGCCGTGGCAAAGTGTACATTCGCGCACGCGCAGAAGTCGAAGCGGATGCCAAAACTGGCCGCGAAACCATCATAGTCCATGAAATTCCGTATCAGGTGAACAAAGCGCGCCTGATCGAGAAAATCGCCGAGCTGGTAAAAGACAAACGCGTTGAAGGTATCAGCGCGCTGCGTGACGAGTCTGACAAAGACGGTATGCGCATCGTGATTGAAGTGAAACGCGACGCGGTCGGGGAAGTGGTTCTGAACAACCTTTACTCCCAGACTCAACTGCAGGTTTCCTTCGGTATCAACATGGTTGCTCTGCACCATGGTCAGCCGAAGATCATGAACCTGAAAGATATTATCGCCGCGTTCGTACGTCACCGCCGTGAAGTCGTAACCCGCCGTACTATCTTTGAACTGCGTAAAGCTCGCGACCGTGCACACATTCTTGAAGCACTGGCGATTGCGCTGGCGAACATCGATCCGATCATCGAACTGATCCGCCGAGCGCCGACTCCGGCAGAAGCGAAAGCAGCGCTGGTCGCGCGTTCGTGGGAGCTGGGCAACGTTTCTGCCATGCTGGAACGTGCCGGTGATGACGCCGCGCGTCCTGAGTGGCTGGAGCCGGAATTTGGCGTGCGTGATGGTCAGTACTACCTGACTGAACAGCAGGCCCAGGCGATTCTGGATTTGCGTCTGCAGAAACTGACTGGCCTTGAGCATGAAAAACTGCTCGACGAATACAAAGAGCTGCTGGAGCAGATCGCTGAACTGCTGCACATTTTGGGCAGCGCCGATCGTCTGATGGAAGTTATCCGTGAAGAGATGGAGCTGATTCGCGAGCAGTTCGGCGACGAACGTCGTACCGAAATCACCGCGAACAGTGCTGACATCAACATCGAAGATCTGATTAGCCAGGAAGATGTTGTCGTGACCTTGTCTCATCAGGGTTACGTGAAATATCAGCCGTTAACCGATTACGAAGCGCAGCGTCGTGGCGGTAAAGGCAAATCTGCAGCACGTATTAAAGAAGAAGACTTTATCGACCGCCTGCTGGTGGCTAACACCCATGATACGATCCTCTGCTTCTCCAGCCGTGGTCGTTTGTACTGGATGAAGGTTTATCAGCTGCCGGAAGCGAGCCGTGGAGCGCGTGGACGTCCAATCGTCAACCTGCTGCCGCTGGAAGCGAACGAGCGTATCACCGCAATTCTGCCGGTACGCGAGTACGAAGAGGGTGTTAACGTCTTCATGGCAACCGCCAGCGGTACCGTGAAGAAAACGGCGCTGACCGAGTTCAGCCGTCCGCGTTCTGCCGGTATCATTGCGGTTAACCTGAACGAAGGCGACGAACTGATTGGCGTTGACCTGACGTCCGGTAGTGACGAAGTCATGCTGTTCTCTGCCGCGGGTAAAGTTGTGCGCTTTAAAGAAGATGCCGTTCGTGCAATGGGTCGTACCGCGACCGGCGTACGTGGTATCAAACTGGCGGAAAGCGACAGCGTGGTATCGCTGATCGTTCCACGCGGTGAAGGCGCAATTCTGACCGTTACCCAGAACGGCTACGGTAAACGTACGGCGGCGGAAGAGTATCCGACCAAGTCTCGTGCGACCCAGGGCGTTATCTCCATCAAAGTCACCGAGCGCAACGGTTCCGTTGTTGGCGCAGTGCAGGTTGAAGATACCGACCAGATCATGATGATCACCGATGCAGGTACGCTGGTGCGTACTCGCGTGTCGGAAATCAGCGTAGTAGGGCGTAATACCCAGGGTGTTATCCTCATCCGTACTGCGGAAGATGAAAACGTAGTGGGTCTGCAACGCGTGGCTGAACCTGTTGATGATGAAGAGCTCGACTCCATCGACGGCAGTGCTGCTGAAGGGGACGAGGATATCGCGCCTGAAGCGGAAAGCGATGACGATGCAGCGGACGACGCTGAAGAGTAATTGAGATGTTATAAGGGGGCCGGAGAAATCCGGCCCTTTTTTTAATGGCATTGCGACAAAAGACATTTACCGCTACCTTAACCACACTCTATTAATGCCCTGAGGCGGAGCTTCGCCCCTTTGAAATACCTTGCTTCCGTTCATTCAACGCTAAAAGTCTCACGCTACCTGTTCAGAGCCCTGGCGCTCCTGATCTGGTTTTTAATTGCGTTCGCTTCCGTTTTCTACATCGTGAATGCGCTGCACCAGAGAGAATCTGAGATCCATCAGGAGCTTAACCTCAGCTCCGATCAGGCCCAACGTTACATTCAGCGCACCTCTGATGTAATTAAAGAGCTGAAATATATCGCTGAGAATCGTTTAACGGCGGAAAACGGCGTGATGTCGTTGCGGTCGCGTGATGATAAAACCGTTGTGCCAAACTTTGAGCCGCTGTTTGCCGACTCCGACTGCTCGGTGATGGGCAACGCCTGGCGGGGATCGCTGGAATCGCTGGCGTGGTTTATGCGCTACTGGCGCGACAACTTTTCCGCCGCCTATGATTTGAATCGCGTGTTCCTGATCGGCAGCGACAACCTTTGTATGGCTAATTTCGGCCTGCGTGATATGCCGGTTGAACGTGACGAGGCGCTGAAGGCGCTACACGAGCGCATTATTAAGTATCGCAATGCTACGCAGGACGAAAATGGTAATAACTTGTTCTGGATTAGCCAGGGGCCGCGTCCGGGCGTGGGGTATTTCTATGCGCTGACGCCGGTTTATCTCGCCAATCGTCTGCAAGCGCTGCTCGGCGTCGAACAACCTATTCGTATGGAAAACTTCTTCACGCCGGGCAGTTTGCCAATGGGCGTGACCATTCTTGATGAAAATGGTCACGCGCTCATTTCGCTCACCGGCCCTGAGGGCAATATTAAGGCTGAACCACGCTGGATGCAGGAGCGCTCCTGGTTTGGTTATACCCCAGGTTTTCGCGATCTGGTGCTGAAGAAAAACCTGCCTCCTTCATCGCTGAGCATTGTGTATTCCGTACCGGTCGACCTGGTGCTGGAGCGGATCCGCATGATGATCCTGAACGCGATCCTACTGAATGTGCTGGTTGGTGCGGCGTTATTTATGCTCACGCGTATGTATGAGCGACGTATTTTTATTCCGGCGGAAAGCGATGCTCAGCGCCTGGAAGAGCACGAGCAGTTTAACCGTAAAATCGTGGCTTCCGCGCCGGTTGGTATTTGTATTCTGCGTACGATAGATGGCATTAACATCCTGAGTAATGAGCTGGCGCACACCTATCTCAACATGCTGACGCATGAAGACCGGCAGCGGTTGACGCAAATTATCTGCGGCCAGCAGGTCAATTTTGTCGATGTACTGACCAGTAACAATACCAATCTGCAAATCAGCTTTGTGCACTCGCGCTATCGTAATGAAAACGTAGCGATTTGCGTGCTGGTTGACGTCAGCGCGCGCGTAAAAATGGAAGAGTCGTTGCAGGAGATGGCGCAGGCGGCGGAGCAGGCGAGCCAGTCCAAATCGATGTTCCTTGCGACGGTGAGCCACGAGCTGCGTACGCCGCTGTACGGTATTATCGGTAACCTCGATTTGTTGCAAACCAAAGAGTTACCCAACGGGGTGGATCGCCTGGTGACGGCGATGAACAACTCTTCCAGCCTGCTGTTGAAAATTATCAGCGATATTCTCGATTTCTCGAAAATTGAATCTGAACAGCTGAAGATTGAACCGCGCGAGTTTTCACCGCGTGAAGTCATGAATCATATTACGGCTAACTATCTGCCGCTGGTGGTCCGCAAGCAACTGGGCTTGTACTGCTTTATCGACCCAAATGTACCGGTGGTGCTCAATGGCGACCCGATGCGTTTACAGCAGGTAATTTCCAATCTGTTGAGTAATGCTATCAAGTTTACCGATACCGGCTGCATTGTGCTGCACGTGCAGTGTAACGGCGACTATCTCAGTATTCGCGTACGTGATACCGGGGTTGGGATCCCTGCCAAAGAGGTCGTCCGGTTGTTCGATCCTTTCTTCCAGGTGGGAACCGGCGTCCAGCGTAATTTCCAGGGAACCGGACTTGGTTTGGCTATCTGTGAAAAACTGATCAGCATGATGGATGGAGACATTTCCGTCGATTCTGAACCGGGAATGGGGAGTCAGTTTATGCTGCGTATTCCGCTTTATGGCGCGCAGTATCCACTGAATAAAGGTATCGATGGGCTTGTCAGCAAGCGTTGCTGGCTGGCGGTGCGTAACGCGTCGCTGTACCAGTTTGTTGAATCCAGCCTGACGCGTAACGGGATGACCGTACTGCGTTATGAGGGGCAACAACCGGATGCGGATGACCTGCTAATTGCTGACGATGTGCTGGACCAGCCGTGGCAGGGACGCGCCGCGGTGATTTTCTGCCGCCGTCATATCGGTATTCCACTGGAAAGAGTGCCTGGGGAGTGGGTGCACAGCGTGGCATCACCTCACGAGCTGCCTGCGCTGCTGGCGCATATCTACAGCGTTGAGCTGAACAGTGAAGAGCTTTCCACTGCGCTACCAGCCCCGGATAAAGTAGGGGCAACGAACGATGACATGATGATTCTGGTGGTCGACGATCATCCGATCAACCGACGTTTACTGGCCGATCAGTTGGGATCGTTGGGATACCAGTGTAAAACCGCGAATGACGGCGTGGATGCACTCAATGTACTGAGTAAAAACCATATCGACATCGTACTGAGCGACGTCAACATGCCGAACATGGATGGTTATCGCCTGACGCAGCGTATTCGCCAGCTAGGGTTAACGCTGCCGGTTGTCGGCGTGACGGCCAACGCGCTGGCCGAAGAGAAGCAGCGTTGTCTTGAGTCAGGTATGGATAGCTGTCTGTCTAAGCCAGTGACGTTGGACGTATTGAAGCAAACGCTGACGGTCTATGCGGAAAGGGTGAGGAAGGCGCGGGAATAACAGATGCCGGATGGCGGCGTTTGCCTTATCCGGCCTACGGAACACGCACCACGCAGTGTCATTCGTAGGCCTGATAAACGGCGTGCCATCAGGCACTTTTGTGCTAATAGAATTACTCTTTGTCTGAGGGACTCAGCGTTACGGAAGAGAGGTAATTCAACAGGGCGATATCGTTTTCCACACCGAGTTTCATCATTGCCGACTTTTTCTGGCTGCTGATGGTTTTAATACTGCGGTTGAGTTTTTTCGCGATTTCAGTAACCAGGAAACCTTCGGCAAACAGACGCAGAACTTCACTCTCTTTCGGAGACAGACGTTTGTCACCGTAGCCGCTGGCGCTGATTTTTTCCAACAGACGAGAAACGCTTTCCGGGGTGAATTTCTTACCTTTCTGCAGTGCGGCAAGCGCTTTCGGCAGATCGGTTGGCGCACCTTGCTTCAGGACAATCCCTTCAATATCAAGATCCAGCACCGCGCTCAGGATTGCCGGGTTATTGTTCATCGTCAGAACGATAATCGACAGGCTCGGGAAATGGCGCTTGATATACTTAATTAACGTGATCCCGTCACCGTATTTATCTCCCGGCATGGAGAGGTCGGTAATCAACACATGAGCATCTAACTTAGGCAAATTGTTGATCAGTGCAGTGGAGTCTTCAAATTCGCCGACAACGTTTACCCACTCGATTTGCTCAAGTGATTTACGAATACCGAACAGTACAATCGGGTGGTCATCGGCAATAATTACGTTCATAGTGTTCATGTATTGGGCTACCTTGCTACAGCAAGCTCTTGACGTAATCGTCAATGTCGCTGATGTATTTTTCTATACCTGGAGCATCTTTCTCTTGAATAAGATGTTCCAGCGCTTCACATAACTGCTTGCCGGGTACCAGATTAAGCATGGCAAACACGCCTTTCAGGCGATGGGCCGTTTGGGCTAACGCAGCGAAATCGCTGGTTGCTGCCTCAGTATACAACCTCTTAACATCATCCGGTACTGTGTCTACAAAGAGTGCATAGTAACCACTGGCATGAAGTTCGGCGTTTTCATCTCCGCCGAGGGGGAGTTCCTGGATCTCTTCTTGTGCCAGCTGCTCTTCTATCAGCTCGAGGACAGCTTCCTGCATAGCATTGCTCATATTAAAGTTGACGCGCAGCTGGCCAGGGCCAATTTTCCGCACGCCAGACTCATCATCGCTTAAAAGAAGGCCTGAGGCAGTAAGATTAGACGGATTATCTGTTAAAAAGAGATCATATTCTTGACTATTCAACCGTTCATCTGGCGTGATGCAGGTTGCGCCCCAGTTCTCCAGCTGACGTAATACAATGCTGCGTACGTCATTAGAGGTGACATCAACCATTATGCAGACGTCATCTAACAAACGTTCTTCACTTTCAGCATGTTGATCGTGCAGCGGCATTTTAACATGGACTATATAACGTGTTCCAAGTTCTTCCCGCGCTTTAATGTTCAGGTGTCCACCCAGCTTGCGGGCGAGCTGATCGCATAACCAGAACGCCAGCGGGTTGGCCTTGCCATATCGATCGCCCTGCGTGTCATTGATGAACGGGAAATGCAGGTTATCGACTTCATTCAACGTGACGCCTTCTCCGGTATCCAGAATGCGGAAGGTCAGGCGTTCAGCCTCCGACTCATCCTGGTCGACTTCCAGCGTGATTTTGCCGATTTGCGTGGTGGTTACCGCATATTGGATTAACAGCAGCAAAATACGGCGCAGGGCATCACGGTCGCCGCGGCGTTCATCATGGGCGCTAAGGTGATTTTTAATCAGCAGTTGCAGCCCTTTACGTTTGATAGCGGGCAGAACCTCAGGAACCACGTCATCAATTAACGCCTGCACGGAAAATAGCGTCGATTCCCCTTTCCAGGCGTCGCTTTCCAGCAGGTTGGCCAACTGGATTTCATCTACCATACGCACCAGAACGTCTGCCTGATTTGCCAGTTTCTGGCTGTCAGGGCTATTAAGGGCGGCGGCATTAGCGGCCAGGGTTTTAGCCGGGTCTTTCAGTGCGCTGCCGATATTCTGCATAAAGGCGGCGCGGGCCTGCTGGTTTTTCTCATACAGTCGCTGCGCTTGCTTCAGCTTTTTATTCACCAGCACTTCCCGATCCTGGTCACGAATAATAAAGATCTGCGTTCTTGATGAGATCTGGCTGCGAAATAGCCTGATTTCATACAGTTCATTATTGATGGTGGCCTGAATCACCCCCTGATGCTGCTCCGCCATGCTGGTAATGTTTTGCAGATTTAAATGCGGCAGCAGGTGGTCGGCAATTTTATTGCTGATAACCGTGCGGTTTGCTTCTTGATCGTGCACCAGCAAGCCCAGCGGCAGCAGAGAGACAATCTCTTCGTTGATCGCGCGCAGAACGCGCAATTCATTATTGGCCGCAAGGTTTGGCGCCACTTCGGTGGAACGGGCAGGGAGGTGGCGAAAGGTGGTATAGCCAAACAGCGCCAGGGCCAGCAACGCAATGTTAAGCAACAGCGGTAGCAAAATGCTTTGCAATGTATCGAGCAGCAATGAACCAAACGGAACCTGCCACACCAGGCGCATATCCGTTGAATTTAGTGCCGAAGAGATCTCAATTTTACTGTTGTTGAAATTAATGCTGACGCTGTCAGGCGACTCTTTTTCATTCAGGTGCTCGGTCGTGGACGTGGCGTCAGGTTCGAGATGGAAGCTATCCAGCGGCATGCCGGGCGGGATCAAGTCATTAATCGGCAGGTCAAAGGCGACAACCGTTGCCAGATGTCCTGGTTGATTAAAGGTCGTGCGTAGCGTGAAGTAATGCCCGTTCTGCCAGGCCAGCCGGCGCAGTGAAGAGAAGCTTTCGCGTTCATCCAGCGCATTGGCCTGCTGTAGCATTTCCGCGCGCCGTGAATCGACAATATTACCAATTGTCGATTCTTTAAATCCGGAAGTCAGATCTTTTAGCGGCAACGTTGAGATAAGGATCAGACTATTGTCTTGGCCATTCAGGTAATACATAGACCACGGAACATTTTCCGCGCCCCATAGCGTATCCAGATAGCTTGAGATGCGTTGGGTCATCTCCAGCGTCGAACTATCATGCGAGCCGAAAATCAGCGCCTCGGTCTTTCTACGCGGCTTCTCAAGATAGTAGACGTCTTGTTTCAGACGCGTTTCCTGTAATCCTTCAGCGCCCGACGAACTGGCTGAGGCGGCAATATTGTCATAGATTTGCCAGGTCACGTATCGCCAGGTATCGACCCTTTTATGAATGGCGTGGGTGATATCAACAATCTGATAGCTCTTATCCTTTAACCAGGTGTTGACGGCGCTTTGGACCATAACGCCCATCATCACCAACAGCACAACGATCAGTAATAAGAAGAAACGGGTAATACTTCCCGGTAGCAGGGAGAATCGGGTAGAAGCCGTTGTGTCAGACTGACTCATTCGTGTTTATGACCTGTTAAACGACGCCAAAGATGAAGGGGCAGTATAAAGGGTAATGTATGAATTGCCACACTTACACCACGCCGCATGGCCCGCATTTTTCCGCCCCTCATTTTGTTGCAGCCATCATGATGCAAAGGTGTACAGTGGATAAAAGCGAGTACAAATATTTGTACGGAATGTATACATTTAGCATTAAATAACAAGAAATTATTAATCAGATTTATATCTGGATACGACTCTATGAGATAGTTAATAGTCGTTATGGTTTTTCATCGGTAGCACAGAACGGTAAGTTTTGTGTAAAGAAGAGTAAAAAAAAACCGAACGCGAAGCATTCGGTTGAAATAGGGGTAAACAGACATTCATGAATGAATGACGGTAATAAATAAAGTTAATGATGATAGCGAGTCTATTTTAGTTGCGAGTGAAGATTTTGTTTTGTCATTCAGTGCTATAACTAATTGCATTGTAACTTTCTGATTTTGAATTAAATTTCAATAATTCTTGATTATTTGTGCTTATTTTTCCTGTTTTTTGAATTTTAAAAAGTTCCCTCTTATTAACATTTAGAAACACCTATGTGGATAAATGAAACACCTTAAAAGTTTTAGTATCATATTCGTGTTGGATTATTCTGTGTTTTTGCGGAGAATGAAGTTGCCGACTGGTTAATGACCTTAATCAGTATGCAGTGGCATAAAAAAGCAATAAAGGCATATAACAGAGGGTTAATAACATGAAAGTTAAAGTACTGTCCCTCCTGGTACCAGCACTGCTGGTAGCAGGCGCAGCAAATGCGGCTGAAATTTATAACAAAGACGGCAACAAATTAGACCTGTACGGCAAAGTCGACGGTCTGCACTATTTCTCCGACAACAAAGGTGATGATGGTGACAAGACTTACATGCGTATCGGCTTCAAAGGCGAAACCCAGGTTAACGACCAACTGACCGGTTACGGCCAGTGGGAATACCAGATTCAAGGCAACCAGAGTGAATCCAGCAACGACGCCTGGACGCGTGTGGCATTCGCAGGTCTGAAATTCGCTGATGCAGGTTCTTTCGACTACGGTCGTAACTACGGTGTAACTTATGATGTAACGTCCTGGACCGACGTCCTGCCAGAATTCGGCGGTGATACCTACGGTGCGGACAACTTCATGCAGCAGCGTGGTAACGGTTATGCGACCTACCGTAACACAGATTTCTTTGGCCTGGTTGATGGTCTGAACTTTGCCCTGCAGTACCAGGGTAAAAATGGCAGCGTAAGCGGTGAAAACGAAGCTGGTCGTAGCCTGCTGACCCAGAATGGCGATGGTTACGGCGGCTCCCTGACTTACGATCTCGGCTCTGGCTTTGGTATTGGTGGTGCGATCACTACCTCTAAACGTACCGCTGATCAGAATGCTCTTGGCGTGTACGGTAACGGTGACCGTGCAACGGTTTATACCGGTGGTCTGAAATACGACGCTAACAACGTTTACCTGGCCGCACAGTACTCCCAGTCCTATAACGCAACCCGTTTCGGTACCTCTAACGGTAGCAACCGCACTGCTGCATATGGCTTCGCAGATAAAGCTCAGAACTTTGAAGTTGTGGCACAGTACCAGTTCGATTTCGGTCTGCGTCCTTCCGTGGCTTACCTGCAGTCAAAAGGCAAAGACATCAGCAATGGCTTCACCAACTACGGTGACCAGGATATCGTGAAATACGTTGATGTTGGCGCGACTTACTACTTCAACAAAAACATGTCTACCTATGTTGATTACAAAATCAACCTGCTGGATGACAATGCGTTTACCCAGGCAGCAGGTATTGCTACCGATGATATCGTAGCACTGGGTCTGGTTTACCAGTTCTAATCTGCGCTCATGTCGTTAAAAGGCCCTGCGGGGCCTTTTTTAATGCCGTTTTTTCGTCGTACAAACAACGATTTTTGGTGTACTCTTGCGCCCGTTCGCATGAGGATAATTACGTATGGAAGTGAATTTTTATCGCGCAGCGTTACTGGCTGTGACGATCTTTTTAGTCGGGTGCGATGAGGCCCCGAAACCCGCTCAGACCACGACACCTGCCACCGTTCTGGAAGGTAAAACGATGGGCACTTTCTGGCGGGTCAGTGCGGTGGGCGTAGATGCCAAACGCGTCGGGGAACTGCAGGCGAAGATCCAGACTCAGTTGGATGCCGACGATCAACTTCTCTCTACCTATAAAAATGATTCTGCGTTGATGCGCTTTAACCTGTCGACAAGCCTGTCGCCATGGCCGGTTAATGATGCCATGGCAGATATCGTGACTTCGGCGCTGCGCATTGGCGCAAAAACCGATGGGGCCATGGATATTACCGTGGGACCGTTGGTCAATTTGTGGGGATTTGGCCCGGATAAGCAACCGGTGCATATTCCCACTCAGGCGCAAATTGACGCAGCCAAAGCGCAAACCGGGCTTTCACATCTGAAGGTTGTTAATGAGGCTCATCGGAACTATCTGCAAAAAGATTTGCCCGAGCTGTATGTGGACCTCTCGACCGTTGGTGAAGGTTATGCCGCCGATCATCTGGCACGATTAATGGAGCAGGAAGGGATCGCCCGTTATCTGGTTTCCGTTGGCGGCGCGCTGAACAGCCGCGGTATGAATGCAGAAGGACATCCGTGGCGAGTCGCGATTCAGAAGCCTACCGATCGTGAAAACGCGGTGCAGGCGATTGTCGACATTAACGGGCATGGCATTAGTACCTCCGGCAGCTACCGTAACTATTATGAGCTGGATGGTAAGCGCCTTTCCCATGTTATCGATCCTCAAACCGGTCGTCCGATTGAACACAACCTGGTGTCCGTGACGGTGATTGCCCCAACGGCGCTGGAGGCTGACGGCTGGGATACCGGATTGATGGTCCTCGGCCCGCAAAAGGCCAAAGAGGTGGTACGTCGTGAAGGTCTGGCGGTCTATATGATTATGAAAGAGGGTGAGGGGTTTAAAACCTGGATGTCGCCGCAGTTCAAAAGCTTTCTGGTCAGCGAGAAAAATTAAAAAGCAAGATTGCGGGTTTTTGTATCCGCCTATGGGGACACACTGAGGCTAAGCGCTATGCTTAACAAAGGAGTCCATAATGAAAAATCGTTTACGCGTAACTGATGATGACCGCTGGCAGTCCGTTTTGGCTCGTGACGCCGACGCTGACGGCCAGTTTGTTTTCGCCGTCCAGACTACCGGCATTTTCTGCCGTCCGTCCTGTCGGGCGAAACATGCGCTACGCAAAAATGTCAGTTTCTTTGCCGATGC
This sequence comes from Citrobacter sp. Ce104, assembly GCF_030334595.1. NCBI lineage: Bacteria > Pseudomonadati > Pseudomonadota > Gammaproteobacteria > Enterobacterales > Enterobacteriaceae > Citrobacter > Citrobacter sp. Ce104. The sequence continues at coordinate 628,397 of NZ_JAOWDP010000068.1, forward strand.
CAGGCAGGCGCTGGCCGCCGGTTTTCGTCCCTGTAAACGTTGCCAGCCAGATAAAGACAGCGCACAGCAGCATCGGCTGGAGAAAATAGCCCGCGCCTGCCAGTTGCTGGAGCAGGAACCCCCCCTTACGCTGGACGAACTGGCGCGGCAGGTGGCAATGAGCCCCTATCACTTACATCGCTTGTTCAAAGCTACGACAGGCATGACCCCGAAAGCGTGGCAGCAGTCCTGGCGTGCCCGCCGTCTGCGCGATGCCCTGGCAAAAGGCGATCCGGTAACGCAGGCGATTCTCAACGCCGGATTCCCCGACAGCAGCAGCTACTACCGACAAGCGGATCAGGCGCTAGGCATGACCGCAAAACAATTTCGTAAAGGCGGCGACAACGTTTCTGTACGCTATACCCTTGCAAATTGCTCCCTGGGTCGTTGTCTGGTGGCGGAAAGCGAGCGGGGTATCTGTGCGATCTTACTTGGTGATGATGATACGGCGTTGGTTGCGGATCTGCATGAGCTGTTTCCCGCTGCGCAGGATGTTCCTGCAGATGCCGATTTTCAGCAGCGCGTGCGCGAAGTGATCGCCGCGATCAATTCGCGTGACGCGTCGCTATCGCTGCCCCTGGATATCCGGGGCACCGCATTTCAGCAGCAGGTGTGGCAGGCGCTGCGCACAATTCCATGCGGCGAAACGATGAGCTACCAGCAACTGGCCAGCGCTATCGGTAAACCGAAGGCGGTACGCGCGGTGGCCAGTGCCTGTGGGGCCAACAAACTGGCGATTGTTATCCCGTGTCACCGGGTTATTCGCGGCGACGGGGCGCTTTCGGGCTACCGGTGGGGCATTGCGCGCAAAGCGCAGTTACTGCAACGTGAAACTACTGGCGAGGAAACATAATGCTCGATCTCTTTGCGGATGCTAAACCCTGGCAGGAGCCGCTGGCTTCAGGTGCGGTTATTCTGCGACGTTTCGCTTTTGATTCCGCGCCCCCTTTGCTGCAGGCGATTGCGGCTGTCGCCAGACAGTCGCCTTTTCGCCAGATGGTGACGCCCGGCGGTTACACGATGTCGGTGGCGATGACCAACTGTGGTCGTCTGGGGTGGACGACGGATCAGCATGGCTATCTTTATTCTCCGTTTGATCCACTCACCGGCGCGCACTGGCCGCCGCTGCCGGACGCATTTGCTGACTTGTGCCAACAGGCGGCGACGGCGGCGGGCTATGCTGATTTTCAACCCGATGCCTGCCTGATTAACCGCTACACGCCAGGGGCAAAACTGTCTTTACATCAGGATAAAGACGAGCCTGACCTGCGGGCGCCGATTGTCTCGGTGTCGCTGGGGCTGCCGGCCATCTTTCAATTTGGCGGATTGCGCCGTAATGATCCCTTAAAGCGTTTGCTGCTGGAACATGGCGATGTCGTGGTGTGGGGCGGTAATTCGCGGCTGTTTTATCATGGGATCCAGCCGCTTAAAACGGGGTATCATCCGTTGACCGGAGACTGTCGCTACAATCTGACGTTTCGCCAGGCGGGTAAAAAAGAATAAAAATAAGAATTATTATTGCTGTCAGCGAAGAGATGTTTAAACTGCGGGCTGTTATTACTTGTCCGGGTTGTGTGCATGGAACTTTTACTTCTTGTCTGGCGGCAGTATCGCTGGCCATTTATCAGCGTTATGGCGCTCAGCCTCGCCAGCGCCGCGTTGGGAATTGGGCTGATTGCGTTTATCAACCAGCGCCTGATTGAAACGGTCGACACCACGCTGATGGTGCTGCCGGAGTTTCTTGGCCTGCTGCTGCTATTGATGGTTGTCACTCTCGGCTCTCAGCTGGCGTTGACCACGCTTGGCCACCACTTTGTCTACCGACTGCGTAGCGAATTTATCAAACGTATTCTGGATACCCACGTCGAGCGTATAGAACAGCTTGGTAGTGCCTCGTTACTGGCCGGTTTAACCAGCGATATTCGCAATATCACCATCGCCTTTGTTCGTCTGCCTGAACTGGTGCAGGGAATTATCCTGACCGTCGGGTCGGCGGCGTATCTGGCGATGCTGTCGACCAAAATGCTGCTGGTGACGGCAATCTGGATGGCAATCACTATCTGGGGCGGATTTGTACTGGTGGCGCGAGTGTATAAACACATGGCCACCCTGCGTGAAACAGAAGACAAGTTGTACAACGATTATCAGACGGTGCTGGAAGGGCGCAAAGAGCTGACGCTCAACCGCGAGCGCGCCGAGCATATCTTTAATCAGATGTACGTCCCGGATGCCAAAGAGTACCGTCATCATATTATCCGTGCCGATACTTTCCACCTGAGCGCGGTTAACTGGTCGAACATCATGATGCTGGGCGCCATTGGCCTGGTGTTCTGGATGGCCAACAGTCTGGGCTGGGCGGATACCGCCGTGGCGGCGACCTATTCTCTGACACTGTTATTCCTGCGTACGCCGCTGCTCTCTGCCGTTGGCGCACTGCCGACGCTGCTCACCGCGCAGGTGGCGTTCAACAAGCTGAATAAATTCGCACTGGCACCTTTTAAAGCAGAGTTCCCGCGTCCAACCGCATTTCCTAATTGGCAAACGCTGGAGCTGCGTAACGTGGTTTTCCATTATCAGGACAACGCATTTTCCGTAGGGCCGGTGAATCTGACTATTCATCGTGGTGAACTGATCTTTCTGATTGGCGGTAACGGTAGTGGGAAATCTACGCTGGCGATGTTACTGACCGGACTATACCAGCCGCAGTCAGGTAAGATTTTGCTTGATGGTAAGGCCGTTGCCGTTGAAAAGCCGGAGGATTATCGCAAGCTGTTCTCCGCCGTGTTTACCGACGTCTGGCTGTTCGACAAACTGCTGGGGCCGGAAGGTAAAGAGGCTAATCCGCAGCTGGTTGCGAAGTGGCTGGAACATCTGAAGATGGGTCACAAGCTGGAGCTGAGCGATGGCCGTATCCTCAATCTGAAGTTGTCGAAAGGGCAGAAGAAACGCGTGGCGCTGCTGCTGGCCCTGGCGGAGGAGCGCGACATCATTCTGCTGGACGAATGGGCTGCCGATCAGGATCCTCATTTCCGCCGGGAGTTTTATCAGGTCCTGTTACCGCTGATGCAGGAAATGGGTAAAACCATCTTCGCCATTAGTCATGACGATCACTACTTTATTCATGCCGATCGCCTGCTGGAAATGCGCAACGGACAGTTGAGTGAACTGCTGGGCGATGAGCGTGATGCTGCCTCTCGTGACGCGGTGGCGCGCACGGCATGATCCCACATGCCGCTGGTTTTTTATCCACCCGGCGGCACTGTTTATTGTTATTTACATAAATCGGCATCATGATTAATGATATTTCATATCATGGATTTATGATTAATGTCCGTTACAAACAAAAACAGCGCCAGGCTGCGTGATGAAGAGCGTGCGCGTCTAATCTGGCTGCTGACCACAGATAAAGCCATTATTTCAACCCTGTTGGGCAAGCTTACCCTGGCTGAGCAATATGACGTCGGTACGTTAGCCGACGATATTGCTGAGGTAGGGGCGCTGGTAGCTCACCTGCCGCCGCCCGATTTGGCCGATACCCTGGAAGCCTTACCCTCTGAAGAGCGCCACGCCCTGTGGCGACTGGTCGAAAGTGAAAAGCGCGGTAACGTACTGCTTGAGGCGTCAGAGAACGTCTGGGACGATCTGATCGATGAGATGAGCGACCGCGAGCTGCTGGATGCGTTGCAATATCTTGATATCGACGAACAGATTTATCTGGTCCAGCATCTCCCTCGTAACCTTACGGGACGACTGCTGGCGACGTTACCGGCCGAGGAGCGGGCGCGCGTCCGTCAGGTGCTGCACTACGAGAAGAACCGCGTCGGTGCGATCATGGAGTTCGAGGTCATCACCGTGCGTCCGGACGTGACGCTGGAAGTGGTGCAACGCTACCTGCGACGACTGGGGAAAATGCCGGAGAACACCGATAAACTCTTCGTGACCGATCGTAATAAAGTGCTGGTCGGTGAACTGACGCTAACCTGTATTCTGCTCAATGATGTGCAGCGAAAAGTCAGCGAGGTGATGGAAGATGACCCGCTCACCTTTTCTCCGGAAGATATCGCCGAAAACGCTGCGCGTACCTTCGAACGTGACAACCTTGTCAGTGCCGCGGTAGTTGACCCTTCAGGTAAACTGATGGGTCGCTTAACCATTGATGAGATCGTTGATGTGGTTTATGAAGAAACCGATACCGATCTGCGTCGAATGGGGGGCTTAAGCGCCGAAGAAGATGTGTTTGCTCCCGTTACGAAAGCGGTAAAAACCCGCTGGGCATGGTTGGCCGTTAACCTCTGTACTGCCTTTATCGCTTCGCGAGTGATCGACGGCTTTGAACATACTATTTCGCAATTGGTGGCGCTGGCCTCGCTGATGCCGATTGTGGCGGGGATCGGCGGCAACACCGGGAATCAAACCATCACCATGATCGTTCGCGCGCTGGCGCTACAAAATATTCAGCCGGGAAACCTGACGTTTTTGATCCTGCGCGAAATGGGCGTAGCGTTGATTAATGGCCTCGTGTGGGGCGGAATCATGGGCGGCATTACCTGGTGGCTGTATGATGACATGGCGCTCGGCGCCGTGATGACTTTGGCGATGATGCTCAATCTGCTGATGGCGGCGTTGATGGGCGTTATTATTCCGATGACGATGGTGAAGCTCGGGCGCGACCCGGCGGTCGGCTCGAGCGTCATGATTACGGCCATCACCGATACCGGCGGTTTCTTTATTTTTCTCGGTCTGGCGACGCTGTTTCTGATGTAGCCGCACGTTGGCGTCTGACGATACGCGGCAAAATGAGCATCGTCATTACCCCGGCAACCACGCCAATCGCCAGGTTGCCGGTCGACACCGTGGCCGCGACGGTCACCAGCATCACCAGGGTTTCAGTGACGGGGAGTTTCGTCAGCGTGGTGGGATGGATGCTGTGCCAACTGAAGGTTTTCACCGCCACAATCACCATAATCCCCGCCAGCACCGACATGGGGATTTTCGCCATCACTTCGCTTAAGGCGGTGACCAGCAGTAACAATACCAGCCCTGCGGCAAACGTTGAGACGCGGCTGCGTCCTTTACCCATCTCAACGTTAACGATGGTTTGACCAATCATCGCGCACCCGGCAATACCGCCATAAAATCCGGCCAGAATATTGGCTATCCCCAGCCCGGCGCTCTCGCGATTCTTATTCGACGGCGTAACCGTCAGATCATCCACCAGACGGGCGGTTAACAATGACTCCATCAAACCAACAAAAGCGATGCTCAACGCGCAGGGCCAGATAATCGCCAGCGTGTGCAGGTTGAGTGGGACGAGTAGCTGCGTTAATCCCGGCAGGCCGCCGCTCATTGAACCTTCGTCACCGACGGTCGGTAACAGTTGCCCGCTGGTGACAGTGAACAGGGTCAGCAGCACGATGGCGATAAGCGGTGCGGGGATTGCTTTAATAAAACGCGGAACCCAAAGCACAATCAACAGCGTCAGGACAAACAGCCCCCAGATTAGCGGGCTTTTACTCCAGAAATGCGGGACTTGGGCAAAGAAAATTAAAATACCCAGCGCGTTCACAAAGCCGGTCATGACGGCCGTAGGGATGAATCGCATCAGACGCGCCATTCCTAATACGCCAAACAGGATCTGAATCATCCCGGCCAGCACCACCGCAGGCAGAATATATTGCACACCGAATTGATGCACCATCGGGCCTATTACCAACGCAACCGATCCTGCAGCGGCGGTTACCATTGCCGGACGTCCGCCTAAAAATGACATCGCCAGGCATAGTACGACCGAGGCTATCAGGCTGACTTTAGGATCGACGCCGGCGATAACGGAAAAAGAGATCACTTCCGGGATCAGCGCCAGGGCGGTTACCACACCGGCCAGCGTTTCGCGAACCAGCAGACGGGGTTGGCGCAGGACGGCACGGGTCGTGTGTTCCGCGACAGCGACAGAGGAAGGATGATTTGCAGACATAGTTACACTCAGGTCAAAAATGGCCTGATACAGCAGACCGACAGGCATCCGTGCGGTGAATAGCAAAGCGCAGCATAGTACCTGTCTGACGGACTGGTTTCCAGAAATGATTGTCAATCACCGTATAAACTATCAACGTATTAATAACATTTTTAAAAATTAAATATAATTTATAAACAATATTTAATTATTTTTACTTAAGTGTTACCGTTGATGCCGCTCGATTTTCACCTGCATTAAAAGCAAAAAAGCGATACTAAAAGTAAGGCATTAACATTATGAAAAAAGTGACTGCCATGCTCTTCACCATGGCTGTAGGGCTGAACGTTGTCTCAATGGCAGCAAAAGCGAAAGCGGCGCAAGAGCAGGAAACGGATGTACTGTTGATTGGCGGCGGCATCATGAGCGCCACGCTGGGAACCTATTTACAGGAGCTGGAGCCGCAATGGTCAATGACCATGGTAGAGCGACTGGATGGTGTAGCGCAGGAAAGCTCAAACGGCTGGAATAACGCCGGAACCGGCCACTCCGCACTGATGGAGCTGAACTACACGCCTAAAAAGGCCGACGGTAGCATCAGCATTGAAAAGGCAGTCGAAATCAACGAAGCCTTCCAGATTTCCCGCCAGTTCTGGGCCTATCAGGTCAATAATGGCGTGATGCATGAACCACACTCTTTTATCACCACGGTCCCACACATGAGTTTTGTCTGGGGTGACGAGAACGTGAACTTCCTGCGCGCACGTTACGCCGCACTGCAGCAGAGCACGTTATTCCGCGGTATGCGTTATTCCGAAGATCATGCGCAGATTAAAGAGTGGGCGCCGCTGGTCATGGAAGGCCGCGATCCGCAGCAGAAAGTCGCGGCAACGCGTACCGAGATTGGTACTGACGTAAACTACGGCGAAATCACGCGCCAGCTGATTGCTTCGTTGCAGAAAAAGCCCAACTTTGCGCTGCAACTGAGTACCGAAGTGCGTGGCTTTAAGCGTAATGCCGATAATAGCTGGACGGTTACGGTCGCCGATCTGAAAAATAACGAAACGGAACACGATATCAAGGCGAAGTTTGTCTTTATCGGTGCCGGTGGCGCTGCGCTGAAGTTGTTGCAGGAAACCGACATTCCGGAAGCGAAAGGCTATGCCGGATTCCCGGTGGGCGGGCAGTTCCTGGTTGCGGACAATCCGGACGTGGTCAATCGCCACCTGGCGAAAGTGTACGGTCAGGCCTCCGTTGGCGCGCCCCCGATGTCCGTACCGCACATCGATACGCGTATCCTTGATGGCAAACGCGTCGTGCTGTTTGGGCCATTTGCAACCTTCTCCACCAAATTCCTGAAAAACGGTTCATTGTGGGACCTGCTCAGTTCGACCACCACCTCGAACTTTATGCCGATGGTCAACGTGGGTCTGGATAACTTCGATCTGGTCAAATATCTGGTAAGCCAGGTGATGCTCAGCGATGACGACCGTTTCGCCGCGCTGCAAGAGTACTATCCGCAGGCGAAAAAAGAAGACTGGCGTTTATGGCAGGCGGGTCAGCGTGTGCAGATCATCAAAAGTGATGCGGAGAAGGGCGGTGTGCTGCGTCTGGGAACCGAAGTTGTTAGCGATAAAGAGGGCACGATTGCTGCGCTGCTGGGGGCTTCCCCGGGTGCGTCAACCGCGGCACCGATTATGCTGCATCTGATGGAAAAAGTGTTTAAAGATAAAGTGGCCAGCCCCGAGTGGCAGGCGAAACTGAAAACCATTATTCCGTCTTATGGTACCAGGCTGAACGGTAACGTTGCGGCTACGGAACAAGAACTGCAATACACCAGTGAAGTACTGGGGCTGAAATATGACAAGCCGCAGGTTGCTGATGAAGCGCCGAAACCACAGCTGAAACCTCAGGCACAACCGCAGCCTGAGCAGAAAGCCGTCGCGGATATTGCACTGTAAATAAAATGCCGGATGGCGCTGTTGCGCTTATCCGGCATGGTTTATGCGTCTGTAGGCCGGATAAGGCGGTACGCCGCCATCCGGCACATTCACACTTAGCGCGCCACAGCGTCCTGAATCTTTTCTTCCGCTTTCCAGATACGGTATTTAACTTCCACGTTTTCCGGGGTGTAGACCACAATCGGCAACTTGCTGTTGTAACGCAGCATGCCGTCATCACCCAGATGTGCAGTAATGAATTTCTTCTCTTTCTTACCGTCCGGGCAGGCCATCATGGTTGAAACCGGAGAGGTAACTTTGTCAAAAACATAGTAATCATATCCCCAACCTTCCAGCGTTTTGCTATCCAGTTCACCGCCCAGACGGTGTTGATTACAGTCAACTTCCAGCGTTTGTCCGATCAGCAGTTCTACTTTCAGAGTAGATTCATCTTTCTCAGGGGTAAGCTGGATAACCTGGCGCTTCATACCCTTTTCCGCCTTGGGATAAGGGGCGACTTTTTCCAGCGGCTGAGCGGCGGTATCGTTACTGGCAGCCCATGCAGAGGTGCTGGCAAAGGCGGCGAAAAGTACGGCAGGGACAATTGTCTTCATCTTATTGTTCACAGTGTTTCCTTTCTTCTGTCTTATGAACGAGTCTGTAGCAGGTTAACATATTTGTATAATCTATTAATCTGGATTTACTTATATTTAAAGTGTATTGGGTAGTGGTTTACTATCAAAGTAGCGATATGTTCCAGGAATTATCCTAATATTGAGATCTTTATCTTTTTGAGTTAACCGTTATATAAACTGTTATATAACTCATTGAAATGTGAGCAAAAGCGCATTTTTTTCCGCCAACTCAACACTCCTTTGATCCGGCAACAGCATTTACCCCGATTGGGGTATGCACCTCTAACACATCCTGAAATATCTTACGGCTAAAAATAACTACTCATAAATAGTGCAGTTTTTTATGTCGTTCAACCCGCCGAGGGAGGGCGTCATTATGGAAGGACAATGTCATGGTTGATTTATCCCGTCGAGGCATGTTGACAGGTAGCTGGCGAAACGCCAGCGCGGGGATCCGTCCGCCGTGGAGCAAGGAAGACTCTTACTTTCTCGCCCATTGCCTCCGTTGTGACGCCTGCGTCCAGGCGTGTGAAACCGACATCCTGCAGCGAGGCCAGGGTGGTTACCCGAGCGTAAATTTCAAACACGGCGAGTGCAGCTTTTGCTATGCCTGCGCAGAAGCCTGTCCCGAATCACTTTTTCTTCCGCGCCACACCAGGGCATGGGATCTGAATTTTACGATTGGGGAAAACTGTCTCGCACATCAGTCCGTTGAATGTCATCGCTGTCAGGATAGCTGTGAACCCATGGCCATAACCTTTCGCCCCACGCTGTCCGGCATTTATCAGCCGCAGCTCGACAATCAGGCCTGTAACGGATGTGGCGCATGTGTCGCTATCTGCCCGGTATCAGCCATTAACGCGGAGTACAACCATGGACAATAACTGGCAGGTCTGCAGCCTGGTCGTTCAGGCCAAAAGTCAGCATATCAATGATATCGCCACCCAGTTGCGTTTGTTTCCGGGTTGCGAAGTTGCACTCAGCGATGTCGAAAGCGGTCAGTTGATCGTGGTGGTGGAAGCTGAGCACAGCGAAACGTTAATGAAAACTATTGAGTCAGTACGCAACGTTGCGGGCGTACTGGCGGTGTCGCTGGTTTATCACCAGCAGGATGAGCAAGGTGAGGAAACACCATGAAACTCAGTCGTCGTAGCTTTATGAAAGCTAACGCCGTTGCGGCCGCTGCGGCGGCTGCCGGGTTAAGCGTGCCGGGCGTAGCCCGCGCGGTAGTCGGTCAGCAAGAAGCCATCAAATGGGACAAAGCCCCGTGCCGTTTTTGCGGGACGGGCTGTGGCGTATTGGTCGGGACGCAGCAAGGGCGTGTTGTGGCATGCCAGGGCGATCCGGATGCGCCGGTTAACCGTGGGCTTAACTGCATCAAAGGTTACTTCCTGCCGAAAATCATGTACGGAAAAGACCGTTTAACGCAGCCGATGCTGCGCATGAAGGACGGTAAGTATCACAAAGAAGGCGAGTTTACCCCGATTAGCTGGGACCAGGCCTTTGACGTGATGGAAGAGAAATTCAAAACGTCGATGAAAGAGAAAGGCCCAGAGTCTATCGGTATGTTCGGCTCTGGCCAGTGGACGATTTGGGAAGGTTATGCCGCTGCCAAATTGTTTAAAGCGGGTTTCCGTTCCAATAACATCGACCCGAACGCGCGTCACTGCATGGCCTCAGCGGTAGTCGGCTTTATGCGTACCTTTGGTATGGATGAGCCGATGGGCTGTTACGACGATATCGAGCATGCAGACGCCTTTGTCCTGTGGGGCGCGAATATGGCGGAGATGCACCCGATCCTGTGGTCGCGCATCACCAACCGTCGTCTGTCCGATCCTAACGTGAACGTCGCGGTTCTCTCCACCTTCCAGCACCGCAGCTTTGAGCTGGCGGATAACGGTATGGTGTTCACGCCGCAAACCGATCTGGTGATCCTCAACTACATCGCTAACTACATCATTCAAAACAATGCGATAAACCAGGATTTCTTTAGCAAGCACGTTAACCTGCGTAAAGGCGTGACGGACATCGGCTACGGTCTGCGTCCAACCCATCCGCTGGAAAAAGCGGCGAAGAACCCGGGATCTGATGCCTCTGAACCGATGAGCTTTGAGGATTACAAAGCCTTCGTTGCTGAGTACACGCTGGATAAAACCGCCGAAATGACCGGCGTACCAAAAGATCAACTGGAACAGCTGGCGCAGCTGTATGCCGATCCGAAGAAAAAAGTCATCTCCTACTGGACGATGGGCTTCAACCAGCACACACGCGGCGTGTGGGCCAACAACCTGGTCTATAACCTGCACCTGTTGACCGGCAAAATTTCCCAGCCAGGCTGCGGCCCGTTCTCTTTGACCGGTCAGCCTTCCGCATGCGGTACCGCGCGTGAAGTCGGGACGTTCTCCCACCGTCTGCCTGCGGATATGGTGGTAACGAACGAAAAACACCGCGATATCTGCGAGAAGCACTGGAATATTCCGTCAGGGACCATTCCGGCAAAAATTGGTCTGCACGCCGTAGCACAGGACCGTGCGCTGAAAGATGGCAAGCTCAATGTCTACTGGGCGATGTGTACCAACAATATGCAGGCCGGTCCAAACATCAACGAAGAGCGTATGCCGGGCTGGCGCGATCCGCGCAACTTCATCATTGTCTCCGATCCGTACCCGACGGTCAGCGCCCTGTCAGCTGACCTGATCTTGCCGACCGCGATGTGGGTAGAGAAAGAAGGCGCCTACGGGAATGCGGAACGTCGTACACAGTTCTGGCGTCAGCAGATTAAAGCGCCGGGCGAATCGAAATCGGATCTGTGGCAACTGGTGCAGTTTTCCCGTCGCTTCAAAACCGAAGAAGTGTGGCCGGAAGAGCTGCTGGCGCAGAAACCAGAGCTGCGCGGCAAAACGTTGTATGACGTGCTGTTTGCTACGCCTGCAGTGACGAAATTCCCGGTGGCTGAACTGGCTGAAGATCAACTTAACGATGAATCCCGCGAGCTGGGCTTCTATCTGCAGAAAGGGTTGTTCGAAGAGTACGCCTGGTTCGGTCGTGGCCACGGACACGATCTCGCACCGTTTGACGATTACCACAAAGCGCGCGGTTTACGCTGGCCGGTTGTTGAGGGCAAAGAGACCCAGTGGCGTTACAGCGAAGGCAACGATCCTTATGTGAAAGCGGGTGAAAGCTACAAGTTCTACGGTAAGCCGGACGGCAAAGCGGTTATCTTCGCGCTGCCATTTGAGCCTGCCGCAGAAGCCCCGGATAAAGAGTACGACCTGTGGCTGTCTACCGGACGTGTGCTGGAGCACTGGCATACCGGCAGCATGACGCGTCGCGTGCCTGAACTGCACCGTGCTTTCCCGGAAGCCGTGCTGTTTATCCATCCGCTGGATGCAAAAGCACGCGATCTGCGCCGTGGCGATAAAGTCAAAGTGGTTTCCCGTCGTGGCGAAGTTATCTCGATTGTTGAAACGCGCGGGCGTAACCGTCCGCCACAGGGGCTGGTGTACATGCCGTTCTTCGACGCCGCACAGCTGGTGAACAACCTGACGCTGGATGCGACGGATCCGCTCTCCAAAGAGACGGATTTCAAGAAGTGCGCCGTGAAACTGGCGAAGGTGTAACGCGTTATGTCCCGGTCAGCAAAACCCCAAAATGGCCGCCGCCGCTTTCTGCGCGACATGGTTCGTGCAGCGGGCGGGCTGGCCGTCGTTGGCGTGGCGCTGGGGTTGCAACAACAAACCGCTCGTGCAAGCGGCGTGCGGTTGCGTCCGCCAGGCGCTCTGAGCGAGGAAGCATTCGCCAGCGCCTGCGTGCGCTGCGGTCAGTGCGTTCAGGCATGTCCATATGACACGCTGAAACTGGCGACGCTGGCCTCCGGGCTGGCAGCCGGTACGCCGTATTTTGTCGCCCGCGATATTCCCTGCGAAATGTGTGAGGACATTCCGTGCGCCAAAGTCTGCCCCAGCGGCGCGTTGGACAGGGAAATTGAATCCATCGACGACTCGCGTATGGGACTGGCGGTACTGCTGGATCACGAAAACTGCCTCAACTATCAAGGGTTGCGCTGCGATGTTTGCTATCGCGAGTGTCCGAAAATTGATGAGGCGATCACCCTGGAGCTGGACCGCAACATGCGTACCGGCAAGCATGCGCGGTTTATTCCAACCGTACACAGCGATGCCTGTACCGGCTGTGGGAAATGCGAAAAAGTCTGCGTACTGGAACAGCCGGCAATAAAAGTGCTGCCGCTGTCGCTGGCGAAAGGGGAGTTAGGACACCATTACCGCTTCGGTTGGCTGGAGGGGAACAATGGCAAATCGTAAACGTGATGCCGGGCGTGAGGCGCAGGCAAAAAAAGGATGGTGGAAGAGCCATCGCTGGCTGCTACTGCGACGTCTGAGTCAGTTCCTGATACTGGCGATGTTCCTGAGCGGCCCGTTGCTTGGCGTGTGGATCCTGCATGGTAACTACAGCAGTAGTTTGTTGCTGGACGCCATTCCGTTCACCGATCCGCTGATTACCCTGCAAAGCCTGGCCAGCGGACACCTGCCGGCGACGGTGGCAATCACGGGGGCGGCCATCATCACGGTGCTGTATGCCCTGGCCGGTAAGCGACTGTTTTGCAGTTGGGTTTGTCCCATGAACCCGGTCACCGATTTAGCCAGCTGGTTGCGCAGAAGGTTTGACCTGAATCAGTCCGCAACCCTGCCGCGCCATATACGGTACGTCCTGCTGGTGGTTATCCTGGTCGGTTCTGCGCTGACCGGTACGCTGCTGTGGGAGTGGATAAATCCAGTCTCGCTGCTCGGACGTAGCCTGGTAATGGGATTTGGCAGCGGAGCGCTGCTGATCCTCGCGCTGTTTTTATTTGATCTACTGGTCGTTGAGCATGGCTGGTGCGGGCATCTTTGCCCACTGGGTGCGCTGTATAGCGTGGTGGGGAGTAAGGGTGCATTAACCGTTTCGGCAAAAGAACGTAACAGATGTAACCGCTGTATGGATTGTTTTCATGTTTGCCCGGAACCGCATGTGCTACGTGCGCCGGTGCTGGATGAGCAAAGTCCGGTGCAGGTAACCAGCCGCGATTGCATGGCCTGCGGTCGCTGCGTGGATGTCTGTTCTGAGGATGTTTTTACAATAACAACACGATGGAGTTCGGGAGCGAAATCATGAAAAGCCATGACCTGATTAAAGCGCTGAGTCAATGGACGGCTGCGCTGGCCCTGGTAGTCAGTGGGGCCGTTTGGGCTGCAAACGGAGTGGATCTGAGCCAGTCACCGGAAGTCTCAGGGACACAGGAAGGGGCGATTCGCATGCCGAAAGAGCAAGTGCGTATGCCGCTGAACTATGTGAATCAGCCGCCGATGGTTCCGCACAGCGTTGAAGGGTATCAGGTGACGACGAACACTAACCGCTGCCTGCAATGCCACGGTGTGGAAAGCTATCGCACCACCGGTGCGCCGCGCATTAGTCCGACGCACTTTATGGATAGCGACGGCAAGGTATTGGCTGAAGTCGCGCCGCGTCGTTATTTCTGCCTGCAATGTCACGTTCCGCAGGCTGACGCCGCGCCGATTGTTGAAAATACCTTCACCCCCTCGAAAGGTTACGGGAAATAAGAGGTCATTATGGAAAATTCTAACCGTAAACCAGGCTGGATTAAGCGCGTCTGGCAATGGTGGCGTCGCCCCAGCCGTCTGGCGCTCGGCACGCTGTTGTTAATCGGCTTTGTGGGCGGCATTATTTTCTGGGGCGGCTTTAATACCGGTATGGAAAAGGCCAATACAGAAGAGTTCTGCATTAGCTGTCACGAAATGCGCAATACGGTATACCAGGAATACATGGAAACCGTACACTACAACAACCGCAGTGGTGTGCGAGCAACTTGCCCTGATTGCCACGTCCCACATGAGTGGGCTCCGAAAATGATCCGTAAGATCAAGGCCAGTAAAGAGCTGTACGCGAAAGCACTGGGGTTAATAGATACACCGCAAAAATTTGAAGACCATCGTCTGACGATGGCGCAAAATGAGTGGCGGCGTATGAAAGATAATAATTCGCAAGAGTGTCGCAATTGTCACAACTTCGAGTTTATGGATTTAACCGCCCAGAAAGGCGTTGCGGCCAAAATGCACGACCAGGCCGTGAAAGACGGGCAAACCTGTATTGACTGTCATAAAGGGATAGCGCACAAACTGCCTGATATGCGCGAAGTCAAACCGGGCTTTTAACAGGATGTAGATAACCAGGTATGCTTGAAGCCAGAGAATTACTTTGCGAGCGGGATGACAGAATACTGTTCAGCGATTTGTCATTTCGCGTTAACGCAGGGGAATGGGTACAAATTACCGGCAGCAACGGCGCAGGAAAAACCACTCTGCTGCGGTTGCTTACCGGGCTGGCGCGTCCCGATGCAGGGGAGGTTTGCTGGCAAGAGCAACCGCTGCATCACGTACGGGACAGCTACCATCAGCAATTGCTGTGGATCGGACATCAGCCGGGGATAAAAACCCGGCTTTCGGCGTTGGAGAACCTGCGTTTCTTCCACCATGATGGCGACATCGCACAGTGCCTGGCTGCGCTGGCGCAGGCGGGACTTGCCGGATATGAAGATATCCCGGTGAACCAACTTTCCGCCGGGCAACAGCGGCGCGTGGCGCTGGCTCGTTTGTGGCTGACCCGCGCCCGGCTGTGGATCCTCGATGAACCTTTTACCGCCATTGATGTGAACGGCGTTGAGCGACTGACTCAGCGTATGGCGCAGCATACTGAGCAGGGCGGTATTGTTATTCTCACCACTCATCAACCGCTCAATGTCGAGACCGATAAAGTGCGACGTATTGCGCTGACCAGCGAGAGGGCAACGCAATGATGTGGCGAATCTTCCGTTTAGAACTGCGAGTTGCGTTTCGTCATAGTGCGGAAATCGCTAATCCTTTATGGTTCTTCCTGATTGTTATCACACTGTTCCCACTGAGCATTGGGCCGGAGCCGCAGCTTCTGGCACGTATTGCGCCGGGCATCATCTGGGTTGCGGCGCTGCTGGCGTCGTTGCTGGCGCTGGAACGCCTGTTTCGTGATGATCTACAGGACGGCAGCCTTGAGCAACTGATGCTGCTGCCGCTGCCGCTACCGGCCGTGGTGCTGGCGAAAGTGATGGCGCACTGGGTCGTGACCGGCCTGCCGCTGTTAATCCTCTCGCCGCTGGTGGCGCTGCTGCTGGGCATGGATATGTACGGCTGGAAAATTATGGCGCTGACCTTGTTACTCGGAACACCGACGCTGGGCTTTCTCGGCGCGCCGGGTGTGGGGTTGACGGTGGGCTTAAAGCGCGGCGGCGTGCTGTTAAGCGTGTTGGTACTCCCGCTTACCATACCCTTACTGATTTTTGCGACCGCCGCGATGGATGCGGCTTCCATGCACCTACCGGTCGAAGGGTATATGGCGATTCTGGGCGCGTTGCTGGTAGGCAGCGCTACGTTAAGCCCGTTTGCCACAGCCGCGGCGTTACGGATAAGCGTGCAGTAGTGCAGTTAGATGTGCAGGCCGGGCAAGGCGCTCCGGCAAAACGGATATTAATTTATGGAGTCTGGTGACTGAACTATGTGGAAAACACTTCATCAATTGGCGATGCCTCCTCGGCTCTATCAGATCTGTGGCTGGTTTATCCCGTGGCTGGCAATTGCCAGCGCGGTGGTACTGATAACAGGATGGATCTGGGGCTTTGGCTTCGCGCCGGCGGATTATCAGCAGGGGCAAAGCTATCGCATTATTTATCTGCACGTTCCGGCGGCGATTTGGTCGATGGGTATTTACGCCTCGATGGCCGTTGCCGCGTTTATCGGCCTGGTCTGGCAGATGAAAATGGCTAATCTGGCGCTGGCTGCGATGGCGCCGATTGGTGCAGTGTTTACCTTTATTGCGCTGGTTACGGGGTCCGCATGGGGCAAACCGATGTGGGGAACCTGGTGGGTTTGGGATGCCCGACTCACCTCGGAACTGGTGCTGCTGTTTCTCTACGTTGGCGCCATTGCACTGTGGCATGCCTTTGACGACCGTCGTCTGGCAGGTCGCGCTGCCGGTATTCTGGTGCTGATTGGCGTGGTCAACTTACCGATCATTCATTACTCGGTCGAGTGGTGGAATACGCTGCATCAGGGGTCGACCCGTATGCAGCAGAGTATCGATCCGGCAATGCGCGCGCCGCTGCGTCTGGCGATCGTCGGCTACCTGTTACTGTTTGTCACGCTGGCGCTAATGCGCATGCGTAACCTGATTTTGATGATGGAAAAACGCCGCCCGTGGGTGAGCGAACTGATCTTAAAAAGAGGCCGCCAATGACCCCTGCATTTGCATCATGGAGTGATTTTTTCGCGATGGGCGGTTACGCCTTGTATGTCTGGCTGGCTGTAGCCATGAGCGTTATCCCACTGGTGGCGCTGGTGCTGCATTCTGCGTTACAGCATCGCGCAATCTTACGCGGTGTGGCGCAGCAGCGGGCGAGAGAAGCGCGCATGCGTGCGGCGCAAGTGCAACGGGAGGCGGCGTGAATATTCGACGTAAAAATCGGCTATGGATTGCCTGCGCGGTCCTGGCGGGTCTGGCTTTGACCATTACGCTGGTGCTCTACGCGCTGCGTTCCAATATCGATCTATTTTATACGCCGGGAGAGATACTCTACGGTAAGCGCGAGACGCAGCAGATGCCCGAAGTCGGTCAGCGCCTGCGCGTGGGGGGCATGGTCATGCCCGGTAGCGTGAAGCGCGATCCGCAGTCGTTGAAGGTGAATTTCAGCATCTACGACGCCGAAGGTGTGGTGGATGTAACTTATGAAGGCATTCTGCCGGATCTGTTCCGCGAAGGGCAGGGCGTCGTCGTTCAGGGCGAGCTGGACAATGGAAATCATGTGCAGGCCAAAGAAGTGCTCGCCAAACATGATGAAAATTACACTCCGCCGGAAGTCGAAAAGGCGATGCAGGAAAACCATCGTCGTCCGGAAAGCGTGTATAAGGATAAAACGTCATGATGCCTGAAATTGGCAATGCGCTGTTGTGCCTTGCGCTTGGCGTTGCATTACTGCTGTCGGTCTATCCGCTGTGGGGCGTAGCGCGCGGTGATGTGCGGATGATGGCCTCCGCGCGGCCCTTTGCCTGGATTCTGTTTATCTGCGTGATGGGGGCGTTCCTGATTCTGGTCAACGCTTTCGTGGTTAATGACTTTACCGTCACCTATGTAGCCAGTAACTCCAATACCCAGCTTCCGGTCTGGTATCGGGTGGCGGCGACGTGGGGTGCGCATGAAGGTTCACTGCTGCTATGGGTGCTGCTGATGAGCGGCTGGACGTTCGCCGTTGCGGCGTTCAGTCAGCGTATGCCGCTGGATATCGTCGCCCGCGTACTGGCGGTGATGGGGATGGTGAGCGTTGGCTTCCTGCTGTTTATTCTGTTTACCTCTAACCCGTTTGCCCGCACGTTACCTGACTTCCCTATTGAAGGGCGCGATCTGAACCCGCTATTGCAGGATCCGGGGCTGATTTTCCATCCGCCGTTGCTGTATATGGGGTATGTCGGCTTCTCTGTAGCCTTTGCGTTTGCGATTGCCGCGCTGATGAGCGGACGACTGGACAGTACCTTCGCCCGTTTTTCGCGTCCATGGACGCTGGCGGCTTGGGTGTTTCTGACGCTGGGCATTGTGCTCGGTTCGGCCTGGGCCTATTACGAGCTGGGCTGGGGCGGCTGGTGGTTCTGGGATCCGGTTGAGAACGCCTCATTTATGCCATGGCTGGTGGGGACGGCGCTGATGCACTCGTTGTCGGTAACTGAACAGCGCGCCAGTTTTAAAGCCTGGACGCTGCTGCTGTCAATCTGTGCGTTCTCGCTGTGCCTGTTAGGTACTTTCCTGGTGCGTTCCGGCGTGCTGGTGTCGGTGCATGCTTTCGCCTCCGATCCGTCGCGCGGAATGTTTATTCTGGCCTTTATGGTGCTGGTCATTGGCGGTTCCCTGCTGCTGTTTGCGGTGCGCGGTCACAAGGTTCGCTCACGGGTAAACAACGCGCTGTGGTCGCGTGAATCGCTACTACTGGGCAACAACGTCCTGCTGATTGCTGCCATGCTGGTCGTGCTATTGGGCACGCTGTTGCCACTGGTGCACAAACAGTTGGGGCTGGGCAGCATTTCGATTGGCGAACCGTTCTTCAACACCATGTTCACCTGGCTGATGGCGCCGTTCGCACTGCTGCTGGGGATTGGGCCATTAGTGCGCTGGGGCCGGGACCGACCGCGTAAACTGAAGACGTTACTGATTATCGCGTTTGTCACCACGCTTGTTCTGTCGCTGCTGCTGCCGTGGCTATTTGAAGATCGCATTGCCGCTATGACGGTGGTGGGGCTGGCGATGGCGTGCTGGATATTCGTGCTGGCGATGTCCGAAGCGTACCTGCGTGTTTCCCGCGGGACAAAACTGACGGCCAGCTACTGGGGCATGGTATCGGGTCACGTTGGGCTGGCGGTTACCATTGTCGGTATCGCCTTTAGCCAGAACTACAGTGTAGAACGCGATGTGCGCATGAAAGCAGGTGATAGCGTCAGTATCCATGACTATCAGTTTACTTTCCGCGAAGTGAAAGACATTACCGGACCAAACTACCGGGGTGGCGTTGCCATTATCGGCGTTACCCGTGATGGCAAACCGGAAGCCACGCTGCATGCGGAAAAACGCTTCTATAACAGCACCAGCTCGATGATGACCGAAGCAGCAATTGACGGCGGATTCACACGCGATCTGTACGCTGCGCTGGGGGAAGAACTGGATAACGGCGCATGGGCTGTGCGTCTGTACTACAAACCGTTTATTCGCTGGATTTGGGCCGGAGGATTGCTGATGGCGCTGGGCGGGTTGTTCTGCCTGTTTGATCCACGCTATCGCCAGCGCACACGTCCTCGCGCTGCGGTGCAAAAAAATGCGTCGGAGGCTGTATGAAGCGCAATGCACTGTTAATTCCGTTTATTATTTTTCTCATTATTGCAGCGGCATTGCTGTGGCAGTTAGCGCGTAACGCTCAGGGGGACGATCCCACGAATCTGGAATCGGCGCTGATCGGCAAACCTGTTCCGACATTCCGCCTGGAGTCGCTGGAAAATCCGGGTCAGCACTATCAGGCCGATGTGCTGACGCAGGGCAAGCCAGTATTGCTGAACGTCTGGGCGACGTGGTGCCCGACCTGTCGCGCCGAGCATCAGTATCTGAATCAGCTGTCTGCGCAAGGTGTGCGGGTAGTGGGCCTGAACTATAAAGACGATCGTCAGAAAGCTATTGTCTGGCTGAAAGAGCTGGGCAATCCATACGCATTAAGTCTGTTTGACGGCGACGGTATGCTCGGTTTGGATCTGGGCGTGTACGGCGCGCCGGAGACGTTTCTGATCGACGGCAAAGGCATTATTCGCTATCGCCATGCGGGTGATCTGAATGCCCGGGTGTGGGAGAGCGAGATCAAACCGTTGTGGGATAAGTACAGTAAGGAGGCTGAGCAATGAGATTTTTACTGGGCCTGCTGATGCTGGTTATCTCGGGATCTGCGCTTGCGACTATCGACGTGATGCAGTTTAAGGATGAAGCGCAGGAGCAGCAGTTCCGTCAGCTTACCGAACAATTGCGCTGTCCTAAATGCCAGAACAACAGTATTGCCGATTCTAACTCGATGATTGCCACTGACCTGCGCCAGAAAGTGTATGAACTGATGCAGGAAGGGAAAAGTCAGAAAGAAATTGTTGATTATATGGTGGCGCGCTACGGTAACTTCGTCACTTACGATCCACCCTTAACACCGCTTACCGTGCTGCTGTGGGTGATGCCGGTGGTAGCGATTGGTCTGGGTGGCTGGATTATTTTCGCCCGTACCCGCCGACGTGTCCGGGTGAAACAGGAAGCGTTTCCTGACGACGTTATTCCGGAAGGCAAGCGCGGTGGATTTGGGCTGTTTGTGCCTGGTATCGTGGTAGCGCTGGTGGTTGGCGCAGTGAGCTATTATGAAATCGGCAGCTATAAGCAGGTTCAGGTCTGGCAGCAGGCCACCGCTCAGGCTCCGGCCCTGCTGGAACGCGCGTTGGATCCGAAAGCTGACCCGCTCAATGAAGAGGATATGACACGTCTGGCGCTGGGACTGCGCACGCGTTTACAAGCCGATCCCGCAAATGTTGAAGGCTGGATCATGCTTGGGCGTATTGGCATGGTACTCGGTAACGCCAGTACAGCCACTGAAGCCTATGCCAATGCCTATCGACTGGATCCTAAAAATAGCGATGCGGCGCTGGGCTACGCGGAAGCGCTGACCCGTTCATCCGATCCTGATGATAACCGTCGGGGAGGGGAGCTGTTACGTCAACTGGTGCGTGGCGAGCATGCTAACGTGCGGGTTCTCAGCATGTACGCGTTTAACGCTTTTGAACAGCAGCGCTTCGGCGAGGCGGTTGCGGCGTGGGAGATGATGCTGAAATTATTACCCGCCAACGATACCCGTCGGGCGGTAATAGAACGCAGTATTAAGCAGGCGATGGAGCAGCTAACGCCGCAGGAGAAGTAAGAGTCCAGATTGCCCGAAGGCGTGTTGCTTTCGGGCCTGTGCGGGCTTTGTAGGCCGGATAAGACGCTGCTGCGTCGCCATCCGGCATCTCATTGATTACTGCATGCCGCGCGTTTGCAAAAACAGGATGGTGGCAGCAACGCGAGAGCGCACGTTGAGTTTGCGCAGCAGGTTGCGAATATGCACCTTCACCGTCTGTTCGGAAATATTCAGCACTGACGCAATCTGTTTATTCGACAGCCCCTGAGCCAGTTCATGCAACACATCCAGTTCACGTTCGGTGAGAATGCTGAACGGATCTTCTTGAGCGCCGAACAGGTCGCGTTCGCGCAGATATTCACTGACGCGTGTGCTAAAAGCTTTACCGCCTTTGGCTCCGCTGCGAATGGCCTCCAGCAGGACTTCAGGATCGCTGTCTTTAAGCAAATAACCATCCGCGCCGGCATCAATTAGGGCGTACACATCGCTGGCGGCATCCGAAACGGTAAGAATAATAATCTGCGCGGTGACGCCATCCCGGCGCAGCGCGTTCAGGGTATCCAGTCCGCTCATCCCTTTCATATTGAGATCTAACAGGATCACATCAAGGTCCAGGCGGTTTGCCAGATCGATAGCGCTGGCACCATCACCCGCTTCCGCGACTACGTTAAATGCGGGATCCAGTTGCAATAATTGACTAATTCCTCGCCGCATTAGTGGGTGGTCGTCAACAATCAGCACCCGAAAAGGCGTTGCTTCAGGCATACTATTCTCCTGAGTTTTTATTAGTATCATTATTGTTTTCAGCGCATCAATCGTCCAGATTCATCACGCTGATGAGAGGATAAATTTTACCCCAATTTGTGCATGGGTAAGTAGTAAAACCTGTGCTGAAGGCCGGAGTAATAATAAGGAATGTTGAATCGCAGGCATAAAAAAACCAACCATAAAGGTTGGTTTTTTTGGGATTTTTGGTCGGCACGAGAGGATTTGAACCTCCGACCCCCGACACCCCATGACGGTGCGCTACCAGGCTGCGCTACGTGCCGACGCTATGGCTGCTAATACTACTGCTTTCCGCTGCGAATGCAAGAGGATGCTTCGCTAACTGATTTATAATTAATCAGTTAGCGATAAATCGTTTCTCGTCCGTCAGAACCTGTAGCAGCAGGCTTAGCTGTGGTTTCTGATCTTTTATTTTCTCGCCGTGTAAATCATAGGTCTGATAATTACCGTTGTTATTCAGCACCAGCGTCATTTCTGGCGTGGTAACGGCCATCGTGCTGCCGTCGGCGGCGGTAACCCAGTAATGGCGGCGGGTTGCATTGAACAGATCCTGCCCCTGCGAGTACTCGTTAGCTGGCGTGCTGACGTGCAACAGGCGCTGCATAAGCGTTGTCATCAGGTCTGTATGATCGGTCAGGCTATTGATGCGCTGGGCAGGCGTTCCCGGCCAGTGAATAACCAGAGGCACCTGCAGATGACCGCGTGACCAGGCAAAATTGTTCTCTTCCTGCGTCAGCGGCACACCGCGGCCTGCGGTAATAATCACCACCGTGTTGTTCAGTTTGCCGGAGTCTCGCAGGGCGCTAAGCACGCGGTTGATGTTGGCATCCACATCCTGAGCGGCGTTGGCATAGCGTCTGGCAAAGTTCTTCTGGTTGCTGTCATCAAGGTTCGTGCCGTTAAAGGAGACCCACGAGAACCAGCGGTTATCTTCCTGCGCGTAGCGTCCCAGCCAGTTAATCCACTGGCTTGCGGTTTGTTCATCAGATTGTGTTTGCACGCTCGGCATGGAGAAATCTGACAGCAGCGCCTGGCGATAAAGCGGGCTGGTAAAGCCATCCGAGGAGAACAGCCCTAACTGATAACCCTGCTGATTCAGTGCAGAAATCAGCGCCGCAGGCGTTCGGGTCGACAAAATGCCGTCCATGTAGCTTGGTGAGACACCGTAGAACAGGCCGAAGATCCCGTTATCCGTGGTGTTGCCGGAACTCATGTGACGCGTAAAGGAGATATTTTGCCCGGCGAATTCAGCCAGTGCAGGCATCTGCTTTTCAAAGCGTGAGTAGTTCAGGCCGTCGACGGTGATCAGCAGGACGTTCTGACCAGTGCCCATATCACGATAGCGCAGTTCGCTAAGCGGGTATTGCACGGAAACCGCTTCCGGATTGCCCTGTTCGATCAGGCGACGCTGATACTCTTGCGCGTCCAGCAGGCCATGTTTTTCCAGGAACTTACGTGCCGTCATCGGGTAGGAGAGCGGCAGGTTCGCGCGCTGCATTGTAATCGGGCGATAGAAATTGGCATCCGCCCAGATATACACCACGTGCGAGGCGATAAAGGAAACGAAGAAGAATGCGGCTAACGGTTTAGCAAAATGGCGACGACGCGTCAGGCTGCGCAGCTTTTGCCAGCTCCAGGTCGCAAACAGCATTTCAATTAACAGGATAACCGGCACGCTGATAAACATCAGTTGCCAGTCACGCGCCGCTTCGTTCTGGTCAGGGTTGATGACCAGTTCCCAGACAATCGGATTGAGGTGCAGGTGGAAGCGGGTGAAGACTTCGCTGTCGATGAGCAACAGCGTCATGCCTGCCGTCGCCAGAATAGCTGATAAGAATCGCATCAGTCTCTGGGACATGACGATAAACGTCAGGGGAAACAGGATCAGCAGATAGGTGGCGAACACCAGAAAGCTAAAATGCCCGACAACGCTCAGATAGGAATATACACGACCTGCAAGGGTTGTCGGCCAGTCGGCGACAAACAGGTAACGGCTACCGAGCACCATGGCCAACAGAATGTTGAACAAGGCAAACCAGTGCCCCCAGCTAACCATCTGGGAGACTTTCTCACGGTAGCGCTGACGATGAGTTACCATAAACTGTTGTTCGTTTCCCCGGAGCAGGCTCTTAATGCGCTTGGTCGTCGTTTACCGAAGACTGCAATGCGCGGGCAAAAGAGTTGGCAATCGCCTGGCGCTGGGCCGGTGCGATGCTTGTATTGATAAGGTTAGTCACCATATTTCCCAGTACCATCAGGGAAAGGTCGGTCGGCGCCTTATGTTTTTCCAGTACGTTGAGCATCTCATTCAGCAGTTGTTCAACGTGTTCGTCACTATAGCGGGAAATTTGTGGCATAAATCGAAATCAGTCTGTTCATGAAAGGGCAACATATTACCGTACGGACAGTTTTTTTTCTGCTTTTTTATCTTCTATTGCGTCACTGCCCGGCAGGTGGTTGAATACCGCCCGGTCTAAAAGGAGAGTTTATCATGAGTCTGGATATCAACCAGATTGCCCTGCACCAGCTTATCAAACGCGACGAGCAGAACCTTGAGCTGGTCTTGCGCGATTCATTACTGGAACCGACAGCGACCGTTGTCGATATGATGGCTGAGCTGCATCGGGTATATAGCGCCAAGAATAAAGCTTATGGCCTGTTTAGCGAAGAGAGTGAACTGGCGCAAACGCTGCGTTTACAGCGTCAGGGCGAAGAGGATTTTTTGGCCTTTAGTCGTGCAGCGACAGGGCGTTTGCGGGACGAACTGGCGAAATATCCTTTTGCCGACGGCGGTATTGTTCTGTTCTGCCATTACCGCTATCTGGCGGTAGAGTATCTGTTGGTCGCCGTGCTGAACAATTTAAGCAGTATGCGCGTCAATGAAAATCTGGATATCAACCCAACGCATTATCTGGATATCAATCATGCGGATATCGTGGCGCGTATTGATTTAACCGAGTGGGAAACCAACCCGGAGTCCACGCGCTATCTGACGTTCCTGAAAGGGCGGGTAGGGCGCAAAGTCGCCGATTTCTTTATGGACTTCCTCGGTGCCAGCGAAGGTCTTAATGCCAAAGCGCAAAACCGTGGGCTGCTGCAGGCGGTCGATGACTTTACCAATGAGGCGCAACTCGATAAAGCCGAACGCCAGAACGTGCGTCAGCAGGTGTACAGCTACTGTAACGAGCAGTTGCAGGCTGGTGAAGAGATTGAGCTGGAATCGCTGTCCAAAGAGCTTTCCGGCGTCAGTGAAATTAGCTTCAGCGAATTTACCGCTGATAAAGGCTACGAGCTGGAAGAGAGCTTCCCGGCGGATCGCAGCACGTTGCGTCAATTAACCAAATTTGCCGGCAGCGGCGGTGGGTTAACCATTAACTTCGACGCCATGTTACTGGGCGAGCGTATTTTCTGGGATCCGGCGACAGACACCTTGACCATCAAAGGTACGCCGCCGAACCTGCGCGATCAGCTCCAGCGTCGCACGTCGGGCGGGAAATAGAGCCGTTTGCCGGATAGGCCAGTTAACGCCTGTCCGGCCTGCATGATTCCTCTTTACCGCCAACAAAATCCCATAAAAAAACCCCGCCGGGGCGGGGTTTTTCTTCAACTTCCAGGCGATTACGCGCGAACGAAGTCGATGTGAGACAGCTTCGGCTTGAACGGGTGACGCTGTACAGCCTGAGCTTTAACTTTAACTTCTTTACCGTCAACAACGATGGTCAGAACTTCGCTGTAGAATTCAGCTTTAGCTTGCATGTTCATAACTGCATCGTGATCCAGTTCAATAGCAATCGGGGCTTCTGCGCCACCGTAGATGATTGCCGGGAACTTGTTAGCGGCACGCAGGCGGCGGCTCGCACCCTTACCCTGCTCTTTACGTACTTCAGCGTTGATAGTAAACATTTAAATCTCTCTTTAATAATTCCTGCTACAGGCGACCCAGCAACAGGTAAGTGATCTGCTTTGCGTATGCAAAAGCGGGCGAGATTCTATACTCAAACGGCTGGTACATCAATCAAAAGTACGATTAACCGCGTAATTCATGTGCCCGGCGAAAGCGACCTTCATAATCGAAGACCTTTTCACGCACCTGCCAGTACTGACCTTTCATACGCGCCACCACGAAATCAGGATGACGTAACAGCGCCTGTTGGGCGAGGATATCGGCGGCGGTTATCCAGCGTAAGGGAATGCCAGGCGTTCGGGTGTGCGGGCGAATAAACAGTTGTTCGAAGGCCGTTCGCTGCGCGGGAGTGTGCAGGCGAAAGCGTTCGCTGACGTCGGCGCCATCCTCATCGTAATAGGTGATTTTCAGCCATTCGCCTTTTTCATCCAGGCCATTTTGTAACACCATGCCGCTACAGCGCAGAACCAGCGCATCTTTGAGTCTGAGCGCGGCTTTCAGCATATCATCCGGGTCGACCAGCACCGTGTCGCACTCCCGACAACGGCGGGCGGCGATATCATTTTCCGCATTGCACTGTGGGCAGTTTTTAAAACGGAAACGAAAATCGCACTGTTCGCGATGGCCGTCATCATCTTCAAACCATCCCTGGCAGCGGCGGCCAAAATGTTCAATCAGCGTGCCGTCTGCCGTGGTTTTGCCCCAGAAGGTGTTGGCAAACCCGCAGGCAGGACAGAATACCTGTACCGGAACGTTGTCGCTTTTTCCTTTCGGCGCTCCCACTTCCGGCGCGTACAGATCGTGTGGGTTGCCGGCGTAATCGAGGATCAGACAGTCGGTTTTACCCGGAGCAAGGCGCAGCCCACGACCGACAATTTGTTGGTAAAGGCTAACTGACTCTGTTGGGCGCAGAATAGCGATAAGGTCGACGTGCGGGGCATCGAAGCCGGTGGTCAGGACCGACACATTCACCAGATAGCGAAAGCGCTGAGCTTTGAACTCTTCAATCAGCACGTCGCGCTCAGCGCCTGGCGTATCTCCGGTGATTAGCGCGGCGTCTTCAGCGGGCAGCAGGCCCAGAATTTCTTTGGCGTGCTCAACGGTGGCGGCGAAAATCATCACCCCTTTGCGCGTCTGGGCAAACTCGACAATCTGGCTGATGATATGCGGCGTTATTCGCTGCTGTTTTTTCAATTCCTGATTCAGGTCCGCTTCGCTAAACAGGCCGTTACTCTGCGCCTGCAGGCGGCTGAAGTCATATTGTACTATCGGCATGTCGAGGCGTTCTGGCGGCGTCAGGTAGCCGTGTTTAATCATGTAACGCAGCGGTAATTCATAAATGCAGTCGCGAAACAG
Source organism: Citrobacter sp. Ce104 (assembly GCF_030334595.1). Taxonomy (NCBI): domain Bacteria; kingdom Pseudomonadati; phylum Pseudomonadota; class Gammaproteobacteria; order Enterobacterales; family Enterobacteriaceae; genus Citrobacter; species Citrobacter sp. Ce104. The sequence goes on from NZ_JAOWDP010000068.1 coordinate 655,566, forward strand.
CGCTTTTTCATCGCCGCGCACCATACCGTGATAATGAAAATGATAAATCCAGCCTTTACCCAAACGAAAAGGCGTGGCGGTAAGCCCGAGCAGGCGTAAGTGGGGATTTACTTTAGTCAGGTGAGTGAGGATTTGCTGATACTGACTCTCTTCATCATCGCCAATGCGATGGCATTCATCGACGATTAGCAGCGAGAACTCTCCCTGAAAGGCGTCCAGATTACGCGCCACCGACTGTACGCTGCCAAACACCACTTTCCCGTGGCTCTCTTTACGCTTCAGACCTGCGGCAAAAATATCGGCTTCCAGCCCCAGTGCGCAATATTTGGCATGGTTTTGTGCAACCAACTCTTTGACGTGCGCCAGTACCAGTACGCGGCCACGCGCCACGCGGGCCAGTTCGGCAATCACCAGACTTTTGCCCGCGCCGGTTGGCAGGACGATAACCGCCGGCGTGCGATGGTGGCGAAAATAGTTGAGCGTGGCATCCACGGCTTCTTTTTGGTACGGGCGAAGAGTAAAAATCATGGGCTCATTAAGGTAAACAGCAACAATGTATAGTATGCCATGAATCATTTCCCTTGAGGGATGATGTAACGCCGCTATACTGGGCGGATAATAGTCCCACTTGTCGGGCGCAAACCCGCTTCTCGTATTTTTACAGGCAAAAATCACACTCATGCGACTTGATAAATTTATCGCTCAGCAACTCGGCGTCAGCCGCGCTATTGCCGGGCGTGAGATCCGTGCTAACCGCGTTACCGTAGACGGTGAAATCGTCAGAAATAGCGCTTTTAAGCTGCTGCCAGAACACGACGTAGAATATGACGGTAATTCCCTGGCTCAGCAAAATGGCCCGCGCTATTTTATGCTGAATAAGCCTCAGGGTTATGTTTGCTCAACGGATGACCCCGATCACCCGACGGTCCTCTATTTCCTTGATGAACCGGTTGCCTACAAACTGCATGCGGCAGGGCGTCTGGATATCGACACTACCGGACTGGTGCTGATGACCGATGACGGACAGTGGTCGCATCGCATCACGTCGCCACGTCACCATTGTGAGAAAACCTATCTGGTGACGCTGGAGTCGCCAGTGGCAGACGATACCGCCGAACAGTTTGCTCGTGGCGTACAGTTGCATAACGAAAAAGACCTGACCAAACCGGCCGTGCTGGAAGTCATTACGCCAACTCAGGTGCGATTGACCATCAGTGAAGGGCGCTATCATCAGGTTAAACGTATGTTTGCCGCCGTGGGTAACCACGTTGTGGAGCTGCACCGTGAACGGATTGGTGACATCAGGCTTGATGATGATCTGGAGCCGGGTCAATACCGTCCGTTGACCGAAGAAGAAATCGCCAGCGTTAACTTAACCCCGCGTTAATTTCAGGAGCTAAATGTGACCACCCGGCAGAACTCGTCAATTGCCATTGTCTTTATCCTTGGCTTATTAGCCATGCTGATGCCGTTGTCGATTGATATGTATCTTCCGGCGCTGCCTGTTATCTCTGAACAGTTTGGTGTGCCTGCAGGTAGCGCGCAGATGACCCTCAGCACCTATATTCTTGGGTTCGCGGTGGGGCAGTTGCTGTATGGTCCAATGGCTGACAGCATTGGGCGCAAGCCGGTTATTCTGGGCGGGACGCTGGTATTTGCGGCGGCGGCAGTTGCCTGTGCGCTGGCGCAAACTATCGATCAACTGATCGTCATGCGTTTCTTCCATGGTCTGGCGGCTGCGGCGGCGAGCGTGGTTATCAACGCCCTGATGCGCGATATCTATCCGAAGGAAGAGTTTTCACGCATGATGTCATTTGTCATGCTGGTCACGACAATTGCGCCGCTGTTAGCGCCCATCGTAGGCGGTTGGGTGCTGGTATGGCTGAGCTGGCACTACATCTTTTGGATCCTCGCCGTGGCGGCTATTCTGGCATCGGTGATGATCTTTACGCTGATTAAAGAGACCTTACCGGTAGAGCGTCGTCAGCCGTTTCGCCTGCGTACTACTCTTGGCAATTTTGCCTCGCTGTTTCGCCATAAACGCGTACTGAGCTATATGCTGGCCAGTGGGTTCAGCTTTGCCGGGATGTTCTCGTTCCTGAGCGCGGGACCTTTTGTCTATATTGAGATCAACCACGTTTCGCCGCAGCATTTCGGTTATTACTTCGCGCTGAATATTGTTTTCCTGTTCGTGATGACCATCATCAACAGCCGCTTTGTTCGTCGGGTTGGCGCATTGAATATGTTCCGTACCGGCCTGTGGATCCAGTTCGTGATGGCGGGCTGGATGGTCTTTAGCGCACTGTTCGGGGTTGGTTTCTGGGCGCTGGTGCTGGGTGTTGCGGCGTTCGTTGGCTGTGTGTCGATGGTGTCATCCAACGCCATGGCGGTTATTCTGGATGAATTTCCGCATATGGCGGGAACGGCGTCATCGTTGGCTGGGACATTCCGCTTCGGCATTGGCGCTATCGTTGGGGCGCTGTTATCTCTGGCAACCTTTAACTCGGCCTGGCCAATGATATGGTCGATAGCGTTTTGCGCTACCAGTTCAATTCTCTTCTATCTCTACGCCAGTCGCGCCAAAAAACGGTGATCTATTACACAACCTGGGGGTCATAAGGCCTCCAGAGTTGATGTACATCAACCGCAAATCTATCATTTTCCCTGCTTATGTTTATTTTATGTAAAATCAATTTATGTAAAAAGTCACATCATTGTAGTTAAAAAGGTTGAGTTAGATCGCAGAAACGAGTACATATAGCGCGGAAATATGCCAGAACCGTTGAATAAATTTAAATAGTGGGTTCGGAAAACGGCATAACGACAGGGTGTAAACGTTTACCAACTGTTTAAAGACGTATTGTCAATGATGTGTTAATATTGATGTAAAATAATTGTGAAGTAACTGTACTTCCAGGGAAAGAAAGTGATGACATTACAACTCTCAATCGTTCATCGTCTGCCGCAGTGCTATCGTTGGTCGGTGGGTTTCGCAGGTTCAAAAGTTGAACCGATTCCGCACAACGGTCAGAGCAATGAGAACAGCCTGGTGGCGCTCAAATTGCTTAGCCCTGATGGTGACAGCGCGTGGTCAGTTATGCATAAACTCAGCCAGGCCCTCAGCGACATTGAGGTACCTTGTTCTGTACTGGAATGCGAAGGAGAGCCGTGCCTGTTTGTGAATCGTCAGGATGAATTTGCCGCGACCTGCAGGCTGAAAAATTTCGGCGTGGCTATCGCAGAGCCGTTTTCAAATAACAATCCGTTTTGAGCGTCAGCTTAGCGCAAGCAGCTGACGCGTATATGCCTGTTGTGGCGCGTTAAATACGTGCTCGCATTGTCCTTGTTCCACGACCTCTCCCTGCCTTAGTACAATAACCTGATGGCATAACGCGCGTACTACGTGCAAATCATGGCTGATAAAGATATAAGCCAGGCGATGCTTTTCCTGTAACGACTTTAACAACGTCAGGATTTGCGCCTGTACGGTTCTGTCGAGCGACGATGTTGGTTCATCCAGAATGATCAGGGAAGGCTTGAGAATCAACGCTCTGGCAATGGCTATACGTTGACGTTGGCCGCCGGAAAACTCCGCCGGATAACGATGCCGCGTTTCGCTATCCAGACCCACTTCCGCCATTACCGCTTTCACCTGCGCTTCGCGCTGTTCGGCTGACAGGGTTGGCTGATGAACGCGTAACCCCTCCTCAATAATCTGTAGCACGCTCAGGCGCGGGTTCAGCGAGGAATTGGGATCCTGAAAAACCACCTGAATGCGGTGACGGACCGGCAACAGCTGGCGACGATTTAACGTATGTAGCGCCAGACCATCGAACACAATGCTACCCTGTGAGGTGATAAGTCTCAGCAGCGCCAGTCCGGTAGTACTTTTCCCCGATCCAGATTCCCCAACAAGCCCCAGCGTTTCACCGGGCCGGAGGGAAAAACTGACGTTATTAACGACGACGTTATGGTCCACCACGCGCTTCAGAATACCTTTGCGGATGGGAAAGGCGACGCGCAGTTTCTCCACTTCCAGCAGCGGAGCTTGCCCAGCAGGTACAGGCACCGGATCGCCGGAAGGTTCGCTGTTTAACAATTTCTGCGTGTAGGGATGCGTTGGCGCAGCCAACAGCTGTGCTGCTCGATTTTGCTCAACGCACTGGCCGTTTTGCATGACCGCAACGGTATCGGCCAGCTTTTTCACAATGCTCAGGTTGTGGGTGATGAACAGTAATCCCATGTTCAGCTCACGCTGCAACTCTCGCAGCAACTGCAGGATCTGCGCCTGTACCGAAACGTCCAACGCGGTGGTCGGTTCATCGGCAATAAGCAGCTCCGGTCGTGTTAGCAGCGCCATGGCGATCATCACACGCTGGCGTTCACCGCCGGACAGCTGGTGCGGGTAGTCTGCAAGACGTTTGGCCGCCTGACGGATGCCAACGCGATCCAGACAGGTCAGAATCTCGGCCCGTGCAGCCTCGCGACGCATCCCCCGATGCAGCGACAGCACTTCATAAAGCTGTTTTTCCAGGTTGTGGAGCGGGTTCAGTGACACCATCGGCTCCTGGAAAATCATGGCGATTTTATTCCCCCGTACGCCGCGAAGCGTCTGCTCGTTGGCGTGAAGTAATGATTCACCATGAAAACGAATGTCGCCGGAAAGGTAGACTACCGGAGGGGAGGGTAATAACCGTAAAATAGAAAGCGCGGTCACGCTTTTACCCGAGCCAGATTCACCCACCAGCGCCAGAGTTTGTCCGGCATCAACCCGCAGTGAGAGGGCGTTGACGACGGTGCGCACGGTCTCTTGTTGGCGAAAACCTACCGATAAATTCTCAATAGCTAACAGCGGTTGTGTCATCTTAAATCGCCTTATTGGGATCGAACGCGTCGCGTACTGCTTCACCGATGAAGATCAGTAGCGATAATAGCAGAGCGACGGAGATGAACGCGGTGATCCCAAGCCACGGTGCCTGCAGGTTGTTTTTACCCTGCAACAGGAGTTCTCCTAGCGATGGCGAGCCAAGCGGTAAACCGAACCCAAGAAAATCCAGCGAGGTCAGGGTGGTTATCGAGGCACATAATATAAACGGTAAAAATGTCAGGGCGGCGACCATCGCGTTGGGTAGCATATGACGCAGAATAATACTGCTATCGCTTACGCCAAGCGCCTGAGCGGCACGAATGTAATCAAAGTTTCGGGTACGTAAAAACTCCGCGCGCACCACGCCAACCAGGCTCATCCAGCCAAACAGCACGGTAATGCCCAGCAGCCACCAGAAGTTAGGCTGGACCACGCTCGACAGCAGAATGATCAGAAACAGCGTTGGCATTCCTGACCAAACTTCAATGAATCGTTGCCCCCACAGATCCACCTTGCCGCCATAGTAGCCCTGGATTGCGCCAGCCATGATCCCCATCACGCTGGAGCACAGGGTTAGCATTAATCCAAACAGGACAGAAATACGTGTACCGTAGAGGATCCTCGCCAGCACGTCACCGCCATTGGCGTCAGTGCCCAGCCAGTTTTGTGCCGAAGGCGGGGAGGGGAAGGGCTTATCGGTGGCAAAGTTAATGCTGGTGGCCCCAAAGCGGATTGGTGCCCACAGGATCCAGCCCTGGTTTTCCAGGCGTTGCTGTAGCCACGGATCCTGATAATCAGCCTGGGTCGCCAGCGGTCCGCCGAAATCGCTTTCGCTGTAGTTTTTGAACAGCGGGAAATACCAGCTATTGTCGTAGCGCACCAGCAGCGGCTTATCATTGGCAATCAGTTCTGAACACAGGCTAAGACCGAACAGCACCAGAAAAATCCACAGCGACCAGTAGCCGCGACGGTTGTGGCGAAAGCGCGCCCAGCGAGCCTGATTAACGGGGCTTAATCGCGACATTAGCGTCCCTCAAAATCAATACGGGGATCGACCAGCGTATAGCTGATGTCGCTGAGGATATTCAGCAGCAGACCGATCAGGGTGAAAATATAGAGCGTGCCGAACATCACCGGGTAGTCGCGTGATACGGTGGATTCATAACCCAGAAGTCCCAGACCGTTAAGCGAGAACATCACTTCAATCAGCAGTGAGCCGGTAAAAAACATGCTGATAAACGTCGCCGGAAAGCCAGCGATCACCAGCAACATGGCATTGCGAAACACATGTTTCCACAGAATATTTTTCTCGCTGACACCTTTGGCGCGCGCGGTGACGACATACTGCTTGCGTACCTCATCCAGAAATGAGTTTTTGGTCAACATGGTCAGCGCGGCAAACCCGCCAACCACCGTCGCCAGCACCGGTAGGGTAATATGCCAAAGGTAGTCGGTCACTTTCTGATACCAGGGCAGGGAGTCAAAATTGGCGGAAACCAGCCCGCGAAGCGGGAACAGGTCGTAGTAGCTTCCCCCGGCAAAAAAGACAATCAGCAAAATGGCAAACAGAAAGGCCGGTATGGCATAGCCGATAATAATAAATGCGCTGCTCCAGACATCAAATCGGCTGCCATTGTGTACCGCTTTGCGGATCCCAAGCGGGATCGACACCAGATAAATGATGAGCGTACTCCACAGCCCAAGCGTAACGGAAACAGGCAGGCTGTCTTTGATAAGCGTCAGCACTGAGGCGCTACGAAACAGGCTATCGCCGAAATCGAAACGAACATAGTCCCAGAGCATTTTGAAATAACGCTCATGAATAGGCTTATCGAACCCGTAGCGGCGAGTGATTTCGGCGATAACCTCCGGATCCAGACCCCGTCCGCCTCGATAATTACTGTCGCTGATGTTTCCAACGCCGGTTTGCGCGTGGCTGGCGCGAACGCCTTCGCTGCCCGCGCCGGGTAATGCCCCGCTTTGCCCGAACTCAATAGCGGCGACGGCCTGCTCAACCGGGCCGCCGGGGGCGATTTGCACGATAAAAAAGTTGATGGTGATGATGGCCCAAAGCGTTGGGATCACCAGCAGCAGACGTCGAATCAGATAAGCGCCCATTTATTCTCCCTGCCGCCTGGCTGCGGGCAGCTTCTCCGCTTTATTGACGTCATACCACCAGTTGTCGAGGCCAATAGTATAAATTGGGCGAATAGCAGGATGCGAAAATTTATCCCACCATGCAATGCGATCCTCTGCCATGAACCACATCGGCAACATGTAGTAGTTCCAGGTTAATACCCTGTCCAGTGCGCGGCCCAGCGGGATCAGCTTGGCTTTATCACCTTGTGCCGCGATGATCTGACCGATCAGTTTATCAATCACCGGGCTTTGCACTCCTGGAGCGTTATAGCTGGAGTCAATATAGTCAGAGGCCCAAAGAATTTGCAGGTCGGAGCTCGGCCACGGCATTGCGCGATACAACCTTGGCATCATGTCATAGTCGCGACTGCGCAGGCGGTTTGTGATTTGTGAGTTATCCACCTGGCGGATATTCATTGTAATGCCCAGGCGCTGCAGGTTGTGCTGGAACGGCAGCACCCACTGACTGTTGCTGCCCGCCGGGAGCAACAGTTCAAAGCTCAGAGGTTTACCGCTGGTGCTGTTTACGCGCTGCTGTCCCTTTAAGACCCATCCGGCCTGTTCCAGTAAGGTATCGGCTTTCAACAGGTTGTCACGATCGTAGCCATCGCCTTTTGATTTTGGCGGCTGGTATATTTGGGTAAAGACCTCAGGGGGGAGATCTTTTTTCAAAGGCGCGAGTATCACCAGTTCATCCGCATCGGGGTATTTTGTCGCGGCATATTCGGTATTCTGAAAATAGCTGTTGGTCCGGCTCCAGGCGTTATAGAACAGCGCTTTATTCATCCATTCAAAATCAAAGGCCAGCGTGATGGCTTCCCGCACCCGCCGGTCGCTGAACACCGGTCGCTGAATATTAAATGCCAGCCAGCGGGTATCCTGGGCGGATTCGTTTTTTTGCTCATCTTTGATGATGTAATGATTGGCGAAATTTTTCCCGGTATAACGCGTTGCCCAGTTTTTGGCATCGTTTTCAAGACGCAGGTCAAACGCCCCAGCCTTAAACGCTTCAAAGGCGACGTTGTCATCCAGATAGTAGTCGTAGCGAATGGTATCAAAGTTCCAGCGCCCGCGGTTAACTGGCAGGTTCGCGGCCCAATAATCTTTGACGCGTGAATAGACTATATACTGACCCATCTTCCATTTCGCGATGCGATAAGGGCCGCTGGCGAGCGGAGGCGATGATAAGGGATCGCTGAGTTTATGATCTTTCCAGTACTTCTCTGGCATCACGGGTAATGAAAACAGGCTGAGCATGTCCTCTTTACCCGGCTTGGCTAATTCAATGCGTACGGTTAATGGCGCGATCGCTTTTACCGTTGTTCCCTTATAGACCAGACGAAACTGCGGCACGCCTTCAGTCATAAATTTGTGGAAGGTGAATGCGACATCGCTGGCGGTAATGGGGGAGCCATCGTGAAAACGCGCCCGCGGATTGATGGCGATTTCTACCCAGGAATAGTCGTCAGCATAGCGTGCGCTGTCGGCGATGAGCGGATAGTAGCTGCCAGGTTCGTCGTCGGAGGTGGTAAACAGCGTGTCGTAAAGCGTTTCGGTACGTGCACCGGGGTTACCGCGCATCGCATAGCGGTTGAAGTTATCGAAGGTGCCGATGGCGGAGAGGGTGATTTGCCCGCCTTTGGGGGCAGCAGGGTTCACGTAATCAAAGTGATTAAAGTTAAACGCGTACTTCGGTTCGCCCAGTACGGCAAAAGCATAGCTTTCTTTGATGGACTGCGCCTCGGCGCTAAACCCGATGAGGGCGATGAACAGAAGCAATACGCGAGGGATCATTAAAAGCGATTTCCTTTTCCTGCTACAACCCGACGGGCATCATGCCTGAAAGATAAGGGATGTAGCGGCGAGTGAGAGTTTATGATTCGCATACTGCGATCACCACGTCGGCTTATTGGGCTGTGCCATCCAACGCACGAAATCAGCAAGCTTTAATGGTCGGCTAATCCAGTATCCCTGGAAAAAATGCACCCCACGATCGCGCAGCCAACGGGCTTGCTCAGGCGTTTCAACCCCTTCAGCAACCGTCAGCATATTAAGACGCTTAGAGAGTGTCAACACAGCGTCCAGAACCGGAGAGGTCAGGGTCTCTGTTCCGATGGCGTTAATAAAGCCGCGATCGATTTTCAGATAGTCAACGGTAAAGCGTTCCAGATAAATCAGTGCGCTATGACCGGTGCCAAAATCGTCAATGGCAATTTCAAAACCTGCTGAATGAAGCCATTCAAATAGCTTCGTGGCCTCGTGTTGATTGAGCATATCCCGTTCGGTGATTTCCAGCACCATCTGGAAATGGTTTGCGGGAAGCGAAGCCTGCAGGCGATGAATGTCGTCTTTAAACGTTTCGCCGTGCAGATGCGTTGGCGCGATGTTGATCCCCAATTTTGCGCCAGCGGGTAAGACTTTTTGCAGCATCGGCGCGTCCTGCGCAATCAACTTAAAGAGATGCTGGGTCAGCGGGACAATCATTTTCTGTGATTCGGCGTAGTGAATGAAGGCATCCGGCGGGATTTCACCCGTTGTCGGATGATTCCAGCGTAATAACACCTCGGCACCTTTCACCTCGAGCGTTTGCACCTCTACAACGGGCTGGTACACCACATAAAATTGGTTATGTTTGATAGCGTTGAGGATATCTTTGCCCGGGCGTAAACGGATGGTGTAGATGTAATACCAGAGAAGAAGAGCGGCAATAATCCCCGCCATACACCCCAACATAATCGAATACCAGACGTCGGTGTAGGTCCACTCATCGGCATATAAACGAATCTGTAGCGGGATACCTTCCAGACTCGCCTGCCGCCAGCGAGATTTAGGCAGGGCGGAGACATCAATAATCCGTGATGAAAATGTCGAAATTGCGTTATCACCGACGACGATGGCAATGCCGTCAAAATCATCCTGTCGGGCGGTATAAAGCAGGTAAGGAGCCAGATTAATATTCAGTGAGGTAAACACGCCGCTGTCAGTAAACGATGGGTTGCGGTGCCAAATCATTATCGCCGGCTTGTTCGGCATCATGGGCGTGCCGGGGAGTAATTCCACGTCAATAGTTCTACTGATATCAAGACTTGGAACCAGATCTAAAATCGGGGTGAACATTGAACCCGTTGCGGAGGAGCAGAAAGCAATGCCGTTTTTGACCAGTAAAAATGCGCGGACGTTGAGGCTAAAGGCCGCGCTGGAGGTCAGTTTAGCGCCGACTTGTTGGCAACTGTTGGCGACAAGTGGCTGAAGGGCATCAGTGGTGGTTTGGAGATCGGCAAAGTAGCTACTGACATAATTCTGGATATCGGTAAGGAGCGTGTCGTACTTAACGTCTCGTTTATGCCAGGTCACGAAAAATTGCAGGGTACTCACAAGGAGCGCGACGATAAGCCCCGTTAACATACAGGAAAGCAGGATTTTCCGACCGGATGAAGAGGAGCGTCTGAACATAGTTCCTTATGTTTACCTGAGTTAAGCGCTTATTCTGTATGAATATAACCTGAAATGACTCACCTTGTGAGATTTTTCTTAGTCACGAGGCGAAGCCAAAAAAAAGCACCGCCGAAGCAGTGCTTTTCAATATGTCTCATCAGGATAGCCAAGGGATAGCTGCCAAACGAAATTAACTGCGGCTCAGGACCCGGCGAGCTTCGTTGTAACGTTTTTTCCAGTAAGGTTCGTTCATGCTGGAAATGATAACGCCACTGCTGGTCGAGGCATGTACGAACTGGTTGTTGCCGATATAAATACCGACGTGACGGCCGGTGGAACCAGCACGGAACAGAACCAGATCGCCTGTGCGCAGGTTAGTGCGCGAAACGGATTTACCCGTTTCCTGTTGTTCGTAGGTTGAGCGAGGAAGCTCTAAACCAAATTGCTCACGGAACGTACGTTGTACGAAGCTTGAACAATCAATACCTTTTTTGGTGCTGCCGCCAAGGCGGTAACGCACGCCTTTCCAGTCAGCATACTGGTCCATAATACGTGATTTAACATCGATATTACGCACCATATTTTCAAATTCATCCTGAGAGGCTTGCAGTGAAGAGTTATCTCCATTGCCCACAGCATGCGTCTCAGAATGCATATTCCTGGCGGTGTTCGTTGTGCTACATGCAGAAAGCAGAACCGCAACTGCTATCGCGGGTATGCCCCGCAAGATATATCTCAAAATCGGTTGAGATTTGACCATTTTGTTTGTTTTCCCTTGAAGTCCTTAACGATAAATATCGTTATAAAAAATGCCAAACGTGACGAGACTAATTACCCTCGCACGATGAGACAATTCTTTAAGGTCAAATCTGTGGCAGAACGCACAAATTTATTCATAAAGAGAATAATTATCCCGCGAGGCAAAACGAGTTCGAGATTACCCGATCGTTCCGGTCATTGCGAGTGATTTTACGTGATTTTTTATAAGAAAAATTGATACAGAAAGTGAATAATCGGTATTGTATAAATTAAGAACAATTGGGGTAAAAAAGACGCAACTTACTCATTTTTAACGTGAATAAGATGACAGGAGAATGACAGCCACAATGATGAAATATCAGTAAGCATCATCAGGGAATCAGAAGTATCCCTGATGATGTTAATTACTCTGCGTTATTTGTTTAAAAATTGTTTGTTTTTGCCCGGCAGGTAATTCGCAAACAGAGTCACTAATCGGTCGCTTAAAGGCGTCATTAGCCACCAGGGCAGACCAATCAGGACGACCGTCATGGAACCGATCACGATATCGGTGAGCCAGTGAGCACCAATCATTACGCGCGGGAAGGCAAAAACCACAGCAATAATAAGGCCGATTATTCCGGCGGTTTTTCCGAAATAACGCAGCATAAATGCGGAAAAAATAAGCAGCATCATACCGTGATCGCCGGGGAAACTGTCTCTGGACGCATCTTTGGTCGGAATATGCAGCAGTTCGCTGACGCGGTAAATATTATCCAGCATCAGAGTGGGGCTGGCGCGTTTAACCGGAATAAGCGCCTGACCTAACTGATTTAATACCACTGCGGTGAGCAGCATAACCAGACCAATAGCGACAATGCGTCGGCGACCTTCCGACGTTTCTTTCAGCCAAAAATGCAGCATCAATGCGCCCATTGCCAGCAATGAGCAGCCATCAAATGCCCGGTTATTGGTAATAGCAACAATCCATAAGAATAGTGGGCTTTCCACCAGCTTCTGATTAAAGAAGCGGAAAACGCCCGTATCTATTGAAGACCAGATCCCATGCCCGGCAGGAAGATACCAGGAAAGAAACAGCGCCAGGCCCGCGATATTAAGCAGGAGGATAAGAGGGTATCGGGTTTTCATCGTCATTTACCATTGCTATAAAACGAAGGCAACCTTACGCGCTGGCGTCTAAACGAAGTCTCAACAATGCGCTCTGTAACGCATTCCAGTCGGTCTCGGTCTCGGTATCGGAGATGAGTTCAATACGACTATCCGGCGGCGCGACGTTTTGCGTCTCAATGTGCCAGTCGTCTCCCTGGCGGTTAATGCGCACCAGTCCCTCTTTTATACGCATTACACCTTTCACGCGCCCAACAGGAGCAAGACGCGACCACTCCAGCAGACCGATGGTATCGAATACCGTATCGGCGTCAAAAATCCAGCCGCAGGCCTGATGGCCCTGACCGCTGTTCAGGCTGCGCCGCCAGCGCTGCTGCGCCGGAAGACTCAACGCCGCCAGCCCCTTTTTGTCGGCATGACGATGATTATGCTCCGCGCTTGTCGGAAGCTCCGCAAGGTTGAGTCGGGGTAAATCCAGTAGCTGCCCGTCAATTTTCCCATGGTCGGCATGAACCAACTGGCGATTGCCGCCGTAGTGTTGCCACCAGCTTTGCAGGGCATTTTCGCTTTCCATCGTGGCCCGGTCGGCTTTGTTGGCAACAATGATATCTGCGGCGGCCAGCTGATCGCGGAAATTGTCATTGGCGACGCTTTTCTCATCCAGCAACAGGCGGGGGTCAAGGATACAGAGAGTTGCGCGCAAGTCGATCCACGGCTCGTAAACCGGTGCAGTGAGTAAATCCAGAATCTGTTTGGGATGTCCGAGGCCGGTGGGTTCAATCAGCAGACGGTCGGGTTTTCCCTGACGCAGCAGCGTATTAAGGCCTACCTGCATTGGCAGACCGTTAACGCAGCACATACAGCCGCCGGGGATCTCTTTTAGCAGTGCGCCGCTGTCGGCCAGCAGTGCGCCATCGATGCCTACTTCGCCAAACTCATTGACCAGCACGGCCCACTTCTCTGCGGGATCTTTGTTCGCCAATAGATGAAGAATAGAGGTGGTTTTGCCACTGCCAAGAAAACCAGTGATGAGATTGGTTTTAGTCACATTTACTCCAGAATCATAAATTACCGTAATGGCATTTAACAATCCTGGCGAAAAACGGGGGAAAAGAGAAGGGGTGGGAGGACGAAGACGTGCTTCGTCCTGCTTAATGGCAGAAATCGTTAATTTTTTAACGTTTCAATGACAGCCTGATGCGCGCCGTATTGGGCAATACGCTGCCAGGCCTGCTGAATGGCCGCGACAAACTGCGGATTCTGTACGAGATCGGCGGCGAAAATCTCATGCAGTGAAAGCAGGGCGCTGACGCGTTCTGATTCAGTGCTCTGTTTAACCAGAGCGGCAATTTTCTCACTTAACGGGTCACGAATATCAATCGCAGTGCCTGAATCATCCACGCCGCTCACGTAGCGCATCCAGCCTGCGACGCCGAGCGCCAGCAGCGGCCACTCGCTTTGACGTGCTAAATGTACGCGGATCCCTTCCAGCATGCGCTGGGGTAATTTCTGGCTACCATCCATCGCTATTTGCCAGGTTTTGTGTTTCAGCGCCGGGTTGGCAAAGCGTTCCAGCAGGCTTAAAGCATACTGGTCTAAATCCACATCGGTAATTTGCAGCGTGGGGGCCTGTTCATTGAGCATCAGCCGGTAAGCGGCTTCACGAAATGCGCTGTCCTGCATACAGTCGCTGATGTGCTGGAATCCGGCCAGATAGCCGAGATAAGCAAGGAACGAATGGCTACCGTTCAGCATCCGCAGTTTCATTTGCTCCCACGGCAACACGTTTTCGACCATCTGGACACCCGCGGTTTCCCATTGCGGACGACCACACACAAAGTTGTCTTCAATCACCCATTGGATAAACGGTTCGCAACTGATTGCGCAAGGATCGGCAACACCCAGCTCGTGGGCGATTTCAGCCAGCGACTCTTCGGTGGCGGCGGGAACAATCCTGTCTACCATGGTACCCGGAAAACTGACATGCTCCTGGATCCAGTGCGCCAGCTCAGGTGAGCGTTTTTCCGCCATTCCCAGTACGGCATTTTTTACCACATGACCATTGTCCGGGATGTTATCGCAGGAGAGGACGGTAAATGGTTGCAGCCCGCGTTCACGTCGGCGGTGCAGCGCTTCTACAATGATTCCGGGCGCGGAGTGCGGTTCAGCCGGCGTCTGCATATCGTGAATAATTCGCGGATTAGAGAGATCCAACGATCCCGTCGCCGGATCGATACAGTAGCCTTTTTCGGTGATAGTTAACGAGACAATCGCCACCTGAGGCTCGCAGAATTTTTCAATAATGGCCGCCAGCGAATCCAGTGTGGCGTTCAGACACTCGTTAACGGCGCCGATGACGATGGGCTGATTGCCGTTTGCTCCTTTTTCTAACACGGTAAATAAATGGTCCTGTTCGCGAAGCTGACGCATCAGCCGATCGCCGCTGAACAGGCTGATCTCGCAAATTCCCCAGTCTCCACCCTGCGCGTTCAGCACCCTGTCGGTTAATAACGCCTGATGGGCGCGATGAAAAGCACCGAAACCAAAATGCACAATCCGCGTTTTTAATTGCTGGCGGTCGTACTGCGGCATCATGACATTTTCCGCCAGTGGCGCTGAGGCAATAGTTTTCATTTAATACACCTGATTAACCATTAATTAACAATGGCAGTATAAAGTTATATGACAGCAAATTGAATTGGTGTGCCTCATTTATCAGGGGAATGTGAGCTGGATCAATCAATGACCGGCCATCTGTTGATCATCCATGGGATGCCTGTATGGTAGTCATCATTCAGGTAGTTTAATTTGGTATAACAACTTGTGAGGTGAAGCAATGGAACAAACCTGGCGTTGGTACGGACCTAACGATCCGGTATCGCTTGATGATGTGCGTCAGGCTGGCGCAACGGGTGTTGTGACTGCCTTGCACCATATTCCTAACGGTGAAGTGTGGCCGGTAGAAGAGATTCAACAGCGTCAGGCCATTCTGGCTGAAAAAGGGCTGACCTGGTCGGTGGTGGAAAGTATTCCTGTTCACGAAGATATCAAAACGCGTTCAGGCCAGTACCAAACATGGATTGCCAACTATCAGCAGAGTATCCGTAATCTGGCGACCTGCGGCATTGATACTGTGTGCTATAACTTCATGCCGATCCTCGACTGGACGCGTACTGACCTGGAATATCAGTTGCCAGACGGCTCCAAAGCGCTACGTTTTGACCAGATTGCTTTTGCGGCCTTCGAACTGCATATTTTGCAACGCCCGGGAGCTGAAGCGGATTACACCGCAGAAGAACAACGTCAGGCGCTGGACTACTTCAATGCCATGAGCGATGCCGCAATTGAAAAGCTGACCCGCAATATCATTGCCGGACTGCCCGGCGCGGAAGAGGGCTATACGCTGGATCAATTCCGTGCGCGCCTCGCTGAATATGACGGCATCAGTAAAGACGATCTGCGCGATAATATGGCGGTATTCCTGCGGGCGATCGTGCCAGTGGCAGAAGAAGTGGGCGTGCGCCTGGCTGTGCATCCTGACGATCCGCCGCGTCCGATCCTTGGCCTGCCGCGCATTGTTTCGACTATCGAAGATATGCAGTGGCTGAAAGAAACCGTCGACAGCATCAATAATGGTTTCACCATGTGCACCGGCTCTTACGGCGTGCGTGCTGATAACGATCTGGTGAAAATGATCGAAACCTTTGGCGATCGAATCCACTTCACGCATCTGCGCTCCACCTGCCGTGAAGATAACCCGAAAACCTTCCACGAAGGTGCGCACCTGCAAGGCGATGTGGATATGGTATCGGTGGTCGCTGCCATCCTGAGTGAAGAACAGCGGCGTAAAAAGGCGGGTGATTTGCGTCCTATCCCGATGCGTCCGGATCACGGACACCAGATGCTTGACGATCTGCACAAGAAAACCAACCCCGGCTACTCCGCAATTGGTCGTCTGAAAGGGCTGGCGGAAGTTCGCGGCGTAGAGCTGGCGCTGAAACAAACTCAGTTCCGCGATCTGCTGTAAGACTTACCACAGGGATTGCGCCACCGGCGCGATCCCTGTTATTCAGCAAGGCTGCGTCAGCGCCTGCTCCAGTACCGACAGTACCCTATTAATCTGCTGTATCTGCAACCCGCCAAAGCCAAAAAACATCACCACGTCGCTGTTCTCCTTACCCCATGCGGTTTCTGATCCATTTTCTATATCCGCCAGAGTGTCAAACCGGATCCCAGCCTGCAGGCAGCGTTGTTGCAGCCTGGCTATCGTATCGGGGTGTCTTTCAACGCGTAACGAGAGATGCAGACCCGCCGTTGCGCCAGCGATTTTCCCTGTGGGAAACAGCGCGGAAAGGCCATCGCGTAACTGGTTGAGGCGCGCCGCATAGCTGCTGGCCAGCTTGCTGATATGCGTATAAAACACCTGGTTTTGCATTAATTCGGCTAAAAATTGCTGCAACAACCACTGACTGCCGTTGTTATTGAGCGCTTTCATATTCTGTACCGCCGGGAGCAATTCATCAGGGCAAATGAGGTAGCCAAGACGCGCCCCCGGTCCCAGCGTTTTAGAAAATGTCCCCATGTAGATAACCCGGTTGTGATAATCCATGGCTTTCAGCGCAGGAAGGTGATTCTCGCCATAGGTAAAAACAGCGTCGTAGTCGTCTTCTATGATATAAGCGCCGACGCGCTGTGCCCACGTTAATAATGCCTGACGGCGCTCCAGCGAAAGTACGCTCCCCATCGGATACTGGTGGGCCGGCGTCACATAGCAAAGCTGAGTTTCATATTCAGGTAAATTATCTGTTTGCAGTCCGTGGTTATCTACGGCAATTGACGTAATGTTTGCGCCGTAATAATTAAACAGATGCCATGCGCCAGAATAACAAGGAGATTCGGTCACAACGTGGCATTTTTTTTGCTGGCTGACGGCATGATGAATAATAAATATCTGACTCAACAGCGACAATCCTTCCTGGATCCCGTTGGTAATAATGATGTTCTCTGCCCGGGTATTAATGCCACGAGATAAATTAAGGTATCTGACCAGTTGTTCACGCAGTGAAAATAATCCGTTTGGTGAATGATACCTGGTAAGCAATTGTTCTTTAAGTACGCTTGGCGCGTTATTCCATTTTCGCCAACTGGCCCAGGGAAAAGCATTGGGATCGGGGACGCCCATCCGGCAGTAACACTCCCGCCCAGGCTCTGCGTAAACATCGGTAGAGACCCCGGCTGCTTTGGGTGTTACTGGCGGAGAGCCCTGGGACATGGGAACATGCGCAGGCGGGATACGAACAGGCGTGGTGAATATCACCTCATAGCCAATGCCGTGTCGGCTCTTAATTAACCCAGCCGCCATAAGCTTATCATAGGCCATCACGACCGTTATTTTGGCTACATTCAATACCTGAGCCTGCTCGCGAATAGAAGGGAGTTTATCTCCACGCAACAAATCTCCCTGCTGAATAGCCTGTAAATAAAATTGAAATATCTGCAACTGTAGCGGAGTACGGCTTTCTCTATTGAGAGTCAGTGTGAGCATGAGAAAATCCTTATTTATAGATGGTCACTATATTACGAATTTCTGCTCTTTACTATTTGACGAATATCATAGAGTGATTGCTGTTCCTATACTCTGCCTGCGCTGTCTCTATTTTTGATTTTTATTATCCCTTAGCGTGTCGCTATTAAAAAAATGGAGGCTAGCATGTCGTGGATAAGAAAAAATGCACTGTGGTGCGCATTCGTCGGAGCGGTAGTCATGGCCCTGGCGATTTGGGGAGCGTGGCAAGGCGTTCATTACACCAGTACTACCGGGTTTTGTTTATCGTGTCACTCGATGCGCACGGCTGGAGAGGAATATAAAACCAGCGTGCATTTTCGCAATGCTTCTGGCGTGCGTGCGGAGTGTAAGGATTGTCATATTCCGCCGGGCATCGTGCCAACGTTGGTTCGTAAAACGCAAGCCTTAAACGATCTCTACCACACCTTTATTTCTCCTTCGATCGATACCCCCGAAAAATTTGCCGCAAAACGGGCGGAGCTGGCCCAGCGGGAATGGGCGCGCATGAGCGCGAATAATTCAGCGGCGTGTAAATCCTGCCACAGCTATGAGGCGATGGATCACGGCAAACAATCGGCAAATGCGGCGGCACAAATGACCGCGGCGGCGGCAAAAGACAGCAACTGCATTGATTGCCACAAAGGAATTGCCCATCACAAACCCGATATGAGCAGCGGTTTTCGCGATCGCTTTAAGCAGCTACAGCGTCAGGATGCGTCGTCATCGCAGGCGAGCACGCTGTTCTCGTTAAGTGAAAAAGCACTGACGGCAACGGCAGGAAGCCCCGCAGGCAAAGCGCTGTTATTTCCCGCCACCGAGGTCAAGGTGCTGCAAAAAGAAGGCAGTAACGTGCAGGTCGAAATCACGGGCTGGCGTGAAACCAAAGGACGCGGGCGGGTGATCACCCAGTATATGGGTAAGCGCGTGTTTTCCGCCGTTCTTGATGACTCCCTGATGGCTAACGTAAAAGTGCTACAAACCCAGGTCGATCCTGACTCACATCAGGCCTGGCAGCAGGTGAGCGTCACCGCCTGGACCTCCGGGCAGGATCTTATCAGCACGCTTGAGCCCATCTGGGAATACTCAGATCAAATGCTGCAATCCACCTGTAGTGCCTGCCATAGCACTCCTCCTCCCACCCGTTATACCGCTAACGGCTGGATCGCCGGATTGAAAGCGATGTCGACCTATTACCGTCTTAACCCGGTGGAGGAGCGTACGTTGCTGAAATACCTCCAGACCCACGCCAGCGATGTGTCTCAACCCATTAAAAAGTCAGGATAATGTATGGACATTCATGACTTTAATCCGTCTCGCCGCCGTTTTCTGAGCGGTATGCTGGCAGTGGGCGCTGCCAGCGCCCTGGCGCCCAATCCGTTGATATCAAAAGTGTGGGCGGCGGGAGAAAACCCCGAACAGTGGATCCAGTCCGGCTCGCATTATGGCGCTTTTGAAGCCAAAGTGGTCAACGGCGAGTGGACAGAGACCCGCCCATTCAAACATGACAAATATCCCTGCGATATGCTGAACGCGGTGCGGGAAGTGGTCTACAACCCTTCGCGGGTACGCTACCCGATGGTACGTCTGGACTGGCTGCGTAAGCATGAGAAATCGGATCGCAACCAGCGCGGAGATAACCGTTTTGTGCGGGTAAGCTGGGATCGGGCGCTGGATCTGTTTTACGAAGAGCTGGAGCGGGTGCAAAAAACCTATGGCTCATCAGGCGTATTTACCGGGCTCGCCGACTGGCAAATGGTGGGCAAATACCATAAAGCGGGCGGGGCGATGGACCGGGCACTGGGCTTGCATGGCAGCTATGTGACGACCGTTGGTGACTACTCTGCGGCAGCGGCGCAGGTCATTTTGCCGCATGTCATCGGTTCGCTGGAAGTTTATGAGCAACAAACGTCACTGCCGCTGGTTATCGAGAACAGTAATACCATTGTGCTGTGGGGATGCGATCCGATCAAGAATCTGCAGATCGAGTTTTTGGTTCCCGATCACGATGCGTTTGGCTACTGGCAGCAAATTAAAGAGGCGGTAGCGCTGGGGAAGATGCGTGTTATCAGCGTTGATCCGGTACGCAGCAAATCGCAAAACTATCTTGGCTGTGAACAACTGGCGTTGCGACCGCAAACGGATGTCGCGTTAATGCTGGCGCTGGCGCATACCCTGTACGAAGAAAAACTGCACGACACGGCGTTTATTACCGATTACACCGTCGGCTTTGAACAGTTTTTGCCGTACCTGCTGGGTGAGAGCGATAAACAGCCGAAAAACGCCGAATGGGCGGCGGAAATCTGCGGTCTGACGGCCGGGCAGATCCGTGACTTTGCCCGCCTGCTGGTCAAAGGCCGGACACAGTTTATGGGCGGCTGGTGCGTACAGCGCATGCACCATGGTGAGCAGTATCCGTGGATGCTGGTGGTGCTGGCCAGCATGGTTGGACAAATTGGCTTGCCAGGCGGCGGCGTAGGGTTTGGCTGGCACTATAACGGCGGGGGGACGGTGACATCCGCCGGTCCCGTACTTTCTGGGTTGGGGAGTATTGCTAATCCTCCACCGGCGAAATATAAAGCGGATTTTCGCGGCGCGTCTGATCATATCCCCACCTCGCGCATCGTGGACTGTCTGCTTGAGCCGGGCAAAAAAATTGCCTTCAACGGCGCAACGTTAACCTGGCCTGACATCAAAATGGCGATCTACAGCGCAGCCAATCCGTTCCATGCGCAGCAGGACAGAAACCGCATGATCGACGCGTGGAAGAAGCTGGAAACCGTGGTGGTGTTGGATCATCAATGGACCGCGTCGTGCCGTTTTGCCGATATCGTCCTGCCCGTTACCACTCGCTTTGAACGTAACGATATTGAGCAGTTCGGTACGCATTCGAATAAAGGGCTGATGGCGCTGCATCAAATAGTCAAACCGCAATATGAAGCGCGGCATGATTTCGACGTATTTGCCGGGCTGTGTAAGCGCTTTGACAAGGAGGCTGTGTACCGTGAGAACCGGGATGAAATGCAGTGGATACAGGCGCTTTATGACGAAGGAGTGAAGATGGGCGCATCACTCAGCGTCTCCTTACCGGACTTTACAACGTTCTGGCAGGGGGAAGGATATATTGAATATCCGCCAGGGCAGCCGTGGGTGCGTCACGGTGAGTTTCGCGACCAGCCGGACCTTAATCCGCTGGGAACGCCGTCAGGTCTGATTGAAATCTACAGTAAAACCATCGCGGGCTTCGCCTACGAGGACTGTCCTGGGCATCCGGTGTGGATGGAGCCATTTGAGCGTAGCCATGGCGACAAAACAGATAAATTCCCGCTGCATCTGCAATCCTGCCATCCGGATAAACGTCTGCATTCCCAGTTGTGCTCAAGCGAGGCGTTTCGCAATACCTATGCGGTTGCCGGGAGAGAGCCGCTTTATATCAGCGAACAGGATGCCACCGCGCGTGGCTTGAAAGCCGGTGATATTGCCCGCGTCTTTAACGCGCGTGGCCAGGTGCTGGCAGGCGTGGTTGTCAGTCCGGATTTTCCACCCGGCGTGGTCCGCATTCATGAAGGGGCGTGGTACTCCCCGCAGGAAGGAGGAAAAGCCGGGACGTTATGCACCTATGGCGATCCGAATGTGCTGAGCGCGGATATCGGTACTTCACAGCTGGCGCAGGGCCCTTCAGCGCATACCGTGCTGGTGGAGGTCGAGCGTTATCAGCAGAAAGCCCCGCAGGTAACGGCATTCGGTGGTCCGCAGACAGTGAAAGAGGAGGGGACAAGTGCAGCATAATCAAATTCATCAGCAACGGACGGCGATCTATCAGTGGTTTTCACAGTTGCTATTTCGTGAGCTGGACGAAAAACAGCTCGCCAGCCTGGAAAATGGTGATAACCGGGCGTGGATTGCCTCACTGGCGGCAATTCCCGGATTGTCTGTCGAGGTTAAACATTTTGTGCGTAGCCTGGAGTGGGTTCTGCGGCGTGACTCCCGGCAGTTGGAGCTGGCGGCAGATTTTGCCTCGCTGTTTATGCTGTCTCCGCCTGCCAGTGTTTCTCCCTATGCAGGGCACTATCCACATACGACAGCTGCGGCAGAACGTCGGCAAATGAATGTGCTGTTGGTTGAGCAGGGGCTGGCGGCGCGGGAAAATGAATCCTCCGATCATATTGCTGTACAGCTGGCATTGATGGCGAGGATGGTTGCTAAAGAGGAGAAGCTCTCCACGCAATATTACTTTTTGCATCATCATATTATGTGCTGGGCGTCGTTGCTGCGCGATAGCTGCCTGGCGCGTGATGAAGAGGGGTTTTATCCTCAGGCGGTTAACCTGGTCGTGCGTTTTATGCGCGAGGATGAACAGTATCTGGAATCACTGCTGATGGATGATTTTTATCTCAGCAGCCAGCGCTGAATATGACAAAGGGACAACCTGTGCTGGCGGAGGTAAAGAACAGGCTATCTCGGAGAAAGAGTTCCGTTCACCTCATGCTCATCGCTTCAACGCTCTGACTTCCAGTTAACACTTTTTTGCTGTTTAAACAAAAAACGCAGATGGTCAGGTATGGGTTGGTCCGGCTGAAAATTGCCGACGTGTTTTCGTAAGTCCGGGAGAACCCGCTGGGATGCGGGTTCAGGGCGCGCTTTGCAGGGATGCTACCTCGCGCCCGGCCCGGTAGCCTGAAGAAATAAGCGGAGGGGACCACGAAGTGGCAATTTTCCCGCCGGGAGCCGGGATTGTTAAGGGTACGGCGATAGTACCCTTAACACGTTCACAGGCAGTATTGTTTCAGATAAGTGATATCACTAAAGTGAACGGAACATTTTGCCAAAGACAACATGTCATTATCTTTGGTTCACCTGTAACGACAGGAGATTAATCTGCACGGCCCATATAGCGACGTTCTTCGATATGAATACGGATTTTTTCACCCGCGCTCAGATACTCAGGAACCTGGATCACCAGACCGGTGCTCAGGGTTGCTGGCTTGTTGCGCGCACTCGCTGAAGCACCTTTAATACCCGGTGAGGTTTCAACGATTTCCAGGTCTACGGTCTGCGGCAGTTCAAGCGCCAGTAGTTGGCCATCCCAGGTCAGGACCTGCATGTCCGGCATCCCGCCTTCCGGGATGAACAGCAGCTCTTCTTCAATCTGGTCTTTGGTGAAGGTATACGGGGTATAGTCTTCTTTATCCATAAAGACATATTCGTTGCCATCGACGTAGGAAAAATCAACGCCACGACGGCTCAGGGTGACGGTATCGACGATATCGTCGCCTTTGAAGCGCTCTTCAACTTTCAGACCGGTACGGACATCAGAAAAGCGCATTTTGTACAGCGTGGCTGCACCACGTGCGGACGGTGATTGAATATCGATATCTTTTACAATCAGCAGCTTGCCGTTGTAGTTCAGTACCATACCTTTTTTAATTTCGTTCGCTCTTGGCATCGAAAAAATCCTGTAGTGAGGAGTGTCTAAAATATCGCGTAAAACTACTCGCGCCGGGGCATTCAGGCAAGCGGAATTCATGCTTTTGCTGGTGCAAAAAAGGTGGTACTGTGCGCTTCCCACACAATCCGATGGTTTACGATAAAGAGAGTACTGTATGGAATGCCGTCCGGATTGTGGTGCATGCTGCACCGCGCCTTCAATCTCCAGTCCCATCCCCGGTATGCCTGATGGCAAACCCGCTAATACGCCATGCGTTCAGTTGGATGAATCCCTGCGCTGTAAAATTTTTGCATCACCGCTGCGGCCAAAAGTGTGCGCCGGTTTACAGCCCAGTGCGGAAATGTGCGGACAGACGACGCACCAGGCCATGGTTTATCTTATTGAGCTTGAAGCGCTGACCGCGCCTTAAACGTCCTTGATGCGCGCCAGGCACACGACGGTGGCGACGATCATCACCAGCGCAAACCAGAACACTGCGTGATAGTTCCAGATTTCAGCGGCAATCCCCGCCAGCGATCCGGCAATAATCCAGCCTACGCGAATGGTATTCGTGTAGAGAGTCGTGGCTGAACCTGCCTGTCCCGGCATTAGATCCTGAAAATAGAGCATGCCAATCCCGCCGAGGATGCCGATGTAAATCGCGTTCAGCAGCTGTAAGCCGAGCAATATCGCCGGAGAGTGAGCCAACAGCATGCCGGCATAAAAGAAGAATCCGGCGACGACGGCAATCCTCATCAACAGGCGTTTGCCCAGACGCTTAGCGAAGTAGCCGGCAATCAACATGGTTGGGATTTCCAGCCCTGCGGCGGTTCCCATCATGATGCCCGCCAGCTTTTCCGGCAGATGCAGTTCGTTGATGATAAACAACGGCATATTGATGATATAGAGACTGTTCGTGCCCCACATTAATGTGCAAATAACAAATAGCAAAAGCGTGTCGCGTCGATTGCGGCGCGGGGCCTCTACCGCGCCCGTCGCGAGAGGCACGTTTTTACTCATTGAGGGTAAGAACAGCCAGACCATTATGCCGCAAACAATAAACGCCACTGCCGCACTGAGATACATGACCGTAAAGCTGAAACCCATGGCCAGCGCGTAGGCCAGCGGTGGGCCAATCACCCAGGCCAGCGAAACCTGCGCACGTAATATTGAGCTGAACATGACGGCTTCCCGACCCGTACGGTCGGCGTGTTCGCGGGCGAGAGCAAACATTTGCGGGTTGGCAGTCGATCCAAAGCTGCTGAGGAATACCCCGATAAACAGCAGAATAAAATAGTTACGGTTCCAGGCGAACAGCACGCAGGCCAGCATCCCCAGCACGCAGCAAAACACAATCAGGTTTTTGCGATCGCCTTTTTTATCCGAGCGTCCGGCCAGAAACTGACTCACCAAAATGCCGATCACGGCGCTGCCGGTAAAAAAGAAACCGACCATGCCGGGACGGGCATGGACTTCATCCGTCAGAAAAAGGCTAAGCGTTGGCGTCTGCAACGCACCGGCGATACCCGTCAGAAATGCGACAAGCAGGAACGCCGAAGACGTTAAATCAAACGCCTTGGGTGTGGCGGCTACGGGGGTGTTATGCATGTTTTGATATCAATGATGTGAAGAGACGCGGAGTTTACGCTGCTTGTCAGAAAATAAACAGGGAGCCAAATCAAAATCGGCATCAAAAATCAAAATAGCATTTCAGTCAGAGAATGCCGTTTGCTGACGCTGCTGAATCTGACATGCTGACGCCGATTTTTCGTCAGCATTTTTTTCTCCGACGCAGAGAAAATGTGCGTTATCTCTAAATTCAGCAAGTAATTTGTCAACTTTACTTGTGTGCTGAAGAAAAAAGAGCAAGACTTCTTGAAACGTTTCAGCGTCATCTCGCCATAACTGATGGAGTCAGGTGACGCCTTTTTTCTCATGTTAGCTGAATCGTTTCAAATCAGCGGGAGAGGAGAACCATGTTCCAGTTATCTGTTCAGGATATTCACCCGGGCGAACAGGCCGGGAATAAAGAAGAGGCTATTCGCCAGGTTGCCGCTGCCTTAGTACAGGCGGGTAACGTGGCGGAAGGCTACGTCGATGGCATGCTGGCGCGTGAACAACAGACGTCCACGTTCCTCGGCAACGGTATTGCTATTCCTCACGGTACGACGGACACGCGCGATCGGGTGCTGAAAACCGGCGTGCAGGTGTTCCAGTTTCCGCAAGGCGTGACCTGGGGCGAAGGTCAGGTTGCTTATGTGGCGATCGGCATTGCCGCCAGTTCCGATGAGCACCTCGGTTTACTGCGTCAACTGACGCACGTGCTGAGCGATGACTCCGTCGCTGAACAGCTGAAATCTGCGACCACGGCGGAAGAGTTGCGCGCGTTGCTGATGGGCGAAAAGCAAAGCGAACAGCTGAAGCTTGATAACGAAACGCTGTCGCTGGATGTCGTGGCTAATTCGCTGGTAACGTTGCAGGCGCTCAACGCGGCGCGACTGAAAGAAGTTGGTGCGGTTGACGCCACCTTTGTGGCCAGAGCAATCAATGAACTGCCGATGAATCTCGGTCAGGGTATCTGGCTGAATGACTGTGCTGAAGGCAATGTACGCAGCGCCGTTGCGGTTAGCCGCGCAGCAACAGCATTCGATGTACAAGGTGAAGCTGCAGCCCTGCTGGTGACCGTCGCTATGAATGACGATCAACCGGTTGCGGTGCTGAAGCGCCTTGGCGATCTGCTGCTGAATAACAAAGCTGACCGTTTGTTGAAAGCCGATGCGGCCACGGTGTTAGCGCTGCTGACCAGCGATGACGCCTTAACTGATGATGTACTGAGCGCCGAATTTATTGTGCGCAACGAGCATGGATTACACGCCCGTCCGGGCACCATGCTGGTGAATACGATTAAACAATTTAACAGTGAAATTACCGTGACAAATCTTGATGGAACCGGCAAACCGGCGAATGGACGCAGTCTGATGAAAGTTGTGGCATTGGGCGTGAAGAAAGGACATCACCTGCGCTTTACCGCCCAGGGCGAAGATGCTGAACAGGCGCTGAAAGCGATTGGCGAAGCCATTGCGGCAGGTCTTGGGGAGGGCGCGTAATGAGCAGACGTGTTGCTACTATCACCCTTAACCCGGCCTACGACCTGGTGGGTTTCTGTCCGGAAATTGAACGCGGTGAAGTGAACCTGGTAAAAACTACCGGTCTGCATGCGGCAGGGAAAGGGATTAACGTCGCTAAAGTTCTGAAAGATTTAGGTATTGATGTCACTGTGGGCGGTTTCCTGGGGAAAGACAACCAGGATGGTTTTCAGCAGTTGTTCAGCGAGCTGGGCATTGCCAACCGTTTTCAGGTTGTACAAGGGCGTACCCGTATCAACGTCAAGCTGACCGAAAAAGACGGCGAAGTGTCCGATTTTAATTTCTCCGGTTTTGAAGTTACCCCGGCTGACTGGGAACGCTTTGTGAATGACTCACTGAGCTGGCTGGGTCAGTTCGACATGGTGTGTGTCAGCGGCAGTTTGCCGACCGGCGTTAGCCCGGAAGCATTCACCGACTGGATGACGCGCCTGCGCAGTCAGTGTCCTTGCATTATCTTTGATAGTAGCCGTGAAGCGCTGGTGGCGGGTCTGAAAGCGGCACCGTGGCTGGTGAAACCAAACCGTCGTGAGCTGGAAATCTGGGCAGGTCGCAAGCTGCCGGAAATGAAAGATGTGATCGAAGCGGCGCATGCGCTGCGCGAGCAGGGTATTGCTCACGTGGTGATTTCGCTCGGTGCGGAAGGTGCGCTGTGGGTTAACGCTTCGGGTGAGTGGATTGCTAAACCGCCGTCAGTTGAGGTGGTAAGCACCGTAGGCGCAGGTGATTCAATGGTTGGCGGTCTGATTTACGGCCTGCTGATGCGTGAGTCCAGCGAACATACCCTGCGTCTGGCGACGGCTGTTGCCGCCCTGGCGGTAAGCCAAAGCAATGTGGGCATTACCGATCGTCCTCAGTTGGCCGCAATGATGGCGCGTGTCGACTTAAAACCGTTTAACTGACAGCAGGAGAGGCATAATGAAAACGCTGCTGATTATTGACGCTAATCTCGGCCAGGCTCGCGCTTACATGGCGAAAACCCTGCTTGGAGCGGCGGCGCAGAAAGCACATCTGGAAATTATTGATAATCCTAATGACGCCGAACTGGCAATTGTTCTGGGCGACACGCTTCCTGCCGACAGTTCGCTGAACGGCAAAAAGGTCTGGCTGGGCGACATTGGTCGTGCGGTAGCGCATCCGGAACTCTTCCTTAGCGAAGCGAAAGGCCATGCAAAACCTTACAGCGCCCCGGTTGCGACAGCGCCTGTGGCCAGCAGTGGTCCAAAACGCGTGGTGGCGGTGACGGCTTGTCCGACCGGCGTAGCCCATACGTTTATGGCCGCTGAAGCTATTGAAACAGAAGCGAAAAAACGTGGCTGGTGGGTGAAGGTTGAAACCCGAGGTTCTGTTGGCGCAGGCAATGCCATTACGCCGGAAGAGGTGGCTCAGGCGGATCTGGTGATTGTAGCGGCTGACATTGAAGTTGATCTGGCGAAGTTTGCCGGAAAACCCATGTACCGTACTTCTACTGGCCTTGCGCTGAAGAAAACCAAGCAGGAACTGGACAAAGCGCTGGAAGAAGCAACGCCGTACCAGCCAACCGGTAAAGCACAGGCTTCAGCAACAGAAGGTAAGAAAGAAAGCGCGGGTGCGTATCGTCACCTGCTGACAGGCGTGTCCTACATGCTGCCGATGGTGGTTGCCGGTGGTTTGTGTATTGCACTCTCATTCGCTTTTGGTATTGAAGCGTTCAAAGAGCAGGGGACGCTGGCAGCGGCGCTGATGCAGATTGGCGGCGGTTCAGCGTTTGCGCTGATGGTGCCCGTTCTGGCGGGATATATCGCGTTTTCTATCGCTGACCGTCCGGGTCTGACGCCAGGTCTTATCGGCGGTATGTTGGCGGTGAGCACCGGTTCTGGCTTTATTGGCGGGATTATTGCCGGTTTCCTTGCCGGTTATGTGGCGAAGCTCATCAGCACGAAGCTGAAACTCCCACAGAGTATGGAAGCGCTGAAACCGATCCTGATTATTCCGCTGCTCTCAAGCCTGGTGGTGGGTCTGGCTATGATCTACCTGATCGGTAAACCGGTAGCCGGCATTCTGGAAGGTCTGACCCACTGGCTGCAAACCATGGGTACAGCGAATGCGGTATTGCTTGGGGCGATTCTTGGCGGCATGATGTGCACCGACATGGGTGGTCCGGTTAACAAAGCGGCGTATGCTTTCGGTGTGGGCCTGCTGAGTACGCAAACCTATGCGCCGATGGCGGCCATTATGGCGGCAGGTATGGTGCCTCCGCTGGCGCTGGGTCTGGCAACGCTGGTTGCGCGTCGTAAATTCGACAAAGCTCAGCAGGAAGGCGGTAAAGCTGCGCTGGTGCTGGGCCTGTGCTTTATCACCGAAGGGGCAATTCCGTTCGCTGCCCGTGACCCAATGCGCGTTCTGCCTTGCTGTATCGTTGGCGGCGCGATTACCGGTGCCATCTCGATGGCGGTAGGGGCTAAGCTGATGGCGCCGCATGGCGGTCTGTTTGTGCTGTTAATCCCTGGCGCAATCACGCCGGTGGTAGGATACCTGCTGGCTATTATTGCCGGTACGCTGGTCGCCGGTCTCTCCTACGCGGTGCTGAAACGCCCGGAAGCAGAGGTTATGGCAAAGGCAGCCTGATTAAACGTTGATAGCCGGGGCAGAGACTTCTCTGCCCCTTTTTTATGCATTTACCCATACCGTTGCAGCATCGCCACAATAATCCATCCAGCCTTAAGCAAATTCGATAAAGTGCCCTTAAATCAAACTGATCACGGAAATCGAATATGAAAAAAACGCTCATTGTTGCCTCTCTGTCACTCGCGACACTGCTGCTTACGGGGTGCTCAACCACCTGGGTGATGACAACAACGTCAGGTTCAACGATAGAGACGCAGGGAAAGCCTGAGCAAGACTCCGGGACAGGACTGACAAAATACGCTGACGCCTATGGCTATCACCGCGTGATTAAGAGCAGCGATGTGAAGCAAATAGATAAAGGTAAGACGGTTTTGATGTGGTGAGCTGGCCAGATATGTAATCATTCAGGGGGCGAAATTTATTCGCACCCCTGGATCAAACGGGTCAGGCAATCATTGGCGCGATGATAAAACCAAAGGCAACGCCCGCGATGATCCCACCAAGCCCTGGCAACATAAACGGATGGTTTAAGACATACTTACCCACGCGCGTTGTCCCGGTGGTGTCGAACTCCATGGCCGCCAGCGAAGTGGGGTAAGTTGGTAGAACAAACACGCCAGTTACTGCTACGTAGGAAGCCAGAATCGCCCAAGTGGGTACGCCGAGCGCGACGGCGAGAGGGATAATCAGCGGCGTGGTAGCTCCCTGCGAATAGAGAAGCGCGCAGGTACCAAACAGCACCAGCGCCAGCAGCATTGGATAAGCCCGTAGAATATCGCCCGCGATATCCTTAATTCCCGTTAAATGGGCGTCAATGAAAGTTGTGCCCAGCGTAACAATCCCCAGAATGACCGCCAGCGAACTCATACCTGCACGGAACGTGGATGTCAGGACAATCGCGTCGGTTGATGTTTTGCACAGCACCACCATCAGGCACGCGGCAGCCAGCATGCAGATAATAATAATATCTCGGGTATTCATTGGGTTACCTGCATCGAATCCGGGGCGTAGTTGAGGACATGCGGCAAGAATAACGATGACGACCGTTGCCAGCATAAACAGGGCGACTGATAATCTGGCTCCCGGCGTGGTGCTGTTCTGCCCTTCATATTTACGCACCAAACCTTTTTGCAAGCGCTCCAGATAGACTTCATCATCCTGTAGTTCGCATCCCTGACGTGAGGCGATAAAAGCGGCGACCATCGCGGCGACAAATGAGGCTGGCAGACATACCGCCATGACCTGAATAAAGCTGACGCCGTTACCTTCCATAATGGTCAGCATCGCCGCCATTGCGGCACTGATCGGTGAACCGGATATCGCCACCTGAGAGGCGACTACGGATCCTGCGAGCGTACGGGAAGGACGGATACCTGACTCTTTGGCAACTTCGGCAATTACCGGCAGAGTCGAAAAGACGATAAATCCTGTTCCCGCCATAATGGTCATCGACCAGGTGATGATCGGCGCAATAATGTTGATATACTTAGGATTACGACGCATGAAATTACCGGCAACGCGAACCAGATAATCCATACCTCCGGCGGCCTGTAGCGCTGATGCCGCCACTACCACTGTCATAATAATGAGAATAACGTCAACGGGGGGAGAACCAATTTGCAGCCCAAATCCCAACGTTAATATAGCCAGTCCCAGTCCGCCACATAAACCGATACCAATTCCGCCGAGGCGGATGCCAAAAAATATTGCGCCCAACACTACGATAATTTCCAGCCAAATCATAATGGCCTCCGCCAGAGAATAATTTGTTATTAAAATGGATGTTTATTTAATGCAATAATTAACCATGTGTTGGCTTTCATTGTGCCAAAAGATGATTTTTGCCAACGCGTTTCTCGTACCATTTAATACCAGCACGAACTAACGAACCGGTTGAGTCAATATATTTTTCAGGTGACGTTTTGATTGCTTCAGCAAGTATGACGGGAACTTCAGTACATCCCAGTACGATGACTTGTGCACCGCGTGAGAAGAGTGCTTGAGCCTGTTCATTCATCAATACTTGCGCCCGTTTAGCATCACCGGCCTTTAAGCAATAGATGCTTTCCATCACTTTTTCCTGACTGGCAGAGTCAGGACTGATGCAGGTTAGCCCAAGAGATTCAATGCCTTTTTGATAGAGGCCCATGTACAACGTGGCGTTGGTGGCGAGCAGTCCGATACGCGTTTTTCCACAGTTTTTAACCTCGTTGATGGTCGTTTCAACGATACTGAGCAGTTCTGTATGGCAGCACTCTTTTAATTCATTAAACCAAAAGTGGGCGGTATTACAGGGGATCACAATACACTCGGCGCCAGCATCTTCGAGTTTATGCATATAATCGCGCATGGCCGGAAGTGGGGAATGACCATGATGCATTAACGCATCGGTTCGGTCAGGTATGTCCGGGATAGAGGAAATAATTAACGGGATATGTTCCTGGTCGCGCTGTGCTGCAGTAAAAGTAACGAATTTATTAAATAGATCGACCGTTGCAGCAGGCCCCATACCACCTAATACGCCAATTAAACCTTTCACAATATATACCTCAATTTCACCGATCATTAATATTCAGAGCAGGGTTGTGTCTGTAGATAATGTTTAACAGCAGTGAGACGTGAGGAGAAATGCAATAATGTATGGTTTAATGCAAAAACCGCATAGCTGCGATTTGTTTTGCCACCTCTGCAGGCTGGTTTTGAGCCATAGGCCTGACGTATTGCGGTGGAGAAGCGGTCGTGGCCGATTGGGAGAGAAACATGTTAATGTTAAAAACGAAGGCATGATGCAAAAAACGAATCACCAGGTGTTGTTGATGAATGTCATCCGCGCAAATATTCAGGCATGATGCTAAAGACTCATTGGCATATTTAAATATCTGTGTGACAGGCATGAAAAACATTGAGACAAAATGGTTATATGACTTTCTGACGCTGGAAGCGTGTCGTCATTTTTCCCAGGCGGCTGAGGAGCGCAACATATCTCAACCGGCATTTAGCCGGAGGATCAAAGCGCTGGAATCTGCCGTGGGTGTACTGCTTTTTGATCGCACGACGAGCCCACTGCAACTCACGGAGGAGGGCAAGCTATTCCATTCGCAAACCCGTAGCTTGCTGCAACAGCTGGAGTGCAATCTGGATGAGCTAAGCGGCCACAATTTGCTTGGGGTACCCAATATCAAAATAGCGGCAGCACATTCTTTGTCACTGACGATGTTGCCCAGATTAGTGCACTCAATGGCGGCCTGGGGGGAGGAGTTTGTCTGGCACGTCGAAGCTATTGATGTGGTTCAGGCGGTGAATACTCTGCGCGAGGGAAAAAGTGATTTTATTTTCTCCTTTCGGGATGAGGACTTAATGCAGTCACCTTTCTGCGGCTTGAAGGTTTTTGAGTCTGAACTGTATCCCGTATGTGCTGCTGATGCGCAGGGTAAGGCGTTGTTTGATATCTATCAGCCGCAGGCGCCGATTCTGAATTATACCAGCACATCATACATGGGAAGATTGGTAAACCGTCATCTGGCGGAAGTGGGCGGTATCTCAGCTCGTACGCTGTTTATGTCCTCAATGAGTGAGTTATTGAAAAATATGGCATTGGATGGGCATGGTATCGCCTGGCTGCCGGCATGGACTATCGTGAACGAACTGCGTGATAAGCGGCTGGTTTGTCTGCAGACGCCGGAGTTGATGGTGCCTATTCAGGCTTACATTTACCGGATGGATACCCGGTTAAATAAAACCGCAGAGCACTTCTGGCGGATTTTGTACAACCATATGCCGGAAGATTTGGTTTCGCTTACCTGATATGCGCCTGTTCACCGGGCACACCTGAAAAATCTCCGGTTATGCCGGAGTGATACTTTTCATCCTGCTTGATTTGTGTACTACCTCTCATTTTCTCTCCTCCTGACAAACTGTATCTATAAAAAATTGTGATTCTGTTCATATCTATTGGTTTTAGGTCTTGCAGATGGATTTACTTTATCAAAAACACGCTTACTATGAACACATGTTTGATAGTGAACATTTGCTCTAATAACCTGGTGTGTGGCGTTGGTTATTTTTAACGAACTCATTTGTGGCAAGTTAATTGCCAGGGGACGTGCTATGCGTGAAAAGGAATACATAGTAACTATTGGCTCGGCCAATATGGATGTTGCCGGGTGTTCGCATGCTTCTATAAATTATGCGGATTCAAATCCAGGGAAGATAAAATTCACCCCAGGAGGCGTTGGGCGTAACATTGCACATAATCTCGCGCTATTGGGTAAAAATTCCTGGCTGCTAACGGCGGTTGGTAATGATTTTTACGGGCAATCGTTATTGGCGCAAACCAATCAATCCGGAGTTCATGTTGATAAGTGCCTTATCGTTTCCGGAGAGAATACATCCAGTTATTTATCACTGCTTGATAACACCGGCGAAATGTTGGTGGCCATTAATGATATGAGCATTACCGAACATATTTCAGCAGCGTTTTTATCGCAGCATTATGATTTTATTCGGCAGGCGAAAGTGATCGTCGCCGATTGCAATATCAGCGAAGACGCCATGGCATGGGTACTGGAAAATGCCGGGGATGTTCCGGTGTTTGTTGACCCTGTGTCGGCATGGAAGTGCGTCAAAATTCGCGAGCGTCTGGGACAAATCCACACCCTCAAACCAAACCGCCTTGAAGCCGAAACGCTGAGTGGTATTGCGCTTTCCGGGCGTGATGACGTTGGCAGCGTCGCCGCGTGGTTTCACGATCGCGGCTTAAATCGGCTGGTGCTCAGCATGGGGGGGGACGGCGTTTATTACAGCGATATTACGGGGAATAGTGGTTGGTCGCCGCCGATTAAAACTCACGTCATTAATGTTACCGGGGCAGGCGATGCAATGATGGCTGGACTGGCTTCCTGCTGGCTAGACGGTATGCCTTTTATTGATTCGGTTCGATTTGCTCAGGGTTGTTCATCAATGGCGTTAGCCTGTGAATATACCAATAACCCTGATTTGTCTGTTGCGAATGTTAGCTCAATAGTGGAGAACACAGAATGTCTGAATTAACTCTTTCCTCTGAATTATTACAAATATCTCCAGAAGTACAGGAAGCATTAAACAGTAAAAAACCGATTGTTGCACTTGAATCAACCATTATTTCTCATGGTATGCCATTCCCGCAGAATGCCCAGACAGCGATTGAAGTAGAAGAAACTATTCGTAAGCACGGAGCAGTTCCTGCAACCATTGCTATTATTGGTGGGGTAATGAAAGTTGGTTTAAGCAAAGATGAAATTGAATTGCTTGGAAGAGAAGGTCATAGCGTTACTAAAGTCAGCCGTCGTGATTTACCGTTTGTGATCGCGGCAGGGAAAAATGGTGCAACGACTGTTGCCTCAACCATGATTATTGCCGCACTGGCTGGAATTAAAGTATTTGCAACGGGAGGCATTGGTGGTGTTCATCGTGGTGCTGAACATACCTTTGATATTTCTGCCGATCTGCAAGAACTGGCTCATACCAATGTCACGGTTATTTGTGCAGGAGCGAAATCTATTCTTGATCTCGGTTTAACGACCGAATATTTAGAAACTTTTGGCGTGCCATTAATTGGATATCAGACCAACGCGTTGCCGGCATTTTTCTGCCGTACCAGTCCGTTTGAGGTCAGTATCCGTCTGGACAGCGCAAAAGAGATTGCCCGAGCGATGGCGGTGAAATGGCAAACGGGTCTTGACGGCGGTTTGGTTGTTGCGAACCCAATCCCAGAACAGTTTGCGATGGCAGAGGAGAAAATAAATGCGGCAATCGATCGGGCGGTAAAAGAAGCGGAAGAGCAGGGGGTTGTGGGCAAAGAGAGTACGCCGTTCCTGCTGGCGCGAGTTGCGGAGCTGACCGGTGGTGACAGCCTGAAATCAAATATTCAACTGGTGTTCAACAACGCGGTACTGGCCTGTGAAATTGCGAAGGAGTATCAACGTCTCGCCTGACAGAATTTTCCGGGCAGCATGCGGTCGCCCGCGAATATCAAACCTACCAAAACCTGGCGATAACGCCGGGTTTCCTGGCATGAAGGGAATTTCATTATGGATATAATGAGAAGTGTAGTGGGTATGGTGGTATTACTGGCCATCGCGTTTCTGCTGTCAGTAAATAAAAAGCGTATTAGTCTGCGTACGGTCGGAGCAGCGCTGGTACTGCAAATTGCAATTGGCGGCATCATGCTGTATTTCCCACCGGGAAAATGGCTGGTTGAACAGGCCGCTCTCGGTGTCCACAAGGTGATGTCATATAGTGATGCGGGTAGCGCATTTATCTTTGGCTCCCTGGTCGGGCCAAAAATGGATGTGTTGTTTGACGGGGCCGGGTTTATCTTCGCCTTTCGTGTGCTCCCGGCCATCATTTTTGTGACTGCATTAATCAGTCTGCTCTACTACATTGGCGTGATGGGGCTGTTGATCCGCATCCTCGGCGGTATTTTCCAGAAAGCCTTGAACATCAGTAAAATCGAGTCATTTGTCGCAGTTACCACGATTTTCCTCGGGCAAAACGAGATCCCGGCAATCGTGAAACCGTTTATTGACCGGCTGAATCGCAATGAGCTGTTTACCGCTATCTGCAGTGGGATGGCCTCGATTGCTGGCTCAATGATGATTGGTTACGCTGGAATGGGCGTTCCGATTGACTACCTGCTGGCGGCATCGTTGATGGCAATCCCGGGCGGTATTTTGTTCGCGCGTATGTTGAGTCCGGCAACTGAAGAATCCCAAGTCACCTTTGAGAATCTGTCATTTACTGAAACGCCGCCGAAAAGCATCATCGAGGCAGCGGCGAGCGGGGCGATGACCGGGCTGAAAATTGCCGCAGGCGTGGCGACGGTAGTGATGGCATTTGTCGCCATTATCGCACTGATTAACGGCATTATCGGCGGGATTGGCGGTTGGTTTGGTTTTGGACACGCCACTCTGGAAGGGATCTTTGGTTATGTATTAGCCCCGTTGGCGTGGATTATGGGGGTGGACTGGAGCGATGCGACGCTGGCAGGTAGCCTGATCGGACAGAAACTGGCAATCAACGAGTTTGTCGCGTATCTCAACTTCTCACCGTATCTGCAAACCGGCGGGACACTGGATGTGAAGACCATTGCGATTATCTCGTTTGCGCTGTGCGGTTTCGCTAACTTTGGTTCGATTGGCGTTGTTGTCGGCGCGTTTTCGGCGATAGCACCCCAGCGAGCCCCGGAAATCGCGCAGCTTGGAATGCGGGCGCTGGCAGCAGCAACGTTGTCAAACCTGATGAGCGCCACCATAGCCGGTTTCTTTATCGGTATAGCATAGCGAGAGTCATGCCGGATAAGCGTAGCGCCATCCGGCATGACATTTAAGCTGTTTGTAGCAAATACAAGGCGTTATCTGCTGAGAGGGTTGGGTTGTTGATACTGACGCTGGCTCGCGATAGCGCCGCGCAGGCCATGGCAAAGTGAGCGCTTTCACGAAACTCGCTCCCTTCCAGAAAGCTGTACAGTAATCCCGCCATAAATGCGTCATCGGCGCCAAAACTGTCTACAATCGTATGCTCAGGAGGGGTCAGTAAAAATTGTTCCCCGTCCTTTTCGCTGCAAAACACGGATTCATCTTCCAGGCAGACAAAGATCCGTTTTACCCCGTGTTGATGGAGACTATTGACGGCCAGTATGCGATCGGCATCTGAATGGATAGGTTGCCCCCACAGAATCGCCAGCTCTTTTTGCGTGGGTTTCAACGTATGAATGCGCGTAAACCAGGTCTTCATTTTTGCCGCTTTGAACTCTGAAACGGTGTCAATGAATACCGGAATATCATCAGCTATAGTGAAGACCCACTCAATGGCTTCGGCGGTGAGATTGCAATCTGCCAGTACAACACCGGAATGACGAATCAAATCTCGCGAACCGTTCAACAACTGCGGCGTCAATTGTTGCAGGATATGGGTATCATTGATTGCCAGTACGGTCTCTTCCTGCTGATTAGCAATAGACAGGTAAGTTGAGGTGTTATGTCCATGCAGACGTATGCAACTGGAAACGTTAACACCAGCCTGACGCGTTTGTTCCAGCAATGTTTCGCCATAGAAGTCACTGCCAACAGCGGAAATTAAGTGGACATCACGACCCAGCAGCGCAAGGTTGTGGGCGATATTACGTCCTACGCCACCTGCCGAGCAGTGAATGCTGCCAGGGTTAGAGGCGGCCTGAGGATAATGGATGTCTGCCACACCACGAATATCCATATTGATCGCCCCAACAACCACGCAATAATCCTGTTCGGTAAGGATATAACCTTTACCTTTGATCATACCTTTACGCATTAAATCCATAATATGCGCAGCGACGCGTGAACGGCTTATCTGCAGAATATCGGCGATTTCATTCTGCTGAATCAACGGATTGCGACGCAGGATCTTAAGGATCTGCTTTTCCCTGTCGTTCATGATTATGCCACCGCTTTTTCTGTTTGCTGAGCTTTCAGCCAGGCAATCTCTTCTGCCCAGATATCCGGATTAATGGTTTCCAGTACCAGCGGAATGCCGTCAAAACGATTGTCCTGCATGATCCAACGGAAGGCATCGTGGCCAATATTGCCTTCACCTAAGCTGTGGTGACGGTCAACGCGACTGCCAAATGCGCTCTTGGCGTCGTTCAGGTGCATACCGCGCAGATACTTAAAGCCGACAATACGTTCAAATTCCGCAAACGTCTTTTCGCATTCCTCGGCGGAACGCAAATCGTATCCGGCGGCGAAGGCATGGCAGGTATCAATACAAACGCCGACACGGGATTTATCTTCGACGCCGTCGATAATGGCGGCAAGGTGCTCAAACTTAAAGCCAAGATTACTGCCCTGTCCGGCGGTATTTTCGATAACTGCCGTCACCCCCTGAGTCTGAGCGAGGGCGATGTTGATGGATTCGGCAATGCGCGCCAGACATTCATCTTCAGGGATCTGCATCAAATGGCTGCCTGGGTGAAAGTTCAGCAGGGATAAGCCAAGCAGTTCACAGCGCTGCATTTCATCGAGAAACGCATCGCGGGATTTTTCCAGCGCTTCGCTGACCGGGTGACCGAGGTTAATCAGGTAACTATCGTGAGGCAGGATCTGGGCGGAAGTATAGTGGTACTTCTCGCAAGCGGATTTGAAATCATCAATGATGTCGGTGGTCAGCGGCGCGGCACGCCACTGGCGCTGATTTTTGGTGAACAGGGCGAATGCGGTCGCTTCGATTTCTGCGGCTCGAATAGCGGCGTTAGCCAGACCGCCAGCGGCGCTTACGTGCGCTCCGATATATTTCATAAATTTAACCCGCCATACTCAAATACAAAAAGGGAGAGTATAGCGGGTTAATGGAGGTGAGTCGTGATCGTTTATGCCATCAGGGCGTGGACAGCGACGTTAATCGCAGCACCACCCACAATCAGCCAGACAAACAGCAGCAGGGCCATCAGTAACGGTTTGGCACCGGCTTTTTTCAGCGCGCTAACGTGAGTGGTCAACCCCAGGGCAGCCATCGCCATTGCCAGCAAAATAGTGTCCAGCGTTACCAGCATGTTCACTACCGACTGCGGCAGCAGGTGGAACGAGTTAAAAATCGCGACCACAATGAACAGGATGGCAAACCATGGAATGGTGATTTTGCTCTTCTCACCGCCTGTGGCCGGAGACAGTTGTTTTACGCGAGCGGCCAGGAGGATGAGGAACGGTGCCAGCATCATGACGCGCAGCATTTTGGCAATAACCGCGGCGTTTTCCGCATCCGGGTTAATGGCGTGCCCTGCAGCCACTACCTGTGCCACTTCATGCATGGT
Source organism: Citrobacter sp. Ce104 (assembly GCF_030334595.1). Classification (NCBI taxonomy): domain Bacteria; kingdom Pseudomonadati; phylum Pseudomonadota; class Gammaproteobacteria; order Enterobacterales; family Enterobacteriaceae; genus Citrobacter; species Citrobacter sp. Ce104. Next base: position 694,437 of record NZ_JAOWDP010000068.1, read on the forward strand.
GGAGCCAATGTAAATGCCGTAGGTTTCTGGACTAAACCAGTGCGCCAACAGCGGATACATCGCCGGATACAGGAAGATAGCGATGGTACCGAAGATCACCACGGTAGCGACAGCGACGGTTACCTTACTGGCTTCCGCTTTCACCACCGGTTCGGTTGCCAGCACGGCGGCGGCACCACAAATGCTGCTCCCCGCGCCAATCAGCCAGCTGGTGTGGCGGTCCAGACCAAACACTTTCTGCCCCAGGAAGCAGGCAATCATAAAGGTACTGCTTAGCGTTAACACATCAATCACGATACCGCTGACGCCGACGTCAGCAATTTGCGCGAAGGTGAGGCGGAAACCGTAGAGGATAATCCCCAGACGTAATAAATGTTGTTTAGCAAACAGCACGCCGCCGTCACAGCTTTTCCAGATGTGCGGATAGACGGTGTTGCCGAGAACCATCCCCAACAAAATTGCTAAGGTGAGGGCGCTGAACCCGGCACCTGCGACGGCGGGAATGGATCCACCCCATAAGGCGACCCCAGTGATAACTGCACTCAGGGCGAGCCCCGGAATAAAATGCCACGCTGTACGACGATGAGTCTGCAAGGTGAGTTCTGTCATATCCTTCTCCTTTATCTGGGTAAAAGAGTACGGCGAAGTGGTTTAAAAATAAAATTGATTATATATTTATAATTAATCTATATAAGTGGTATACCCGCCATACTTCAGGTTGCATGTGCGTTGGCTGCGCTCGTTCACCCCAGTCACGTACTTAAGTACGCTCCCGGGGATTAATGAGGGACATCCATGTCCCTCACCAGAGGCCAGCCTTTGGCTGGTCAAATTCGTTCCTGACGAATTTGTCTCTCTCTTGCCGCCTTCCTGCAACTCGAATTATTTAGGGTATAAGTAACGGATATCCGGTGGAAAACGACTATGCATATCACCCTGCGACAACTTGAAGTGTTTGCTGAGGTACTAAAAAGCGGCTCAACGACCCAGGCGTCTGTCATGTTGGCATTGTCGCAGTCGGCGGTGAGTGCGGCGCTAACCGATCTCGAAGGGCAACTTGGTGTGCAGCTGTTTGACCGTGTGGGCAAACGGCTGGTGGTCAACGAGCACGGGCGCTTGCTTTATCCACGCGCGCTGGCGCTGCTTGAGCAAACGATCGAAATCGAACAGCTTTTTCGCGAAGATAATGGTGCTATTCGGGTCTACGCCAGTAGCACTATTGGCAACTACATTTTGCCCGCCATGATCGCCCGTTATCGCCAGGATTTCCCTGATTTGCCGCTGGAGCTTAGCGTGGGCAACAGCCAGGACGTAATCAATGCGGTGCTGGATTTTCGGGTAGACATTGGGCTGATCGAAGGGCCGTGTCACAGCACGGAAATCATCTCTGAGCCGTGGCTGGAAGACGAACTGGTGGTGTTTGCCGCACCCTCGTCACCGCTCACAAAGGGGTCCGTTACGCTGGAACAGCTGGCGGCTTCGCCGTGGATCCTGCGCGAGCGAGGATCGGGTACGCGCGAACTGGTGGATTACCTGCTGCTGTCCCATCTGCCGAGATTTCAGATGGCAATGGAGTTGGGTAACTCGGAGGCCATTAAGCATGCGGTGCGCCATGGTCTCGGGATCAGCTGTTTGTCGCGCCGGGTTATAGCGGAGCAGTTACAGGCGGGTACGTTGAGCGAAGTTCCTGTGCCGCTGCCGCGTTTAGTCCGCACTCTCTGGCGCGTTCATCACCGGCAAAAACATATCTCTAATGCCATTACGCGTTTTTTACATTACAGCGACCAGGTAGAACTGGGCGATTAAAGCGCTGATTGTCGAAAGGTCCCTCTAAGCATGCTGGCGGTTACGTTTTATCCGCCTTGCGTCGCCCATTTTCTGCTTTACTTATAATCCGCGGCCAGTCATGAAGGTCTCTTATAACTGCGTATTTGTGCCAGAAGAATGCCATTTCGTCTGCTACAATCGCGCCTCATTTTTTGGATGGATAGCATTTTCACATGGTTTCCGAAACTAAAACCACAGAAGCGCCCACGCTACGTCGTGAACTGAAGGCGCGTCACCTGACGATGATTGCCATTGGAGGCTCCATCGGTACAGGTCTTTTTGTTGCATCTGGTGCAACTATTTCTGCGGCGGGTCCTGGCGGCGCGTTGTTCTCTTATATACTGATCGGTCTGATGGTGTACTTCCTGATGACCAGCCTCGGTGAACTGGCTGCCTATATGCCGGTTTCCGGCTCGTTTTCCACCTACGGTCAGAACTACGTAGAAGAAGGCTTTGGCTTCGCGCTGGGCTGGAACTACTGGTACAACTGGGCGGTAACGATTGCCGTTGACCTGGTGGCCGCACAGCTGGTGATGAGCTGGTGGTTCCCGGACACGCCAGGCTGGATCTGGAGCGCACTGTTCCTCGGCGTTATCTTCCTGCTGAACTACATTTCCGTTCGCGGATTTGGTGAAGCGGAATACTGGTTCTCACTGATCAAAGTTACCACCGTCATTATCTTCATCGTGGTTGGCGTGATGATGATTTTCGGTATCTTCAAAGGCGCTCAGCCGGTGGGCTGGAGTAACTGGACGACCGGTGATGCACCGTTTGCCGGTGGCTTTGCCGCGATGATTGGCGTGGCGATGATCGTCGGCTTCTCCTTCCAGGGTACGGAGCTTATCGGTATCGCGGCAGGCGAATCTGAAGATCCTGAAAAGAATATTCCACGTGCGGTACGTCAGGTGTTCTGGCGAATCCTGCTGTTCTATGTGTTCGCGATTTTGATTATTAGCCTGATCATTCCGTACACCGATCCGAGCCTGCTGCGCAACGACGTGAAAGACATCAGCGTTAGCCCATTCACGCTGGTATTCCAACATGCGGGTCTGCTGTCTGCGGCGGCGGTGATGAACGCGGTTATCCTGACGGCAGTGTTGTCTGCGGGTAACTCCGGGATGTACGCCTCCACGCGTATGCTTTACACCCTGGCATGCGACGGTAAAGCGCCGCGTATTTTCGGTAAACTGTCTCGTGGCGGCGTTCCGCGTAACGCGCTGTATGCGACCACCGTGGTGGCGGGGCTGTGCTTCCTGACCTCGATGTTTGGCAACCAGACCGTGTACCTGTGGCTGCTGAATACCTCCGGGATGACGGGCTTTATCGCCTGGCTGGGGATCGCCATTAGCCACTATCGCTTCCGTCGTGGTTATGTGCTGCAGGGTCACGATGTGAAGGATTTGCCGTACCGTTCTGGCTTCTTCCCGTTGGGTCCGATCTTCGCCTTTGTGCTGTGTCTGATTATCACTCTCGGCCAGAACTACGAAGCGTTCCTGAAAGACAGCATTGACTGGGGCGGCGTGATGGCAACCTATATCGGTATCCCGCTGTTCCTGATTATCTGGTTTGGCTATAAGCTGACGAAAGGAACCCATTTTGTTCGCTATAGCGAAATGAAATTCCCGGGTCGCGTGAAGAAATAATTCTTAACCAGCTACGGCAGAAAAAACAAAACCCCGGCATGATGAGTGCCGGGGTTTTTTATTGCGCCAGACTTAGAAGCTGTAAGTCATGCCAACCGTGTAACGACGTCCATCAAGAACGGTGTCGTAGGTATCGTAATCGATTTGTTTATCCAGCACGTTATACACGCCAGCGGTCATCAACAGATCCTTGGTTGCATAGTAACGTAAACCAACATCGACCTGAGTATAGGACGGCGTGCCCTGGGCCATGGAGGTACGGCTCAGGTATTCAGACGTTTTCCCGCGCAGATTCAGACGGCTCCAGAAACCGAGATCCTGGGTGGCCTGCCAGTCCAGCGTAGTGTTGAACATATGCTTCGGCATTTTGTTCAACGGCTGGCCGGAGAACTGACCGCTTTTCTGCTCAGATTCCGTATAGGTATAGTTCGCCGTCCAGTTGACGTCGGAGGTGATTTTCCAGCCGAAGGTGGATTCTACGCCGCGCATATTGGCTTTATCGACGTTAACGCGATCGCTGACGAAGTCATAATGGGTATTGCCGATGGTGCAGGCCGGATCGGAACTGCTGTTGCAACGGCGAACTTCGGTGATTTTGTTTTTGAAGTCAGTATTGAACAGCGTAACGCCCGCATTGAGGTCGTTGCCGTTATCCCACAGTAAACCGATCTCTTCGCTGAGGCTTTTCTCCGGTTTCAGGTCCGGGTTGCCGACAATGATTCCGTTCAGACGACCGCCGCCGGTGACCTGTCCCCAACTGGCAGAAGACTGGCGCAGATCCGGGGCGCGATAGCCCGCAGAAACGCCGCCTTTTAAGGTCCATTGATCGCTCAGATGCCATACGCCATAGCCGCGTGGCGTCCAGTTGTCGCCGTAGTTTTCATCTTTATCCATACGCAGACCGCCGGTCAGCGTGAAGGTATCGGTAACGGCCCATTCATCTTCGGCAAATAGCGCCCAGCTCCAGCGAGTCAGTTTGTTCAGTCCATCAGCCGCTTGTAGCTGGTTGCCATTATCGCGCAGTTTTTCATAACGATATTGTCCTCCCAACGTCAGGGTGTGCGCCCCAAGGAAGACCTGGTTCTGGTTATTGAAAATCGTGTTATAAGACTTCATCTGGCGACCGGGGTTGTCGGTCTCTTCCTGCTGGATATAGCTGGTGGAGTTGAAGTCGTCGTAATAACCGCTGTGGGTCAGGGAATACGTCGTGTGCACATACTTGTTTTCGCTTTTACTGTTGGGCTTACAGCTCCCGTTACGGCAGTTTTCCTCGGCCATGGATTTGCCTGGCGTACTGTCGCGATCCTGCAGTTCACGCGCGTAATCGAAGTCGATGTCATTTTTATCATCTGGCGTAAAGTTCAGGGTTAAACCCCCGTTACGCATACGCTGTTCATTGTAGCCATTAAGGATTTTATCTTCGGCCCGGTGGGAGAATAAGCCAGTCACCTTCGCGCCGAGTAATCCGTCAATCAGTGGCCCAGACGCATAGGCGTTAGTCTGGTAAATATCGCCGGAATCTCTGTCTTCCTGGAAGGTGGCATCGCCGTGCAGAGAGCCGGTCCAGGCTTTGGTATTCGACACTTTCTTGGTGATGACGTTAATGACGCCGCCCATCGCATCGGAGCCGTAGAGGGATGACATCGGGCCGCGGATTACCTCGATACGCTCGATGGATTCCAGCGGCGGCAGCCAACCTTGCTCAATACCTGAGTTGTCGCTGTTAGGACGTGTGCCGCGCGTGCTAATGCGTTTGCCGTTGACCAGGAAGAGCGTGTATTGCGAAGCCATACCGCGAATACTAATATCGCTGCTGCTCCCCCCGCCGGTGACGACGACGCCAGGGACATCTTTTAGCGCATCGGTAACATCGCGATAGGCTTTGTCCTCAATCTGCTGCTTGGTAATAACAGATATCGACGCGGGTGCATCCTGAATTTTCTGCTCGAAGCCGGTAGCGGTAACGACTACGGTGTCTTGTTCAGCGGCATGGCCGAGTGATGGGAGACTGGCGACGCATACTGCGGCAGCTACAGCCTTAACGTGAGGTATAGTCATTTGTATCATTCCATTTAAATGAATCAAACTGCGTGTCATATGAAAGGCCATGACAATTGTATGTATTTGTCTTTTAAGGACTCTTTTCAGTAAAGAAGCGAATGGATTGTACAAAAGTATGAATATTTGTAAACACAAATGATAATAGAAATCATTTGTGTTTGATATTGTTTCGATATAAAAGCTTTTTTAATCAATAGGATAATGTGGAAAGAAAAAAGGAGAAAAAGTGAAGGAATGATGGAGGAATGAAGAGGAAGGACACCTTTTTGACGCTGAAAGAGCCTAACCGAAGGACAGCGGCGATGGTGCCACCGTCCTGTTATGGCTGGCTTATAGCCGATGGAATTTGGCGAGTAAGGCCAGTGACAAGGTGGTTAACAGGATTGCGATCACGGCATAGAGATAGACTCCAGACCACTCCCAGTTGTTCTTTACTAATATCACCGGTACGCCTGCTAATGCCGCGCCAACATAGCTAAACAATCCGCGGAAACCGGTTATCGATCCCGCCGCATCTTTGTGAGTGACATCCAGACAACCTACGGCAAAAAGCATATGCGGGCCGTACAGGGCAAAACCCATAATAGTGAAGAGAATGGCCGTAATGGTATATGAAGTATCCTGAACTAGTGGGATTAAGGTAATACACACGCAGAGCATTAATGCGAATATTAATCCTGTCATCCAGCGGTTACTTTTAAACATAAAGTCCGATAAGTAACCCGCCAGTAACCCCCCGGCAAGTCCTCCGGCTTCAAACCACGAGATAATGGAGTTGGCTTTAATCAGGCTCCAGCCATGTACCTGAGAATAGTAAATTTGTGGCCAGTCGTTGAGGATGGTGCGGGCAATATAAACAGACATATCGCCAATGATAATAATCCACACCAGCGGGTTAATCAGGATATATTTAACAAAAATCTGCCAAAAGGAGAGGTTAACCGGACTGGCTTTAACCTGGGCTAACTCTGTTGGATCCTTGCGCCATTCGCCAACGTTGGGCAAACCTAAGGTCCCGGGACGGTCTTTAATTGTAAAGAGCGCAATGACCCCCATCAGCAAGGAGATCGCGCCCGGCACATAAAAACCCATTTTCCAGCTACCGCTCCAGACAATCGCGAAACTTGTCAGCAGTGGGGCGAGACTACCGCCAATATTATGCGCCGCTTCAACGACCGCCCACCAACGTCCGCGTTCATTCTTGGAAAACCAGGATGCCATGATCTTTGCCATTGGCGGAAAACTGGTGCCCTGGAGGATAGCATTGAGGCTGTACAACACATAAAACGCGGTAACGCTGTCGGAAAAACCAAACAGAATATTAACGATCCCCACGCCAATGAGCACCGGGCCGGTCATGGCTTTCGGGTTGATTTTATCAACCAGCATGCCGCCAACAAACTTCATTGAGCCATACAGAATGTAAAACAGTGAAGACATGATGGCAAAATCTTCAGCGGTCAGAGCGGTATCTGACAGCATGGCCGGCATGGCGGCTGAGAAGTTTTTACGTGTTAAATAAAAGACGGCGTAAGAGATAAAAACTGAGGTAATAATCTCTATTCTGAATTTTTTGTAAGTATGGTCGATCTCTTTTTTTTCTTTTACAACCGGCTTATCAGCCTGGCTGAATATAAATGATTTCAAGCTCATATGATTTTCCCTTCAGACAGTGCTCGTGGGGTTATAATCCATTTTCGATAAAGAACAAAAGCGACTCGAATCCGTGAAAGTTAATCTGATTGGCAATTAAATTCCTGACGGCGGGTTTTGCTTGCCAGGCAATACCGGTGCCAGCATACGTCAGCATGGGGATATCGTTGGCGCCATCACCGCAGGCGATAATGTTATGCTGAGGTATCTGTAGAGATTCGGCAAGTATGGCCAACGTTTTTTGCTTATTTTCTGCATTCATGATTGGCGTGGAAATATTATCCGTTAGCATGCCATCCCTGATTGCAACGGTATTTGAAAATACATAATCCAGCTGATATTTCTGTTGTAAACGGCGGGTGAAAATATCCAGTCCGCCGGAAATGATCGCTGTTTTAAATCCCTTCTGTTTGAGGAATGGCAAAATGGTGGTGATGCCGGGAGAGGCCGTCATCCGATCGCATACGGCATTGATGACATCGATGTGCGTCCCTTTTAACATTCCGATGCGCTGAGTGAAACTGCTATTGAAATCCAGTTTTCCTTCCATCGCCTGCTGCGTCAGTTCCGTTATCCGATCGGTGATGCCTAGCGCGTGGGCGATCTCATCCACACCTTCTTCCTCGATAAACGTCGAGTCCATGTCAAAGGCGATGATCCCGTTCGTCGGGATGATTTGCGGTTTTAGGAAAAAATCAAATTGCTGAGTGAACGATGTAGCTCTTAGTTTCTTGTATATGTCATCGGTGAATACTTCATCGGGTATTGATAATTTTAAATACGGTTTATTGAATGCGGCTATAGATAACTGTTCCAGTGCGCAAGGATATTGTTTGGTCTCGGTATTTAGAAACGTATTGTGCAGCCATGCCTGAAGTTTTTCAGGATCTTTTGCACTAATAAAATAAATAATTGCCATTATCTCACTCCTGTAAATTAAGATTATTGTAATAGTAGAGGGTGGTGATTGAATCCTGCTTTATCACAGATGTGAATGTTAAAAAAAAGATAAAATAGTATTGTTTTTTATACCAACAAATAAACAAAGTCTGAAAGGTATCGTTTTTGATATACGCGTCACGGTCTGCTGCTACTGGCGGTATATTCTATTTTGACTAACAGGGATGGGTCTGAAATGGAAAGTTGTATTGATATTTTTAAAGTCGTTATTGGGCCTTCCAGTTCAAGAACAGTAGGGCCAATGCGTGCCGCGTTTAACTTCATTTCACAATTAAAGCTACAGGAGATCTTACCGCTAACGCGAGAAATCGAGGTTGAGCTATATGGCGCGCTCTCATTAAGCCGCAAGTGTCATAACGTTGATATCGCTCTTTATCTGGGGCTGTTGGGCAACCAGCCGGATGATGTTGATTTACGCCAGCAGATGGATCTCATTAAACGTGCTGAACAGGACGGCACCCTGACGCTTTCTCCTTCAGTTACCGTGACGGTCGCGATTAAGCCGAATCAACACCCGCATTCTGGTCATCCCTATGCGATGACGTTTCGCGCCAGGGATGATTATTTTACGTTGTATGAAGAAACATGGTTTTCAACCGGCGCCGGCCAGGTTCGCAAACCCGGCGAGTCGGTGCCCGAGAGAGCCGCGCAAAAAAACGCATTTCCGTTTGCGTTTCAAAATGCCGCGCAGCTGCAGGCGCTGTGCCAGCGTAATGGATTATCCGTTGCGGCATTAATGATGAAAAATGAGTTACAGATGCATTCTCAGGCGGCGTTGCATGACTATTTCGCGCATGTTTGGGCGGTAATGCAGCAGGCAGTCCATCGTGGTCTGCATACTGAAGGCCTACTGCCCGGCTCGTATCAGGTGCCGCGCAGGGCCTGCTCGCTCTATAAATTACTGGCAATGAAACCCTCTGCTAACGACTTTCTCACCAACCTCAACTGGGTGAATGCGTTTGCGATTGCCGTCAGCGAGGAAAACGCCGCAGGAGGGCGGGTGGTGACCGCGCCGACCAATGGTGCCAGCGGTATCATCCCAGCGGTCCTCAGTTGGTACGATAAGTTTGTCTGTAAGCTGGATAGCGCATCGGTTATCCGCTTTTTCCTCACCGCTGGCGCCATTGCGCTACTGTTCAAACAAAACGCGTCTATTTTGGGTTCTGAGGTCGGGTGTCAGGGAGAGATCGGTGTGGCCAGTTCGATGGCCGCGGCAGGGTTAGCGGAACTGATGGGGGCGTCAGTTGCTCAGGTGCTGAATGCCGCAGAAATCACCATGGAGCATCATCTCGGGCTGACCTGCGATCCGGTTGGCGGGCAGGTACAAATTCCCTGTGTCGAGCGAAATGCGATTTCGTCCGTAAAAGCGATTAACGCCGCAACGATGGCGATGAGCCGCGTCAGCGAGCCATGCGTTTCGCTCGATGAGGTGATTGCAGCCATGTATGAAACGGGTAAAGACATGAGCGCGAAGTACCGCGAAACGTATCACGGCTGCCTTGGGAAAATTCAGCCCAAAAATCGGGGGAGGGCGGCATGAAATATCACACCATGAATAATGATGAAATCATCTTGTCATTATGCGCTCGCATTAGAGAAACGCGGATTTCTCTGGCGCTAACACAGCAGCAGCTTGCTGACAGTGCACAGGTCGGCATTGCGACCATTAAACGCATCGAGAAAGGCGGTGGCCTCAATCTGGACACGCTTATCTCCCTGTTGCGGGCGCTGAAAAAGTTGCACCACCTGGATGCAATCTTATTCGAGTCTGAAGTGCGTAATTTTAACGAAGGTCATGAAGGCGGTGAGAGCGTGGGGCGATTACAGGTACGCCAGCAGGCGACCGATCTAAATCGTAAAGCGTCCGCGCCGCAGTCAGAAGAGATGAGCTACAGCGCGGCAATAGAAAATACGCTTTACTGGTGATCACTTCAGCAGATACTGGGCATGGAAGCGCAGGTGATCCTCAATAAACGACGCAATAAAGTAATAGCTGTGGTCGTAACCTGGCTGGATGCGCAGCGTCATCGGCCATGCGGTTTGACGGGCCGTTTCGGCCAGTACCGCAGGCTGGAGCTGATCGGCAAGAAACTGGTCGCTGTCGCCTTGATCGATTAGCGTCGGAATCGCATCTGCGGGCTTGCTGGCCAACATTAACGCGCAGCTGTCCCACTCGGCCCACTGTGATTTATCTTCACCCAGATAAGCGCTAAACGCCTTCTCGCCCCACGGAATGCGGCAAGGATTGACGATCGGCGCAAAGGCGGAAATGCTGGTGTATTTCCCGGGATTTTTCAGCGCCATAATCAACGCGCCGTGACCGCCCATGGAATGTCCACTAATGGCGCAGCGATCGCTGACGTTAAACTGCGATTGAATCAGTGCCGGCAGCTCATCACGCAGATAGTCATACATGCGAAAATGCGTTGCCCACGGCGGCTGGGTGGCATTGAGGTAAAATCCCGCGCCCTGGCCTAAATCGTAGCCGTCATCGTTGGCAACCTGCTCGCCGCGCGGGCTGGTGTCCGGCATCACCAGAACAATGCCCAGCTCAGCCGCGATGCGCTGCGCACCGGCTTTGGTGGTAAAGTTTTCATCATTGCAGGTCAGGCCCGACAGCCAGTACAGCACCGGAGGCGGGGCGTTATCGCGGGGTGGCGGAAGAAAAATACTGAAGGTCATGGCGCAATTTAACGTGGTAGAGTCGTGACGCCAGCGTTGCTGCCAGCCTTCAAAACAGCGGTGCTCTTCAAGCATTTCCATGCGTGGCTCCTTATTGTGTTGAACCTGAATGTGTTTGCGAACTCACCATAATACAGATTATTCATAGCACTGTGAGTAACTTTCACTTCCGCATTGAGCAAACATACTTCATCATCTATATAACTTTACATTAACACTCGATGTCACCGGGTTGAATGAAAAGTGAAATCGCTACGCTGAAAGGCTGCGCCAATTTCAATAATTATCGCGGTGAATACTGGATTATGTGCGCCGCCTCACGCACAATGTTCTGGCTGTGACACAGCCTAAAAACTTTGCCCCATGCAGGGCAGAGGCGCCCCACCTGCAGGAGAAGAAGAAATGTCATCACTCAGTAAAGAAGCGGCCCTGGTTCATGAAGCGCTGGTCGCGCGTGGTCTTGAAACGCCACTACGCCCGCCCGTGCAAGAGATGGATAACGAAACGCGCAAACGTCTTATCTCGGGCCATATGACCGAGATTATGCAGTTGCTCAATCTCGACTTGAGCGATGACAGTTTGATGGAAACTCCGCATCGCATTGCGAAAATGTATGTCGATGAGATTTTCTCCGGCCTCGATTACGCCAACTTCCCGAAAATCACCGTCATTGAAAACAAAATGAAGGTGGACGAGATGGTCACGGTCCGCGATATCACGCTGACCAGCACCTGCGAACACCACTTTGTCACTATCGACGGCAAAGCGACGGTGGCGTATATCCCGAAAGATTCGGTCATTGGTCTGTCGAAGATTAATCGCATTGTGCAGTTCTTTGCACAGCGTCCGCAGGTTCAGGAACGTTTGACCCAGCAAATCCTCACCGCGCTGCAAACGCTGCTCGGAACCAATAATGTGGCGGTGTCGATTGATGCGGTACATTACTGTGTGAAAGCGCGCGGCATTCGTGATGCGACCAGTGCGACCACGACCACGTCTCTTGGCGGATTGTTTAAGTCCAGCCAGAACACGCGTCAGGAATTCCTGCGCGCAGTACGTCATCACAACTGATTAGGGCAGGAACCATGGAGCGTAATGTCACGCTGGATTTTATTCGTGGCGTCGCCATTCTTGGTATCCTGCTTCTCAATATTAGCGCCTTTGGCTTGCCAAAGGCGGCATACCTCAATCCCGCGTGGTATGGCAACATCACCTTATCCGATGCCTGGACCTGGGCGCTGCTGGATCTCTTTGCGCAGGTAAAATTCCTCACGCTGTTTGCATTGCTGTTCGGGGCCGGTCTGCAAATGCTGCTCCCGCGCGGCAAACGCTGGATCCAGTCGCGGCTTACGCTGCTGGTGCTGTTGGGTTTTATACACGGTTTACTTTTCTGGGATGGCGATATCCTGCTGGCATATGGCTTAATTGGCCTGATTTGCTGGCGGCTGATCCGGGATGCGCCGTCGATAAAAAGCTTGTTTAACACCGGCTTACTGCTTTATCTGGTGGGGGTTGGCGTACTGCTGCTGCTGGGGGTTATCTCAGGGAGTGAAACCAGTCGCGCCTGGACGCCGGATGCCTCAGCGTTGCTGTATGAAAAATACTGGAAAGTGAACGGCGGAATGGAAGCGGTCAGCAATCGCGTGGATATGATGTCCAATAGCTTGCTGGCGTTAGGCGCGCAATACGGATGGCAACTGGCGGGGATGATGCTGCTCGGCGCGGCATTAATGCGCAGCGGCTGGCTAAAAGGGCAGTACAGCTTACAGCATTACCGACGCACCGGCGTGCTGCTGGTTATTATCGGCATGGCGATTAACCTGCCTGCTATTATCATTCAGTGGCAACTGGACTGGACCTACCGCTGGTGTGCCTTCTTGCTGCAAGCCCCGCGAGAGCTGGGCGCGCCGTTGCAGACTATCGGTTACGCCGCGCTGATGTTCGGTTACTGGCCGCAGCTTAGCCGCTTTAAATGGGTCATTGCCATCGCCTGTGTGGGCCGCATGGCATTAACCAACTATCTGTTACAAACCTTAATCTGCACCACGCTGTTTTACCAGGCCGGCTTATTTATGAAATATGACCGGCTGGAGCTGCTGTTTTTCGTCATACCGGTCTGGGCCGTGAATCTACTTTTCTCCATCATATGGCTACGTTTTTACCGCCAGGGCCCGGTAGAATGGCTGTGGCGTCAATTAACCCTGCGTGCTGCGGGGACATCATTGCCGCGTACATCCAGATAACGATCTGGATCACATTCATTAACAAAATGGATGTAAGCGCTTTCATTCCTGTGACACCACTCACGCAGTCCGTTTCATTGTGCTGACAAAATACCCAACCTGGGGTGTCTGTGGGTAACCACAATCTAAAACAGGGCAGTGAATATGGTAACCATCCGTGATGTGGCACGACAGTCTGGCGTTTCTGTAGCGACCGTTTCTCGCGTATTAAACAACAGTGCGCTGGTAAGTCCCGATACGCGTGAAGCGGTAATGAAAGCCGTCACGCAATTGGGCTATCGACCTAATGCCAACGCGCAAGCGCTGGCGACGCAGGTAAGCGACACCATTGGCGTTGTGGTCATGGATGTATCAGATGCGTTTTTTGGCGCGCTGGTAAAAGCCGTGGATATGGTTGCCCAGCAGCATCAGAAGTACGTCCTGATTGGCAACAGCTATCATGAGGCGGAAAAAGAACGTCATGCCATTGAGGTGTTGATTCGCCAGCGCTGTAACGCACTGATTGTTCACTCTAAAGCATTGAGCGATCGGGAGCTGGCCGAGTTTATGGATCAGATCCCCGGCATGGTGCTGATCAACCGCCTGGTGCCAGGCTACGCTCACCGTTGCGTCTGCCTGGATAACATCAGTGGGGCTAAAATGGCGACCCGAATGCTGCTGAATAATGGTCACCAACGCATCGGTTATCTGGCATCAAGCCATCGCATTGAAGATGATGCCATGCGTAAAGAAGGGTGGTTAACAGCCCTAAAAGAGCAGGAGATTGTTGCGGCAGAAAGCTGGGTCGGCACCGGTTCGCCCGATATGCAGGGCGGAGAGTCCGCGATGGTGGAACTGTTGGGGCGTAACTTACAACTGACGGCGGTCTTCGCCTACAACGATAATATGGCTGCCGGCGCGCTGACTGCGCTAAAAGATAACGGCATCGCTATTCCATTACACCTTTCTATCATTGGCTTCGATGATATTCCCATCGCGCGTTACACCGATCCGCAGCTGACCACTGTGCGCTATCCCATTGCCTCAATGGCAAAAATGGCGACGGAGCTCGCGCTGCAGGGCGCGGCAGGCACATTGGATCCGCAGGCGACGCATTGCTTTATGCCGACGCTGGTGCGTCGCCATTCGGTGGCGCTGCGGCAGAATGCGGCACCGATCACTAACTCATAACGTTGCGCGATGTAACCGCTTTCAATATGTGAGTAAATTCACAGTATATTAACAATGCGATAGCTATGATGACACTGTTTGTTGCGCTGTAACTACTATGTAACGGTGAATAATCACTTTCACCGAGGTATAGGTGCCTTAAACAAAAATTAAAGCCTGTTTTTGGAGCGTTGCCAGACACGGAAGAAATATTTTTTAAAAGTGAGCTTCGGCGTTCAGTAACACTTCAGTAACGTTCTGCCTGCCGAGCATTTATCTCAAGTACTACCCTGCATAATAAAACCGGAGATACCATGAATAAGAAGGTGTTGACCCTGTCTGCTGTAATGGCAAGCATGTTATTCGGCGCGGCTGCGCACGCTGCTGATACCCGCATTGGTGTAACTATCTATAAGTATGATGATAACTTTATGTCCGTGGTACGTAAGGCTATCGAAAAAGATGCTAAAGCGGCGCCAGATGTCCAGTTGCTGATGAATGACTCGCAGAACGACCAGTCCAAACAAAACGATCAGATCGACGTGCTGCTGGCAAAAGGCGTGAAAGCACTGGCGATTAACCTGGTTGACCCTGCAGCAGCAGGCACGGTCATTGAAAAAGCACGCGGACAGAACGTACCGATCGTGTTCTTCAACAAAGAACCTTCTCGTAAGGCGCTGGACAGCTATGACAAAGCGTATTACGTCGGTACCGACTCTAAAGAATCCGGTATTATTCAGGGTGATTTGATTGCCAAACACTGGGCTGCAAACCCGAACTGGGACCTGAACAAAGACGGCAAAATTCAGTTTGTTCTGCTGAAAGGCGAACCGGGACACCCGGATGCTGAAGCGCGTACCACTTACGTGATTAAAGAGCTGAACGACAAAGGCATTAAAACTGAGCAGTTGCAGTTAGATACTGCAATGTGGGATACCGCTCAGGCGAAAGATAAGATGGATGCGTGGATGTCCGGTCCAAACGCGAACAAAATTGAAGTGGTTATCGCCAACAACGATGCGATGGCAATGGGCGCAGTTGAAGCGCTGAAAGCACACAATAAAACCAGCGTACCGGTATTTGGTGTGGATGCGCTGCCTGAAGCACTGGCGTTGGTGAAGTCTGGCGCAATGGCCGGTACCGTGCTGAACGATGCCAACAATCAGGCGAAAGCCACCTTCGATCTGGCGAGAAATCTGGCTGACGGCAAAGGTGCGGCTGATGGCACCAACTGGAAAATTGAGAACAAGATTGTTCGCGTTCCGTACGTAGGTGTCGATAAAGATAATCTGGCAGAGTTTACCAACAAATAAATACTCCGTATGTGGGCGCAATTTCATTGCGCCCTTAATTATGCACTCTGCAAGGCCAACAAGGTATAATTATGGTCAGCACACATACTCAGTCGTCAGGCGAATACTTGTTGGAAATGACCGGCATCAACAAGTCCTTCCCCGGCGTTAAGGCTCTTGATAATGTCAATTTAAAAGTCCGCCCGCATTCGATTCATGCCTTAATGGGCGAGAATGGCGCGGGGAAATCCACATTATTGAAATGCCTTTTCGGCATCTATCAAAAAGATTCCGGCAGTATTTTATTTCAGGGTAAAGAAATCGATTTTCATTCTGTTAAAGAAGCGCTTGAGAATGGTATTTCGATGGTCCACCAGGAATTAAACCTGGTATTACAACGTTCTGTGATGGATAACATGTGGTTGGGACGCTATCCCACCAAAGGCATGTTTGTCGATCAGGAAAAAATGTACCGCGATACCAAAGCGATATTCGATGAACTGGATATTGATATCGATCCGCGCGCGCGCGTTGGCACATTATCCGTTTCACAAATGCAGATGATTGAAATTGCGAAAGCATTCTCCTATGACGCCAAAATCGTCATCATGGATGAGCCGACTTCATCGCTAACCGAGAAAGAAGTTAACCATCTGTTCACCATCATCCGTAAGCTGAAAGAGCGTGGATGCGGCATTGTTTATATTTCGCACAAGATGGAGGAAATCTTCCAGCTGTGTGATGAAATTACCGTGCTGCGCGACGGCCAGTGGATAGCGACTCAGCCACTGGAAGGGCTGGATATGGATAAGATTATCGCCATGATGGTTGGGCGTTCACTTAACCAACGTTTTCCGGATAAAGAGAACAAACCCGGTGAAGTTATTCTGCAAGTGCGTAACCTGACTTCGCTGCGTCAGCCGTCGATTCGTGATATCTCGTTTGATTTGCACAAAGGGGAAATTCTCGGGATTGCCGGTCTGGTGGGCGCAAAACGTACTGATATCGTTGAAACGCTTTTTGGTATTCGTGAGAAATCATCGGGTACGATTACGCTCCACGGCAAAAAGATTAATAACCACAGCGCAAATGAAGCCATCAACCACGGTTTTGCGCTGGTCACGGAAGAGCGCCGCTCAACCGGTATTTATGCGTATCTGGATATTGGTTTTAACTCGTTAATTTCCAATATCCAAAATTATAAAAATAAAGTTGGTCTGCTGGATAATTCCCGCATGAAGAGCGATACCCAGTGGGTTATTGACTCAATGAGGGTGAAAACGCCGGGCCATCGTACACAAATCGGTTCACTATCCGGCGGTAATCAACAAAAGGTCGTTATTGGCCGCTGGTTATTAACCCAGCCAGAAATTCTGATGCTGGATGAACCCACGCGTGGTATTGATGTTGGCGCGAAATTTGAAATTTATCAGTTGATTGCCGAACTCGCGAAAAAGGATAAGGGGATTATTATTATTTCCTCTGAAATGCCGGAGCTGCTGGGAATTACCGATCGTATTCTGGTGATGAGCAATGGTCTCGTTGCCGGAATTGTTGACACTAAAACTACAACGCAAAACGAAATCCTCCGTCTTGCGTCTTTGCACCTTTAAGATTAGGGGCTCCTTATGAGTGCGTTAAATAAGAAAAGTTTTCTTACTTACCTGAAAGAAGGCGGAATTTACGTTGTTCTTTTAGTTTTGCTGGCAATTATTATTTTCCAGGATCCCACTTTCTTAAGCTTACTGAACCTGAGTAATATTCTGACGCAATCCTCGGTGCGTATTATTATCGCATTGGGTGTGGCCGGGCTGATCGTTACCCAGGGGACCGACCTGTCTGCGGGACGTCAGGTCGGCCTGGCGGCGGTCGTGGCGGCAACCTTGCTGCAATCGATGGAGAACGCCAATAAGGTGTTTCCTGAGATGGCTACGATGCCAATCATCGTAGTGGTGCTGATTGTCTGCGTGATTGGCGCCGTTATCGGTCTGGTGAACGGCATTATCATTGCTTATCTGAACGTGACGCCGTTTATTACCACTCTGGGTACGATGATTATCGTTTACGGGATCAACTCCCTGTACTACGACTTCGTCGGCGCATCGCCAATTTCTGGCTTTGACAGCGGATTCTCAACCTTTGCGCAGGGCTTTATTGCGCTAGGCAGTTTCCGACTCTCCTACATCACCTTCTACGCGCTGATTGCCGTAGCCTTTGTGTGGGTGCTGTGGAACAAGACCCGCTTCGGTAAAAACATTTTCGCCATCGGCGGAAACCCGGAGGCTGCGAAAGTGTCCGGGGTAAACGTTGCGCTGAACCTGCTGATTATCTATGCCTTGTCTGGCGTGTTCTATGCCTTCGGTGGTTTGCTCGAAGCCGGGCGTATCGGCTCGGCGACCAACAACCTCGGCTTTATGTATGAACTGGATGCGATTGCGGCGTGCGTGGTTGGCGGCGTGTCGTTCAGCGGCGGGGTAGGGACCGTGTTTGGCGTGGTGACCGGTGTGATTATCTTCACCGTTATCAACTATGGTCTGACCTACATCGGCGTGAACCCATACTGGCAGTATATTATCAAGGGCGGCATTATTATCTTCGCTGTCGCGCTGGACTCACTGAAGTACGCGCGTAAGAAGTAAACGTACAACGCAAAAAGCCCGGCACAGCGCAATCTGTACCGGGCTTTTCTTATCAGCGTTACAGCGTTAACGCATGTTCTTTCTCTCCGGTTTTAAATTTCACCTCGCCCAGATCAATACAGGCAACCGGGCAAACGTGACCGCACAACAAGCATCCCACACATTTTTCCGTGTCGCAGTGCGGCGTGCGGGTTTCCTCATTCCATTCCATCGCCTGATGCCCACCGTCATAGCAGGAGATGTAGCAGCGCCCACAGCCAACGCATTTATCAAGATGGATGTTCGGATAGACGATGTAGCTACGATCAAGTTCCTCAGCGGGGATGATATTGGCATTGGCCAGACCCACCATCTCCTCCAGTGACTCAAACCCTTGATCGGCGAGGTAATGTGACAATCCGCTGCTCATATCCTCCACAATCCGATATCCATATTGCATGATCGCGGTGGTCACCTGCAGCGTGGCCGCGCCTAACAGTAAAAACTCAGCGGCATCCTCCCAGGTTTCAATTCCCCCGATGCCGCTAATTGGGAAATCGCGCAGTTCAGGGTGCATGCGCAGTTGTTGGATAAAACGCAGGGCGATAGGTTTAACGGCCTTGCCGGAGTAGCCGGAAATACTGGATTTACCATTGACGACCGGCATCCCGATCTTCCGCTTCAAGTCGATATTGGTGATGGATTTAACCGTATTGATGGTCGCGATACCGTCGGCACCTCCGCGTTTTGCCGCCAGCGCCACCTCGCACATATCACCAATATTTGGCGTCATTTTAGCCAGCATTGGCAGGGTAGAGCCGCGTTTAACCGCCCGACAGTATTTTTCAACCAGCTCAGGGCTTTGCCCCACATCGCTGCCCATGGCATGTGAGGTCATTTGCGGGCACGAGAAGTTACACTCGATCATATCTGCACCCGCTTCTTCAACCAGACGGGCCAGTTCCTGCCATTGCTGCTCATTTTCTCCCATGATCGACGCAATCAGGACCTTGTCAGGGTAGTCCTGTTTCAGTCGGCGGATCGCGGCCAGATTCTCCTCCAGCGGATGCTCGGCAATTTGCTCCATGTTTTTGAAGCCAATGAAGCCAGTATCTTCTTTGGTGAGATGGTCGAAACGTGGGGAGACTTCATTCGCAATAAAGAAACCGATCGTTTTAAAAACAATACCGCCCCAGCCGCTATCATAGGCTTTGGCGCACATTTCATAACAGTTGCCTACCGGCGAGGAAGAGAGGCAGAATGGGTTGGGGAATTTGACGCCGCAAAAAGTAATAGAAAGATCTTTCGTTAACATGAGCAAGCTCCCTCTAAATAGTGATGAATGGCCTGAGCGGCTTCCTTACCGGTTTTCACGGCGTAAACCACCGTTTTATCGCCTTCAACAATATCGCCCGCAGCAAACAGGACCGGATCGGCGGTTTGGTAGTTTTGCGTATCAATAAGATTACGCTGCGGCTTTAACGCGGCGAAATTAGCAAGCTGAGCATGTTGGCCGACGGCGAGAATAATGTGTTCGGCTTCAAGCGTGAGTTCGCCCGGCAGGCGTACGTGCTTAAAGGTGACGCGATTTCCGCTAACCGCTACCGGCGTGAAACCGTCAATAATCGATACCCCTAATGCCTGAGTGCTGCTGAATTCTTTGTCGCTGGCCGGGAAGTCGGCCAGTTCTTCACGCGCGACGCAGGTGACTGATGGGCAACCCAGCAGCTTCAATGTACTGGCGACATCCATCGCCACGTCGCCGCCACCGATGATTAATGCACTTTGCGCGACGGTAATATCACCGCTGGCTTGCCGGGCCCGTTGCAGAAAATCGACGGCAATTTCGACGTTTTCCGCATGGTCAAACATGGGTAATGTGGAACCGTAAGACATGCCTACGGTAACCAGTACGGCGCGATATTCTGCTTTGAGTTGCTCAACGGAAAGGGCATTGCCGACTTCACAATTGCACTTGATAGTCACGCCCATTTCAACGATACGGGCAATTTCATGATCCAAAACCGAGTGCGGCAGACGAAACTCTGGAATGCCATGGCGCAACCAGCCGCCTGGCTGGGCCTGTTTTTCGAAGATGGTGACGTCATAACCCAGATTGCTCAGCGTTACGCTGGCCTGTAACCCTGCCGGCCCCGCACCGATGACGGCGACCTTACCCAACGTTTTTGTTGCGGGCTGATATATTTTCATTGCAGTCTGCTGTTCAAAATCGGTAATAAAACGCTGCAGACGCGCAATATCAATAGGCTTATCAATTCCTGAGCGCGTGCATCCGCGCTGGCATAATTTTTCTGTCGGGCAAACCCGGGCGCACACCGCACCGAGCGCATTATTTTCGCGGATAGTTTCGGCGGCGCCTTTAAAATTACGAAAATAAATGGAGCGAATAAATTTCCCCGGGTCGGTTTGCGCCGGGCAATCCTGACTACAGGGAGCATCGTGACATAATAAACAGCGGGAAGCCTCTTTTATTGCTAATAATGGAGTAAAACCAGGCGTGAGCTCATCCAGATAATTTTGTAGTGGCATATTTTCTTCCTTAATGCTTGAGTAAATTAAGGCAAACCGTTAATAACAAAATATAAAAAGTGAAAGGCTATTCTTAAGGCTAAGCACTGCAGGAAGAGTATTCTGTGAAAGAATTCACAAATAGAAGATAGTTTGAGGGAAATGCTGGGGGACAGCATTAATCCCTTATATTGAAATGGTAACTATTATCAAAATATTAGCTATTCTCAAATGCTAATATAAAGGCAATATCCTTAACGATAAAAAACTAAGTAAATAACCATACCGAAGGATAAACATCCGCATCCGGCATAAACCAGTACATAAGACCAAAATTGCAGGGGCTCTTCATGGCGATAAGCGTAGACCGGTTCGCGCGCATTCTTCTTAATTTTATCTACGGCCCCGGAGCGCCAGCCTTTCCAGGCTTCGCGAAAACAAAATACGGGAATGAGCAGAAAGGCCAACACGACGAAAAGGGTTTGTACATCCATGCTTATTTTCCTTGTTTCTTTTGTAATTCGAGCAGTTGTTCAGGCGTAACCGCCGGATATCCCTGTGCGTCGTCCGGTACCTGATGCATGGTAGGGATAGGCACCAGTGGGCCTAAAAAGCGGGGTTCACGTTTAAAAATGTAGAGATCGGCAAGTGCGCCAAAACGGGCGCCAAATTCACGTACCCGCACGGTGAGCATATCCTTTGGCGAAGGTACGGCGTAGCACTGAGCCTGGATACCCATATGCAGCGCAATAAACAAGGCACGCTCGCAGTGGAAGCGCTGGGTAATAATGATGAAATCGTTGGTATCGAACACTTTGCGGGTACGCACGATGGAGTCAAGCGTCCGGAACCCGGCGTAATCAAGCACGATGTCTGCTGGATCGACGCCTGCGGCAATAAGATCCTTACGCATCGTCATGGGTTCGTTATAGTTTTGCTGCGCGTTGTCGCCGCTTAACAGCAGATAGTTAACCTTCCCGCTGTTATAGGCGTTCAATGCGCCCTGAATGCGGTAGCGATAATACTGATTGATGACGCCGGTGCGGTAATACTTCGCCGTGCCCAGAACCACACCAACCTGGCGGTAGGGTAAATCCTGCAATTCGTCGTAGATGTAGGGGGCTGTCTTCCAGCTCATCCACCGGTCGAGTCCAAGCACAGTCAAAAGCAGCAAGCCTACCAGGACTAACAGGCTGTAAAACACGCGCTTTAACATGCAGAAAACTCGTTATTTGGATGGAATTTCAATCAGGCTACTGTACCGGAAGACGTAGCGCAAGAAACAGCAATCTGATTGAGGGGATTTTCAGCAAAACGGTCATATTGAATGGTCGTCTTGCAGGCCGGACGGCGGTATTGGCCGATCCGCCCTGCAGTACGAATTTTTACGCTAACAAAACGCGCTCAATATTATCGCAGCCTAACGCTTTCAGGGTGGCGGAGGTCGCATCCCACTGAATCAACGGCGCATCGGCTTTTTCAGCCAGCACGGCGCGTTGGATGTCCGGGTAGTCATAACCATTCAAATTCAACAGGTTTAACGCGCCCTGCAGCGGCGGCAGGGTCGGATTGAAGGCGGCGTTCTCAGCATAGCTGCCGCTAAAAATTCGACCATCTTTGCATTCCAGCGCAACGCCGCTTGGGGATTTGCTGTACGGCATATGGCATCTGTTGGCGGCGGTAATTGCCGCCTGGGTCAACGCATCGCCCTGCAGCGCGAAGCCGTGATCCTGATCGTCCATCAGCAGCGTTTTGATCTCCAGATCTTTCGGTCCGAAGGCATCTGGCAGGTAATCGCGCAGCACGTGCGGCGCACGCCCCGGCAGATGAATGCGTAAGTCCAGTCCGCTGTTCAGTTCGTTCATAAACTGGCGACAGTGTCCGCACGGCGTGTAGTTGACGGTGATGGCGGCGAGCCCTTTTTCACCGCGCAACCAGGCGTGGCTGATGGCGCTTTGCTCGGCATGAACGGTTTGCTGCATGGTCGCGCCCAGGAACTCCATGTTCCCACCGAAGTACCAGTTACCGCTGATGCCGCGAGAAATTGCCCCAACGTTGAAATTGGACAGCGGGGTACGCGCGCAGGCCGCAGCCAGCGGCAGCAGAGCGAATGCCAGCGCGTCTTCGTCCAGTCCCGATTCGCGTTTCAGCAAAGAGACCTGCTCAGCAGTCAGCATGGCGGGGAAATGCACATCCGCCAGAACAGGCGCCAGGGCTGATTGCAAGTTATCCGCGAGTTGGGCAAAAGCAGTTTGAAAACGTGGATGCATGGCGATGCCTCATAACAATGTAATGGAATCGTAGTTTACGGGCCTGTTACGGCTTTATATGTGATCCAAATCTCATTGCGTGTGCAACTTATGAAACTTAAATGAAAAATGTGCAACGCATCGCAAATAAATTACCAAAAAATGAAGGTTAACCGACCACCGCCAGAATAATCGGGAACAGGAATGGGGCGACTAACGAGGTGATAATCCCGCAAATAACCAGCGCCAGAGAGCCAAACGCGCCTTCCTGGTAGTCCAGCTCCGCACAGCGAGCGGTGCCGAGGGCATGCGAAGCAGTGCCCATTGCCAGCCCACGTGCGGCTTTGGTGCGAATACGCATCGCATTAAGCAACGTATGTCCAAACACAGCTCCGAGGATACCGACAAAAATGACGCAAACGGCGCTGATAGCCGGAATACCGCCAATACTGCCTCCCACCGCCATAGCGATAGGCGTAGTGACCGATTTCGGCATGATAGACGCGGCAATTTGCGGCGATGCGCCCATTAACAGGGCGACTGTTGTACCCGTAACCATCGCCACGATGCTTCCCACAAAACAGATAGCGATGATTGATTTCCAGCGGGCGCGGATCTGGTGCAACTGTTCATATAACGGATAGGCCAGCGCGACCACGGCAGGTTGCAACAAATCGTTCAGCACCTCACTGCCTTTGAAATAGTGATCGTAGGGAATACCGGTCAGCAGCAGAATGGGAATAATCACCACCATGGCGACCAGCAGCGGGTTCAATAGCGGCATTTTAAATCGTGCAGCCAGCTTACGTGCGCCGAAAAATACCGCCAGCGTCAGAGGTAACGACCACCATATATACGACATCATTCTTTAGACCCTTTTTGCCCAACGATTTTGCGCTCACCGTGCACAATGTGCGAACTCCAGCTCACCACCAGGAAAACGACCAGCGTACTGATGGTGCAGGACACCACCACCGGACCAAATTGTGCGCGGAGCAGATCAAAGTACTGCATGATCCCAACGCCAATTGGGACAAACAGCAGGGCCATATAACGAATCAGCACGTAGCAGCCAGGGTTAACCCATTTTGCTGGTAACACCTGCAAAGCCAGTAAAACAAACAGAATCAGCATGCCGATAATGCTGCCCGGAATGGTGATAGGAAGTAGTGACGCAAGAAAAATACCTGCATAGAGGCAGGCATAAATCAGGACGAATGCGCGCAAATATTGCCAGATAGTGTTCAGTGCTTTGCTCATAGTTGAAACCCTTGACGAGACTGATTCATCATACAATTAAACTTCAAAACGTGCTACCGATCACATCATGAATTCTAAGCATAGAGGAAATAGATATCTGGAACATCGGGCGATGGCCCTAACTATCCACGCTAAACCTGTGCCAGGTAATACAGAAAACGATTCAAAGCGGTAGTGGGCGTTTCATTGTTGCGCCAGAATACGCCTACGCTGCCTTTTTGTTCAATTTTCGGCAGATTCAGAATAGCCAACTGTCCCTGGGCGGCATAACGCTGCGCCAGGCGTAGAGAAAGAATAGAGATCATGTCGCTACTTTGCAGCAGGTTGGTGCTGACGTTGATCGACGCCGATTCAATGATGTTTTCCGGCAGCATGACGCCGTTATCTACTAGCGCGTTATCAATGCTTATCCGGATGGGCGTTCCCGTCGGCCAGACAATCCAGCGCCAGTTAGCCAGATCGTGCCAGGTGAGTAGGGGATATTTTGCCAGCGGATGGTCGGGACGCGCGACGAAGCAGACCGGCTCGGTATACAGCACCTGATAATTGAGCGGCAACTGAAGCGCCCGGCCGCCGACGCGACCGACGACGACATCCACCGAACCCGCAAGCAGATCGTGCAGCAGCGGGGTCATCACCTTTTCTTCAATATTAAGATGCAGGGTGGGCAGTTCTGTGAGTAAACCCAGTATCGCCTGTGAAACGCAGTCGGTCGCCACCGGCGAGCAACCAATCTTCAGGCTCCCTACCAGGCCGCCTTGCTTAAAACGGGCGATTTCATACTGCGAACGTTCCATATCATTGATCAGGCGTTGGGCATGCTGCAGTAGCAGTTTACCGCCTTCGGAAGGACGCAAGCCTTTGCTGTGACGTTCAAAGAGCGTGATGCCAATCTCATCTTCGAGCTGTGATAACCATTTTGACAACGCTGGCTGGGTGATATTCATCATCCGGGCAACGTGAGTCAAATTCCCCTGTTCGCCCAGCGCGATAAGCGTTTGCAGGTGGTGCAACTTCAGTTTCTGCGCCCAGTTAGCCATTTGCTATAACCTCCAGGTTATGCCTCTGCATGAAAAGCCATTGTACATTTCATCTCCAAACATACAAAGTCGCAACATACCTAAAACAAAACAGACATCTACTCTACCTGCACTGAGGCATTCACTATGACTCACCAACGTGATCTACAAGCACTGATCGATTCCGCCCCCGTCGGCAAGACCCAGTGGCGCGTTATCATCTGTTGTTTTCTGGTCGTCATGCTCGATGGTTTTGATACCGCGGCGATTGGTTTTATCGCACCCGACATTCGCACTCATTGGCAACTGACTGCCGGCGATTTGGCGCCGCTGTTTGGTGCGGGCCTGCTGGGTCTGACCGCTGGCGCACTGCTCTGCGGTCCGCTGTCCGATCGTTTTGGTCGCAAACGCGTGATAGAACTCTGCGTGGCGCTGTTCGGCGCACTGAGCCTTTTATCGGCTTTTTCTCCCGACCTACAAACGCTGGTCATTTTGCGCTTCCTTACCGGATTAGGTCTGGGCGGCGCGATGCCAAATACCATCACCATGACGTCAGAATACCTGCCAGCGCGTCGGCGCGGCGCGCTGGTTACCATGATGTTCTGTGGATTTACCCTGGGGTCGGCGATGGGCGGGATTGTCAGCGCGCAGCTGGTGCCGGTCATTGGCTGGCACGGCATCCTGGTGCTGGGAGGCGTTCTACCGCTGATGCTGTTTGTGGCCCTGTTGTTTGCCTTACCGGAATCCCCACGCTGGCAGGTTCGTCGTCAGTTGCCGCAAAACGTGATTGCCAGAACCGTTAGCGCCATCACCCGGGAACGTTATGAAAATACCCAATTTTATCTCAACGAGGGCACCGCGATTGCTAAAGGCAGCATTCGCCAGCTGTTCGTCGGGCGACAGCTACCCATTACCCTGATGTTATGGGTGGTGTTCTTTATGAGCTTGCTGATTATTTATCTGCTCTCCAGTTGGATGCCGACGCTGTTAAACCATCGCGGAATAGACCTGCAGCATGCCTCATGGGTGACCGCCGCCTTCCAGATTGGCGGTACGCTCGGCGCGCTGGCGCTGGGAGTGCTGATGGATAAATACAACCCTTTCCGCGTGCTGGCTGTGAGCTATGCGCTGGGTGCTGTGTGTATTGTCATGATTGGCCTGAGCGAAAACGGCTTGTGGCTGATGGCGCTGGCCATTTTTGGCACCGGCATTGGTATCAGTGGTTCTCAGGTGGGCCTCAATGCGTTAACCGCCACGCTTTATCCGACGCAGAGTCGGGCGACGGGCGTCAGCTGGTCTAATGCGATTGGCCGCTGCGGCGCGATTGTCGGCTCGCTATCCGGCGGCGTGATGATGGCGATGAATTTCTCATTCGATAACCTGTTTTTCATTATCGCCGTTCCGGCGGCCATCAGCGCGGTGATGCTAGCCCTGCTGACGGTTGTTATCCGCCAGTCGGCCTCTGCCTCAAATACTCTGCCACGTGCAAGTGTTGTGAATGAATAAGGAGAATCCCTATGTCTGAACTGAATCAGGATGTTAAGAACAGCCGTCAGCAGTTTTACCAGCATATTTCCGGGCAGAATCTGACCCCGTTGTGGGAGTCGCTGCATCGTCTGGTGCCGTCAACGCCGAACGCGAATTGCGCGCCTGCGTACTGGAACTATCAGGAGATCCGTCCGCTACTGCTGGAAAGCGGCGATCTGATTGGCGCGAAAGAGGCGATTCGCCGCGTGCTGGTGCTGGAAAACCCAATGCTACGCGGACAGTCTTCAATCACCCCGACGCTGTACGCGGGATTGCAGTTAATCATGCCGGGCGAGGTTGCGCCGAGTCACCGCCATAATCAGTCTGCGCTGCGCTTTATTGTCGAAGGGAAAGGGGCATTTACCGCCGTGGATGGTGAGCGTACCCAGATGCATGAAGGCGATTTTATTCTGACGCCGCAGTGGCGCTGGCACGATCACGGCAACCCAGGCAGCGAACCGGTGGTGTGGCTGGACGGTCTGGATCTGCCGCTGGTGAACCTGCTGGGCTGCGGCTTTGCAGAAGACTACCCGGAAGATCAACAGCCGATCACGCGCAAAGAAGGGGATTATTTACCGCGCTATGCGGCCAATATGCTGCCGCTGCGTCATCAGAAGGGTAACTCATCGCCCATTTTCAACTATCGCTACGATCGCAGCCGTGAAGCGCTACATGACCTGACCCACATGGGCGACGCCGATGAGTGGGACGGTTACAAGATGCGTTACGTGAACCCGGTAACCGGTGGTTATCCCATGCCTTCAATGGGGACCTTCCTGCAACTGTTGCCGAAGGGCTTTGCTTCGCGGATGGCGCGTACCACCGACAGTACTATCTACCACGTGGTGGAAGGAAGCGGGCAGGTCACCATCGGCAACGAAACCTTCAATTTTTCACCAAAAGATATCTTCGTGGTGCCAACCTGGCACGGCGTGTCGTTCAAGACCCACGAAGATACCGTTTTATTTAGTTTTTCGGACAGACCGGTTCAGGAAGCGCTGGGGTTGTTCCGTGAAGCACGTTATTAATTTGGGAGAGAGAAAATGACGCAATACGTATTCGAACCACAAGCGCCTGTTACCGTTCCGGTGGTTGGCAGTGATGAACAATTTCCCGTACGCCGCGTGTACTGTGTGGGCCGCAACTATGCCGCTCATGCGCGTGAAATGGGCTTTGATCCTGATCGCGAACCGCCGTTCTTCTTCTGTAAACCTGCCGATGCGGTGGTTCCGGTGGCGGCAGGTCAAACCCTCGAACTGCCGTACCCTTCGCAGACCGATAACTATCACTATGAGATAGAGCTGGTGGTGGCGATTGGTAAAAAGGGCAGCGATATACCACTGGAAAAAGCGCACGAATATATCTGGGGCTATGCCACCGGTCTGGATATGACCCGCCGCGACAGGCAGATGGAGATGCGCCAGATGGGGCGTCCGTGGGAAATCGGCAAAGCGTTCGATCTCTCTGCCCCCATCGCGCCGCTGCATAAAGCCAGCGAAAGCGTGGATGTTAACCATGCGCCTATCTGGCTGCAGGTCAACGGCGACGATCATCAGCGGAGCGATATTCGCCACCTCATCTGGTCCGTTAATGAAACCATTAGCTATCTGTCCGGCTTTTTCGAACTGCAGCCGGGCGATTTGATCTACACCGGTACTCCAGAAGGCGTGGGGGCGGTGGTGAAAGGGGATGTGATCACCGGAAACGTAGACGGTTTAACCCCCATCGCCGTGAAGATTGTCTGAGGTGGATGATGAAGCTGTACAGTTTCTTTAATAGCTCCGCGTCATATCGTGTACGCATTGCGCTGGCGCTGAAGGGGCTCGATTACCAGACGGTGGGCGTCAACATTCGAATTGGTCAGCAGAACGAGTTGGCCTACCGGCGGATGAATCCTGTGGGGCTGGTGCCTACGCTGGTTACCGACGACGGAGAATCACTCGGGCAGTCGCTGGCGATAACCGACTGGCTGGACGGCCACTTTCCGCAGTCGCCGCTGCTGCCTGCCGATTTCCCGGCGCGTAGTAAGGTGCTGGAAATCGTCTATGCCATCGCCTGTGATATCCATCCCGTGAATAACATGCGGGTATTGCGCTACCTGAGTGAAGAATTAAAGGTCAGTGAAGAAGATAAAAAACGCTGGTATGCGCACTGGATCCAGCAGGGGTTAAGCGCGGTGGAACAGATGCTGCGCCAGAGTCATTCGGGGACGTTCTGCGTGGGTGATGCGCCGACGCTGGCGGATTGCTGTCTGATCCCACAGTGGGCGAACGCGTTACGTATGGGCTGCGATCTGAGCGGATATCCGCGTTGTAAGGCGGTATATGATGCCTGTATCCAGCTTCCGGCGTTTATCGCCGCCGCGCCCGAGAATCAACAAGACAAAATTCCAGCCTGATAAGGAGAACGACAATGGCTAAAGTGACACGCGCAATTATCGTGGGTGGTGGGATTGGCGGCGCGGCGACTGCGCTATCGCTGGCCCGTCAGGGCATTAAAGTGATGTTGCTGGAGAAAGCGCACGAGATTGGTGAAATTGGCGCAGGTATTCAGCTTGGACCGAACGCGTTCTCTGCTCTGGACAGCCTTGGCGTGGGTGACGTCGCCCGCCGGCGCGCCGTTTTTACCGATCACATCACCATGATGGATGCGGTAAACGCGAAAGAGGTGGTACATATTGAAACCGGGCAGGCGTTTCGCGATCACTTCGGCGGCCCTTATGCGGTTATCCATCGGGTTGATATTCATGCTTCTGTCTGGGAAGCGGCGCTGGTTCACCCCAACGTTGAGTATCGCACTTCAACGAACGTGGTTGATATTCGCCAGACCGAGAATGACGTGACGGTATTTGATGAGCACGGCAACAGCTGGACGGCGGATATTTTGGTGGGCTGTGACGGTGTGAAATCGGTCGTTCGCCAGTCTCTGATTGGCGATGCGCCACGCGTGACCGGGCATGTGGTCTACCGGGCGGTGATTGATTGCGATGATATGCCGGAAGATTTGCGCATTAACGCGCCAGTGCTGTGGGCCGGACCGCACTGCCACCTGGTTCACTATCCGCTGCGCGGCGGCAAGCAGTACAATCTGGTGGTGACCTTCCACAGTCGTCAGCAGGAAGAGTGGGGAGTGAAGGATGGCAGTAAAGAGGAAGTTCTCTCCTATTTCGCCGGAATTCACGCGCGACCGCGCCAGATGCTGGATAAACCCACGTCCTGGCGGCGTTGGTCCACTGCCGACCGCGAACCGGTAGAAAAATGGGGCACCGATCGTATTACGCTGGTGGGTGATGCCGCACATCCGGTGGCGCAATATATGGCGCAGGGAGCCTGTATGGCGCTGGAAGATGCCGTCACGCTTGGTAGGGCGTTACAGCAGTGTGACGGCGATGCGGCTGATGCCTTTGCCCTGTATGAGTCGGTGCGTATTCCGCGTACCGCCAGGATTGTCTGGTCGACGCGCGAAATGGGCCGTGTTTATCACGCTGCGGGAGTCGAACGTCAGGTGCGTAATCTGCTGTGGAAAGGGAAATCACAGGCTGAATTTTATCGTGGTATGGAATGGCTGTATGGCTGGAAAGAAGATAACTGCCTGTTGCCGCGCTGAGCCTCTTTAATCTCCCTAACGGAGGCGCTACCATAGCGCCTCTTTTTTTGCGGGTGACGATATGCGTGTTTTACTGGCGCCGATGGAAGGCGTGCTCGACTCACTGGTGCGCGAGCTGCTGACAGAAGTGAATGATTACGACCTGTGCATCACCGAGTTTGTGCGCGTGGTGGATCAGCTCTTGCCGGCAAAAGTATTTCATCGGCTCTGCCCGGAACTGCATAACGACAGTCGGACGCCATCCGGCACGCGGGTGCGCATACAGCTACTGGGGCAGTATCCGCAGTGGCTGGCGGAGAACGCCGCGCGCGCGGTTGAACTGGGATCGTACGGCGTCGATCTGAACTGCGGCTGTCCGTCGAAGCTGGTCAACGGCAGCGGCGGCGGTGCTACGTTATTGAAAGATCCTGAGCTTATCTACCGGGGCGCAAAAGCCATGCGCGAAGCGGTTCCGGCTCATCTCCCGGTGACGGTGAAAGTGCGTCTGGGCTGGGATAACAGCGACCGGCAGTTTGAAATTGCCGATGCCGTCCAGCAGGCTGGCGCCAGCGAACTGGCCGTGCATGGCCGAACCAAGGAGCAGGGCTATAAGGCCGAACATATCAACTGGCAGGCGATCGGTGAGATCCGCCAGCGGCTTTCCATTCCGGTTATCGCGAATGGCGAAATCTGGGACTGGCAAAGCGCCCAGGATTGCATGGCCATCAGCGGATGCGATGCGGTGATGATTGGACGTGGCGCATTAAATATTCCGAACCTGAGTCGCGTGGTGAAGTACAACGAGCCGCGTATGCCGTGGCCTGATGTGGTGAGGTTGTTGCAAAAATATACCCGTCTTGAAAAGCAGGGGGACACCGGGCTGTACCACGTGGCGCGGATTAAACAATGGCTGGGGTATTTGCGAAAAGAATATTCAGAGGCAACTGCACTGTTTCAGGAGATTCGTGCGTTAAACAATTCGCCGGATATCGCTCGGGCGATTCAGGCCATCGAGATTACCGCCTGACGTCAGTTCCGGTAGGCCGGATAAGGCGTTTACGCCGCCATCCGGCATCAGAGAGAATAATCGCCTGACATTTCTGCTATCAGGCCTGGGCGAAATGACAACATCAGAAAATCATCTTAAACACGCCCGTTACCACCAACAGCCCAATCAGAAAAATAATCAGAATTACCCACAGCAGAATTTTCATTAATTTTCCCTTTTTTTGGTAAGTTCAGATTGAGTATAGGAAAGTATCAATCATTCTGCCTGGGGGGACTGTTATGCTGGTTTACGTGCGCTGAGCAAAAACACCATTGGCCGCTCTTTTTCTTCATCCAGCGCCGGGTTTTCAGCAATCTGTTGCGCAGACGGTCCCCATTCATCGACACAGACGATGTCGAATCCGGCCCCAACCAACGCATTAATCCAGGTCGCCAGTTTACGGTGCTGTTTTTTGACGCCTTCAGCAAACCAGTTACTGATGCGTTCGCCTTCCTGCTGATAATGATTGACCGGCCAGGACTGTTGCCCGGTTTTATCTTTTATCCAGCCCTGGTTAAGCGGTGCGGTATAAATTGGATGCTCGGCAGAAAAAACTAACATGCCGCCTGGTGTTAATGACTGGTAAATCGTTACCAATAATCGTTCTATATCGCGCAAATAGTGCAGGGCAAGCGAGCTATAAACCAGATCAAAGGAATTTGGCGACAGGGTAAGCATTTCGAGATCTTCACGCTGATAAACGATGCCACTACCCTGAGTCATACTGTGCGCCTGGGTTAACATCTTTTGTGAAATATCCAGTCCCACTACGCTGGCAGCCTGATTATCGCGCGCGTAGCGACAAAACCAGCCATATCCACAGCCCAAATCGAGAATGTTTTTTCCCTGCAGAGAGGGGAGCATAGCTTGTATTGTCGGCCATTCTGGCGCGCCATCGAGTCCTTTCACCGAACGATCCAGCGTGGCGTATCCTGCAAAGAACTCAGGGTCGTCATAGATATTCTGTGACATAACGTCTCCATATATTAATTATTAAAATTATTTAATCTATATTATTTGTCTGATGTATATTTTTCCGATTATATAATTTTATTGCCAAAGATGTATTGCCACGCGTAACTAAAAAAGCAGGAACGACAAGTCGTAATCTCTGCACATCTTTTCTTACCTGTATATCTCCATGAATCGTAATTCCGTTTTAGTCCCGGCGGCATTGTTGCCGCTTTTTATTCTGATGTCAGGCTGCGCGCCTATGCATGATGACCGCCAGTCTCTGTCGCAGCAGGCTCCTGCTGCGAATGTCGATACCACATTGCCCGCAGCGTTAAAAAATGGCTGGCCGGACAGCCAGTGGTGGAAGGCATACCATGACCCCCAGCTTAATGCGTTGATTGACAGCACGTTGCGAAATTCTCCTGATATGCAGGTAGCGGAACAGCGCATTCAACTGGCGGAGGCACAGGCTAAGGCGGTGGAGGCGCAGGATGGCCCGGAGATCGACTTCTCCGCGGACGTTGAGCGTCAGAGAATGTCAGCCGAAGGGCTGATGGGACCGTTTGCCATTACCGATCCGGCCGCCGGGACGACAGGGCCGTGGTACACCAACGGCACCTTTGGTTTAACCGCAGGCTGGAATCTGGATCTGTGGGGTAAGAATCGGGCTGAAGTGACGGCGCGTATAGGGGCCGTTAAGGCGCGTGAAGCCGAGCGTGAGCAAACCCGACAGCTGCTGGCGAGCGGCGTGTCTCGACTGTACTGGGAATGGCAAACGCAGGCCGCGCTGAAAACCGTGCTGACGCAAATCGAAACTGAGCAGCAAAACGTGATTACCGTCGATCGCCAGCTGTATCAAAACGGTCTTACTTCTTCAGTGGAAGGCGTTGAAACCGACATCGATTCCAGCAAGACAGAGCAGCAGTTAAACGACGTCAGCGGTAAAATGAAGGTCATCGAGGCGCGACTGAGCGCGCTGACCAATGCCCAGTCCACTGCCCTGAAGCTCCATACGACCAAACTGCCTGCGGTCGAAAGTCAGCTCCCGTCCCAGTTAGGTTACTCGCTACTGGCCCGCCGACCGGATTTACAGGCGGCGCACTGGTACATCGAATCATCGCTGAGCAGCATTGATGCGGCGAAAGCGGCGTTTTATCCCGATGTGAATCTGATGGCGTTTTTACAACAGGATGCGTTACATCTGAGCGACCTGTTCCGCCATTCCGCACAGCAAATGGGTGTCACAGCCGGACTCACGCTGCCTATTTTCGACAGCGGCAGACTAAATGCGAATCTCGACATAACCAAAGCCCAAAGCAACCTGACGGTGGCGAATTACAATAAAGCCGTGGTAGATGCAGTGAATGACGTGGCGCGAGCAGCTTCGCAGGTGGAAACACTGGCGCAGAAAAATCAGCATCAGCAGCAGATTGAGCATGATGCCCAGCGCGTCGTGGGTCTGGCGCAGGCGCGCTTTAATGCCGGTATTATTGCTGGCTCCCGGGTCAGCGAGGCAAAGATCCCGGCTTTACGCGAGCAGTGCAACGGTCTGCTTTTACAAGGCCAGTGGCTGGATGCCTCAATCCAGTTGACCAGCGCGCTGGGTGGTGGTTATCACGCGTCCTGACTGTTCGGCCCGCGGTGTTAAGCTGTCGGGCCATTTTCATTGCGCTTACGTGCGCTTCGCCGTTTCATCCACCAGCGGACGCCCGCGACTATCCCGATAACCAGCACCAGCCAGATGCCATGCTTGATATGCTGGTCAAGGCTGTGCAGCCACGGCGCAATCACTTCGCCACCGACATAGCCGAGAGTGGTAAATAGCGATGCCCAGACAAATGCGCCAAGAATATTCAACGGTAAAAAAATCTTCGGCGGCAGGTGACTGGCGCCAATCAGCAAAGGACCAATAACGCGAAAGCCATACATAAAGCGCGTACCGACCACAAACAGGTAAGGACGTCGCTGGATCATCTTTTGTGCATAATCAATTTTTGCCTGATGGCGCGAGAAACGCTGCAAAATTTTGCCGCCAAAACGGCGTCCGAGTAAATAGAGCAACTGATCGCCAATCATCCCACCCAGTGCGACCGAGAGTACCACCAGCGGAAATTTCAGAACGCCCTGATGTGCCGCCACGCCGCCTAACAGGGTAATGGTTTCGCCTTCCGCCAGGCTGCCGATGATTAACGCAGCATAGCCGTATTGCGCAACATAATGATTTATATCCATACGATTGTATGACCTCCACTACTAATAGCATACACCCTATGAATATTTGATGCCGGAAAAGCACAACCTGGCGCTTTGGTATTTTTCCTGTGTACATAAAATAATCAAAAGCTGAATTATACTTGAAGTGTTGAGGTCCGGAGCTGACAAGAAGGGGGCGGTATGAACCATGTCTGGGGGCTGTTTTCCCATCCCGATCGTGAAATGCACGTGATCAACAGCGAAAACGAAAGTGTTTCGCATCACTATACCCACCATGTACTGCTGATGGCGGCAATCCCGGTTATTTGCGCGTTTATCGGCACCACGCAAATCGGCTGGAATTTTGGCGATGGCAATATCCTGAAATTATCCCTGTTAACCGGATTGGCGATGGCGATTCTGTTTTACGGGGTGATGCTGGCAGGCGTCGCCGTCATGGGCCGGGTTATCTGGTGGATGGCGCGAAATTACCCGCAGCGTCCGTCGCTGGCGCATTGTATGGTGTTTGCCGGATATGTCGCGACGCCGCTGTTTTTAAGCGGGCTCGTCGCACTTTATCCGCTGGTCTGGCTGTGCGCATTGGTGGGGACCATCGCGCTGTTTTACACCGGCTATTTACTTTACCTCGGTATACCGACGTTCCTGAATATCACTCGTGAGGAAGGGTTAAGTTTTTCCAGTTCGACGCTGGCGATCGGTGTGCTGGTACTGGAAGTTTTGCTGGCTATTACGGTAATCCTGTGGGGTTACGGCTATCGGTTATTCTGACGGATAAACCTGTCTGCGCTGCGTTGTTGACGTAAAAGTCAGCAACGCAGCATTTCGAGACGATTCTCCTGTGGCGGCAAACCTGCCGGATCGCTATGATGCCTGAGCTAGCTTGAGATAATACTTAGTCTCAGGCGGTGTGCGTTGTGACGTGCGTGAACCATTATCAGAAATCTCATCATGCTGAAATTCCGAGTTTCATTATTAAGCCTTGCCCTGGTGCTGGCCGTTCCTTTTGCACCCCAAGCCGTGGCTAAAACGGCAACTACCGCAGCGGCTTCTCAACCTGAGATAGCATCCGGTAGCGCGATGATTGTTGATCTGAATACCAACAAAGTTATCTATTCGAACCATCCGGACCTTGTGCGTCCGATTGCGTCGATTACCAAATTAATGACGGCGATGGTGGTGCTTGATGCGCGACTGCCGCTGAATGAAAAGCTGAAAGTTGATATTAGCCAGACGCCGGAAATGAAAGGCATTTACTCTCGCGTTCGACTTAACAGCGAAATTAGCCGTAAAGACATGCTGTTGCTGGCGCTGATGTCATCAGAAAACCGCGCGGCGGCGAGCCTGGCGCATCATTACCCGGGCGGATATAACGCGTTTATCAAAGCCATGAATGCCAAAGCGAAATCGCTCGGTATGACTCAGACACGCTTTGTTGAACCCACCGGCTTATCGATTCATAACGTTTCGACGGCCCGGGACTTAACCAAACTGCTGATTGCCAGCAAACAGTATCCGCTGATTGGCCAGCTAAGTACGACGCGCGAAGATATGGCGACGTTTGCCAATCCGGCGTATACGCTGCCGTTTCGTAACACCAACCATTTGGTATACCGCGATAACTGGAATATTCAGTTAACGAAAACCGGGTTTACCAATGCGGCGGGTCACTGTCTGGTGATGCGCACGGTGATTAATAACAAACCGGTGGCGCTGGTGGTGATGGATGCATTTGGTAAATATACCCACTTTGCCGATGCCAGCCGTTTACGTACCTGGATTGAAACGGGCAAGGTGATGCCGGTTCCGGCGGCGGCGCTGAGCTATAAAAAGCAAAAAGCCGCGCAGATGGCGGCGGCAGGTTCGGCGACGGGCGAGCAAATCGCACAGAACGATTAAACAAGACGTCTTATCCGGCCTGCACAAAACTAATGTGGCTGTAGGCCGGGCAAGCGAAGCGCCCCCGGCAACATGCCCGGTGGCGCTTATCTTTTTTTTGCTTTACGACTCTTTCCAGAACTTCTGCTTACTCGTTTTCCCAATACCCGGATTCATACTGTTGGTGGGATCGTTCTCACGGTAAAAACGGGTCAAGGTTTCCGGCGCCTGATACAGATGCCCGACGTTGTGCTCTGCCGGATACTGCGCCCCACGCTCGCGCAGGAGTTCCAGCATCTGCTCTTTCAGCGCATGCGCATCCACGCCTTTTTTCACAATGTAATCCTGATGGAAGACGTAGCACATAAAGTGACCGTAATAGAGTTTGTGCACCAGTTGG
This sequence comes from Citrobacter sp. Ce104, assembly GCF_030334595.1. NCBI lineage: Bacteria > Pseudomonadati > Pseudomonadota > Gammaproteobacteria > Enterobacterales > Enterobacteriaceae > Citrobacter > Citrobacter sp. Ce104. The sequence continues at coordinate 731,225 of NZ_JAOWDP010000068.1, forward strand.
CTGTCGATCTCTGGAGGCAGATGCTCGTACCATTCGGTATCGTTACGGCGTAGCGCGATATCCAGCGCCAGAATATCTTCCACTTCATCGGCATGCACGGCCTGATAACGTATAGCCGCGCCAGCCGCCGCAAAGCGGTGTAAAAACGCCTTGCTGCCTTCTTCCGCGGTACAGGCAAAGAAATCACCTTCAGCGGTTTTGAAATATTCGCTAAGCCAGTTTTGCGCTTCAGCCACGCCGCCGCCGGCCATTTTTAACAGCAGGTGATGTTCGTACTTATCGCGCCAGCTTTTCATGCGTGCCGGTAAGTGGCTGGGGAACAAATGACCAAATTTCTGCATTGCGCGATCGGTGAAGTGCGGACGGAAAATTTTCACTTTTTCCAGCATCGCATCGGTGCGACCTTTCAGGGTGAAGAAGAACGGCATTTTGTCGGTGCCGAGCTTGTCGATCATCAGAAACGTATCTTTGCCGTATTGCTCAGCAATGTCGTAAATATCGCGGTGCATGTATTCACCGGCGACCGGCAGATGCTCAAATTTTGCCAGAATATGCCGGCGGATCTCTGTCAATACCTCTGGCTGGTTGGTGCCGATATAAAAGACCTGCTGGTTTTTTTCGGCTTCGAAGGTGTCCAGGCGCACGGCGAAAACCGCGAGCTTGCCGGCACAACCGGATGATTCAAACAATCTATCCGGGTCGGCGTTATAGCGTGCAGGCGTGTCCGCCTCGATATCTCTGACGCGGGTAACGTAGTCGTGATCGTGCGCATGACGCCCGTCATGGCGGACATCGTCATCTTTAATCCGCTCGTCATCAAGTTTGCTCAGGATCTGCTCCGGGGTCTGGCCCAGCTCGATACCCAGATGGTTAACCAGCTGTAATTTGCCCTGTTCGTCAATACGCGCAAACAGCGACATCTCCGTGTATGCCGGACCGCGCTGTACCAGCGAGCCGCCGGAGTTGTTGCAAATGCCGCCGATAACCGAAGCGCCGATGCAAGACGAACCGATCACTGAATGCGGCTCACGGCCAAACGGTTTGAGCGCTTTTTCCAGCGAATAAAGCGTGGTTCCAGGGTAAGCCAAAACCTGTTCGCCTTTGCCAATGACGTGCAGCTTATCAAGACGCAGAGTGCTGATAATGACAATCTCGCGGTCATAATCATTACCGCTCGGCGTAGAGCCTTCGGTCAGACCGGTGTTTGCGGCCTGCATCAGGATGATTTTATCTGCGGCGACGCAGGCGCTCAAAACGCGCCACAGTTCTAAAAGCGAGCCCGGGAACACGACGGCAAGCGCATCGCCCTGGCCGGAGCGGAAGCCCTTGCGATAGCGGGCGGTTTTAGCAGGGTCTGTGAGCAGGTGTGAATGACCCACCAGACGGGTCAGTTCATTCAGAAAAGCTTTATTATCTGTTGTAATGGAAGACATTCTCCACTCCTTGTGGTGGGACTCAATATCAGGAACAAGCATAGCGCTTTGTATGACAATACGCTTTCTCATTCATAATGTCTCTGGTTCGTCTTCTACTGATTCGCGCTGGTTTTGAAAATTAGGAGAATAACCTTAGCTTTCTTTATCGCTCCCGTTTAGTCTTACGGCAAACTGCGGTTTTTGTTATATTTTCGCTGCCTCGTCGGGAAAAAATAAAGAGAGAATCAACATGAAATGGCTATGTTCTGTAGGTGTCGCGGTGAGTCTGGCGTTGCAACCCGCGTTGGCGGACACTCTGTTTGGTAACCATCCGCTGACGCCAGAAGCGCGGGATGCCTTCGTTACCGATTTACTCAAGCAGATGACCGTGGATGAGAAAATTGGGCAACTCCGTTTGATAAGCGTCGGGCCTGATAATCCGAAAGAAGCCATCCGCGAGATGATCAAAGACGGGCAGGTTGGGGCAATTTTTAATACCGTCACACGCCAGGATATTCGCAAAATGCAGGATCAGGTGATGGAACTCAGCCGCCTGAAAATCCCTCTCTTTTTTGCCTACGACGTATTACACGGTCAGCGTACCGTGTTCCCAATTAGCCTCGGTCTGGCGTCCTCCTTTAATCTCGATGCGGTCAGAACCGTTGGTCGGGTTTCTGCGTATGAAGCCGCCGATGATGGTCTGAATATGACCTGGGCGCCGATGGTCGACGTCTCGCGCGATCCGCGCTGGGGGCGTGCCTCAGAAGGATTTGGTGAAGATACGTATTTGACCGCCACAATGGGCAAAACCATGGTGGAAGCGATGCAGGGGAAAAGCCCGGCCGACAGGTATTCGGTGATGACCAGCGTTAAGCACTTCGCCGCCTATGGCGCGGTTGAGGGCGGCAAGGAATATAACACCGTCGATATGAGCCCGCAGCGTCTGTTCAACGACTACATGCCGCCGTACAAAGCCGGACTGGATGCTGGTAGCGGTGCGGTGATGGTAGGGCTTAATTCGCTGAACGGCACGCCAGCAACCTCGGATGCCTGGCTGTTAAAAGACGTGCTGCGCGATGAGTGGGGCTTTAAGGGCATCACCGTTTCCGATCACGGCGCGATTAAGGAACTGATTAAGCACGGCACCGCCTCCGATCCTGAAGATGCAGTGCGCGTGGCGATCAAGTCCGGCATCAACATGAGCATGAGCGATGAGTATTACAGCAAATACCTGCCGGGGTTGATTAAGTCAGGCAAAGTCACGATGGCGGAACTGGATGACGCCGCGCGCCACGTGCTGAACGTGAAATATGATATGGGCCTGTTTAACGATCCGTACAGCCATCTGGGGGCCAAAGAATCTGACCCGCAGGACACCAATGCTGAAAGCCGATTGCATCGCAAAGAAGCGCGTGAAGTGGCGCGTGAAAGTCTGGTACTGCTGAAGAACCGTCTGGAAACATTGCCGCTGAAAAAATCCGCCACCGTGGCGGTTGTCGGTCCGCTGGCTGACAGCAAGCGTGATGTCATGGGCAGTTGGTCTGCTGCCGGTGTGGCCGATCAGTCGGTAACGGTGCTGACGGGGATTAAAAACGCCATCGGTGAGCAGGGTAAAGTGGTGTACGCGAAAGGGGCGAACATCACCAACGACAAAGGCATTGTTGATTTCCTCAATCTGTATGAAGAGGCGGTGAAGGTTGACCCGCGTTCGCCGCAGGCGATGATCGATGAGGCCGTTAACGCCGCGAAGCAGTCTGACGTCGTGGTCGCGGTCGTCGGTGAGGCGCAGGGAATGGCGCATGAAGCTTCCAGCCGCACCGATATCACTATTCCACAGAGTCAGCGTGACCTGATTGCCGCGCTGAAAGCCACGGGTAAACCGTTGGTTCTGGTGCTGATGAATGGACGTCCGCTGGCGCTGGTTAAGGAAGACCAACAGGCCGATGCGATCCTTGAAACCTGGTTTGCCGGGACGGAAGGCGGTAACGCCATCGCCGATGTGCTGTTTGGCGATTACAACCCGTCAGGTAAGCTGCCGATGTCTTTCCCGCGCTCCGTTGGACAGATCCCGGTCTATTACAGCCATCTCAATACCGGCCGCCCATATAATGCCGATAAGCCGAATAAGTACACGTCGCGCTACTTTGATGAAGCGAATGGTCCGTTGTATCCCTTTGGCTATGGCCTGAGCTATACCACGTTCACGGTTTCTGATGTGAAACTCTCTTCCCCAACGATGAAGCGTGACGGGACAGTGACGGCCAGCGTGCAGGTGACCAACACCGGCAAGCGCGAAGGTGCGACGGTTATTCAGATGTATTTGCAGGATGTGACCGCGTCAATGAGTCGTCCGGTAAAACAGCTGAAAGGTTTTGAGAAAGTAAATCTTAAGCCGGGCGAAACCCAGACCGTAAGCTTCCCGATTGACGTTGAAGCGCTGAAGTTTTGGAACCAGCGCATGCAATACGATGCGGAACCGGGCAAGTTCAACGTCTTTATCGGCGTTGATTCTGCCAGAGTGAAGCAGGGCGAATTTGAGCTGCTGTAATTGATGAATAAAGCCACGCATCATGCCTGATGGCGTTACGCTTACCAGGCTGACTAAATAGAATCATCCGGCAAATTCACTTTGGGTTTGCCGGATTTTTTTATTTTATTATCGCCTTACCGCTAATAACTCTCAGTGTTACTACCCAATTGCCAGGTTAAGGCTTGATTTTTCGACTATGCTTTTTCCTCAAGTCTCTGAAAAGGGCCGCAAAAGGATGAGGAGTACAGCATGATAATCTCAAAAGTATGGGTGGGCTCACTGGCGCTTTTAGCCGCGATAAGCTTACCCTTACAGGCCGCGTCACCCGTCACGGTCGGTTCAAAAATAGATACCGAAGGGGCGCTGCTCGGCAACATTATTTTGCAGGTGCTCGAAAGTCACGGCGTGAAAACCGTCAATAAAGTACAGCTGGGTACCACTCCGGTAGTGCGTGGAGCCATCACCTCCGGTGAGCTGGATATTTATCCGGAATATACCGGCAATGGGGCATTCTTTTTTAAAGATGAGAATGATCCTGCGTGGAAGAATGCGCAGGCCGGTTTCGACAAAGTGAAAAAGCTGGACGCAGAGCAAAATAAGCTGGTCTGGCTAACGCCTGCGCCCGCCAACAATACCTGGACCATTGCTATACGCCAGGATATCGCACAAAAGAACAAGCTAGAGTCGCTTGCTGATTTAGGTCGTTACCTGAAAGACGGGGGAACGTTCAAGCTTGCCGCCTCTGCGGAATTCATCGAACGCGCTGACGCGTTGCCTGCGTTTGAAAAAGCCTATGATTTCAAGCTGAAGCAAAATCAGTTGTTGTCGCTGGCGGGTGGTGATACCGCGGTGACAATTAAAGCGGCGGCGCAGCAGACTTCTGGAGTCAATGCGGCGATGGCCTACGGCACCGACGGTCCGGTTGCGGCGCTCGGTCTGCAAACATTAAGCGATCCAAAAGGCGTCCAGCCCATTTATGCCCCTGCGCCCGTTGTGCGTGAATCGGTGCTGAAGGACTACCCGCAAATGGGAGAATGGCTACAACCGGTATTTGCCAGCCTGGATGAAAAAACGCTGCAACAACTGAATGCCAGTATTGCCGTGGAGGGGCTGGATGCGAAAAAAGTCGCAGCAGACTACCTGAAGCAAAAAGGATGGGTGAAGTAACGGAGTTTGCAGCGGGTGGGTGTTTTGTCGAAAATTTCAGTAAATCGGGTGTTGCTGCTGCTGGTGCTTCTTACCTTCGCGGCGGCAGCGCTTCCTTTCATTAGCTATGCTCCCAATCGCCTGGTTTCCGGCGAAGGTCGTCAACTCTGGGATATCCGGCCCGACATGGCGTGGGGATTGGCGGTGGCTTGCTTGCTGCTGTTTCTTCTGTGCTTTGTACCGGGAAAGTCCGGCAATATATTGACGCTTGTTATTAGCCAGCTGTTGGTGATTGCGGCGCTGGTAACCGCAGGAGCAACGGCAACGTATCTGGCCCAGACCGGTAGCCCGCTGGCCAGAACCAGTCTGGGCAGCGGGTTCTGGTTGGGACTGGGGCTGATGCTGCTGGCCGCCAGTGACGCCATTCGTCGCATCACCGAACAGGCATCATGGCGATGGCTGTTGCATGCGCAAATGTTTATTTTGCCGCTGGTGCTTTTGTTCTCCGGCACGTTTAACGATCTTTCTCTGCTTAAAGAATATGCCAACCGTCAGGATGTCTTTAATGACGCACTGGCGCAACATCTGACAATTCTGTTCGCTACCGTGGTGCCCGCGATGCTCATTGGCGTGCCGCTGGGCGTCTGGTGTGCTTTTTCTGTCGCTCGCCAGGGGCCGGTATTTGCTGCACTGAATATCATCCAGACCATTCCCTCCGTCGCGCTGTTTGGCCTGTTAATTGCGCCCCTCGCCGGGCTGGTGAAGCACTTTCCGGTGTTGGGTTCGCTTGGCGTCGCCGGAACCGGTCTGACGCCTGCGCTTATTGCGTTGGTGCTGTATGCGCTCTTACCGCTGGTTCGCGGCGTAGTGGCTGGATTGAATCAGGTTCCACGCGATGTGCTGGAAAGCGCCCGGGCGATGGGGATGAGCGCGCGGCAGCGGTTTATCTCGGTGCAGTTTCCACTGGCGTTGCCGGTCTTCTTGCGCAGCTTGCGGGTGGTCATGATCCAGACAGTGGGGATGGCGGTGATTGCCGCGCTGATTGGTGCAGGGGGATTTGGCGCGCTGGTCTTTCAGGGATTGCTCAGTAGCGCCGTTGATTTAGTTCTGCTGGGTGTGATCCCGGTAGTTGTGCTGGCAGTGTTGATTGATGCGCTGTTTGATTTAGGTCTCGCGCTGCTAAAGGTATCGAATAATGATTGAATTTCGCCATGTCAGTAAAACCTATGGTCAGCACAGGGCCGTCGATGACCTTAATCTGAAGTTAGGGGAGGGCAGCTTTTCGGTATTAATTGGTACGTCGGGTTCGGGGAAGTCCACCACGCTGAAGATGATCAACCGTCTGGTTGAGCATGACAGCGGGCAGATCCGATTTGCCGGGGAGGAGATCCGCAGCCTGCCGGTGCTGGAGTTACGACGACGTATGGGGTACGCGATTCAGTCGATTGGTTTGTTTCCACACTGGACCGTTGCGCAGAACATCGCCACCGTACCACAGCTGCAAAAGTGGCCGCGCTCACGTATTGATGACCGAACAGATGAACTGATGGCACTGCTGGGTCTTGAGGCGAGTTTGCGTCACCGTTATCCGCATCAGCTTTCCGGCGGACAGCAGCAGCGGGTCGGGGTTGCGCGTGCGTTGGCGGCAGACCCGCAGGTGCTATTGATGGATGAGCCTTTTGGCGCGTTGGATCCGGTCACCCGCGGTGCGCTGCAACTGGAGATGACGCGCATTCACCGTCTGCTGGGGCGTACCATTGTGCTGGTCACACATGATATCGATGAGGCGCTGAGGCTGGCGGAGCATCTGGTTCTGATGGATGCAGGAAAGGTTGTGCAGCAAGGTGCGCCGCTGTCGATGCTGACTGCGCCAGCGAATGATTTCGTGCAAACCTTTTTTGGCCGTAGTGAACTGGGCGTAAGGCTGTTGTCACTGCGCACGGTAGGTGATTTTATCCGTTGCGGCGAACGCTCAGATGGTGAACCGCTGGTGGATGAGATGACGCTTCGTGATGCGTTGTCGGTGTTTGTGGCGCGCGGTTGCGAGGTTTTACCGGTTGTGACGCCGCAGGGGTTGCCTTGCGGGACGCTTCATTTTCGCGATCTGCTTTCGGAGATGCCGACCCGTGAAACGTCTTGCTGATCCGCTGCTTTGGCTTGTTGCGCTGTTTCTGATCCTGTTGGTCGGGTTACCGCACAGTCAGGCCCTGTTTAGTTCGCTGTTTCCTGAGTTGCCGCGACCGGTGTATCAGCAGGAAAGTTTTACGGCGCTGGCGTTAAGCCACTTTGCGCTGGTGGGGATTTCAAGTCTTATTGCCGTCATCATCGGCACGGGGGCGGGAGTTGTGGTAACCCGGTCCTGGGGCGTGGAATTCAGGCCGATGGTGGAAACGATTGCTGCCGTGGGGCAGACTTTTCCTCCGGTCGCCGTGCTGGCAATCGCCGTACCGGTGATGGGGTTTGGGCTTGAACCCGCGATTATCGCGCTGATCCTGTATGGCGTGTTACCGATCCTGCAGGCAACGCTGGCGGGACTCGGCGGCATTTCTCCCAGCGTGATGGAGGTAGCCAGCGGAATGGGAATGAGTCAGAGCCAGCGGCTGCGCAAAGTGGAGTTGCCGCTGGCGGCACCGGTCATCCTGGCGGGGATTCGCACGTCGGTGATTATTAATATCGGCACCGCAACAATCGCCTCAACCGTCGGGGCGAACACGCTGGGCACGCCGATTATTATCGGGCTTAGCGGGTTCAATACCGCTTATGTGATTCAGGGCGCGCTGCTGGTCGCGCTGGCGGCAGTGATAGTTGATCGCGGGTTTGAGCGATTAGCGAGCCGCCTTACCCGGCACGTAAAATGAATGTGTAGCCTGCCAGCATGACGCCGCCGATACCGCCGATAGCCATTAGCAGAAAGAGGGTGATAACACCGATTTTAGCTGCGCTCATTATGCACTCCTTATGTGAATTTAAGGATTGTACACTTTTGTTAATAGAATATTAAGAGCCTGGATCAGTAGGCGTTATTGGCGCAGACAGTTTGAACACGGACAGCGCGGAAGAACCGGAGCGTACACGTACTACGTGAGGATTATTCGCTACGCTCACCCTCCGGGCCGCCCTAAAGGGCGTTCAAAACTCTCTGAGTGTTGTCTGAGCACTGCCCAGGTTCGAAATGGCAAGCAAAATAGCCCTAATGGGCCAGGCTCTAAATACCGAGTGGATAAATATCGTGACCCAACGCGCGCCATTCGTTCAACTGTTGCTGCTGTGCGGGCGTTTGGCTCTCGCCGCACCAGACGAGTAAGGTTCGACCTTCAAACAACTCCGGTCGCAATTGGTTCAGCGAGTGGGCGAGGACGTCAACGCGCCATCCCTGCTGGCTGGCTACCCAACCCTCCAGCCATAAACGGGTGGTATCGTGAATGTTCCAGCCGACAACTAGGGCGTCTTTACCCTGTTTCTTGCGCGCCGAAGCCAGACAAATTGCGATGTAGTTGATGAGGACGCCGTCGAGGATCCCCAGTAACGCCTGCAGGATCGGCTGTTGGCATTGCAGGCGTCGGCGTAACGGAATGAACAAATGGGTATTGAGCGTTTGTGCGGGATAATCCTGACCGCGCTCCTTGATCCACAGTCTGAGGCTATGCAAATTATTACTTTGCAAATAGCTCAACAGCGTCTCTTGTTGTTCGCGCCAGCCGTTATGGACATCAATGTTCTCATTGCTGAGCAGCATTTTTACCTTACTGACCTGAACGCCGTTGTTTATCCAGCGTTTTATCTCACGGATCCTGTCGATATCCGCGTCGTTAAACAGGCGATGCCCGCCGTCTGTCCGCTGCGGTTTGAGTAATCCGTAACGCCTCTGCCACGCGCGTAAAGTGACAGGGTTGATATCACAAAGCAAAGCCACTTCACCTATTGTGTAAAGCGCCATCGTCGTCTCACTTATGCTCGCGAGGTCCCAGTTTTACTTTAGACGCTCTTTTGCGAACCAGGTAGTTTTGTCTGTTTTTTGTTCAACGAATGGGTGAATTTGTAGTCATGCTCGCGCTTTCGAGTGATCGTTCTCACAAATTCCTTTTTTTTTGCAACACTTCAAAGAAAGTTACGCGCAGCCCATGTATGTTACGCGCTTTTAAGTGATATGTGGTTGGCGGGTATGTACGAGTTTAATCTGGTGTTGCTGCTGCTTCAGCAGATGTGTGTGTTTCTCGTTATCGCGTGGCTCATGAGCAAAACGCGTTTGTTTATCCCGCTGATGCAGGTCACGATCCGGCTCCCGCATAAGCTGCTTTGCTACGTCACCTTTTCCATTTTCTGCATTTTGGGCACCTATTTCGGGCTGCACATTGATGATTCTATTGCCAACACCCGTGCTATTGGCGCGGTGATGGGCGGGCTGCTTGGCGGCCCGGTGGTTGGCGGTTTAGTCGGCCTGACCGGCGGCTTACATCGTTATTCCATGGGCGGAATGACGGCGCTCAGTTGCATGATTTCAACCATTGTGGAAGGTTTACTCGGCGGGCTGGTGCACAGTGTACTCACCCGTCGCGGTCGCACCGATAAAGTCTTTAGCCCACTGACCGCGGGGGCTATTACCTTTGTTGCCGAACTGGTGCAGATGCTGATCATCTTGTTAATTGCTCGTCCGTTCGATGACGCGTTTCGACTGGTCAGCAATATCGCCGCGCCGATGATGGTGACTAATACCGTGGGCGCGGCCCTGTTTATGCGTATTTTGCTCGATAAACGGGCGATGTTTGAAAAATATACCTCCGCTTTTTCCGCCACAGCGCTAAAAGTTGCTGCTTCCACGGAAGGTATATTGCGCCAGGGATTCAACGAGGTTAACAGCATGAAGGTTGCCCAGGTGCTGTATGAGGAGCTGGATATCGGCGCCGTGGCGATTACCGATCGCGAGAAGCTGCTGGCATTTACCGGTATTGGCGACGACCATCATCTGCCCGGTAAACCGATTTCCTCCTCGTACACCCAACGGGCGATAGAAACCGGCGAGGTGGTGTATGCCGATGGGAATGAAGTCCCTTACCGCTGCTCTTTGCATCCGCAATGTAAATTAGGCTCAACGTTGGTCATCCCTTTGCGGGGCGAAAACCAGCGGGTGATGGGGACTATCAAGCTGTATGAAGCCAAAAACCGTCTCTTTAGCTCGATCAACCGCACGCTGGGGGAAGGGATCGCCCAACTGCTTTCGGCGCAGATTCTGGCCGGGCAGTATGAGCGGCAAAAAGCGATGCTGACGCAGTCGGAAATCAAACTCCTGCATGCACAGGTGAATCCCCATTTTCTGTTTAATGCGCTCAACACCATTAAAGCCGTGATCCGACGCGATAGCGAGCAGGCCAGTCAACTGGTGCAGTATTTGTCGACGTTCTTTCGCAAAAACTTAAAGCGCCCGTCGGAGATTGTGACGCTGGCTGATGAAATTGAGCATGTTAACGCCTATCTGCAAATTGAAAAGGCGCGCTTTCAGTCGCGCCTGCAGGTGACCTTAACGGTGCCAGATGCGCTTGCTCATCAGCAATTACCCGCTTTCACCTTACAACCGATCGTGGAGAATGCCATCAAGCATGGTACCTCTCAGCTACTGGATACCGGGGAAGTGTCGATTACCGCCCGCCGCGAAGGGCTGTATCTGATGCTGGATATTGAAGACAACGCCGGGTTGTATCAGCCAACGTCTGAGGCCAGCGGATTGGGTATGAATCTGGTCGATAAACGACTGCGCGAGCGGTTTGGCGACGATTTTGGCATCAGCGTAGCGTGTGAACCTGACCGTTTTACCCGAATCACTTTACGACTTCCTCTGGAGGAACTGGCATGATCAAAGTGCTGATTGTCGATGACGAACCGTTAGCGCGGGAGAATCTGCGGATCCTGTTGCAGGAGCAAAGCGACATCGAGATTGTCGGGGAATGCTCGAATGCGGTGGAAGCCATCGGCGCGGTACATAAGCTGCGTCCGGATGTCCTGTTTCTTGATATTCAGATGCCGCGTATCAGCGGCCTGGAAATGGTCGGCATGCTTGATCCCGAGCATCGCCCGTACATTGTTTTCCTTACCGCCTTTGATGAGTATGCGGTGAAGGCCTTTGAAGAACACGCGTTTGATTATCTGCTCAAACCGATTGAAGAAGCGCGGCTGGAAAAAACGCTGATCCGTTTACGCCAGGAGCGCACCAAGCAGGATGTATCACTACTGCCCGAGAATCAGCAGGCGCTGAAGTTTATTCCGTGCAGCGGTCATAGCCGAATTTATCTGCTGCAAATGGATGATGTGGCGTTTATCAGCAGCCGTATGAGCGGCGTGTATGTGACCAGTAGCGATGGTAAAGAGGGGTTCACCGAACTGACGCTCAGAACGCTGGAAAGTCGTACTCCTCTGCTGCGCTGTCACCGGCAATATCTGGTGAATATGGCGCAATTGCAGGAGATCCGTCTGGAAGATAACGGTCAGGCGGAGCTGATTTTGCGTAACGGCCTGACCGTTCCGGTAAGCCGCCGTTATCTTAAAAGTCTAAAAGAGGCGATTGGACTGTAAAACTGATACACTGCGCGCCATTGCATCACCGACAGTTGAAGGCTCTATGCTAAGTAACGATATTCTTCGTAGCCTGCGCTACACCCTGAAAGCGAACAATAACGACATGGTGCGTATTCTTGCGCTTGCTGACATGGAATCCACCTCCGCAGGTTTCGATACCTGGATGACAAAAGAAGATGAAGACGGGTTTGTGCGCTGCCCGGATATCATTCTCTCCGGTTTTTTAAACGGACTGATTTATCATCTGCGTGGTAAAGATGATTCTGCGCCGGAACTGGCGCTTGAGCGTCGTGTTAACAACAATACGGTACTGAAAAAGCTGCGTATCGCTTTTTCGCTGAAAACCGATGATATTCTGGCCATTATGACCGGGCAGAAGTTTCGTGTGTCGATGCCGGAAATCACCGCCATGATGCGCGCGCCGGACCATAAGAATTATCGCGAATGCGGCGATCAGTTTCTACGTTATTTCCTGCGAGGTTTGACCTTCCACGTGCATAACGCGAAGTCTTAAAGCGTAAAGCGGGCGACCACGATGAATATCGGGTCGCCGGTGGTTTACTTCACTTCTTTAAAACCCGCCGATTCCATTACCGTTTGCATTTGCTTCATGCTGATGTTTTTATCGGCACTCTCAGAAAGCTTCATCCCGGAAATTGCCTGCAATGCTTTTATATCAACTTTTTCCATATCGATAGTGACATTTTCCTGCGCGTAGGTATCTGTATAGCTGAGCTTTTCTTCTATACCAGCGATATTTTGATATTTAGCGCTCAGCGCGTCGAATACTTTCGCGGCTTCTTCTTTATTGCTGGCGCCGATCGATGCATAGCTGATTTTACTTTCGGAGATCTGTTTCAGAACCTTATCGCCTTTATAGGTGTAAGAGACGGTAATATCCGAACCGTTAAGGTTGGCATTGAATGTTTTTGTCTCTTCTTTATCACCACATCCCGTCAGAGAAAAAACGACAACCGACGCAGCGACAAGTGAAACTAATTTTTGAAACGCTTTCATGTAAAACTCCATTTCATGAATGTTGGATGCTAAATAATAGCGCCAATGAATTTGATGGGACCGAACGGCCTTAATAGCAGAGCAGTATAGAATAAATCTAATCGCGTTGGCTGAGCAGTCCGAAAATGGAGTGAGGCAGTGTGTTTAAGATTAGGGATAAAATCATTCAGCAAAAAAAGCGCTGCAGTTGCAGCGCTTGAGATGTCTGATTTACTTCACCTGTTGGCCAGGTTTTGCGCCTTCGTCCGGGCTTAACAGGAAGATATCTTTCCCGCCAGGACCTGCCGCCATTACCATCCCTTCAGAAATGCCGAAGCGCATCTTACGAGGAGCCAGGTTAGCAACCATAATGGTCTGGCGTCCAATCAGGGTTTGTGGATCCGGATAAGCAGAACGAATGCCGGAGAAGACGTTACGCTTCTCGCCGCCGAGATCCAGCGTCAGACGCAGCAGTTTGTCGGAACCTTCCACGAATTCAGCGTTTTCAATTAGCGCCACGCGCAGGTCAACTTTGGCGAAATCGTCAAAGGTGATGGTTTCCTGAATTGGATCATCCGCCAGCGGGCCGATTACCGGTGCGGCAGCGGCTTTCACTTCTTCTTTCGATGCTTCCACCAGCGCTTCAACTTGTTTCATGTCAATGCGATTGTAGAGCGCCTTGAAGGTGTTGACCTTGTGACCGAGCAGCGGCTGCTCAATGGCATCCCAGCTCAGTTCGCAGTTCAGGAACGCTTCTACACGTTCAGCAAGCGTTGGCAGAACCGGCTTCAGGTAAGTCATCAGCACACGGAACAGGTTGATACCCATGGAACAGATCGCCTGCAGGTCGACATCGCGGCCTTCCTGTTTAGCCACGACCCACGGAGCCTGTTCGTCAACGTAGCGGTTTGCCACGTCGGCCAGCGCCATGATTTCACGGATAGCTTTGCCGAATTCACGACTTTCCCACGCTTCGCCAATCACCGTTGCGGCGTCGGTGAAGGTTTTATACAACGCCGGATCGGCCAGCTCAGCCGCCAGAACGCCGTCAAAACGCTTAGCGATAAAGCCCGCGTTACGTGAAGCCAGGTTGACCACTTTGTTAACGATATCGGCGTTTACGCGCTGGACAAAGTCTTCCAGGTTCAGGTCGATGTCATCAATGCGTGAAGAAAGCTTCGCGGTGTAGTAGTAGCGCAGACTGTCGGCATCAAAGTGCTTCAGCCAGGTGCTGGCCTTAATAAAGGTGCCGCGAGATTTGGACATCTTCGCGCCGTTCACCGTCACATAACCGTGTACGAACAGATTGGTCGGCTTACGGAAATTGCTGCCTTCCAGCATGGCAGGCCAGAACAGACTGTGGAAATAGACGATGTCTTTGCCAATGAAGTGATAAAGTTCGGCGTCGGAATCTTTCTTCCAATACTCTTCAAAACTGGTGGTGTCACCACGCTTATCGCACAGGTTTTTGAATGAACCCATGTAGCCAATAGGCGCATCCAGCCAGACGTAGAAGTACTTGCCTGGCGCATCCGGGATTTCAAAACCGAAGTACGGGGCATCGCGGGAAATATCCCACTGCTGCAGGCCGGACTCGAACCATTCCTGCATTTTGTTGGCAACCTGCTCCTGTAACGCGCCGCTGCGCGTCCAGGCCTGCAGCATCTCGCTGAAGGACGGCAGGTCAAAGAAGAAGTGTTCGGAGTCGCGCATTACCGGCGTCGCGCCAGAAACGACGGATTTCGGCTCGATAAGTTCGGTCGGGCTGTAGGTTGCGCCACAGACTTCACAGTTATCGCCGTATTGATCCGGTGATTTACATTTCGGGCAGGTGCCTTTAACAAAACGGTCCGGCAGGAACATGCCTTTTTCCGGATCGTAAAGCTGGGAGATTGTACGGTTCTTAATAAAACCGTTCTCCTTCAGGCGCGTGTAAATCAGCTCAGACAGCTCACGGTTTTCTTCGCTGTGCGTAGAGTGGTAGTTGTCATAGCTGATGTCAAAACCTGCAAAATCAGTCTGATGCTCCTGACTCATTTCACCGATCATCTGCTCTGGCGTGATCCCAAGCTGCTGCGCTTTCAGCATGATTGGCGTGCCGTGTGCGTCGTCCGCGCAGATGAAGTTAACCTGGTGGCCGCGCATTCGCTGGTAACGGACCCAGACATCAGCCTGGATGTGCTCCAGCATATGGCCGAGGTGGATTGAGCCGTTGGCGTACGGCAGTGCGCACGTTACCAGAATTTTCTTCGCGACTTGAGTCATAGTGGGCAATTACTTCTTTTGTAGTGAAAAGGGCTTTGATAGTACCAAAATGGTAATTACTGCGCCAAGCGATAAGGGCATTTATCCGTAAATGAATAATTGTTGCGGTTGGAGTAAACTACCTGGTGACTATTGTATATTCAGAACAACAAAAAGGAGTCGGGATGAACGCACAATCCCAGGCCAAATCACCAGAGACCCTGCGCGCCATGGTCGCCGGGACGCTGGCGAATTTTCAGCATTCAACCCTGAAGCATAATCTGACGACGCTTAAAGCGTTGCACCACGTCGCCTGGATGGATGACACGTTGCACGTTGAGCTGGTCATGCCGTTTGTCTGGCATAGCGCGTTTGAGGAATTAAAAGAGCAATGTAGCGCCGATCTGTTGCGTATTACCGGTGCGAAAGCGATCGACTGGAAGCTGTCGCATAACATTGCGACGCTGAAACGCGTGAAAAACCAGCCAGGCATTAATGGTGTAAAAAACATTATCGCCGTCAGTTCGGGTAAAGGCGGCGTGGGCAAATCTTCTACCGCCGTGAACCTGGCTTTGGCGCTGGCTGCGGAAGGCGCGAAGGTAGGGATTCTGGACGCCGATATTTATGGGCCGTCTATCCCAACGATGCTCGGCGCGGAAAACCAGCGGCCAACCTCGCCAGACGGTACCCACATGGCGCCTATCATGTCTCACGGTCTGGCGACGAACTCTATTGGTTATCTGGTCACTGACGATAACGCAATGGTGTGGCGTGGTCCGATGGCCAGCAAAGCGCTGCTGCAGATGCTGCAGGAAACCCTATGGCCGGATCTTGATTACCTGGTACTGGATATGCCACCGGGCACCGGTGACATCCAGTTGACGCTGGCGCAGAACATTCCGGTCACGGGGGCTGTTGTGGTGACCACTCCGCAGGACATTGCGCTTATCGATGCGAAAAAAGGCATCGTGATGTTCGAAAAAGTCGAAGTGCCGGTGCTGGGTATTGTTGAGAATATGAGCATGCATATTTGCAGCAACTGCGGTCATCATGAGCCAATCTTTGGCACCGGAGGCGCGCAGAAGCTGGCTGAGCAGTATCACACCCAACTGCTGGGACAGATGCCGCTGCATATCTCTCTGCGTGAAGACCTCGATCGTGGTACCCCGACGGTTATCAGTCGTCCTGACAGTGAATTTACCGCCATTTACCGTGACCTGGCTGGGCGTGTAGCTGCCCAGCTTTACTGGCAGGGTGAAGTTATTCCGGGCGAGATTGCCTTTCGCGCCGTGTAATTAACCGCGTGACAGATATTCACCGCATCATAATAAATTGATGCGGTGAATGTATGGGGTGAATAAACTTCGTTATATTGTTTATCCTGCCTGTATAATCCATGTCTTTTTCTGAATAAATCGCTTCAATGCATCATTTGAATTGATCAAATTCATCCTATTAATCTACAATCTCAATTAGTTCTGGTGAGAGAGTTAACCATTACTCACAGCCAGACGGCTTGCACGCTGTTTCCGCCCAATACAGGAATAATGAATGCTATGAAAATTAGTTTATTCTTGGGAGTTATTACTCTGATGTATGGAATGAGCGCTTCTGTTTTTGCCGCAGAGACTGCCACCGTGAATATAAGTGGTCGAGTAACCGAGCCTACCTGCAGCACTGATGTTGTCAATAACGAAGTGCAGCAACGCTGTGGCAATGCCGTTTCCTTTTCAAACGTCAGAGAGGGTGTCTCCAAACCAACAAAAGGTGCGGTAACGGAAATTGTTACTGTTCCCGGCGACGCTACACGGCAGATTGTGCTGACTCGTTATGATTAAAAAGTCTTTTATTAACCATGTATTTTTGTGGTGAATAATGCGTGGTTAATTATTTCCTCAAAGAATTTCACTCCGGCAGTTAATCTCCTAAATTTATTAATTTATAAACAATAAAGAACTCTATTTATTTGTTGCAATTATATTGCTCTTTGCAACTTGTTTTAAATCAATAAAACAACGTGTTTACATTGCGGTAACGTTTCTGGTGTGCGAATTTAATTTCAAGAGTTAAACCCTCTTAATAAATAGAATTCAATTCATTAAGGAAGATACTATGAAACGTTCAGTTATTTCTGCTGTTGTGCTGTCTGCTGTATTTATGAGCGCTGGGGCTTTTGCTGCTGATACCGATCAGGGTGAACTGATTATTACTGGTAAGGTGGTTGGAACAACCTGTAAATTTACGGGTGACACCACGGCGACCATTGGTATGAACCAAATTGGTGCTGACAGATTAAATAACTTAAGTGCGGGTGGTGTTTATGACGGATACTCAAATAAGACTACCGCGCCATTGACTGTTGAATGTACGGGGGATAAAGCACCGAAAATTACTTTCTCCAGTTCTCAATTTGACAGCACTAATAAATATATTACACGAAATACTGCCGCAAATAATGGTGCTGGCTTCTCCGTTTACTATGGTGATGACTTTACTAAACAGGTTAACCCCGATACAGGTATTGAGTTAACCAAAACCGCAGACAATAAATATACGCTGAACTTTAGTGCACGCTACGCGAAAATTGGTACTGCCGCTGTTTCCGCTGGTGACGTTGCCTCTTCGCTGACGATGACTGTTGTTACTGATTAAGATTGCTATCCTGTTTATCGGCGGCTCTGGTCGCCGATTATTTCCGTAGTAAGGATAATTATAATGAAAAAAATAATAGTATTATTATTAGTTGGCACAGTATTGCCTGCGTGGGGTGGCGTGTACATTTACGGCACGCGTGTCATTTATCCGGCACAGAAAAAAGAAATTACCGTACAGTTAATGAATGAAGGTAGCCGTAGCTCCCTGGTCCAGTCCTGGATAGATGACGGAGATACCAGCCTGCCACCAGAAAAAATCCAGGTGCCATTTGTGATGAATCCTCCCGTGGCTAAGGTCAGCGGAGGTTCTGGTCAACAACTCAAAATCAAGCAACTAGCAAATACGCTGCCAAAAGATCGTGAAAGCCTTTTTTTTCTTAATGTGTTGGATATTCCTCCTAATTCTGCGGAATCAGCAGGGAAGAATATGATTAAATTTGCTATGCAGAATCGCATCAAATTTATATATCGTCCGCAGGGCATTGCCGGTGTAGATGAAAAAAGCTTTTCTCGCTTAAGCGTCAGATATGTCAGTGGTGGCATTAATATCAAAAACAATTCTGCCAACTGGATAACGATACCTGAGCTCGTGGGTAATTCAAAAATAAACAGCGAGACAGTGTTGCTTGCTCCGTGGTCAGATAAAAAGGTTGTCACTGCTGCTGTCGTTAATCATTACAAGGTTACTCTTATTGACGATCACGGAAACTACTTAAGTGAAAAAATAAAAACGGAAAGATAGTCAAGGACTGATTATGTCAAAGATAAACTCCATTACACTGGCAATCTTGTCAGTGTTAGCCACTTCATCCGCATGGGCTGAAGAAGACACGTTTGATACAAATTTTATGATCGGCGGTTTGAACGGCGAGAAAATCTCTCGCTATCAAATTGATGGTGATAAGCCAATGCCCGGCATATATGAAATGGATGTTTATCTTAATAACCAGTGGCGTGGCCGGTACGAAATTAATATCAACGCTGATCCTGACGCGACATGTCTGTCCTGGGCACAATTGCAGCAAATTGGTATTCGCACAGAGAATATTAAAACGGATAAAAAAGAGGAGTGCGTGCCGCTACGTGAAGCAGTTCAGGGCGGCAGTGTTGGTTATGACATCGGGCAATTTATTTTGAATCTAAGCGTTCCGCAGGCGTATGTGCTGGAATATGAACCAGGATATGTGCCGCCTGAAACCTGGGATCGCGGTGTTAACGCTTTTTATACCTCTTATTACGCCAGCCAGTATTACAGTAATTATAAACACGGTGGTGATGATAAAAGCAGCTATGTGAACCTGAATAGCGGGTTGAACCTGCTAGGGTGGCAGTTGCACTCAAATGCCAACTATACCAAAGGCAACGAGGGCAGCGGCAACTGGAAAAGTAATACGCTATATATGGAGCGAGGTATCCCACAAATACTTGGCACGCTACGTACCGGAGATATGTATACCGGCGCGGATATCTTTGATGCGGTACGTTTTCGTGGTGTGCGTATCTGGCGCGATATGCAAATGTTACCGAACTCAAAACAGAATTTTACCCCAGTAGTCCGCGGGATTGCCCAGAGCAACGCGCTGGTAACCATCGAACAAAACGGCTTTGTTATTTACCAGAAAGAAGTTCCACCTGGCCCATTTGCTATTGATGATCTACAGCTCGCTGGCGGTGGTGCGGATTTAGATGTGAGCGTGAAAGAAGCGGATGGTTCGGTATCTCGTTATCTGGTGCCTTATTCATCTGTACCAAATATGCTGCAGTCGGGCGTATCGAAATATGATTTTGCTGCTGGGCGCAGTCATATAGAGGGGGCTGGCAATCAGTATGATTTCCTGCAAGGTAGCTATCAATATGGTCTGAACAATCTGCTTACGGTCTATGGCGGCACTATGCTGTCACAAAACTATACCTCATTTGTGCTCGGGACCGGTTGGAATACACCCATTGGCGCAGTATCGGTAGACGCCACGCGATCGCATAGTGAGCAGGACAATGGTGATGTTTTTGATGGTCAGAGTTATCAGGTTGCGTGGAATAAGTATGTCGCTCAGACCGGCACGCAGTTTGCGCTGGCAGCTTTTCGTTACTCCTCGCGAAATTATCGTACCTTTAATGACTACGTATGGGCGAATAACAAAAATCACTATGACCGCGATGAAAATGATGTTTATGACGTTGCGGACTACTATCAGAACGATTTTGGTCGTAAGAACAGCTTTTCGCTAAATATCAATCAAGCGTTACCCGAGAACTGGGGATCCCTGGCCGTCAGCGGCCTGTGGCGCGACTATTGGCAGCGCAGTGGAACCGGCAAAGATTATCAGCTGAGCTACTCGAACGCCTGGCAGCGAGTCAGTTACACCTTGTCTGTTAGCCAGACCTATGATGAAGACAACCACGAGGATAAACGTTTTAACCTGTATATCTCCATCCCATTCTCGTGGGGGGATGGGATTTCCACGCCGCGACGCGATTTGTTCGTATCCAACTCGACGACGTTTGATAATGACGGCTTTCAGTCGAGTAACACCAGTCTCAGCGGTGTTGCCGGAAACCGCGATCAGTTTAGTTTAGGGGCAAATCTGAGCCATCAACGTCAGGAGAGTGAGACAACGGCAGGTGGTAACCTGGTCTGGCGCGCGCCGATGGCGACCTTTGGCAGCAGTTATAGTCAATCGAATAAATATCAGCAGGCCAGCGGCAATATTCAGGGTGGGTTAGTCGTGTGGTCAGATGGTGTCGCGTTAGCTCCTCGGCTTTCAGATACATTCGCCATTGTTAAAGCGCCTGGGTTACAGGGCGCGGCCGTGCAGGGACATCGTTATCTAACAACTAACAGCAAAGGTTACGCGGTTTACGACAGTTTGACGCCGTATCGTGAAAATATGCTGATGCTGGATCTTTCCGACAGTAATAGCGATGTGGCGTTGCTGGGCAATCGAAAAGGCACAGTACCTTATCGCGGCGCGGTCGTGATGACGGAGTTTGAAACCGATCGGCGTAAACCCTGGTATTTCATTGCCGAGCGTTCGGACGGCTCTCCGTTATCGTTTGGTTATGAAGTGGAAGATGAACTTGGTAATAATGTTGGCCTGGTGGGGCAGGGTAGCCGGTTATTTATTCGTACCAATGATATTCCCGCTTCGGTACGCGTTGCAGTTAATAAACAACAGGGGAAGTTCTGTACGATTACCTTCGATAAGGCGATTGATGAGAATGAAGTTTATACTTGCCGATAAGGGATTGGTTTATGAAAAAATATTTGTTTTTGCTTTTATTGGCATTCTCTTTTTGGGGGCAGGCTAAATGTACCCTAGGGAAGAATACGACCGCACAGCAAACTGTAGAACTTGATATGACGTCAGCAACAGTTGGTTCTGTGGTTACTGTAGCGTTCAATACCAACCTGAATGATACATTTTCATGTAATGCGTCAACTGATAAAATGTATTATGCAACGCCATTACAAGATTATATTATTGAACTTAAAGAACCCGGTGCGACAAAATCTATCTTTATGAAGTTAAAACTGACCGGAAGCGGATTCCCTGTTGCAACAGGCAATGATGGTCAATATAACTCAACGCCCAAAGAGTATAAAACACAAGAAGTTATTAACCCGAGACCATTCGTTATCGAGGCTTCTTATGTCAGATCTGGTACTGCTGATCTGACGATAGCCAGTGGCAATACGATAAACCTTGGACGTCCCGCTATTAGTATATTAACTGATAATACCTGCAATAGCAGCCTATGGTCATGGATTGTCTGTTGGATTGGAGGGAAATTTAACAGCAACGTATCTTACTCACAAAATATTACGTTTACCGTCAAGCACAGACCAACAACCTGCCGTTTTTCACAGGCAATATACGAAATTAAAATGCCCGATACAACGTTAAACGAGATTAATACAGCAACAAATACTAAATCAGGCTCCACAAATCTGATACTGAATTGTGAAAGTATATATAACGTTACCACCAACCCCGTGAGTTTTAAGGTGGCTCGCGGTGACTGGGATGAAGGCGGGAAAATACTAAAAAATACGCTAACGAATGGCGCAAAAGGAGTGGGGTTCCAGATATATAACGGCACCGCGACGACTCCCCTAAAACTGGGGGATACTCTGATGAACAGAATAGCTAAACTGGATACAATCAACAATCAGTACACTTTCCCTATTACTGCGAAATATGTTCGTGTAACAGGAGAATCGTTACGGCCTGGTGAGGTTCAAAGTAAAGTCATATTTGCGGTATCTTATGACTAATTAGTGCGGTGTGATGTTTCTAAAAAATGTACCTTCGTGATGAAGGTACTTTTTTTTATCGGTGATAAAAAATCTCGCCGTCGTAGGCTTTAATGATCTTGGCATCGGCATCATTGACCAGCACGTAGGCGCCACCCATGTAGGTCCAGTGGGTACCTGCTGTTGGTGCAGGCAGGTTGCGCAGATTCCACTGTTTAATGGTGTATTCTTCGGTGAGATACAGTGGTGGAACCTTGTCACCGGGTTTGAAATGGGTGAAGTCAGCAATAAAGCTGCTCAGCTCATACTTATCGATACCTGTGGGGGCAGCTGTTGCAGCCGGCGCGGCCCAGACGACACTGCTTGCAAGCAGGAGTGCACCCAGCAACATTTTATTCTTCATACCCATCCTCTCTACCTCTTCGGGTCATCAAAATCAGTCATGTATCATTCCTGGCTTACAGGGCATCTGACAAGAACTTTTTTGTTATCACACCAGTAATTTCGTAAAAAGTGTAAATGAATGTACAGCATTGCGACAATTTCGAGCGGCATTTTAGCGATGAAGTATCACGTTTTTGCATATCAATTCAGAGTGGAGCTGTTAGACGACATACAGGAGTTGCTCCGGTCTCTGTGACCCGGAACAGTTGTCTTCAAGAAGACCCATTACTGGAATAGCGTTAAAAATTGATGCTTGTTTAATCAATTTATTTACTTTACTGTAAAGTAAATAAATTCATGGGATTTTGCTATGATTAACTTGGGAAAATTATTATTTTTCATTATGTTAATGGCTTTTTCATGTCATCTTAACGCCTCTCTGCATGAGGGGGTATCTGTGGAACCAAAGACTGTTGAACGCTGTCTGGTCACGCGGGACCGTGAGCTGGCTTGCTCTCAGTGCACTGATTTGAATTATCAGCATATGCAGCTACGACTCAGCTATTTACGTTTTTTACTACTACAAAATAGTTTCACTATCCAAACCTATGACTATCTCTGGCGTGAACATCAACGAACAATGTCTTGCCTTGAAATCAGCAGATACATTGTCGCAAAAGCAATCAATATTCTGCTATGCCCAGCAACGGTCACATTGCCCATACCTCAACCTGTTTTTAATTTGTGGCAAACATCGCATATGGCTTTTATTCAGCGTGCCAGGCCTCCGCACGTGTTTTCACTGCGCGACCCCATTGACTAAACGGAGGAAAACACGATGCTGGCTCACTTCTTTATTTTCCGTCCTGTATTCGCCGCGGTCATTGCTATTTGCATCGTTTCTGCCGGTATCCTGGCTCTTTTCACATTGCCTGTTGAGCAGTATCCGGATATTGCGCCTCCGGGGGTGAACGTTACGGCAAACTACCCAGGCGCTTCTGCGCAAAACGTTGAGGACAGCGTAACGCAGCTACTTGAACAGCAAATCAAAGGAATTGATGGTCTGCTTTATTTTTCTTCAACCAGCAGTTCAGCTGGTCAGTCTCGTATCAGTCTTAGCTTTGAACAAGGTATTAATCCCGATATAGCGCAGGTCCAGGTGCAAAATGCTGTAAATCAGGCTATGACACGGCTACCGCAGGAGGTGCAACAACAGGGGCTTTCTGTGACTAAATCACAGGGAGATAGCCTGATGGTTATCGCCTTATATGACCAGAACGATCGTTTAACCAGTGTCGATATTAGCGACTTCCTTATCAATACGTTGCAGGAGCCCTTAAGTAGAATAAAGGGGGTGGGAGAAACAACTGTTTTTGGTGCGCAATATGCCATGCGGATTTGGCTCAACCCACATCAACTCAATAATTATGGTTTGATGCCATCAGATGTACAAACGGCTATCGAAGCACAAAACTCGCAAGTGACCAGCGGAGAGATTGGCTCTCTTCCTTCTCTCAATGATCAGTATCTGAATGCGACGGTGACCGCCCAGTCCCGCCTGGAAACATCAACGCAATTTGAAAGTATCATTCTTCGGACAAATAATGATGGTTCAGCTGTATATTTGCGAGATGTTGC
Source organism: Citrobacter sp. Ce104 (assembly GCF_030334595.1). Lineage (NCBI taxonomy): Bacteria > Pseudomonadati > Pseudomonadota > Gammaproteobacteria > Enterobacterales > Enterobacteriaceae > Citrobacter > Citrobacter sp. Ce104. The sequence continues at coordinate 755,054 of NZ_JAOWDP010000068.1, forward strand.
TCGAATCGAACTTGGGGCTGAAAACTATCAGAATCTGACCACACTTAATGGTCATCCTGCTGCTGGAATATCTATTCAACTCGCATCCGGAGCTAATGCACTGGAAACTGCTGAAAAGATTCGCGTTGAAGTTAACAGATTAAAAGATCGGTTTCCGCAAGGCATTGTCGTTGCTTATCCTCGTGACAGTACACCGTTTGTGACGGTGTCCATCGGGAATGTTGTGCAGACGCTGATTGAAGCGATTGTTTTTGTTGTGGCGGTAATGTATCTATTTTTACAAAACTGGAGAGCCACATTAATCCCCTCATTGACGGTGCCCGTCGTATTATTGGGCACATTCGGCATCCTCAGTCTGCTGGGTTATAGCATCAATACCTTAACACTCTTTGCCATGGTGCTTGCCATTGGGCTACTTGTCGACGACGCGATTGTCGTGGTTGAGAATGTCGAACGAGTGATGGAAGAAGAACATCTCGATCCGCTGCAGGCTACGCTCCACTCCATGCGGGAAATAACCGGTGCATTAATAGGTATCGCGCTGGTCTTATCCGCCGTTTTTATTCCAATTGCGTTTTTTGGTGGTTCAGTCGGCATTATTTACCGCCAGTTCACAGTGACCATTGTTTCTGCTATGTCGCTTTCCGTGCTGGTTGCACTGACTTTAACCCCTACGTTGTGCGCTCATTTGCTTAAAAGCCGAAATGAGAAGAAAGGGAAATTCTTCACTCATTTCAACAGGTATGTCGAAAAAAGTCAGCATCGCTACATTAATATGCTTGCGCAAATATCAGCGCGTCCTGTGAGAATCATTATTCTCGCTTTTCTGATGTCGATGTTCATGGTTTGGCAATATCAAAAACTCGCGACCAGTTTTCTTCCGGAGGAGGACCAGGGGGCAATATCAATCCAGTTCACTCTTCCTCCAGGGGCGCCAATGTCAATGACTCAGAAGGTTGGAGATGAAATCACACGCTATTTTATGACACAGGAGAGTGCCAATCTTAACGCTATATTTACGGTCGCTGGCCGAAATAACGCAGGTAGCGGGCAAAATGTGGGAATGTCCGTTGCTGAGTTAAAGCACTGGGACGAGCGTCAGGGTGAAACGAACAGCGCTCAGGCTATTATCGCAAGGGCTAATCAATATTTTAATCAAACGTCTCAGAACGCAGCTATCAGCATTGTATCTCCACCCACAGTTCGTGGGCTGGGACAATCCAGTGGGTTCGAATTATGGCTTCAGGATATTTCAGACCGCGGTTATCACAGTCTTAATCAGGCGCAAACAATGTTACTTACGGCCGCCAGAGAAAACCAAAATCTGAACGCTGTGCGAGTGAACAGCCTTGCCGCAAAGGCGTTGCTGCAGGTAGATATTGACAGACAAAAAGCACAAGCTCACGGCCTTGAACAGGCGGATATCAACGAAACTCTTTCTGCTGCATGGGGAGGGATTTATGTTAATGACTTTATTGACCGTGGCCGAGTAAAACGGGTTTATATACAAGGTGATGCGCCATGGCGTTCAATACCTGAAAACTTATCCGCCTGGTTTGTACGTAACAGTAGCGATGATATGACCTCATTCGCCAGTTTTGCCTCCTTCCGCTGGACTACTGGTCCACAAATGCTTCAGCGATTCAATGGATTACCTGCTGTGCAATTTCAAGGAGATGCAGCTCCCGGCATAAGTTCTGGGGCAGCAATGGCTGAAATGGCCAGGCTGATAGCGCCAATCGAAGGATTTGATCTGCAGTGGAGCGGGATATCTTGGCAGGAACAGGCTTCCTCGGCACAGACACTGTGGGTATATCTTGCCTCCGTTGCGTTCGTATTTTTGTGTCTGGCTGCTTTATATGAAAGCTGGTCTGTGCCTATTGCTGTGCTTCTGATTATCCCACTTGGGGTTCTCGGCGCAGTGAGTGCAGCCTTAATCACCGGGTTCGAAAATGATGTCTACTTCCAGGTAGGTATACTAACAACGATGGGGCTGTCAGCAAAAAATGCAATTCTCATTATTGAATTCGCTCTGGCGCAAATCCGCAGGGGTAAACCGTTGATTCAGGCCGCTTTTGAAGGCGCAAGATTACGCTTACGTCCTGTCATCATGACGTCTCTGGCATTTGTTGTTGGAGTTATCCCTCTGGTACTCTCTACGGGCGCAGGGGCCTCCAGCCAGAAAGAGATTGGAACTTCGGTAATCGGCGGTATGCTCACTGGCACGTTACTGACGCTGCTCTTTGTCCCACTGTTTTTTATTCTCATTCAGCAGGGAATCTCGAGACTGAAAAAAGGCAAACGTAAGGAATGCAATAATGGTTAATCAACGTGGGCGGCCAATGAAGTCCCGCCCTCGCATTTTACAAACGGCATGTGAGCTGTTTCTCAAGCATGGCATTGACGTGTCCCTTGATACTATCGCCAGTGAAGCAGGGACAACGCGGCCGACCCTTTACAGCCATTTTCCGGGGGGAAAGGATGCTCTCCTGCTGGCGACGTTTGAATTTCTGAATGACAAAATGCAGCCGCCTTTACGCCAGTTACTCCAGGAGCAACTGGATTTTCCCGATCTCCTGAGAGGTTTTGCCCGGGTTGTACAGAATCATTTCTATACCCCTGAGAATATCCATTTCCAGCGATTATTGATTCAAGTGCTGGTTCAAAAGCCCGATTTACACGTTATGCTGGAACAAAGAAACTCTGGACGCGTTTTGCAGGCGCTGACAGAAATTCTGGAACAGAAAAATAATGAAGGAATAGTCACGTTAGATAATCCGGAATTACAGGCTACTGCTTTCCTCGGGGCCATTATGGGATATCTGCTTCCTGGAGCAATAATCTCGCAAAAAGCAGTTGATCCCCATAAACTTGAGAAACTGGCTGAATGTTCAATTGCAACCTTTCTGTCTGCCTGGGAATTTAAGAGCGGATGATCGTGGTGTCTCAGCATTGAGACGCGCTACGAAATGCCTGAGTGGATGACGACGCCTGCGGCAATGAGCTCCCCTTCCAGAATAAACCGCTGCTGTTCACCTCCCTCGCTGGCTGGTAAAGTATGCGGTGTGGATACATTCCGCCATTCAGTAAATGGATAGCAGGGGCTTAAGTATGTAAGTTTCCCTTACTGTCCTTTTAATATTATTGAGTTTTATGTAACAACGACTCGGGGTGCCCTTCTTCATTGAAGGCTGAGAAATACCCGTACCACCTGATCTGGATAATGCCAGCGTAGGGAAGTCTGACACTGCTCGTGTCCCTTCTTCGCGCGGGCAGGAGCTAAACCATGCAGCCTGACCTGCACAGCCGCGCACTCGCGGCTCACACCTTGCACCAATTTAGAACGCTTTCACCACTCACACACTGTATGACCAACGAGGTCGTGCAAAGCTTTACGGCCAATACGCTACTGGCGCTGGGCGCATCCCCTGCGATGGTAATCGAGCCTGAGGAAGCCAGCCAGTTTGCGGCTATCGCCAGTGCGTTGCTGGTGAATGTCGGCACTTTAACCCAGACGCGGGCTACGGCGATGCGTGCCGCCGTTGAGCGGGCACATCTCGTTAAAACCCCGTGGACGCTCGATCCCGTTGCCGTGGGCGCGCTAGAGTTTCGCCGTCGCTTCTGTCTGGATTTACTGGTACTACAGCCTGCCGCTATCCGTGGCAACGCCTCGGAAATACTTGCTATGGCGGGTATGAACAGCGGGGGCCGCGGCGTCGACACGACAGATACGCCAGCCGCTGCGCTTTCCGCTGCGCAGGCGTTGGCTCGTCAGGTTGGGACCATTGTCGTGGTTACCGGCGAAGTGGACTACGTGACCGATGGTCAGCGTACCGTCTGCGTGAACGGCGGTGATCCGTTGATGACCCGCGTGGTGGGCACCGGATGCGCGCTGTCGGCGGTCGTTGCGGCCAGTTGCGCCCTGCACGGTGACCGGCTTGATAACATCGCCTCCGCCTGTAGCTGGATGAAACAGGCCGGGCAAATAGCCACACAACAATCAACCGGACCGGGCAGTTTTGTCCCGGCTTTTCTCGATGCCCTCTATAACCTGAACGCACAGGAGCAAGCATGAAACGGATTAACGCATTAACGATCGCCGGAACCGATCCAAGCGGCGGTGCGGGTATTCAGGCCGATTTAAAAACCTTCTCGGCGCTGGGCGCTTACGGCTGTTCGGTTATCACGGCGTTGGTGGCGCAAAATACGCGCGGGGTGCAGTCGGTTTATCGCATAGAACCTGACTTTGTTGCCGCACAACTGGACTCGGTGTTGAGTGATGTGCGTATCGACACCACCAAAATCGGTATGCTGGCGGAGACGGATATTGTTGAAGCGGTTGCCGAACGTTTGCGTCGCCATCGGGTGCAAAATGTCGTACTGGATACGGTGATGCTGGCGAAAAGCGGCGATCCGTTGCTGTCGCCCTCGGCGGTAGAAACACTGCGTACCCATTTGCTGCCGCAGGTTTCGATTATCACCCCTAATTTACCCGAAGCTGCGGCACTGCTCGGGGCTCCCCATGCGCAGACTGAGCAGGAGATGCTAGAGCAGGGAAGGGCACTGCGGGCGCTGGGCTGCGAGGCGGTGTTGATGAAAGGCGGTCATCTGGAGGATGCGCAAAGCCCCGACTGGCTCTTTACCCGTGAGGGAGAGCAGCGTTTTACCGCGCCAAGGGTGATGACCAAAAATACCCATGGCACCGGCTGTACGCTATCCGCGGCGCTGGCGGCGCTGCGTCCGTGCCATGACAACTGGGCACAGACAGTGCAGGAAGCTAAGCTGTGGCTTTCTGCGGCGTTGGCGCAGGCCGACACCCTGGAGGTTGGTGAGGGAATTGGTCCGGTACATCATTTCCACGCGTGGTGGTAATGGGTATACTGGCTGCAGAGAAGGCTGCAGGAAAAAGATAAATGGAACAAGCGCATACCCAGCTTATCGCGCAACTGAATGAACGCATTGCAGCGGCAGATAACACGCCGCTGTATATGAAATTTGCGCAAACAGTGAAAAACGCTGTGCGTAGCGGGATTCTGGAGCATGGAAATATCCTGCCCGGCGAGCGCGATCTCAGCCAGTTAACCGGCGTTTCGCGAATTACGGTACGCAAGGCGATGCAGGCCCTGGAAGAAGAAGGCGTAGTGACGCGCGCCCGTGGTTACGGGACGCAGATCAACAACATCTTCGAGTATTCGCTAAAAGAAGCGCGTGGTTTTTCACAGCAGGTGGTTTTGCGCGGTAAAAAGCCAGATACGCTGTGGGTCAACAAGCGTATTGTGCCTTGCCCGGAAGAGGTGGCTCAGCAGTTGGCTGTTGCCGCGGGGAGTGACGTCTTCCTGCTCAAGCGCATTCGCTATGTAGATGAAGACGCGGTTTCTATTGAAGAGTCATGGGTTCCTGCCCATCTTATCCATGACGTGGATGCCATCGGCGTTTCACTGTATGACTATTTTCGCAGCCAGCATATTTTCCCGCAGCGCACGCGCTCCCGCGTCAGCGCCCGAATGCCTGATGCGGAGTTCCAGGCGCACATTCAAATGGACAGCAAAGTGCCGGTACTGGTGATCAAGCAAGTAGCGCTTGACCAGCAGCAACGGCCCATTGAATACAGCATCAGCTATTGTCGAAGCGATCTATACGTCTTTGTGTGCGAGGAGTAACGCCTCGCGCGAAGGGGCGCAATCGCCGCCGCGATGCCCTACCACCCAGGACGCAACCGCGTTACCCAGCAGTACGGCATCAGCCAGGGTCCAGCCAGACGCCAGTCCGGCCAGCATGCCGCCCGCGTGGCTGTCGCCTGCGCCGATAGTATCAACGACCGCTGTCGCAAATGCCGGTATGCAACCGGATGTCTGAGCGCTGAAATACCACGCGCCGTCTTTATCGTGGCGTACCACTACCGGCGAGGCGAAACGTTGTACCCATTCTGCGCCAAAACCCTCTACATCATGGCTCAATGCAAACCGCTCGGCGGCAATTTCCGCTTCCTGACGATTAAGTGATACCAGCGGACGGCAGGCCATAATTCTTGCCAGTAAGGGCTCGGGAATGTCGCCGATGCGTGGCCCAAAATCAATAAACGGCGTCACCTCCTCCAGACCTTCCAGCCACTGCACCAGCAGTTCGCCACACCCAGAGGCTAACTGATAGCCCGAGAGATACACCAGACTATGGCGTGGGATATCCAGCTGTGCCAGCCAGTCAGCGTTCCACTGATTTTCAACGCCGCTAAAGGACATAAAGGTACGTTCGCCATCCGGCTCGACCAGAGCCAGACACCAGCCGTTATCGCCCGCGGCATTGTCGATCAGGCTGTGCAATCCCTCTTTTGCCATCCGGTTGCGGATAATGTCGGCCCACACCCCTTGACCCAGCGGTAAAGCATTACTGGCGTCGATACCTAAACGTTTGAGCGCCACGGCAATATTGAGCGCACAGCCGCCAACGTTCACCCCCTGCTGTTTGAGTTCAATGTCACATCCGCGCCAGGGAAGGGCATATGCATCGGCAATGACATCAATTACCGCCGCACCCACCACCGTAACTGGCCGCTGTGTACACAACTGCGGGAGGAGGTGTTGCAGATGCGTGGCGATCATAGCGCCTCCCGCTGCTCGCGCAGTCGCATCAATCCACTGGCGTAACGGATAAAGTCCAGTTGATTCACCGCATCCAGCTCATGTTTCAATGTCGGGTTAATCGCGCTTACGCCATGGATAGCGCCACAAATGGCGGTTGCCATCGCCCCGATGGTGTCGGTATCACCCCCGAGGTTTGCGCACAGAATAGCGCAGCGGTTAGGATCGGTCTGCGCCAGTTCAACCATGGCAATGGCGCAAGGCACGGATTCAATGGTACTGGTTCCGGCGCCCACAACCTGATACAACTGCTCGCAGGCAGACTCAATGCCGGTAGCGTTACGGACGATTTTCAGTGCCAGCTCAAGTCGTGCAGAGAGTGATGCGCTAAAGGTCGTGATCCTTTTTTGCTGCGCATGTTGGGCAATGGCAGGTAGCGCATCGACAATCTCTGACCACTTGCCTCCGTCGATAGCGCGTGATACCGCCCACGCGACCACAACAGCCCCAGCGATAGCCAGATCCGATTTATGCGTCGGGCTGGAGGCCAATGCCACATCATCGATAAAAGCATCGACATCACGGGCGGGTAGCAGGCATCCCAGCGGCGAAACGCGCATTGCCGCTCCGTTGGTCACGCCGTTGTTTTCCAGTTCGGCGACAGGTTTGCCGTCGCGAATGGCTTTTAGCGCGATTTTTGAGGTTGGGCCGAGCACGTTTTTATTAAAGGCGTCAAAACGTTCGGCCCAGGCCAGAATATTGCGGCCAATAACGTCTGGCACAATCTCTCCGTCGCACTCGAGCAGGGCATCTGCCAGACACAGCGCCATTGACGTGTCATCAGTGAACTCCGCCTGGTTAAAATAGCAGGCGGCATTATTCTCCGCAGGGCCGGGCAAAAAACGGTCGATCCAACCGAAATGGGCCTTAACCCGGGTTCGTGGCCACAGTTCCGACGGCATACCCATCGCATCCCCTAACGCCTGCCCGTAAAGGGCACCGAGAATACGTTCTGCTTTCATTTCACTTCCCCTTGTTTCAACGCTACATCGCGATCGTCCACCTTAATGGCGGTGATTTCTTTATCTGATTCGCGAAAGAAAATCATAAACATCACGGCAATGACGGCGATCATGACCGCGCCAAATCCCCACATGCCAGCCCAGTTGAAGGTAAGACCATTAACCGGTTCCCGATAAGCAAACATTTTTTCCATCATCACGCCGCCCAGACGGTAACCGAGCAGGCTGCCGAATCCCTGACAGCAGAGGGTGATAAGCCCTTGCGCAGCGGTGCGCATATGTACCGGTGCTTTTTTATCGACATAAATGTAGGCCGTGACGTAGTAGAAGTCGTAACTAACGCCGTGCAGCAGAATGCCGAGAAACAGCAGAGCATAAGTGAAATATTCCTCCGCGCCGCCGTAAACGAAAAATCCGTAGCGGATAGCCGCAGTAATAAGACCAAGCAGCAATACCTTTTTAATGCCAAAGCGTTTGGTGAAAAACGGTAACGCCAGCATAAAGAAGATTTCAGAGAACTGGCCCAGCGTCATCCAGCCGGTGGCGTTTTTCATTCCAACTTCTGTCAGGTAGCCGTTGGCGAAGATGTAATAGAACGCCAGCGGCATTGCGAACAGGAAAGAGCAAAAGAAAAAGACGAGGAAGTTCTTATCACGCAGCAGGATCAGCGCATCCAGACCCAGCATGACTTTGAAATCCATCTTGCCGGTACTTTTTGGCGGCGTATCCGGTAAAAAGAACGCAAAGACGCCCAACAGCGCAGAGCTTCCGGCAGTGATAAGCAGGGGGATATTGGTGGGTGAAATATCGCTATAGCCAAGCATTTGCGGTAAGAAACCGCAGGCCAAACCAGAAGCAATCCAGCCGATGGTCCCCATCACACGGATGCGTGGGAAATCACGTTCAACGTCCGGTACGTTGGCAAAAGCGATGCTGTTGGTCAGCGCAATCGTCGGCATATAGGTTAACGAATAGGCCAGTAACAGCGGGAAGAATCCACTGAAGGTGGTTTGCTGAGCGGCGAAATACATCAAAATAGCGCCAGCGAACATCAACACCGCCAGCACTTTCTGCGCGGAGAAAAAGCGGTCAGTGATAGAGCCGACCAGGATGGGCGACAGGATCGCGGCGATCGCGGTACAGGCGTAAGACCAGCCGATCTCCCCGGCGCTAAAGCCGCTTTTACTCAGCCACAGCCACAGCGGTACAAACCAGGCGCCCCAGATAAACCACTCTACAAACATCATGAACGACAGCTTAACTGTAGTTTTCATCTTTAAATCCTTCATGACAGGTAAGGTACGCCATGATAGTACCATTCGATAATACCTTTAAAATACCTTTGAGGTCTAAATTTGACCGCCTTAACATTATTTCTTCCTGAATCGAGCCAGCAGAAGTTGCTGAAAAGTGCGCTAAAGATGGAAAAAAAACGCAGTCGGTACCAGGCTTATTGCTGCCCGCAACAAAACGGGCCAGGACAATCCACATTCCGTTTTCAAAGCGGAACTTACGGGAGCATAGCTATGACTGATATTGCGCAGTTGCTTGGCAAAGACGCCGACAACCTTTTACAGCATCGTTGTATGACCATTCCTTCTGATCAACTTTACCTGCCTGGACATGATTACGTCGACCGCGTGATGGTGGATAACAACCGTCCGCCAGCCGTGCTGCGTAATATGCAGACGCTGTATAACACGGGCCGACTGGCCGGGACAGGTTATCTGTCTATTCTACCGGTGGACCAGGGCGTGGAGCACTCCGCTGGAGCATCGTTTGCGGCTAACCCGCTGTACTTTGATCCGAAGAATATTGTGGAGCTGGCTATCGAAGCAGGGTGTAACTGCGTGGCATCGACCTATGGCGTGCTGGCTTCTGTTTCCCGTCGCTACGCGCACCGCATTCCGTTCCTGGTAAAAATTAACCACAACGAAACGCTGAGCTATCCCAATACGTTTGACCAGACGCTGTATGCCAGCGTAGAGCAGGCGTTCAATATGGGTGCGGTTGCGGTGGGGGCAACCATCTATTTCGGTTCAGAGGAGTCTCGCCGCCAGATTGAAGAGATTTCTGCCGCATTCGAGCGTGCTCATGAGCTGGGTATGGTCACGGTGCTGTGGGCGTATCTGCGTAACCCGGCGTTTAAAAAAGATGGCGTGGATTACCATGTTTCTGCCGATCTTACCGGGCAGGCTAACCATCTGGCGGCCACTATCGGGGCGGATATCGTGAAGCAAAAAATGGCGGAAAATAACGGCGGGTATAAAGCGGTCAATTTTGGCTACACCGACGATCGCGTCTATAGCAAGCTGACCAGCGACAACCCGATTGACCTGGTGCGGTATCAACTGGCGAACTGCTATATGGGACGCGCCGGGTTAATTAACTCTGGCGGTGCGGCTGGCGGCGAAACCGATCTGAGCGATGCGGTACGTACTGCGGTGATTAACAAACGTGCGGGCGGCATGGGGCTGATTCTTGGGCGCAAGGCATTCAAGAAAACCATGGCCGACGGCGTTAAGCTGATTAACGCCGTGCAGGATGTTTATCTGGATAGCAAAGTCACCATCGCCTGATTTCAGGCGACTGCCGTCGTGTTAGCGCAACAGCGGACAACCCGGCGGCAGTCGGCAACGTAACGCCGCGGGCAGGATTTCAATATGAAACTCTTGTCCGCTGAGCGGTTCGCCATCGAGATTAAAGGTAATTTCATGCGGGGCGCGGATATCAAACCACGATGATGCGCCCTCGATAATGTTAGGGTTGTCTTCGGATTGCGTTAACGCCGAAAGCAGCCCAGGCAACAGCTCTTCTCCGGTAAAAATACGCAGTTGCAGCAGACCATCGTTGATAAGCGCTGTCGGGCATAGCTGTTGCCCCCCACCGGCCTGGCGACCATTACCGATACCAATTACCAGCGCTTTACCCTGCCAGTGAAAGTCTTCCCCTCGAATATCGCAGATGTCGGGTTTGAGCGTATCCATGCGCATTAATCCGTGAATAAAGTACGATACGCCACCCAGCGCAGCCTTGAGTTTTTCTGGTGTCTCGGTCGTGATGCGTGTGCCGAAGCCACCGGTCGCCATGTTGATAAAACAGGTTTTATCATTGACCTGCACCATATCGATCGCCGTCGCATTTGCGGCGATAGCCAGCTTTAACGCCTTATCAAGGTCGTCGGGTATACCAACGCTGGTGGCAAAGTCATTCGCCGTTCCCAACGGTAAAATACCCAGCGCCGGAATATTGCCGCCCTGCGACTGGATAAGCGCCGTCGAGACTTCGTTTATTGTGCCGTCGCCGCCACCGGCAATCACCGTTTCAACGCCCAACTGACGAGCTTCATCAACGTATCGTTGGGCGTCGCCTTTTTCCCAGGTAACGCGAACATGAATTTCCACGCCCTCATCACGCAGATTCGCAATGGCGTCACGCAGGGGAAGGTTATCAGCACTTTTTCCATTGAGGATCAGTAAACTGGCAGGGAATGCTATCATCCTTTTGCCTCACTTTTTTTCGTTTTAACAAGTGTACGCCAGGAATGCGTTTCTGGCGTAAGAACTGACTGAAAGCGCAGGCGAAGAGATAAAAAAAGCCGCAGAGCGCGGCTTTTCAGATTGGGCAGACGTTACTGTGGGAACCACTGATCGCTGATTTTCTGGTACGTGCCGTCAGCTTTGATTGCCGCCAGCGCGCTGTTCAGTTTTTCCAGCAGGGCTTTGTTATCCGGGCGAACCGCGATGCCAAGGCCAGTACCGAAGTATTGTGGGTCGGTCACTTTATCAGTGGCTACGCCTAGCTGCGGGTTGGTTTTAAGCCACTCGTTAACCACAGCGGTATCGCCAAATACGCCATCAATACGACCATTTTTCAGGTCGATAATCGCATTCTGATAGCTGTCGTAGGCCACGGTTTTCACTTCAGGATGTTTGTCCTGCAAGTATTTCTGGTGCGTGGTGCCGTTTTCCATGCCGATGCGTTTTCCTTTCAGGTCGGCAAAGGTTTTATAGGTGTCTTTTTTCGCAATCACCAGCGCGGAGTTTGCATAGTACGGCTGAGTAAATGCAACCTGCTTGCTACGCTCAGGCGTGATATCCATTCCGGAAATTACCGCATCATATTTCTTAAATTTCAGCGCGGGGATCAGGCTGTCGAAAGCGTGATTGGTGAAAGTACAGTCAGCCTGCATTTGTTTGCACAGCGCCGTTGCCAGATCGATGTCAAATCCGACAATTTTATTGTTTGCGTCGAGCGACTCAAATGGCGGGTAAGTTGCTGATACACCGAAACTAATTTTATCAGCGGCTGAGGCGCCAGCGGCGAAAGTAGCAAGTAATGCAGCCAGTACTAACTTTTTCATGGTGGAACTCCCGTCTGTCAATCTTATGATTATTTACCGTATCTGCGGCGTGGATTAACAATGCCACTTAATGAATTTATATGCAATAAAAATGATTAAATATTTTTTTCTGATATAAAAAAAGACGGACAATTTAGGTTCTTGTCCGTCTTCATGTTTTTTACTTTATGCATATTTGCCGGATGGCGGTGCTAGCACCTTATCCGGCCTACAAAAGGTGCATGAACCGTAGGCCTGATAAGCGTAGCGCCATCAGGCATATGTTTAATTCCGCTGTTCAAACGCCAGCGCTTTACGTTCGATTAAGCGCATCATCAGCGTCAGCAAACCGTTGACGATCAGGTAAATCACACCTGCCGCACCGAAAACCATGACGTCATAAGTGCGACCGTACAGCAGTTGGCTATAGCCCATGACTTCCATCAGCGTGATGGTGTATGCCAGCGAAGTACTTTTAAACACCAGCACCACTTCGTTGGAATACGAGGAGAGGGCGCGTTTAAAGGCGTACGGCAACAGAATCGCCAGCGTATCCTTCTTGCTCATCCCCAACGCTCCGCAGGACTGCCATTGGCCTTCCGGGATTGCACGAATAGCGCCGTAGAACAGCTGAGTGGTATAGGCCGCACTGTTTAACGACAGCGCAATTAAAGCGCACAGCCACGGTTCTGACAGCAGATGCCACAGCACCGGATACTCTTGCAACGTCGGAAATTGTCCTGGCCCGTAGTAGATCAGGAAGATTTGCACCAGCAGCGGTGTACCGGTAAATAGCGTGATATAAGCGCGAACCAGCCAAACCAGAACCGGTGTTTTCAGCGTCAGGATGACGGTGAAAATCAATGCCAGCACCAGAGCAACCACGATGGAGGCGACCGTCAGCGTCAGGCTGGTATGCAGCCCTTTCAACAATTCAGGTAAATACTCAAGCATCAGCCTGGTCTCCGCTCAAAACGTGTCGCGCGCAGGTCAATGCGTTTGAGAATGTACTGGCTCACCAGCGTAATCACCAGGTAAATAGCCGCCGCCACAATGTACCAGGTAAACGGCTCCTGGGTACGGGTGGCGATGCTCTTGGTTTGCAGCATCAGATCGTTCACGCTGATAAGGCTGACCAGCGCAGTATCTTTCAGCAATACCAGCCACTGGTTACCCAGTCCCGGTAGTGCATGACGCCACATCTGCGGCATCACCAGACGGAAGAAGATCGCAGCTTTAGACAAACCTAACGCCTGACCTGACTCCCATTGTCCGAGTGGCACGGCCTTCAGCGCGCCACGCAACGTTTGCGACGCGTAAGCGGCATACAGCAATGACAGCGCAATCACACCGCACAGGAACGGACTGACGTCGAAGTTTTCGATCTGCATCTGAACCGGGATTTGTACAAACCCGAGATTGATCGTAAAGCCATCGGCCAGCGTCAGCAGCAGCTGCGAGGAGCCAAAATAGATAAACAGAACCACCAGAATTTCCGGCAGACCGCGCAGGATGGTGACCAGAGCCGAGCCAGCCCATGCCACTGGACGCCATTTAACTGACTCCCAGACGGCAAACAACATGGCAAGCGCGAGGCCAATGATCAGCGCACAAACGGCAAGGCCGACGGTCATCCCGGCGGCGCTTGCTAAAGGAAAAAATTCATTCATCAAATATTACTTCTGGAACCATTTGTTGTAGATGGTCTCGTAAGTCCCATCTTTCTTCACTTTTTCCAGCGCAGCGTTAAATTTCTGCTGCAGTTCGGTATTGCCCTGGCGCACAGCAATGCCCAGACCGGTACCGAAGTAATCTTTATCCGTCACTTTGTCGCCAACCGCGGCGAGCTTAGGATTATCTTTCAGCCACTCGGTCACCACTGCGGTATCGCCAAATACGCCGTCAATACGACCGTTTTGCAGATCGAGTTTGGCATTCTGGTAGCTGTCATACGGCACGGTAGTCACTTCCGGATGTTTATCCATGATGAATTTCTGGTGCGTAGTCCCGTTTTGTACACCGACTTTTTTGCCTTTCAGCTGATCAATGCTGGTGTATTTACCCTGTTGGCCAACAAACAGCGCAGAGTTGTCGTAATACGGGGTGGTGAACAGCACCTGTTTTTCACGCTCTGGGGTGATGTCCATACCGGCCATTACCGCGTCAAAACGACGGAACTTCAGGCTCGGAATCAGGCTGTCGAAGGCCTGATTGGTGAAGGTACAGGTAGCGTCAATCTCTTTACACAGCGCATTCGCCAGATCAACGTCAAACCCGACGATCTTGTTATTAGCATCGATTGATTCAAACGGAGGATAAGACGCTTCGGTGGCGAAACGAATGGTTTGGGCTGCGGTAGCGGAAAGGCTAAAACCTGCGATTAGCGCGGCAATCAGAACTTTTTTCATTGTATTGTCCCGAATCTTAGTGAGAAAGATAGTTTTTAAACGCTTCGGTTTGCGGGTTGGCAAAGCAGCTCGCATCCCCAAACTCGACGATATGACCGTTTTCCATATACACCACACGGCTGGCCGTTTTACGGGCAACTTCCACTTCGTGAGTGACGATCACCTGAGTAATGTTGGTTTCCGCCAGTTCACGAATGATGCTGACGATTTGGGCGGTAATTTCCGGGTCAAGCGCGGCGGTCGGTTCATCAAACAGCAGCACCTGTGGCTCCATCATCAACGCGCGGGCAATGGCCACACGCTGTTGCTGGCCGCCTGAGAGATGCAGCGGATAGCGATCGCTGTATGGCTTCAGGCGCAGACGTTCCAGCAGTTTCTCGGCGCGCGCCATCGCTTGCTCTTTTGTCAGACCCAGTACGCGGCAGGGCGCTTCAATCAGATTCTGCACAACCGTGAGATGTGGCCAGAGGTTGTATTGTTGGAAGACCATGCCCACGTTTTGACGCAGATCCCGAATGGCTTTATCTGACGGGGTCTTAGTGAAGTCGAAACGGTTACCCGCAATAGAGAGCGTGCCCGAGCGCGGCATCTCAAGCAGGTTGAGTACGCGCAGCAGCGAGCTTTTCCCGGCGCCACTAGGGCCAAGTAACACCAGTGTTTCACCCTGAGGGCAATCCAGCGTGATATCGAACAGCGCCTGATGTGCGCCGTAGAAGCAGTTAATGCCGTTTAATTGAATACTCATTGACACTCGATACTGGCAGTCTGATAGCTATTGAAGCCGCAGATACTACCTTTGACAGAATAGTTATGCAATATTTATGCGTTAAAAGTTAAATGCAAACCGCATTCTTATCTAAACATAGCACAAAATAGCGGGGCCACCAGTGGGCAAGAATAATTGTCGGCATTCTATGCAGAATGCCAGACAATTTATGGGGATTATGATTTAAGCAGGTGAATGGGGCGGTTAGCGGTTTTCGACAGACTGGCGCAGCGTCCCGGCTGGCGCGTGTACGCTGCCGCCCAGATAGCGGACATCGTCAACGACCCAGCACTGGCCTTCACGGATCATCAGCACTTCATCACGCCAGCTTTGGTCACCTTGTTTCAGCTCTACACGCAGTGGAATGTTGCGTGCATCACTATTCGGAATAGTCGATGCGCTGGCGACGCTGACGCTGTCCGGTAACGTGGCGCGACTGGAGAACGGATCGCTGTTAAACAGTTCGCGATGCGCGTTATCACGGCTGGCATCGTTCAGCAGCTTAGCCAGGTCGTCGCTGAGGTACGGGCGAAGGGAGGTAATGTCATTGTTTCGATGCTGAATACGGTAATCATAGAATTGTTGAGCCACGCTGTCTGGCCCGCCTTCTACGCATGAACCGCTACGCGTGCCGTTATCTTTATAGACCGGCGTCACGGTAGTACAGGCGCTGAGAAGTAGTGCACAGGGAACCAGCAGAGAGAGTTTCGAGTAGCGCATAATGATTTCCTTATTAGCTTTCTACTATTAGTGTTCTACGTTGATAGAATATATCCTTTCAATGATAGTGGATCGGTTCGATAATGCTTTTGAGATCGTGCTCTTAGCGCAAAAAGGAGATTAATCATGCAGTTTTCGACAACCCCTATGCTGGAAGGACAGAGCATCGTGGAATACTGCGGTGTTGTTACTGGCGAAGCCATTTTAGGCGCGAATATCTTCCGCGATTTTTTCGCCGGCATTCGCGATATTGTCGGCGGTCGCTCCGGCGCGTATGAAAAAGAGCTGCGTAAAGCGCGTGAAATTGCTTTTCAGGAGCTTGGTGAACAGGCGAAAGCACTCGGTGCTGATGCGGTAGTCGGTATCGATATCGATTACGAAACGGTGGGCAAGGACGGTAGCATGCTGATGGTGAGCGTCAGCGGCACCGCGGTGAAAACTCGTCGATGAAACGTCTGTTGTATTTGCTGACATTAACGCTACTGCTGGTGGGGTGTACTGGCGAAAAAGGAATAGTCGACAAAGACGGGTATCAGTTAGATACCCGCCGTCAGGCGCAGGCTGCTTACCCGCGCATTAAAGTGCTGGTTATCCATTACACGGCGGATGATTTCGACGCTTCTCTGGCTACGCTGACCGATAAAAACGTCAGTTCACACTATCTGATCCCGGCAGTGCCGCCGCTCTACCACGGCAAGCCGCGTATCTGGCAACTGGTCCCGGAAAAAGATCTGGCCTGGCATGCAGGGATTAGCTTCTGGCGCGGCGCTACGCGTATCAACGATACTTCGATCGGCATTGAGCTGGAAAACCGCGGCTGGCAAAAATCAGCGGGCAGCAAGTATTTTGCGCCGTTTGAGCCCGCGCAAATTCAGGCGTTAATCCCATTGGCGAAAGATATTATCGCCCGCTACGACATAAAACCGCAGAACGTGGTGGCCCATGCGGACGTCGCTCCGCAGCGCAAGGACGATCCCGGCCCGCTATTTCCGTGGAAAGCACTGGCCGCTCAGGGCATCGGCGCGTGGCCCGATGCCCAGCGCGTGGCATTTTATCTTGCCGGACGAGCGCCCCATACGCCGGTAGAAACCGCATCATTACTCGATCTGCTGTCGCGCTATGGTTATGAAGTAAAACCTGATATGACGCCGCGTGAACAGCAGCGGGTGATTATGGCGTTTCAGATGCACTTCCGCCCGACGTTGTGGAACGGCGTGGCGGATGCAGAAACTCAGGCAATTGCCGAAGCGTTACTGGAGAAATACGGGCAGGGTTAACGCGGCAGCTTACCGTGGTCACGCAGCCAGGCCGCGGTACGCTCAATTCCTGCATCCAGCGTCACAACGGGCTGATAACCCAACTCTTCCTGAGCGCGGGTAGTATCCAGCGTAAAATCGAAATTCAGCTTCGAGACGCCGTAATGCGTAAGCTTTGGCTCTTTCGCCGATTTATTGCCTAAACGCTCCATGCTGCGGGCAATCATATCCAGCATCGGGTAGGGCACGGAGCGGATACGGCAATCAATATTCAGCTCGTCGATAAGTTTCTGCACAATGCTGCGCAGGGTGCGATGCTCGCCGTTGGTAATGTTGTACGCGCGTCCCGACGGCAGCTTATCGCAGGCTTGTTGACTGGCCAGCCACATCGCGTGCACTGCATTCTCGTAGTAGGTCATATCCACCAGCGCGCTTCCGCCGTGCGGCAGCAGGATGCTGCCGTAGTGATACATCATATGGGCCAGGCGTGGAATAAAGACTTTATCGTGAGGTCCGAACAGACTTTGTGGGCGCAATACCGTGAAGCGGGTCTGCGGGTTAGCCTGCGCGAGCAGCGCAATTACCTCTTCGCCTGCCGCTTTGCTGCGGGCGAATTCATTGGCGAAGCGATGTGGACGGAAATCTTCTTTGATATCGCGATGGTGGTGATAATCAAAATAGAGCGATGGAGAGGAGATATGAATGAAGTTACGTACGCCCCAGGCCACGGCCCACTCGCCCAGACGTCGGGTCGCTCGAACGTTGGCCAGATCGAAGGCTTCCTGAGTTCCCCACGGTGAGGTGAAACTGGAGCAGTGCCACAGCGTGTCGATGCCGGCAAGCATCACTTTTGCCTGTGAAGACACCAGCTCGGTCAAATCGGCATGTACAAACTCTGCGCCCATTTTCTCCAGCAGCTTGCCCATCGCTTCATTGCGACCGGTAGCTCTGACGCTGACGCCTTTGCTGCATAGAAACTCAACCGCGTTTCGGCCCAAGCCGCTGGTGGCTCCGGTAACCAGTACCTTCATATCAATCCACTGTGTTTAAAAAACATCGTGCGCATTCTTCCGTGAAATACGCCTGTATGCAATGGGAAACATGAAAGAATACAGGCTCTTTTTATCATTAGTCTGTGATTTGTTCTGCAAGTTTAGCAATACGCTTCGCCATCCCTCTGAAAATGAACAGATGAGCTGGGATCATCAACAGCCAGTAGAAGAGTCCTGGCATGCCGTGCGGATGCCACCAGGCACGTACATCAATGCGTCGGTGATCGCCTTTATCTTCCAGGGTGAAACTCAGGCGACCCAAACCAGGCGCTTTCATCCCAAACAGCAGCGTCAGCTGTTTTTCTGGTTCAACGATGATAACTTTCCAGCTATCGACGGTATCGCCAACCTGCAACAGAGAGTGTTCTGGTCGACCTTTAGCCAGCTTATGGCCAACCAGCAGGTCTAACGCCGCCCGCGTCTTCCACAAAATATTGCCAAAAAAATAGCCTTCTTTGCCGCCGAGTCGATTCACAACCTGCCATAGCGCTTTTTTGCTGGCGGAGGTTTCAACGCTAAAGCCTGCCTGTTTGGCAAAATAGCCATATTCAGGGCGCCAGCGGGCAAACGCCTGCGCGTCGTAACCCCAGTCGCTGGAATTGACCAGCTTCTCCTCTTCTTTCAACGTGCTGCGTACCGCGTCATCAAAGGCAATCAACTTTTGCGGGATCAGCGCGCGTAATTCGGTGTCATCGGCCAGCAGATCGTGTTTTAAACCCTGGATAAGCGCTTTGGCCGTGGTCGGCGGTACTGACGTAATGACGTTTAAAAACCAGACCGAAATCCAGCGGGTAGGAAAGGGGATGGGGATGAGCAGGCGATGTTTACCGCTGACCGCCATAAAATGCTCGAACTGTTCCTGATAGCTCAACACCTGCGGCCCGGCAGCTTCGAGTATGCGGTGATGGCTTGTGGGATGGTCCAACAGCGCCACCAGATAGTACATCAAATTTTCCAGCGCGATGGGCGTGGTACGCGAACGTACCCAGCGCGGAGGGGTGAGAACCGGCAGGTTATAGACCATGTCGCGCATCACTTCAAAGGCGGCGGAACCTGCCCCTACGATAATGCCAGCGCGCAATTCCGTCATTGGCACGCCTGACTCTCTCAGGGTGTCAGCGGTTATTTGCCGCGCACGCAAATGATCGGACTGTTCATGCCGGGGAGCCTGTAATGAGCTCAGGAAAATAAGCTGTTTAACTGGCGTATTACGCAGCGCATCGCGTACGTTCATCGCCACATGGCGTTCGTGGGCGATAAAATCACCGCCTTCACCCATACCATGAACCAGATAGTAAACCGTATCAACACCCGTCAACAGCGGGGTGAGGTTATCTGGCCAATTCAAATCGACCTTATGGCAACTGACGTTGGCCAGTTGCTGCTTTTCCAGACGTTCAATGCGGCGTGCCGCAGCCAGCACCTGATGCCCTTGCTGGCTGAGCGCCTGAACCAGATGCTGACCAATGTAGCCACTGGCGCCAAGAACCAAAATCCGTTGCGGCACGCCCATCTCCTTAGCGGGTTAAAAAAGCGCGCCAGTGGGCGACGACTTCAGCAAGTTGTTCACGCGATACGTCCAGATGCATCACCAGGCGCACAATCGGGGAGGCGTTAATCAGCACGCCTTGCGCTTTCATGTATTCACCCAGCGCGGCAGCGTGCTCTTCACCAACGCGAACAAACAACATGTTGGTGTCGTGGCGCATGACGTCTGCCCCTGCTTCGCGCAGTTGTTCTGCCATCCAGGCGGCGTTGTCATGGTCTTCCTGCAAACGCGCCACGTTATTTTTCAGCGCATACAGTCCCGCCGCCGCCAGAATACCGGCCTGGCGCATTCCGCCACCGGTCATTTTGCGCCAGCGAATGGCGCGCTTGATGTAGTCCTGGCTGCCGACCAGCAGCGAACCTACCGGCGTTCCCAGACCTTTGGAAAGACAAATGGTGAACGAGTCGCAGTATTGCGTGATGTCTTTAAGCTCACAGCCATAGGCGACGATGGCGTTAAAAATACGCGCGCCGTCGACGTGTAGGGCAAGATTGCGCTCACGGGTGAATTCCCAGGCGTCTTTCAGATACTCGCGCGGAAGCACTTTGCCGTTGTGGGTGTTTTCCAGACTGAGCAGACGGGTGCGGGCAAAATGGATATCGTCAGCTTTGATTTTCGCTGCAACTTTGTCTAACGGCAGGGAACCATCCGGGGCGGCGTCGATGGGTTGCGGTTGAATGCTGCCAAGCACCGCTGCGCCGCCCGCTTCATAGAGATAGTTATGTGCGCCCTGACCGGCAATATACTCTTCGCCGCGCTGGCAATGACTGAGCAGCGCAACCAGGTTTGCCTGAGTGCCGGTGGGTAGGAAAATAGCGGCTTCTTTGCCAGAGAGCTCTGCAGCGTATTGCTGGAGGGCGTTAACGGTAGGGTCATCACCGTACACGTCGTCCCCGACCGGGGCCGCCATCATCTCTTCCAGCATGGCGCGACTTGGCCGGGTAACGGTATCACTGCGTAAATCAATCATGGTGTCTCCTTATTACACTTCATCCTTCAAGCTGCCTCTGCGTTGGCCGCACCCTTAAACCCCAGTCACATAGTTTACCTATGCTCCTGGGGATTTTCGGGTTAGCCGCCTTGATGCATCATGAATGATTTTGTGTGTGATTTAATAAGGATGTTTTACCTGAGCCAGTTAGTTTTCGCCAGTTCCATCACTTCATCACCGCGTCCACTGATGATTGCGCGCAACATATACAGGCTAAAACCTTTCGCTTGTTCGAGTTTGATCTGTGGCGGGATGGCTAACTCTTCTTTCGCCACAACCACATCGACCAGCACCGGGCCGTCAATCGACATTGCCCTTTGCAGCGCTTCATCAACCTCTGAGGATTTCTCCACACGAATGCCCGTAATGCCGCAGGCTTCGGCAATCCGCGCGAAGTTGGTATCGTGCAGCTCCGTGCCGTCGGTCAGATAACCGCCAGCCTTCATCTCCATCGCCACAAATCCCAGTACGCTGTTGTTAAAGACGATAATCTTCACCGGCAGCTTCATCTGGACCACCGACAGAAAGTCGCCCATCAGCATACTAAATCCGCCGTCCCCGCACATTGCGACAACCTGGCGTCCCGGTTCGGTCGCTTGGGCGCCGAGTGCCTGCGGCATGGCATTGGCCATCGAACCATGATTAAACGAACCGAGCAGGCGACGTTTGCCGTTCATTTTCAGATAGCGTGCCGCCCACACCGTTGGCGTGCCAACGTCGCAAGTGAAGATGGCGTCGTCTGCGGCAAAGTGGCTAATTTGCTGTGCCAGATACTGCGGGTGAATGGCTTTATCGCTGGGTTTAGCTAAATCATCCAGCCCTTTGCGCGCTTCACGGTAGTGCTCCAGCGCTTTGTCCAAAAACTTCCGCTCGGTTTTTTCTTCCACCAGCGGCAGCAGGGCGCGGAGGGTGGATTTAATATCGCCCACCAGCGCCATATCAACTTTACTGTGCGCGCCAATACTCGCCGGATTGATATCAATCTGAATAATTTTGGCGTCGGTTGGATAGAACGGGCGATAGGGAAACTGGGTGCCGAGCAGGATCAGCGTGTCGGCATTCATCATGGTATGGAAGCCGGATGAAAAGCCAATTAGCCCGGTCATGCCCACGTCGTACGGGTTATCGTACTCAACATGCTCTTTACCCCGCAGGGCGTGCACAATCGGCGCTTTGATTTTAGCCGCAAACTCAACCAGCTCTTTATGCGCACCGGCGCAGCCGCTGCCGCACATCAGAGCGATATTGCTGGAGTAGCGCAGCAGTTGCGCCAGTTTTCTGAGCTCTTCTTCTTCCGGAGTGACCACCGGCAGCGGCGCATGGTACCAGTGCGTGGTGGCGCTCTCAGGGGCCGGCTTCAGCGCGACATCGCCAGGTAATACCACCACAGAGACACCGCGGTTGAGCACCGCTTTACGCATGGCAATTGCCAGCACCTGTGGGATCTGTTCAGGGCTGGAAACCAGCTCGCAATAATGGCTACATTCGCGGAACAACTCTTGTGGGTGGGTCTCCTGGAAATAACCGCTGCCTATCTCGCTGGATGGAATATGTGCGGCAATGGCCAGCACCGGGACGTGGTTGCGGTGGCAATCAAACAGGCCATTAATCAGGTGCAGGTTGCCTGGCCCACACGAGCCTGCACAGACGGCCAATTCACCCGTTAACTGCGCTTCAGCACCTGCGGCGAAGGCAGCAACCTCTTCATGACGGGTTGGCATCCAGTCAATCGTTCCCATACGATTCAGACTATCACTTAGGCCATTGAGTGAGTCACCCGTTACACCCCAAATGCGTTTTACGCCAGCTTGTTCGAGTGTTTTAGCAATAAAAGCGGCAACCGTTTGTTTCATGGTTTTCCTTCTCCTTTAATGTGATACCGGTTACAAGTTTAGATGAAGATAATAGTTATGCTTCTCATTCCCCCTTATTTCCGGCAGGTTTCATTTGACCTGTACTAAGCGTAGTTTGTTATTGGACATGGCGAAACAAGGAATAAATTCAGATGGTTATAAAACTATTAAATAGCGTTAACCGGGTACTGACTCATGAAGATTTTGGCAAGTTTTTGTTACGCCTTGCCGTGGGGGGGCTGATGCTTTTTCATGGGTTGCATAAACTGTTCGCGGGTATTGATGGCATCAGCGGCATGCTGATAGCGAAAGGTTTCCCGGGCTTTATTGCGTATGGCGTCCTGCTGGGAGAAGTTGTAGCGCCGTGTCTGATTATCCTTGGGATCCTGACGCGTCCTGCAGCGTTGGGGCTGGCGTTTACGATGGTTGTGGCATGGCTGATGGTTGGGATGGGCGAAACCTGGTTACTGGATAAAACCGGTGCATGGGCGATTGAAAGTCTGGTGTATTTCTTCATCGGCGCGCTGGCCGTGGCGTTTTTGGGGGCGGGGCGATTCTCCCTTGCCGGAAATTCAGCCTGGCGATAGTTTGCCATCCGAGAATCAATACAGAGGCGGGAACGCGTAGCCTTGCTCCGCCTCGTCGTTCATTGTGTAGCTAATCTATGTCGTCTCTGTTCCAGAGTTTGTGCCGACGTCTCAGCGCTCGCTGCGTCAATGCTTTGGCCATCGCGGCGCCTATTTCAGCGCTGACCACCAGTCCCTGAATGAACGGACGATCGTGCATCAACCACGGCAGCCCGCCAAAAGCGATGCGATTGCGGGCATACTCCGGCGCTTGCAGTGTGTAATCCTCGCCAATCTCCGGGATCTCATCGCCACAAGCCAGCAGTTGATCGCGTAGCGTTGGGAACGGGATATCTTTGCTCTGCAATGCCCGTTGTCCTCGGGCGTCAATAAACACATCAAATTCGTGGCGCTGGCCCTGGTGGTAAATCACCGTCATTCCCTGTTCATTCATACGCTCATAATCTGAGCCGAGCGCGAGGATCTCTATCAGCCCGGCGTCGTGCAGCGCCAGCAGTCGGCGGACAGACTCAGACGGGATAGCCGCATAGTTATCAATAAATACGCGCGCCAGTCCGCGCCTGAAACGTTTTTCGTCGCAGTCATCAAGATGAGGGACTATCTCTTCGATAACCTCGTGCAGGCGCAGCAAGGTATATCGCCAGGCGACGGTATGTTGTTCCTGCTTGTTGCGTTCAACCTCCACCAGATTACGTCTCGCCCAGTCAAAAGGGTCATGCCTGATCCTGTTGGCAAAATAGACTTCGGGGAATGTGTCGGCGTTAAGCGTCGCAAGTGTTATCTGTTGGCACCACCCTGGCGCCGCATCTTGCAGTTGTCGAGCAATAAGGCGGAAGATGCGGTCCAGCAATCCGTTTTGGCCCCGGGCAATGGCGTCTTCAATCGCTTCTGGCGTCGCGATATTCAGCGGTTCATAGGGAAGAGGGCAGTAAAAATCAGCTTCAGGCAGCACTCCGCTGCGCGACATCAGGGTCAGTTTCAGATTTTGGCTGTCAGGTTTACGTGTGAACCGCAGTGAATGGTCGGTATTGGTCGTAAAGGTGCCATGCTGACAGACCACGGCCATCGCTGCGTCGATAGCGCTTAGCGATGTGCCCAGAATCCCCACCCTGCAAGCGCTAATCTCGGCGTCCATCAGACCGGTCCACGGACTGGGGAAAAACTTGCGTGCCTGAGCATCCGTTTCGGGCCACAGATGACCGGTAGCGATAGCGGCGAAATCCACCTCAACGGGTTGGGACGCGCGGTTGATCCACAGGGAGACCCCATTCGACGTTGCTTGCAGGTCGGTGACCTGGCTTGATTCATATATGCGAATCGTAAAACCGGCTCTTTGCGCGTTATCGACGATGGCTAAAAAACGATCGCGATAATAGTCGCCGAGGATCACGCGGGGCAAAAATTGCCGCTCATGCAAAGAGGTGCGTTCAATTCGAAACTGCGCCAGGTAGTCATCGCTTTGATTTTGTAGCCACGTCAGGTAGCTGATATAAATCGGTGGGATCTCGATGCTGGCTATATTTGCCAACATGTGTTCTGCGTTGTTGTCGCTGTTATAAGGCATGCCGACGCCCGCTTCCTCAGCTTGCTCATAAAGCTGTATCTCCAGCGGTTCACCACGCTCAACCAGGGCATAAAACGTATAAATACCGGTGGGACCGACGCCGACAATGGCCACTTTTTTCATGGGGATCCTTGTAGAAAGTTCGACGTGGTAGTCGGGGATATTGCTTACGTTGTGCAGGGTAAGTGTGGTCGATAATTGGCGGGAGGAAGGTGCTATTTTGCCCTTGGGGATGGAAAAATCAGAATTTTGCAGCGCCTGACAGGATAAAAAAAGGCCACCCGGTATAGCCAGGTAGCCTTTTGTACATCTGATATCAGGCGATTACGCCAGCACTAAGTCACTCTGCGGATGGCAGGAGCACGCCAGTACATAACCTTCAGCGATTTCTGCGTCGGTCAGCGTCATGGTGCTGCTTACCGTGTAGTTACCGTCAACCACTTTGGTTTTGCAGCAGCCGCAAACGCCTGCACGGCAAGCGGCAACAACCGGTACTTTATTGCTTTCCAGCGCTTCCAGCAGCGTACTGCCCACCGGCGCATAAAACTCTTTCGCCGGCTGCAGTTTAGTGAACTTCAGACCGCTGGTGGCGGCTTCAGCCACCGGGGTAAAGAACTGCTCTTTAAAGAAGCGCGTCACGCCCAGCGCTTTGACTTCTTTCTCGACCAGATCCATGTACGGCGCCGGGCCACAGGTCATCACGGTGCGCGAGGTGAGGTCCGGAACGCTTTGCAGCAGTTCGGTAGTCAGTCGGCCGGAAACAAAACCTTCAGTGGCATTGTTTTCAGCAACTAATGTCACCGGATACTCGCGCCATTCGTCGGCAAAAATAACATCTTGCGGAGAACGTACGTTGAAGATCACCTGCACATCAGCCTGTGGGCGGTATTTTGCCAACCAGCGGCGCATTGACATGATTGGCGTAACGCCGCAGCCGGCGGCCAGCATCAGGAACTTGTCTTCCGCTTTATCTTCACAGGTGAATTCACCCATTGCATCAGACAGCCAGATATAGTCGCCGCGCTTCACGTCGCGGGTCAGCCACTGTGAGCCTGCGCCATCGTCAATCCGGCGGATGGTCAGCGTGATGTATTCGCTAACGCCCGGCGTTGAAGAGATGGTGTAAGCACGCAGCGTGTCCGCTGAATTACGTACGCTGACCAGTGCATACTGCCCGGCGCGGTATGGATAATAGTCGTGGCACAGCAACGAAATTGTCCATACATCCGGCGTTTCCTGATGGATGTGATGAACCTGCATCCGCCATGGGCACTGATGAGTTGGCATTGACATTCTTTACTCCTTACGCGCTCAGCAGCTGCTTCATATCTTCTTCAACGGTGGTCACGGAACGCAGACCGAACTTCTCGTTGAGCACGGCCAGCAGGTCCGGTGTGAAGAAGCCTGGCGCGGTCGGGCCAGTAACGATATTTTTCACGCCCAGAGACAGCAGGGTCAGCAGGATAACAATCGCTTTCTGTTCGAACCAGGAGAGCACCAGAGACAGCGGCAGATCGTTCACGCCACAGCCCAGTTTCTCAGCCAGGGTTACCGCCAGGATGATGGCAGAGTAAGCATCGTTACACTGACCGGCATCCACCAGACGCGGCAGACCTTCGATATCGCCGAACTCCAGTTTGTTGAAACGGTATTTACCGCACGCCAGGGTCAGGATCAGGCAGTCGTCCGGTACGCTGGTCGCGAAATCGGTGAAGTAGTTACGTTCCCCACGTGCGCCGTCACAACCGCCCACCAGGAAGATGTGACGCAGTTTTTCACGGCTGA
The DNA here is from genome assembly GCF_030334595.1 of Citrobacter sp. Ce104. Lineage (NCBI taxonomy): Bacteria > Pseudomonadati > Pseudomonadota > Gammaproteobacteria > Enterobacterales > Enterobacteriaceae > Citrobacter > Citrobacter sp. Ce104. The sequence goes on from NZ_JAOWDP010000068.1 coordinate 781,527, forward strand.
CCAGGTCGATCAAGGTATCCGCGGCGCCCAGCAGGGTTTGACGACCAAAACCTACGGTTATCAGGTGCGGAATTTCGCTATACGGGAAGCCCGCCATTTGCTGTGCCTGAGCAATTACCGGACCGAAGTTGTCGCCTTCGAGATGGCTCACGCCCGGCCAGCCGACGATGCTACGGGTCCAGATACGGTCGTCGTACGCGCCAACGGTTGGGTCGATGATGCAGTTAGAGGTCATCACGATTGGACCTGGGAAGCGGGCGAATTCAACCTGCTGATTCTGCCAGCCGCTGCCGTAGTTACCGATCAGGTGTTTGAATTTACGCAGTTCTGGGTAACCGTGTGCCGGCAGCATTTCACCGTGGGTATAGACGTTAACGCCGGTACCTTCGGTTTGCTCCAGCAGGTTGTACAGATCTTTCAGGTCGTGACCGGAGATCAGAATGCACTTACCTTCGGTGGCTTTGACGTTGACCTGAGTCGGAGTCGGGTGACCGTATTTGGTGGTTTCACCGGCGTCCAGAATGCTCATCACTTTGAAGTTCATCTGGCCGATTTCCATTGAGCACTCCAGCAGAGCGTTCATATCGGAAGGCCAGGTACCCAGCCACGCCATGATTTTGTGGTACTGAGCATAGATGTCGTTGTCGTACTGGCCGAGAACGTGTGCGTGCTCCATATAAGCTGCCGCACCTTTCAGGCCGTACAGGCACAGCAGTCGCAGGCCGAGAATATTCTCGCCGATGGCTGTTTTGTCTTTATTCGGGGTAAATTCAGCGGCCTGACGTTGCAGGTCGCCCAGATCGTCGCTGACCAGTTGCAGATCGGCCATCGGGTTGGCGACCGCTGCGTTCGCGTCGATGTTCAGGCATTGCGCTTTTAGGGCGTCGCGCATGGCGATAGCTTCACGGGCATAGCCAACAATACGCGGGGAATCGAAGTTTACGTTGGTCAGCGTGGAGAAGAATGCACGCGGCGCAAAGTTATCAACCTCATGGTCGATGATGCCGTATTCACGTGCTTTAACAGCCCATGCAGACAGACCTTGTAGGGAAGCAATCAGCAGATCCTGCAAATCGGAGGTTTCAGCCGTTTTACCGCACATACCCTGCGCGTAAGAGCAGCCGTTTCCTGCCGGAGTACGGATGGTTTGTTCACATTGCACACAAAACATGGTCACACCTTTTTAAAGTTATATTTAATATACATGTTTAAGGTTATGCCTGTGCGCGAAGGGATAAAAGGGATTTCTGCTACAACTTGCAGGGAGATTGATTTAGCGCAATTTTGGCGGTAGCTGACTACCGCCAGGGAGGTATTTGTTCGGGTTTCAGGCGGAGAAAAACGCCATCAGCAGAGGCACCAACAGACTCAGAATAAAACCGTGAACGATGGCTGCCGGGACCATTTCCAGGCCGCCGCTGCGTTGTAGTACGGGCAGGGTGAAATCCATTGATGTCGCGCCACATAGCCCCAACGCGGTAGAGCGGCTACGGCCAACCAGTCCTGGAATCAACATAATGGCGATCAGCTCGCGCGCCAGGTCGTTGAAGAAGGCGGCACTCCCAATTACCGGGCCGAACGATTCGGTCAACAAAATACCTGACAGGGAATACCAGCCAAAACCTGACGCCATCGCCAGCGCGGTTTTCAACGGCAGGCCGAGAATCAACGCATTGATAACCCCCGCCAGCATCGAACTGGCGACCACCACCACCGCTACAATCATCCCCCGGCGATTCAGCACAATTTGCTTTAAGGTCATACCGCTGTTGCGCAGTTGGATCCCCACCAGGAACAGTAAAAAGATTAACGTATATTCGCTGGCTTCGGTGGCGTGCTGCAGAATGGGAAGACCGGTGAGGCCGAGCAGAAAACCGATGACGACGACGCCGCAAAGCTGAAGTGACTCAAGCGCCATTGCTATTCGTGAGGGGAGCTTTTCTTGCTTGTGATTATGTCGCCAGGGCAGCGTACGCTCCAGCCAGAACAGCGCCGCGATATTACACAGCAAAATGACCGTCACGCTGACTGCAGAATAATGAAGAATGGCCAGCAGGTTACTGGCGAGATTATCCAGAAACGCCAGACTGATACCCATAAAAAAGAGAATAAGGTAGACGATCCAGCTCAACAGGCGATTGATGAGTTTTAATGCAGCCCTGTGCCGAAGCGGAATAAGGTAGCCCACAATAAGGGGAACCAGAATGATTAACAGCCCTGAAAACATGAAAACCCGATCCTTGCTGAGATGTAAGACGAAATGCGCCAGCACACACTACTCAATGCAAAGAGGGGAGTAAAGTTGCAAATAAAAGGAAATATAGAGAGGAAAAAAAAGACCTGACTTTCGCCAGGCCTTTTTGTTAGCGATTAATCGCGTTTTTCGAGCAGGGTGCGGTAAATAAGACCGCCGAGAACCCCACCGATAATCGGCATAACCCAGAAGAACCACAATTGTTGTAACGCCCAGCCACCCTGGAAGATGGCTACTGCGGTACTACGCGCCGGGTTTACCGACGTGTTGGTAACCGGAATACTGATCAAGTGGATCAGGGTTAACGCCAGACCAATCGCAATGGGGGCAAAACCTGCCGGAGCATGTTTATCAGTTGCGCCATGGATTACTAATAAGAAACCAGCGGTCAGAATAATTTCAATTACTACGGCAGAAAGCATGGAATAGCCGCCTGGTGAATGTTCACCAAAGCCGTTCGAGGCAAAACCGCTGGCGGAGGCATCAAAACCTGCTTTACCGCTGGCAATAAGATACAGCGCCGCTGCTGCAACAATACCGCCCACAACCTGAGCAATAACATAACCAATAACGTCTTTTGCCGGGAAGCGACCGCCAGCCCATAAACCGAAGGTTACCGCTGGGTTAAAGTGCCCACCGGAAATATGACCTACGGCGAATGCCATGGTCAGTACGGTCAGACCAAACGCCAGGGCCACACCGGCAAATCCAATACCCAACTCCGGGAATGCTGCGGCCAGTATTGCGCTACCGCACCCGCCAAAGACGAGCCAAAACGTACCGAAGAATTCGGCTGCTAATTTCCTGAACATAACCACCTCAATTAAAAGTTCCGGGTTCGTGTTCCTTGCCCGGTAATTCATCGCTAAAAAGGGACGATGATGAAAGAGCGGGTATTTTAGATAAAAAAATCATCCCTTCGCCAGTTAAATTGATGAAAAAATTTGATTTAAGGCAATATGTTGTTATTCCTTTATGAATATTGGATGAATGAAGCATAGTTCAATTAGAAAAAGGTGATGATTGAGTTCTGAAATAATATTCCGAGGAAAACATAAGAAGAATATTCTTATATTATTCAATTTCTGCGACTAACCTCCTGATGATATCGGGTGTCCTGCGCGCCCGCTTGCCGTTATACTCCTGATAACTTGAAGGAAAAAGTTAGCATTTCCGGAGGCTATATGATTCTCGAACGCGTTGAGATTGTTGGATTTCGTGGTATTAACCGTCTGTCGTTGATGCTGGAGCAGAGCAACGTGCTGATTGGGGAGAACGCGTGGGGGAAGTCCAGTCTGCTGGATGCCTTAACCCTTCTGCTGTCACCGGAAACTGATTTGTACCACTTTGACCGCGAAGATTTTTGGTTCCCGCCGGGTGATATACAAGGGCGGGAACATCACCTGCATATCATCCTGACCTTTCGTGAGTCTCAACCGGGTCGCCACCGCGTACGCAGATATCGTCCTCTGGAAAACTGCTGGACGCAGTGCCAGGATGGCTATCACCGCATTTTCTATCGGCTGGAAGGTGAATGTGCGGATGATGGTAGCGTTCTGACGTTACGCAGTTTTCTTGATGGCGAGGGCCACCCGCTCACTCTTGACGACATTAACGATATGGCGCGGCATCTCGTGCGTTTGATGCCGGTCCTGCGCCTGCGCGACGCGCGTTTCATGCGACGTATCCGTAACGGTACGGTGCCGGATTCGGCGGATGTCGAAGTGACCGCCCGGCAACTGGATTTTCTGGCGCGCGAATTGGCCACCCGACCGCAAAACCTGACAGATGGGCAGATACGTCAGGGGCTATCGGCTATGGTCCAGCTGTTAGAACACTATTTTTCTGAGCAGGGTTCCGGCCAGTCCCGCTATCGTCTGATGCGTCGGCGTTCTAATAACGAACAACGTAGCTGGCGCTATCTGGATATTATCAACCGGATGATTGATAAACCCGGCGGACGCACGCACCGGGTGATCCTGCTGGGCCTGTTTTCAACGTTGTTACAGGCCAAAGGTACGCTGAGACTGGATAAAGACGCCCGGCCTTTGCTGCTGGTCGAAGATCCGGAAACGCGTTTACATCCTATTATGCTCTCCGTTGCCTGGCACCTGCTGAATTTACTGCCTCTGCAGCGGGTAGCGACTACCAACTCTGGTGAACTGCTGTCCCTCACGCCCGTGGAACACGTTGTCCGCCTGGTGCGTGAATCCTCCCGGGTTGCTGCCTGGCGGCTTGGACCGGGTGGGATCAGCGCAGAAGATGGTCGGCGCATTGCCTTCCATATTCGTTTCAATCGTGCTTCGTCGTTGTTTGCTCGCTGCTGGCTACTGGTGGAAGGCGAAACGGAAACCTGGGTCATTAACGAACTGGCCCGACAGTGCGGCCACCATTTTGACGCGGAAGGTATCAAGGTGATTGAATTTGCCCAGTCTGGACTTAAGCCGCTGGTTAAGTTTGCCCGCCGGATGGGAATCGAGTGGCATGTGCTGGTCGATGGAGATGAAGCCGGGAAAAAGTATGCCGCTACGGTGCGGAGTTTATTGAATAACGACAGGGAAGAAGAGCGCGATCATTTAACCATGCTCCCCGCGCTGGATATGGAACACTTTATGTATCGCCAGGGATTCGCTGACGTTTTTCACCGGGTGGCGCAAATCCCCGAAAACGTGCCCATGAATATGCGCAAAATTATCTCAAAAGCGATTCACCGGTCGTCAAAACCAGATTTAGCCATTGAGGTGGCGATGGAAGCCGGGCGGCGCGGCGTTGACGCGGTGCCAACGTTGCTGCGAAAAATGTTTTCCCGCGTGCTGTGGTTGGCACGCGGCAGAGCGGATTAGTGGCGAAACATCGACGACAGCTGCGAGTGGATGCTGTCCAGTAGCTGATAGCGACGGCGGTATTCCGCGCGTTTTTTGCTGGCAATGTCCGCTTCGCTTTTTCGCGCCATTGTGCGTGGAATATGATAGTAACCGTGGCTGTCGCACTCACCGCCAACCGACTCCCAAAATGTGTTGTAGTCGGAAAGGATTACCTTGTTTTTGTCGTGGTAACGAGGGCTGCGAAAAATATGCTGTTCATTGCTGACAGCAAGAATTTGTTCGACATTCAATTGTTCTGCAAAACAGCAAATGGCTTCCATCACAATACGTTTTGGGAAAATCCCATGGCATGACTTGGTCGCTTTTTGAATTTCTTCATGTGGCAGTAATCGGCTGCCTCCCTGTAACCCGCCAATAAACAACGTACTGCTTCCTTGATAATTGCATAGCGTAAACGTCATTTCCGCTAAAGTCTCGCCAGCGCAATTACGTACCAAAATGGTGCTTTCACCTTCTTTATCCAGTGAGATAAATGAGGCCATTATTACGTTAAATATTTCGCTGTTTTTGCCTTCAATTTGTGCCAGTTGTAATCCATCTGCACTTAAATAATCCTTAAACTCAGTGGTTGAAAAAGAGCTGCGGATAGCATGGTAATGATAACGCACAGCATCCAGTTTCGTCTTCCGGTCAAGGTTTTGCGCAAGATAGGCGCGATGCAAACGAACCGGCAATCGAGGCTGGCGTGCAAGTACGCTATCCAGGTCAGGCCATTGTGCCAGCTCAGACATCCATTCACGCGTTAATCTCGGCATAAGCGCTGAGCGCAACAAAAACTTACGACGAAAGCTTCGCTGATGCCAAAATTTTCCGGGGCGCCAATGTCCGGTCATCAGGCTACAAAAGAGACTAAAACTTGTGACTGGTTTTGAAGAATGAAAAGTGCTGTCAGTTAGCTGGCTCATAATAACAATCCGATGGATACTCTGGCACTAATTTCAGCACAGCGGATCTTAACCATTCATCAATAACTCTGTTATTCTTGCATTTTTCAACGGCTATTTATTTAACGTTGATGTTTAACACTTCACTCTGGTGGACGTATTGGGGGAAATTGGGACATTTATGAAGCTCAAGGGAAAAATCAAAAAACGCTATATTCTTTTCGCCATCATCATTATTGTGGCGATAATTGCACTTTGGCGAACGCTTAATGCGCCTTTACCTCAGTATCAAACCTTAATTGTTCGTCCGGGCGATCTGCAGCAAAGCGTACTGGCAACCGGGAAACTGGATGCGCTGCGTAAAGTTGACGTCGGGGCGCAGGTCAGTGGGCAGTTAAAAACGCTGTCTGTCGCGATTGGCGACAAAGTAAAAAAAGATCAACTGCTCGGCGTTATCGATCCTGAACAGGCGCAAAACCAGATCAAAGAGGTCGAAGCGACGCTGATGGAATTACGCGCCCAGCGGTTACAGGCTGAAGCCGAGTGGAAACTGGCGCGGGTGACGCTTTCCCGTCAGCAACAGTTGGCGAAAACCCAGGCGGTCTCACAGCAGGATCTCGACACCGCGGCTACCGAGATGGCGGTAAAACAGGCGCAAATCGGCACAATTGACGCACAAATTAAGCGTAATCAGGCCTCTCTTGATACGGCAAAAACTAACCTTGATTACACCCGCATCGTCGCGCCAATGGCAGGTGAAGTCACGCAAATTACTACCCTGCAGGGGCAAACCGTTATTGCCGCCCAGCAGGCACCTAACATTCTGACGCTGGCCGATATGAGCACCATGCTGGTGAAAGCGCAGGTTTCCGAGGCGGATGTGATTCATCTGCATCCTGGGCAAAAGGCCTGGTTTACCGTTCTCGGCGATCCGCAGACGCGTTACGAAGGTAAGCTCAAAGATGTTCTTCCGACGCCAGAAAAAGTGAATGACGCTATTTTCTACTATGCTCGCTTCGAAGTTCCCAACCCGAAAGGGATCCTGCGCCTGGATATGACCGCGCAGGTCCATATTCAGCTTACGGATGTTAAAAATGTCCTGACGATCCCGCTGTCGGCATTGGGCGATCCTATCGGCAACAATCGTTATAACGTCAGGCTGCTGCGCAACGGCGAAACCCGCGAACGTGAAGTGATTATCGGCGCGCGTAATGACACCGATGTGGAGATCGTGAAAGGGCTTGAAGAGGGGGATGAAGTCATCACCGGTGAGGGCAACGCTGGAGCTGCAAAATGACGGCATTGCTTGAACTGAGCAATATCCGCCGCAGCTATCCGTCAGGCGAAGGCCAGGTTGAGGTGTTGAAGGACGTATCCTTGAGCATTCAGGCCGGGGAAATGGTGGCGATTGTCGGGGCGTCTGGCTCGGGTAAATCGACGCTGATGAACATTCTCGGCTGTCTGGATAAACCCACCAGCGGTACGTATCGGGTTGCCGGGCGTGATGTCTCCACGCTGGATAGCGATGCGCTAGCGCAACTGCGTCGTGAGCATTTCGGTTTTATCTTCCAGCGTTATCATTTGCTGTCGCATTTAACCGCCGCGCAAAATGTTGAGGTACCCGCGGTCTACGCTGGCACCGAACGCAAACAGCGCCTGGCTCGTGCGCAGGAACTCCTTCAGCGGCTGGGGCTGGGTGACAGAGTTGACTATCAGCCTTCTCAACTTTCCGGTGGTCAGCAGCAGCGGGTCAGTATTGCGCGTGCGCTGATGAACGGAGGGCAGGTGATCCTTGCTGACGAACCCACCGGTGCGCTGGACAGCCATTCCGGCGAAGAGGTGATGGCGATTTTGCATCAGTTGCGCGATCGCGGGCATACGGTGATTATCGTCACTCACGATAGCCAGGTCGCCGCGCAGGCTGAACGCGTCATTGAAATTCGTGACGGCGAGATTGTGCGCAATCCTCCGTCACACAAGCCCTCTGGCGGGCGCGACATCGTGGAGCCGACGGTGAAAGCGGCGTCCGGCTGGGGGCAGTTTGTCAGTGGTTTTCGTGAAGCCCTCACTATGGCCTGGCTGGCAATGGCCGCGAATAAAATGCGAACGCTGCTGACCATGCTTGGGATCATCATCGGTATTGCTTCGGTGGTGTCGATCGTGGTGGTTGGCGATGCGGCTAAACAGCTGGTGCTGGCGGATATTCGCGCTATCGGCACTAATACCATCGATATCTACCCTGGCAAAGATTTCGGCGACGACGACCCGCAATATCAACAGGCGTTGAAGTATGACGATTTAACGGCGCTACAGAAGCAGCCATGGGTAAGTTCGGTGACGCCTGCGGTGTCGAAGAACCTGCGGCTACGCTATGGCAATATCGATGTGGCAGCCAGTGCTAACGGCGTGAGCGGCGACTATTTCAACGTCTATGGCATGACGTTTAGCGAAGGGACCACTTTTAACGCTGAACAACTGGCGGGCCGCGCTCAGGTGGTGGTGCTCGACAGCAATACCCGGCGTCAGTTGTTCCCCAATAAAGCGAAAGTCGTTGGCGAAGTCGTGCTGGTGGGGAATATGCCTGCCACGGTTATCGGCGTTGCAGAAGAGAAACAGTCGATGTTTGGCAGTAGCAAGATCCTGCGGGTCTGGCTGCCTTACAGCACCATGTCCGGGCGAATTATGGGGCAGTCGTGGCTGAACTCGATAACCGTGCGGGTGAAGGACGGTTTTGATAGTGCCCAGGCCGAGCAGCAGCTCACCCGATTGTTGACGTTGCGCCACGGTAAGAAAGATTTCTTCACGTGGAACATGGACGGCGTCTTGAAAACTGCCGAAAAGACCACACGTACATTACAACTCTTCCTGACGCTGGTGGCGGTGATTTCGCTGGTGGTCGGTGGGATTGGCGTGATGAATATTATGCTGGTTTCGGTAACCGAGCGAACGCGCGAGATTGGCATTCGTATGGCGGTTGGCGCTCGCGCCAGTGACGTGCTGCAGCAGTTCTTAATTGAAGCGGTGCTGGTATGTCTGGTGGGCGGTGCGTTAGGTATTAGCCTGTCGATGTTGATCGCCTTTACGCTTCAGCTATTCCTGCCTGGCTGGGAAATTGGTTTCTCACCCGTGGCCTTGTTGACGGCGTTTCTGTGCTCAACCGCGACCGGGATTTTGTTTGGCTGGCTACCAGCACGAAATGCGGCGCGGCTGGATCCGGTAGATGCCCTGGCGCGGGAATAATGCCACTGAGATAAAAATGCCAGCCGCAAGGGCTGGCATTTTGACTGCGGGATGTACACAATGAGACAGAAGAGTTATGCGACAGCTTCTGCTTCAATGACAGGCACGATGACACTGGCATGATTGCCTTTTGGCCCCTGGTGGACATCAAACTGGACAGACTGTCCGGCTTTTAGCGTTCTGTAACCATCCATCTGAATGGTGGAGTAATGGGCGAAAATATCTTCGCCGCCGCCTTCGGGGCAGATGAAACCAAACCCTTTGGCGTTGTTGAACCACTTAACAGTACCCGTTTCCATACTTCGACATCCTTCGTAAATCTTATATAAGTAAGATGGAATGAACCGGTGGCGGAGTGGGGGCTGTTCAAAACCTCGCCAACTCTCGAAACTACAATTTAGAGAAATCAGGCGAGGCGTCAAGCGCCAGGCAGACGGAATAGGGTAAAAATGCATCAAAATTTGAAGCAGTTAACGCTATTGTCGGTTATGTGACAGATGTCGCGGATGGCACTAATAGATGATAGTTATCTAATACTTGAGGTAGATTGATTGTGCGCATAGGCTGCTTGTCAGCGGCAAGATTTTCTGCCGGAAACCGTAACTGAAGATGACGACAGACAATGGGTAAGACGAACGACTGGCTGGATTTCGATCTGCTGGCGGAAGATAAATTGCGCGACGCGCTAAAACCGCCATCTATGTATAAAGTGATATTAGTCAATGATGATTACACTCCGATGGAGTTTGTTATTGACGTGTTACAAAAATTCTTTTCTTATGACGTAGAACGTGCAACGCAACTGATGCTTGCAGTTCACTATCAAGGTAAAGCGATCTGCGGCGTATTCACTGCCGAAGTAGCTGAAACCAAAGTGGCGATGGTGAACAAGTATGCGAGGGAGAACGAGCATCCGTTGCTGTGTACGCTAGAAAAAGCCTGAATGCAGGCATAAATATTGGGGGAGGTGCCTATGCTCAATCAAGAACTGGAACTCAGTTTAAACATGGCTTTCGCCAGAGCGCGCGAGCACCGACATGAGTTTATGACCGTCGAGCACTTGTTACTGGCGTTGCTCAGTAACCCATCGGCCCGCGAAGCGCTGGAAGCGTGTTCTGTGGATCTGGTGGCGCTGCGTCAGGAACTCGAAGCCTTCATTGAACAAACCACACCCGTATTGCCTGCCAGTGAAGAAGAGCGCGACACGCAGCCAACGTTGAGTTTTCAGCGAGTGTTGCAACGTGCGGTCTTCCATGTTCAGTCCTCCGGGCGCAATGAAGTTACCGGCGCGAATGTGCTGGTCGCTATCTTCAGCGAGCAGGAATCTCAGGCGGCTTATCTGCTGCGTAAGCATGAAGTGAGTCGCCTTGATGTGGTGAATTTTATTTCTCATGGCACGCGCAAAGACGAACCAAGTCAGTCTTCTGACTCTGGTAATCAGCCGAATAACGAAGAGCAAGCTGGCGGGGAGGACCGTATGGAGAACTTCACGACTAACCTTAACCAGCTTGCCCGTGTGGGCGGAATTGATCCGCTCATTGGCCGGGACAAAGAGCTGGAGCGCGCCATTCAGGTACTGTGCCGTCGCAGAAAAAACAACCCGCTGCTGGTGGGAGAGTCTGGCGTCGGTAAAACCGCGATTGCTGAAGGCCTCGCCTGGCGTATCGTCCAGGGCGATGTGCCTGAAATCATGGCTGATTGTACCCTTTATTCTCTGGATATCGGCTCGCTGCTGGCGGGTACCAAATATCGCGGCGATTTTGAAAAACGCTTCAAGGCGCTGCTGAAACAGCTGGAACAGGATACTAACAGCATTCTGTTCATCGATGAGATCCATACCATTATCGGTGCGGGTGCGGCATCGGGCGGCCAGGTGGATGCGGCTAACCTGATCAAGCCGTTGCTCTCCAGCGGTAAGATCCGTGTGATAGGGTCTACTACTTATCAGGAATTCAGCAATATCTTTGAAAAGGACCGTGCGTTAGCGCGCCGTTTCCAGAAAATCGATGTCACTGAGCCATCGGTCGAAGAGACCGTGCAGATAATCAACGGTCTGAAGCAGAAATACGAAGCGCACCATGATGTCCGCTATACCGCCAAAGCGGTGCGTGCAGCGGTCGAACTGGCGGTGAAGTACATTAACGATCGTCACCTGCCGGATAAAGCGATTGACGTGATCGACGAGGCGGGCGCGCGGGCGCGTCTGATGCCGGTCAGCAAGCGCAAGAAAACCGTCAACGTGGCGGATATCGAGTCCGTCGTGGCCCGCATTGCGCGGATCCCGGAGAAGAGCGTTTCGCAAAGCGATCGTGATACGCTGAAAAACCTGGGTAACCGTCTGAAGATGCTGGTATTCGGACAGGATAAAGCCATTGAGGCGCTGACTGAAGCGATCAAAATGAGCCGTGCCGGTCTGGGTCACGAGCATAAACCGGTTGGTTCGTTCCTGTTTGCCGGGCCAACTGGCGTCGGTAAGACCGAGGTCACGGTACAGCTATCCAAAGCGCTGGGTATTGAACTGCTGCGTTTTGATATGTCCGAATATATGGAACGCCACACCGTTAGCCGCCTGATTGGTGCGCCTCCGGGATATGTTGGTTTCGACCAGGGCGGTTTGCTGACCGATGCAGTCATTAAGCATCCGCATGCGGTACTGCTGTTGGATGAAATCGAAAAAGCGCATCCGGACGTCTTTAACCTGCTGCTGCAGGTAATGGATAACGGCACGCTGACCGACAATAACGGGCGTAAAGCGGATTTCCGCAACGTGGTGCTGGTCATGACCACTAACGCCGGCGTACGTGAAACCGAGCGTAAATCGATTGGGCTTATTCATCAGGACAACAGTACCGATGCAATGGGCGAAATCAAAAAAGTGTTTACGCCGGAATTCCGTAACCGTCTCGACAACATTATCTGGTTCGATCATCTCTCTACAGAGGTGATTCATCAGGTTGTTGATAAGTTTATCGTCGAGCTTCAGGTTCAGCTTGATCAGAAAGGTGTCTCTCTGGAAGTGAGTCAGGAAGCCCGTGACTGGCTGGCAGAGAAAGGCTACGACCGTGCAATGGGCGCACGTCCAATGACGCGTGTGGTCCAGGATAACCTGAAAAAACCATTGGCTAACGAACTGCTGTTCGGTTCGCTTGTGGATGGCGGTCAGGTGACCGTTGCGCTGGATAAAGAGAAAAATGAGCTGACCTATGGTTTCCAGAGTGCGCAAAAGCACAAGCCAGAAGCAGCACATTAATTTCTAATCACCTAATAAGCCGGGCATAATGCCCGGTTTTTTTTCGCCTGAAAGTAGTGAATAGAATAGGGGGACTCGCAGAGTTTAAACGGCAGGCAAAAAATAAGCCTGCGTAAGGGAGATTACGCAGGCTAAGGAGGTGGTTCCTGGTACAGCTAGCATTTATGGGTTATGTTTTTCAGCGGAAGCGATAATACCCTTAATGAACGAAACGGTATGTGATCGATTTCTAAGAATCTTCCGAACGCTGAAAAATAACCGTAATTAACTACTTAGCATGTGGGTTGCGTGTGGACTCACCGGTAAAATTACGCATCAACAATGCATAATTCAGATCGATATCCTCCGGTACAGGCATCCACACGGTGTAACCATCGCCTGGCGCAACTGGCATCGCTTCGCCTTTCGCGTTTTCCATCTGCTCGAGAGTAAAGTTGATGTTGCCCTGTGGGGTCATCAGCTCCAGGCTGTCGCCAACGGTGAATTTGTTTTTCACCAGTACGGCTGCCAGCTCGCCTTTACGCTCGCCAGTGAATTCGCCGACAAACTGCTGACGCTCGGAAACGGAGAAACCGTATTCATAGTTTTGATAGTCGTCATGCGTATGGCGGCGCAGGAATCCTTCGGTGTAACCGCGATGGGCCAGGCCTTCCAGCGTTTCCAGCAATTGCGGGTCGAACGGTTTACCGGCCGCGGCATCATCAATGGCTTTGCGATATACCTGCGCGGTACGTGCACAGTAATAATATGACTTGGTGCGGCCTTCGATTTTCAGCGAATGCACGCCCATCTGCGTCAGACGTTCAACGTGGGCAATGGCACGCAAATCCTTTGAGTTCATGATGTAAGTGCCATGTTCGTCTTCAAACGCGGTCATGTACTCACCCGGACGCTGGGCTTCTTCAATCATAAAGACTTTGTCTGTCGGTGCGCCAATACCTAACGTTGGCTCAACGTTTTGTACCGGGATAGGCTCGTACTTATGCACGATATTGCCCACCACGTCTTCTTTGCCTTCCTGTACGTTGTATTCCCAGCGGCAGGCATTGGTACAGGTACCCTGGTTTGGGTCACGCTTGTTGATGTAGCCAGAGAGCAGGCAGCGACCGGAGTAGGCCATGCACAGGGCGCCGTGAACGAAGATCTCAAGCTCCATATCCGGCACCTGAGTGCGGATTTCTTCGATTTCTTCCAGTGACAGTTCGCGAGAGAGGATCACTCGGGTCAGCCCCATCTGCTTCCAGAATTTCACTGTCGCCCAGTTTACGGCGTTAGCCTGTACTGAAAGGTGAATGTCCATGTCGGGGAAGTTTTCGCGCACCAGCATGATAAGACCCGGGTCCGACATGATCAGTGCATCCGGTCCCATTTCCACCACCGGTTTCAGGTCACGAATAAAGGTCTTCAGCTTGGCATTGTGTGGGGCAATGTTAACCACCACATAGAATTTTTTACCCAGTTCATGGGCTTCATTAATGCCGAGCTGCAGGTTTTCGTGGTTGAATTCGTTGTTACGTACGCGCAGTGAGTAACGCGGTTGGCCCGCATACACAGCGTCTGCGCCATAGGCGAAAGCGTAACGCATGTTTTTCAGCGTTCCCGCCGGGGAAAGGAGTTCCGGTTTAAACATAATTTTCTCGTTCTGATGACAGGTCAGACTCGCCTCACTCAATGAGGCGGTTAGGGGAGTGCCCCCATATTAAGGGCGGGCATTGTAGCGCTGCGCGAAGATGCCGTAAACCTTGTAGGCTCAATCAACCCGTAGATAGTGTCCGTCGGCGCTGACATTCATACCGAAACCGCAGTTTTGCGGGTCGTCGGTTCTGGCGTCGATGCCCTCAGGCGTGACCGTAAGTGAGATATCGCAGTGGATATAGTCGCCCTCCCTGAGCGCGATCACGCCTTTATCGTTTTTCAGCGTGACCAATTCTGAGAATTCACCCATGTTTGGGCCATAATAAAGAGCCATCATGCCAAAGTAATAACCCTGAAAATCAACCTGATAGTCTGATTTATGCTCTGTAGGTTTAATGACCAGCGTTTCCCAGGATGCCAGACCTGCGTAGTTCCAGTATTCACCGGCAGGAGAATCGTTCTTTGGCAGTGCGGCCAGCTTATCTTTGATAAGACCCAGGTTGTAAACCGACTTCGCATCATTGGGATTGATCATCAGCCAGGCCTGCGCCTTACGCCATTGTCCTTCGCGCATCCAGGTCAGGGCCACGTTGTTGTAAGCCGTCGCTACGGTTTTATCATCAAGGCGGCAGCCTTCGCTCCAGGTGACCTGCTTTTCAAAAGCTTCACGCGCTTTTGCGTAGTTCTTAGCTTTGTAGAACTGTTCGCCCTGGCTGGCGTAGGTCGGGACTTTGGCACAGTCAGCTTTGATTTGCTGCTCAGTGATTTCAGCGTGGGTAAAACCTGAGGCCAGTAAAAACAGTAACGGTCCGCAGCGTAAGTCCATTTTCATGTATGCATCCTTTAAAGACATTAAGCAATTCGGCAGGCGTCCGCTTCCCAGCGATATCCTACGCCATAGACCGCGCGGATAAACGACTGCTCCGCATCCAGCGACTCCAGTTTGCGTCGCAGGTTCTTAATATGGCTGTCGATGGTGCGGTCGGTGACGACGCGGTAATCGTCATAGAGATGATTGAGCAACTGTTCACGAGAGAACACTTTTCCCGGTTCATGCGACAGCGTTTTGAGTAAGCGAAATTCAGCCGGCGTTAAGTCGAGCATTTTCCCCCGCCACGATGCCTGAAAGCGACCTTCATCGACAATCAGCGGGCTGTCGGCATCCATTTGTTGCAGTTCGCGCTGCGGTTTACAACGCCGCAGAATTGTTTTCACGCGAGCCACAACTTCGCGCGGGCTGTAGGGTTTACAAATATAATCATCGGCACCAATCTCCAGTCCCAGCAGACGGTCAATTTCTTCTATCTTGGCGGTTACCATCATGATAGGGATTTCAGAGAAACGGCGAATTTCCCGACACAGGGTCAGGCCATCGGTACCGGGCAGCATCAGATCCAACAGGATCAGATCGGGCGGCGTTTGACGCACGTAAGGCAGCACCAAATCGCCATGGCTGATGAGCGTAGGCGCGTAACTTGCCGCCCGCAGATAGTCGATAAGCAGTTGTCCCAGCTTGGGCTCGTCTTCCACGATCAGAATACGCGGCGTGTTTTCATCAATGGGTAACTCAGTCATACATCTCTCTGTAAATCGCGTTCCAGCGGTAACTCTACTGTAATGCTAACCCCGCCAAAAGGCGAATGGTCGGCACGGATCAGACCATTATGCGCCTGTACGATATTGACGCAAATCGCCAGCCCCAACCCGGAACCTCCGCTGGCGCGGTTACGCGAGCCTTCGGTGCGATAAAATCGCTCAAACAGCTTCTGTAACTGGCCGTCACTTACGCCGGGAGCGGAATCCGCAAAGGTTATTAAAACCATACGCTCGCGTTGTTCGGCGCTGATGTGCAGCCCGCCGCCGCTGTCGGTGTAGCGCAGGCTGTTTTCCAGCAGATTGTTGAACAACTGCATCAGACGATCCCTGTCGCCAAACACCGTCATGCTGTCGGGGAGCGAAAGTTGTATCGTCAGTCCACGGCTGGCGAAGCGTTCACGAAATGCACCGCTTGCCACTTCCAGCAGGGGAATAAGATCCAGCGAGGTTTTCTGGTAAGCCAGCGCGCCTTCGTCAGACATAGAGAGCTGATGAAGATCGTCCACCAGCTTGGTGAGGGTACCGACTTCAGCCTGCAACGAGGCGACGGAGTCAGGGGTAAACTGGCGTACGCCATCCTGAATGGCCTCCAGTTCACCGCGTAACACCGCCAGCGGCGTGCGCAGCTCGTGAGAAATATCGGCCATAAAATCTCGACGCATCTGCTGGTTTTTTTCCAACGTACTGGCGAGCTGGTTGAAGTCCTGCGCCAGTT
Source organism: Citrobacter sp. Ce104 (assembly GCF_030334595.1). NCBI lineage: Bacteria > Pseudomonadati > Pseudomonadota > Gammaproteobacteria > Enterobacterales > Enterobacteriaceae > Citrobacter > Citrobacter sp. Ce104. Next base: position 797,986 of record NZ_JAOWDP010000068.1, read on the forward strand.
TGCCCAGCTCATCCGTACTGGTTGGCGCAACGCGAGTGGTGAAATCGCCTGCCGCCAGTTTATGGGTGCCTTCCACCAACCGCTTGACCGGGGCCAGCAGGCTGCGCGCCAGCGTAAACGTTGCCAGTGCCGCCAGGATTGTGGAGAGCGCAACGATGAGCCAACTGGAACGCCTTTGCTGCATGTCGAAATTGATATCCGTATTCCGCGTTAAGCGTTCCACGGGAGAGGCAATCACGGCGCCCACTTCGCTACCGTTGACGCGGATAGGGTGGCGCATACCGTCGCGGGGAACCGGAGCACGCGGACCGACCAGAACGTGGGCATTTTGATCAACAACCCAAAACTGCGTACGCCAGCCGTGCGGCGGCATGCCTGGACCTGGCTTATCATCGTCGTTGTCGTGTTCAAAAGAGCGCAGGATCTGAAAAACAAAACGATCGTTATTGCGCAAGAACCGCCAGTTGCCGTGCTGCTCATACTGCTCGCTTAATGCGTCGCTGAGCATTTGCAGCCGCTGTTCGTTACCGTGCTTGATATAGTCAATAAAACCACGTTCGAAGCTTATGCGTACGGCCCAGTGCATGCTGATCAGCAATACGATGCAGGTGGCGAAAATCGCCAGAAACAGTTTGCCGGTGATACCGGGCCGCCAGAACTTCATCAGGTGCTCCTTTTGCGCCGTGAAATCACCGCGTTGGTTTGCGTGTCGTTCGGCACGCGGGCAAAAATAATGGCGGGCAGCGCAATAATGAAGGCGATGCACAGCCAGGTATACATAAAGACGGTATGCGTACTACCGCTATCGATGGCAATATGCTGCTGACCGAACATACCTAGCAGCAGGCCCGTGATGGTCACCCCAATACTCATCGACAGTTGCATGATCATCGACAGCAGGCTATTGCCGCTACTGGCGAGATCGTCAGGCAGGTCTTTTAACGTCAGGGTGTTCATGGATGAAAAGCGCGTTGAGTTGACCATTCCCTGTAAGAACAGCACGAAGGGGAGAGCGTAATACCAGCCGAGCAGCGCGGTGGTCATCAGCAGCAAACTGACCAGCGACAGGCCAAACGTTGTGGCGACCAGTACGCGACGGTAGCCAAAGCGGTTAACGACCTGTACCACAATGCGCTTCATACCCATACTACCCAGCACCATTGGGATCATCATCAGCCCGGCATGAAAAGGTGAAAAACCGAGACCAATCTGTAAAAACACCGGCGTCATAAACGGCAGCATGCCGCTGCCGATGCGTCCGGCAAAACTGCCGAACAGCCCCAGCGAGAAGGTTGGTGTGCGAAACAGATTCAGGCTGAACAGCGCGCGTGGATTTCGATGGGCGTGTTTCAGATACAGCGCAATAGCCAACACCCCGCAGATAACCAGCGCCGCCAGCGTGATACTGGAGAGGCCAGTTCCTTTACTGCCATCGAGCGCCAGCGTCAGTACCGCCATGCCGACCGCCAGCATCGCGAATCCCGAGAGGTCGAAGCGTCGGGTTTGCATGGTGTAGTTGGGCATCAACATTAACGTCGCTATCGCGCCGACAATACCAACCGGAATGTTAATCAAAAATATCCAGTGCCAGGAGGCGTACTCAACCAGAATCCCGCCTAATGCCGGCCCCAGCAGAGGACCAATCTGACCGGGCAAAGTGACAAACGTCATCGCCGCCATATATTGCTCACGCGGGACGATTTTCATCACCGTTAGCCTGCCGACCGGCACCATCATCGCACCGCCAACGCCTTGTAAGACGCGCGCCATCACCAGCTCGTTGAGGGTGCTGGACCCGGCACAAAACAGCGAGCCAAGCGTAAACAGGATAATGGCGGTGAAGAAGATATTACGCACGCCAACTTTGTCCGCCAGCCATCCGCTGGCGGGCAGCATCACGGCAACGGTTAAAACATATGACACAATGACCATATGCATGTGTAACGGGCTTTCCCCGAGGCTTGCCGCCATTGAGGGAAGCGCGGTATTAACGATGGTGGTATCCAGCGACTGCATAAAAAAGCCGAATGCCACAATCCAAAGTTGCCAGCGGGTGCTGTCGGGAAGTTCTGTCATAACTCTGCTACCGGTTTGCTGTTTTTACGCGAAAAACGCAGACGCAGACGGTCGAAAAAGAGATAGACCACGGGCGTGGTGTACAGCGTCAGGAGTTGGCTCACGACCAGCCCTCCGACAATGGTTATCCCCAAAGGCTGGCGCAGTTCGGAGCCATCCCCTGCGGATAACACCAGCGGCAACGCGCCAAACAACGCCGCCAGCGTGGTCATCATTATTGGGCGAAAGCGCAACAGGCAGGCCTGGAAGATAGCTTCTTCCGGCTGCAGCTTACCGTTTCTCTGCGCTTCCAGCGCAAAATCGACCATCATGATGGCGTTTTTCTTCACAATGCCAATTAATAGCATGATCCCTATCAGGGCGATTAGGCTGAACGGGGCATTGAACAGTTCCAGTGCCAGCAACGCTCCGACGCCAGCCGAAGGTAGCGTGGAGAGAATGGTCAGCGGATGGACATAGCTTTCATACAGCATACCCAGCACGATGTAGACCGTGGCGATGGCGGCAATAATCAGGATCACCTGTGAGTTCATGGTGTCCTGAAATACCTGTGCCGTTCCGGCAAAGCTACCGCGAACCGTGGACGGGACGCCGAGCTGGGTCATGGTTCGGTTGATGGCCTCTGTCGCTTCGGACAGTGAAGACCCTGTCGGCAGGTTAAACGACACGGTTGAGGCGGCGGACAAGCCCTGATGGTTCACCGACAGCGGGGCATTCGCCGGTTGCCATTTTGCAAAGTACGATAGCGGGATGGCCTTACCGTCATTGTTGATGACGAACATTTTATCCAGCGCGCTGATGTCCTGGGTGTAACGTCGATCGACTTCCATCACCACTTTGTACTGGTTCATCGGTTGATAGATAGTTGAAATCTGCCGTTGTCCGAAAGCGTTATTCAACAGGCTGTTGGCGGCGGCAACGTCGATCCCCAAACGAGACATGGTGTCGCGATCGTAAATCAGATTCATCTCCGCGCCATTGTCCTGCTGATCGGAGTTGACGTCCGCCAGTTGGGGCAGGGCGGCAAGCGCCTTACGGATCTTCGGTTCCCACTCGCGCAGTGCCGCGAGGTCATCTGACAACAGCGTGTATTGATAGCTGGCGTTGGCCTGACGACCGCCGACGCGAATGTCCTGCACCGCCATCAGAAACAGGTTTGCTCCGGGTTCTTTGGCAAGCGCGACACGCAGGCGGTCGATCACCTGCTGAGCGGTTTCATGGCGCTCACCGCGTGGCTTGAGGGTAATAAACATCATCCCGCTGTTAACCCGTGAACCACCGGTAAAGCCGGTGACGTTATTCACCGCCGGGTCGTCGCGGATTATCTTCATAAAATCCTGCAGTTTGCCGCGCATCGCCTGGAAAGAGATGCTCTGGTCGGCCTGGATCCCACCCATCAATACGCCCGTATCCTGCTCCGGGAAGAAGGTTTTGGGGATGGAAATATAAAGCCAGATATTCAGCGCAATGGTGCCAAGTAACACCACGCCTACCAGTCGCGTATGGCGCAGCACCCATTTAAGCGAGGTGCTGTAACTTTGCTGTAGCGCGACCAGCACACGACCAAAACCCCGTTTCCGGGACTGTTCGCGCGGGGCGCTCGATTTAAGCATCCAGCCGCACATCATTGGCGTTAAGGTCAGCGATACCAGCAGCGAGATACCAATAGCAACCGACAACGTGACGGCAAACTCGCGCAGCAAGCGCCCAGGTAATCCACCCATTAACAGTAGCGGCAGGAACACCGCCACCAGCGACAGGCTCATGGAGAGCACCGTGAATCCCACTTCACGCGTTCCTTGTAACGCCGCCTGGAGCGGCTTCATTCCCGCTTCCAGGTGACGGGAAATATTTTCCAGCACCACGATGGCATCATCAACGACAAATCCTGTGGCAATGGTTAACGCCATCAACGACAGGTTGTTCAGACTGAATCCACACAGATACATGGCGGCAAACGTCCCGATGAGCGAGACCGGAACCGCTACCGCGGGGATCAGGGTCGCGCGCCCGGAGCGCAGGAAAACAAAGACCACCAGGATAACCAGCGCAACGGAGATAATCAGCGTCTGTTCGACTTCCTCCAGTGAGGCGCGAATAGTCGGCGAACGGTCCTGAGCGATTTGCAGATCGATGGCGGCCGGGACCATCGTTTGTAACTCCGGTAATTTGGCGCGAATGCTGTCTACCGTCTGAATAATATTGGCTTCCGGCAGTTTGCGGATCATCAGCAGAATGGCCGGTTTGGCATTGGTCATCCCCGCGTTACGAACGTCCTGCACCGAATCAGTTACAGACGCAACGTCGCCCAGCCGCACTGCAGCGCCGTTGTTGTAGTGAATGATAATGGGTTGATATTCGGCGGCGGTTTTCAGCTCATCGTTGGTTTGTACCTGCCAGCGATGGGCATCATTCTCGATGGCGCCCTGCGGCTTACGCACGTTGGCGTTGTCGATTGCGCTACGCACGTCGTCCAGCGATACGCCCTGGTTAAACAGCGCTTGTGGGTTGAGGCCTACGCGCACGGCAGGCAGAGAACTACCTCCCACATCCACGTCACCCACGCCGTCGATTTGCGCGATGGTTTGCGCCAACTGGGTTGACGCGAAATCGTACAGCTCACCCTGGGAATACGTATCAGAGGTGAGCGTCAGGATCATAATCGGCGCGTCGGAAGGGTTGGCTTTGCGGTACGTTGGGCGACTGGGCATTCCGCTTGGTAGCAGGCTTTGTGCGGCGTTAATCGCGGCCTGAACGTCTCGCGCCGCGCCGTTGATGTCACGGTCGAATTTAAATTCGAGAATAATACGTGTACTGCCAAGCGAGCTGCTTGAGGTCATTTCATTCACGCCCGCGATGCGCCCCAGAGAGCGCTCCAGCGGGGTGGCAACGGATGATGCCATTGTTTCAGGCGACGCCCCCGGTAACGAGGCGCTGACCATAATCACCGGAAAATCCACCTGCGGCAGCGGAGCGACCGGCAGCAGACGAAAGCCCAGTATCCCGCACAGGGTGATCGCTACCGAAATGAGAATGGTCGCCACCGGACGATGAATGAAAAGCGCAAAAAATTTCATTTACGCTTCCTCTTCCTGGCGCGGGAAGCGGCTTTTCACATACAGCGACAAACGGTCAAACAGCAGATAAATCACCGGGGTGGTAAACAGGGTTAATACCTGGCTTACCAGCAGCCCGCCGACCATACCAATTCCTAATGGGCGGCGTAATTCGGCACCTACGCCGGTACTTAACATCAGCGGCAAGGCGCCGAGCAGTGCTGCCAGCGTGGTCATCAGAATTGGGCGAAAACGCAGCAGACACGCCTGGAAGATGGCTTCGCGCGGTGCCATGCCCTGTTCGCGCTCTGCAGCCAGGGCGAAGTCGATCATCATGATGGCGTTTTTCTTGACGATACCAATGAGCAAAATAATGCCGATAATCGCGATGACGTCCAGTTCGCTCCCGGCAATCATTAACGCCAGAAGCGCCCCGACGCCCGCCGTGGGTAGCGTGGAGAGAATGGTAATCGGGTGAATAAAGCTCTCATACAGCACGCCGAGCACGATATACATCGCGACAACCGCAGCCACAATCAACCAGATGGTGTTACCCAGCGCGGCCTGGAAAGCGAGCGTGCTGCCCTGGAACTGGGTGGTAATATTCACGGGCAGGTTAAGCGTTTTTTCGGCATCCAGAATCGCCTGCACCGCATCGCCCAGTGAATGATCGTCTGGCACGTTGAACGAGATGGTGGTGACCGGGAACTGATCGAGATGGTTAATCGACAGTGGGGCGAAACGCTGTTCAATGTTTGCTATCGCGCTGAGCGGTACCACGCCGCCTTCGCTACTGGTCAGGCGGATAGTGTCGAGCGCGGCAAGTCCCGGCGTACTATTAGTGTCATGCTCTAACACCACGCGATACTGGTTTGCCTGGGTGTAAATGGTTGAAATCAGTCGCTGGCCGAAAGCGTTGTACAGAACGTTATCGACATCCGCCATGCTGATGCCTAAACGGCTGGCGCTGTCGCGATTGACGTTCACATACGCCACCAGGCCTTTATCCTGCCAGTCGCTACTGACATCGGACAGTTGCGGTAGCTGATGTAGTTTTGCTAACAGTTGTGGAACCCAGGTGCTGAGGGCATCCAGGGACGTTGCTTGCAGCGTAAACTGATATTGCGTCCGGCTGACCTGGGTATCAATCGTCAGATCCTGGGTGGGCTGAAGATAAAGGTCGACGCCGGGTACTCTGTCAGCCGCGTCCTGTAGCCGCGCGATCACTTTCTGCACGCGATCGTCGCGCTCATCCAGCGGTTTAAGATTGATTTGCAAACGTGCGCTGTTCAGTGCCGGGTTAGTGCCATCCACGCCGATAAAAGCGGTCAGGCTCTCTACCGCCGGATCCTGAAGGATGACATCTGAAACCTGACGCTGGCGCTGGGCCATGCTGGCAAATGAGCTGGACTGCGGTGCCTGTAGCGTACCCTGGATAATGCCATTGTCCTGGATTGGGAAGAAACCTTTGGGAATAAAGACCCAGAGCATGACGCTCAGTGCCAGCGTGCCGAGCGCCACGCCCAGTGTGAGCCAAGGGTGGTTAAGCACTTTTGCTAGCCAGTGGCCGTACCCGGCAATAACGCGATCGAACATACGCTCCGAGGCGCGAGAGAAGCGGTTCTGCTTACGCAACGAGGCCTGACTAAGCATACGTGCGCACATCATCGGCGTGAGGGTGAGTGATACGACGGCGGAAATCAGAATCGCCACGGCCAGCGTAACGGCAAACTCACGGAACAACCGGCCCACGATATCCCCCATAAACAACAGCGGGATCAGCACGGCGATCAGTGAAAATGTCAGAGAGATGATGGTAAACCCAATCTCACCTGCACCTTTCAGGGCGGCAGTTAGCGGTTTTTCGCCTTTTTCGATATAGCGCGAAATATTCTCGATGACCACGATAGCGTCATCCACCACAAAGCCTGTCGCGATGGTTAGCGCCATGAGGGTCAGGTTATTGATAGAGAAATCAAGAAACACCATTACCGCGAAGGTACCGATTAACGATAGAGGAACGGCAACCGCGGGAATAATAGTCGCCGGAATATTGCGCAAAAACAGGTAGATAATCATGACTACCAGCGCAATCGCCAGCATCAGCTCGAACTGGGTGTCAGCAACAGACGCACGAATATTGGTCGTACGATCCGAAAGCACGCTGACCTTAACTGATTTGGGCAGGCTGTCGGTGAGCTGCGGCAGCATCTGGCGGATACTGTCTGCCGTGGAGATGATGTTCGCTCCAGGCTGGCGCTGAACATTCATGACTATAGCTTGTTGCTTATTGGCCCATGCGCCCAGCCAGCTGTTTTCTGCACCTTGTTCGACAGTGGCGACATCGCCCAGACGAACCGGCGCACCATTTTTATAGGCAACAATGAGCTGACGATATTCGTCTGCGGACTGCATCTGGTCGTTGGCTGAAAGGGTAACGGCACGCGTTGGGCCATCAAGACTCCCTTTTGCCGAATTGACGTTAGCGCCGGTAATGGCCGTACGGATGGTTTCGCTGGTCAGACCGAGAGCGGCAATAGCCTGTGCGTTAAGCTTCACGCGCACTGCTGGACGTTGTCCACCGGACAGCGTCACCAGACCGACGCCGGAAACCTGGGATATTTTCTGCGCGACGCGGGTCTCGACCATATCTTCCACCTGCGTCATCGGCATGGCGCTGGAGGTGACCGCCAGCGTCATGATCGGTGGATCCGCCGGATTTACCTTGCTGTACACCGGCGGGTTAGGCAGATCGGTCGGTAACAGGTTGGTGGCGGCGTTAATCGCAGCCTGGACTTCCTGTTCAGCAACGTCCAGCGGCAGCGTGAGCTGGAACTGCAGTGTTACTACCGATGCGCCGCCGGAACTTTGCGAGGACATCTGTTTTAAGCCTGACATCTGTCCGAACTGACGCTCAAGCGGCGCGGTGACTGCCGAGGTCATGACGTCCGGGCTGGCGCCGGGATAGAGCGTAACAACCTGGATCGTGGGGTAATCGACTTCGGGTAAGGCGGCGATCGGCAGGAAGCGATAACCGATAACACCGGCAAGCATAATCGCCACCATCAGCAGCGTGGTGGCAACGGGGCGCAGAATAAACAGGCGCGATGGCCCGCCTGTGTTGTCCGGAGGTAACACCTGCATCAGGAGTTGGCTCCTTTTTTGCTGTATCCGCGTGGCGCAGTTTTTTCGCCCGTCGCTGAGGCATCGTGCGCCTCAACGACTTCGACTTTTGCGCCTTCCGTCAGGCGGTCAATACCGTCGGTTACGACCCGATCGCCTGCGGACAATCCAGCGGAGATCACCACTTTTTGGCTATCCTGAATACCGGGTTTAACCAGATGTTTGCTCACTTTGTTATCGCTGTTCAGTACCCAGACAAAATGGCCCTCATTGCCCATTTGCAGGGCAGCTGTTGGGATCACAACAGCATTTTGTTGTGTGTCGACCAGCATGCGAGCGTTAACGAACTGGTTAGGGAATAAAGCATCATCCTGATTGTTAAAGCGGGCTTTAACTTTAATGGTTCCGGTGGTGGCATCAATCTGATTGTCGAGACTGAGCAGGACGCCTTCGCTCAGCTTTTGCGAATTGGTTCGGTCCCAGGCTTCGACCTTTAACGGCGTTCCCGATTTTTGCGCCTGGATTACGGTAGCAATGTCATTTTCAGGCAAAGTGAATATCAGGTCGATAGGATGCGTTTGCGTAATAACGACGATACCGGTGGTATCGCCGCTGGAAATTTGGTTGCCGATATCGACCAGTTTCAGACCGACACGACCATCAACAGGGGCGGTTATCCGGCTCCAGTCGAGCTGCAACTGAGCGCTGGCGACGCTGGCTTCATCAGCTTTGATTGTCCCTAACGTTTCATTTACCAGTGCCTGCTGGGTATCCAGATCCTGGCGGGAGACCAGATTGGTTTTTACCAGCTGTTGATAACGGGCAAGATCGCGACGGGCATTCGCCAGCGTGGCTTTATCTTTTGCCAGTTGTCCCTGCGCCTGCGCCAGAGCGACTTTGAACTGGCTGGGATCTATCTCTGCCAGCAGGTCGCCGGCTTTCACCTGCTGTCCTTCCTCGAAGTGCAAGGCGATGAGCTGACCATCTACCCGACTACGTACCGTAGCGGTATTTGCGGCAGTAATGGTACCCAGCCCTGTCAGATAACGCGGAACGGCTTCAACGGCGGCGGTGGCAGCCTGGACGGGAGCTAACGGTCCGGAGCGCATTCCACGCCGCCCTGAACCTGGCGCATTCTGCGCGGGTTTGGTCGCGCCCGGTGCGGTTTCCTGGGAGCCGCTGCGGCTATGCCAGAACCAGATGGCGGCGACGGTGGCCACGACGATCGCGATTGCTATCACCCAGCGGGATTTTTTACTGCCTTTCATTGTTATAAGTTTCTCATCCTGAAACGATTCGCGGAATGATACTAGTTTAGCCAGCGAACAAGGGAGAAAAATGGAGGAATTATGAAACACTGTCGGGATTCGTCTGAATGCTGACGCGGCTTTGCGAGGCGTTACGCAACATTAAGCGCTGAAAACGGCGAAGAAGAAATAGTGCGCTAGAGTGCGTTTAAGGCAAAAAGGAGGAAAGCCAGAGATTTCAGCGGGACGCTGGAACGGGAAAGCCCCTCCCGAGGAAGGGGCCAAAATAAGGAAAGGGTTATGATGAAGCAGGTCATCATACTGGTGATACTCTTAGTCATTAGCTTACCGGCTTACTAAGACACCAGGGGGAGGGGAAACCCTCCCTAACCCTCACTCCTGAAAATAAGCCACAGCAACGGTGATGTCAATACGCACACCTTTCAGCTTGCGAGCGGCTTAGCGGAAAACAACATCAGCCCAGCGGGCCAGTCCGGCGGTAACGGAACCGAAATCATCGCCACCTGCAATCGGGATCCCGGGAAGCTGCTGGGCAAGTGCTTTTTTAATCAGCGGCGAACGCGCGCTGCCGCCGGTCAGGTAAATCACGTCCGGTTTTTCCTGCGCGTTTTCCAGCGCCAACTGAACCTGCTCAAGAATGCGCGCCAGTGGCTGGTTGAGCGCAGCTTCCAGTCCGTACTGACTGATATCGGTTGCCAGCGTGTTGCTGATAAACGGTATCGCCGCCGTAACAATGGCCTGATCGGAAAGCGTGATTTTGCTCTCTTCTGCACTGCGTACCAGGCGATAGCTCAGACGCTCGCGCCAGACTTTAAGCAGCAGAGCGACTTTATCGGCTTCTCTCGCGTCGCGGACAAGATCGTTGAGCAATCGACCGTTGGCGCTGCTGTAGAAATCACTTTGCGCAGGAACATCGTTGATTGCGACCGCGTTCCACCAGGGCAGAATAGGCAAAGCGATACCTTTTTCAGTTTCGCCGCCCATACCAAGCAGTGGCATCAGGTGTTTAAACGCCAGCGCGATATCCAGATCGTTCCCGCCTACGCGGCAGCCACTGTGTCCCAGCAGGCTGTTTTCGCGATCGGCGCGCTGATGCCATTGCGGCCCCATCAGCAGCAGTGAACAGTCGGTCGTACCCCCGCCAATATCCACCACCAGCACGCGTTTCTCATCCTGCAACGTGGCTTCGTAATCCAGTCCCGCCGCTACCGGCTCGTACTGGAAGACGACATCCTGAAAACCGGCGCGTTTGGCCGCACGTTCAAGAATACCTTGCGCCTGGGCGTTGGCGTCATCGCCACCTAACCCCTGGAAGTTGATGGGACGACCAATAACAGCCTGAGTGATGGCTTCCGGCAACTGGTTTTGCGCCTGGTTGCGTATGTGCAGCATCATCGCGCAGACCAGATCTTCAAACAGCGCAACCTGCTGCGGCTTCAGACCGCTGGCCCCCAAAAATGATTTTGGCGATTTAACGAAGTACACCTCTTCCGGGTCTTCAATATACTGACCCAGCGACGCCAGACCGAACTGCACGCTGTTGGCGTTAACGTCAATGTCTTCTTCGCGGTTATAGCGCATTGCACGGCGAAGCAGCGCCTGCGTTTCATCGTCCGTGGTCGGGACGTCGTGGTGGCGATACAGCCACTCGCTGACCGCTTCGCGCGTTGGTGCGCAAAGCATTGAGGGCAGAAGCGTGCTGTTATTTTCCATTTTGAGCAGGTGAGGCTGCCCGTCACGCATAACGGCCACTGAACAGTTTGCCGTACCGTAGTCAAAACCAATAAACACCGTAAAAATCCCCATGCCAGTGAAGAAGGGGCGTGACTTTAACGAAATGTTGACGCTCCGACAACTGGAATATGAAAGCAAGGCGCATCAGTTGAATACCGTTTATGCTGTAGGTTTGCTTAAAAAGGAAAACCGAATGTTCACGCTGAGCTGGCAACCGCCTTATGACTGGCCCTGGATGCTGGGATTTCTTGCCGCCCGTGCGGTTGAAGGTATCGAAACTGTAGAAGAACTGAGTTATGCCAGAAGCCTGTCCATAGGGAAGCATCATGGTCTGGTGCGCGTCGTACCAGATTTGCCCGCCAACGTGCTACACGTGACGTTAAGCTCAGGATTGCAACCGGTAGCCTCCGAGTGCCTGGCAAAAATAACACGCTTGTTCGATCTTACCTGTTGCCCGCAGCAAATTGTCAGCGCGCTGGGCAACCTCGGTGCGGCGCGTCCGGGACTACGTCTGCCGGGATGTGTCGATGCGTTTGAGCAAGGGGTACGGGCAATTTTAGGCCAGTTAGTCAGCGTGGCGATGGCAGCAAAACTGACGGCGAAAGTAGCGCACGCTTATGGGGATACGCTGGAAGATGCGCCGGGGTACGTTTGTTTTCCTGTGCCTGAAGCGCTTGCTAACGCAGATCCACTGGACCTGAAAGCGTTAGGCATGCCGCTCAAACGCGCTGAGGCGTTGATTCACCTTGCTCGCGCAACGCTTGAGGGCACGCTTGCGACAACAGCCCCGGACGATATTGAGCAAGGCGTTAAGCAGCTACAAAACTTTCCCGGGATAGGACGCTGGACCGCCAACTATTTCGCGCTACGTGGTTGGCAGGCGAAAGATGTTTTTCTGCCGGATGATTACCTGATTAAACAGCGTTTTCCCGGCATGACGCCAGCGCAAATCCGGCGCTATGCCGAGCGCTGGAAGCCCTGGCGCTCCTATGCGCTTTTGCATATCTGGTATACAGATGGCTGGAATCCGTCAGTTGATGGCGAAATTACTGGTATTCAGTAGCAGATCCAGCGGTTGGGCATCGGCAATAATATCGCCATAAATCATGTCGATACCGATGCCTGAAAGTGCATCCATGATCAGCGGCAGTTGCACCGGGCCAGCGATGGTTTTAATGTCCAGGCGCTGGGCATGGCCCTGGATAATGGACACCCACATTTCATCAATCAGGTCGCCGTGAGCGCTGGCGCTTAGTTCGCTGTCGAGCAACAGGTAATCGACAATGTGATACTTCAGGTTGTCAAAAAGCTCTAAATCACGACCGACCTGGCTTAACACAATTCGACAGCCGAACTGACGTAGCCGATGCAGGGCGGATATCGCCTGCGTTGAATTGGTTTTGATGGCGCTAGCCGGAACGGTCAGATGCAGCAACCGTGGCGGTAACGGACTGTGTTGCAATTGATCCAGTAGCTCATCAATAAGTTCTGAATTGAGCAGCCCGGCGGCTGAAAGGGGCAGGGCAATACTGAGGCCCTTGCTGGCGACAGCCGAAGCAGCATTCTGGAAGAATTCGCTGAATACCCGCCGGTCGAGCGCTTGATTCAACGCGGGATCGACCAGCCCATTACGGAAAGTGTGCTCTTCAATCACTTCGCCTTCTGCGGTCCCTAAGCGTAATGATATCAGCCAGAAGCTAAACGTCTCTGGGATACGCGGTGAAGCCACGCCTCTGGCTATCATCAGCATGGGGTTGTGTGTGATGGTGTGTCTTTGTTCGTCCAGTGACAGTTGGCTACGCGAGGCATGGGCCTGGCTTTGCTGGGGTTCATAGACGCACACTCGTCCACGTCCGCTGTTTTTCGCCGCGTAGCAGGCGATATCCGCCTGAGACATAACGTCGGTCGCGATATGGTTTTTCTCATCAATCAACGTAATCCCCGCGCTGGCGCCAATACGGTGCAAACGGCCTTCCCACATAAAGTGGTAATCGTTAACCGCGCTGATGATACGACCTGAGATAAAGCGGGCGCTTTCGATATTACAATCTGGCAGCAGCAGGCCAAACTCATCGCCGCCAAGGCGCGCCAGCATATCGCTGGATCGCAGCATGCTTAGCATCAGCGAAGAGAGTTCACGCAGCAGGGCATCGCCCGCGGCATGGCCTGCGCTATCATTCACCGCTTTAAAGCGATCCAGATCGATAAAAACCAGCACATGACGCTGGTGTGCGTCGTGTACCGTATGCAGCAACTGCTTGAGATGGTTTTCAAAGCTGACCCGATTTGCCAGCTGCGTCAGGTCGTCATGCGAGGCACTGTAGCTAAGCTGGCGCAGCATTTTACGTGACTCGGTGACATCCTGAATGACCAGCACCGAGCCAATGCTACCGCCATCGAGAGTGCTGAGGGGGGTGATGCTGTACTGAATGTCATAACTGTTGCCGTTGCGACAATGCAACACCACTTCCTGCTCGATGGCCGTACGCGACATGTCTGCACTGTAGATATTTTCCATCAGCGGGCCGTTATCGCCGAAAGTAATTCGCAACACCGTCAGGAGCGGAATGCCGATCGCGCTTTCCTGCTGCCAGCCGCTCATTTTCTCGGCGACCGGGTTCATAAAAGTCACATTCATGTCGACATCAATACAAATAACCGCTTCGCCGATGGAATCCAGCGTAATGTGCAGACGTTCTTTTTCCTGGAACAACGCTTCGTTGAGCTGCTTTACTTCGGTCATATCCATATTGATGCCAAGTAAGCGTTCAACTTCGCCGTCTTTATTCAGCACCCGGTTAGCCAGAGAGCGGATGTGCCGGATGCCATCTTTTACCGCAATACGAAACTCAAGCTTAAAGGGAGCCCGAGCGGCCAGCGAATCGCGAATCACATTTTCGGCGTGTTCGCGATCTTCAGGTACAACGCACTCATACCAGACTTGCCAACTGGGTTTGATATGCGCAGGGACTTCGTAGAGGTCAAACATACGCTTATCCCAACTGATCACATCAGGCTGCAGTTCCCATTCCCAAATGCCGATCCCCCCGGCTTCATTAGCGAGCGTGATGCGCTCCATCAGCCGTTTGTTGATCCACTCGGTATGCTTCAGATCGTTAATGTCTTCAACCTGCGCAATAAAGTAGAGTGGGGTATCGTCGCTATGACGTACCAGTGACACCGCCAGCAAGGCCCAGACAACCTCGCCCTCGCGGGTGTAATAGCGTTTTTCCATGGAATAGCTGTTGATTTCACCGCGAGTCAGCATCTCCAACTGTTCGAGGTCATTATTCAGATCTTCCGGCCAGGTTAATTGCTGGAAGGTGAGCGAACGCAGCTCATCCTGACTATAGCCCAGAAACTGGCACAAGGCTTTATTGGCCTGTAGCCATTGCCCCTCGGTACCGACCAGCGCCATGCCAATTGCCGAATACTCCATGGCGTTGCGAAAGCGCGATTCGCTTTCTGAGATGTGCTTGCGTTCGGCCCGAAACGCATACATCACCATGGTCATCATATTGGCTGGTAGCAAAATCATCAAAAACGGCAGCCAGGGGATATCCGTCATCATATTGGGCTTGGGGGTATAGAGCAGCGAAGGGTCGGCGGCAAGCATCAGCGAAACCATCATCACGGTGCTGAGGAAAATTAAAAACGCCTCCATGCGCGGCAGACGCACAGCGCTCCACATCAACAGGACGATTACGCAGGTAAAAGGCCATGGAAGATACATCATGGACAGCCAACTGAACGTTAGGGTTACCAGGAGCGTAATTAACGTCTCGAACAGTAATCGCGGATTGCGGTGGCGCAGCAAATAATGTGGCTTAAACAGTAAACCTAACGGCACCAGCGCCAGTGCGCCGATGGATTCTGAGAGCACCCAAATAAGAAAAGTATTTAACGACGTTTCCCGTGGTAAAAGTAACCACAGCAGTAAACCACCCAATAACGGAGGGACAACGGCGCTGCCGAACGCCAGGCGTGCCCAGTCGTTAAGATTTTTTAAGGGATTGTACCAGGGCAGTAGTTTGCGCAATAACATTGCCCCAACGACAGCCTCAATAATGTTGATGGCTGTGTAGGTAAAGCTAAGCGACTCGCCGGGGAAAAAGAGTAAAGAAGCCCCGATGTTACCAAATGAGCACGCCAGCGCGATTCCTGGCCACATTTTTCCTGCATGACGATAAAAAGCCACCATCATGATCGAGGTCGGAAACCACAGCGGCGCCAGTTGTGCACCGAATCGAGACAGTTCCAGCGAGAACAGCGTAAAGATGAAAGCCACCAGACCTAAACTGGCCAGGCGCAGTAGAGGATGAGGTAAGGTAACTAAAACATGTTGGGATTGTTTACTCATTACCACTCTACCCAAATAGCCGGTGTCGCCCAGTAGAGATGCCGGACGCATCACATTTAATCTGGGATTATGCTAGTACAAATAATTTACAATTTATACGCCAGCTGCTCATAAATTAACACTCTCAAGCTATTAATTACTAAGGCTGATGAATAAATGTAGCGCATGCTTTAAATATGACCGTTTAAATTTGCGACAGGGACAGCATTGGTGCAGGCTGGGCTGGCATCGCGCTGCTGAAATCCCTATAATTGCCGCGTTTGGCGTTTCGGCGCCGCCCTTCCTTACATCCAGGTTAATCAGGTCGCTAAATTTATGACTGATCAGTCCCATCAGTGCGTCATTATCGGCATTGCCGGCGCATCGGCTTCCGGCAAGAGTCTTATTGCCAGTACTCTTTATCGCGAATTGCGTGAACAAGTCGGTGACGAACATATTGGCGTTATTCCCGAAGACAGCTATTACAAAGATCAAAGCCATCTGTCGATGGAAGAACGTGTAAAAACCAACTACGACCATCCGAACGCGATGGATCACAGCCTGCTGTTCCAACATTTGCAAACTCTGAAACGCGGCAGTGCCATTGAGCTGCCTGTGTACAGCTACGTTGAGCATACTCGCACGCAAGACACTATTCACATCGAACCCAAAAAAGTCATCATCCTGGAAGGCATTTTGCTGCTGACGGATGCGCGTTTGCGCGATGAGATGAACTTCTCTATTTTTGTCGATACGCCGCTGGATATTTGCCTGATGCGCCGTATCAAGCGGGATGTGAACGAACGTGGTCGTTCAATGGATTCTGTGATGGCGCAATACCAGAAAACCGTCCGCCCGATGTTCCTGCAATTTATTGAGCCTTCAAAACAATACGCCGACATCATTGTGCCGCGCGGGGGTAAAAACCGCATCGCCATCGATATTCTGAAGGCTAAAATCAGTCAGTTCTTTGAATAAGTTCAGCGAATTGTGTACCGTTCAGTGATAACCTGGTTCACCCTTAACGCACCTGGCATTAAGGGGTTGAAGCACGAAAGGAGAAAGTGCCATGCGTTTATGTGACCGAGATATTGAAGCCTGGTTGGATGAAGGTCGCCTGTCGATCAATCCACGCCCTCCTGTCGAGCGAATCAACGGCGCCACGGTAGATGTGCGCCTTGGCAACAAATTCCGTACGTTCCGCGGTCATACGGCGGCGTATATCGATTTGAGCGGGCCGAAAGATGAAGTCAGCGCCGCGCTGGATCGCGTGATGAGTGATGAAATCGTCCTTAAAGACGGCGAGGCGTTTTTCCTGCACCCGGGCGAACTGGCGCTGGCAGTGACGTTCGAATCCGTGACGCTGCCTTCCGATCTCGTCGGTTGGTTAGATGGACGTTCTTCATTGGCGCGTCTGGGACTGATGGTACACGTCACCGCACACCGTATCGATCCGGGCTGGTCTGGCTGCATCGTACTGGAATTTTACAACTCCGGGAAACTACCTCTGGCCTTGCGTCCAGGCATGCCGATTGGCGCATTAAGCTTCGAACCGCTTTCTGGTCCGGCGGCGCGACCTTACAACCGTCGTCAGGATGCAAAGTATCGCGATCAGCAGGGCGCCGTTGCCAGCCGAATCGATAAAGACTGAGTGTTTTCAGTCCATTGGGGATAGCATGAGACGATTTCTGACGACGCTGATGATCTTACTGGTCGTGCTGGTGGCCGGTTTTTCTGCGTTAGTACTGTTGGTGAATCCGAATGATTTCCGCGCGTATATGGTCAAGCAGGTTGCGGCGCGTAGCGGATATCAACTGCAGTTGGATGGTCCTCTGCGTTGGCACGTTTGGCCTCAACTGAGTATCCTCTCGGGGCGCATGGTGTTAACCGCTGAAGGCGCCAGCGAACCCCTGATTCGTGCCGATAATATGCGTCTTGACGTCGCGTTGTGGCCACTATTGAGTCACCAGCTCAGCGTGAAGCAGGTGATGCTCAAAGGCGCGGTGATTCAACTGACCCCGCAAACTGAAGCGGTGCGCGGCGAAGATGCGCCCGTTGCTCCAAAAGACAATACGTTGCCCGACCTGGCTGAAGACAGAGGGTGGTCGTTTGACATTGCGCGTCTGCGCGTTGCCGATAGTGTCCTGGTCTTCCAGCATGAAGACGATGAGCAGGTCACGGTTCGCGATATTCGTCTGGACATGGAACAGGATAACCAGCACCGCGGCACGTTTGATTTCTCCGGGCGCGTGAACCGCGATCAGCGTGACCTTGCTTTATCTTTCAACGGCACCGTCGATGCTTCCGACTATCCGCACAACTTATCCGCGAATATTCAACAGCTAAGCTGGCAACTGCAGGGAGCCGATCTGCCGGCGCAGGGGATCAAGGGTCAGGGACAGCTTCAGGCACAGTGGCTGGAAGAGAAAAAACAGCTCGCGTTTAGCCAGATTCATTTGACCGCTAACGACAGCTCTCTCGCCGGGCAAGTTCACGTGTCATTGTTGGATAAACCAGAATGGATCGTCGACCTCAAGTTTGGCCAGCTCAATCTGGATAATCTGCTCGTACAACGTGAGGCTGCGACGACCACTAACGGTGAGGCTCAGCAAGGTCAGAGTCAGCCAACGCTGGCGCGCCCCGTCATTGCTTCGCAGGTTGATGCCGTTTCGTATCAGGGACTTAAGGGCTTTTCGGCAGACATCGCTTTGCAGGCTGACAAAGTGCTGTGGCGGAAAATGGCGTTTGACAATGTCTCGGCAAAAATTGACAACCAGTTCGGCTTATTGAACGTTGCCCAGTTGCAGGGGAAAAGTGACGGCGGGCTGGTGTCGCTTCCCGGTACGCTGGATGCCAGAAAAGGGCAGCCGCGAGCGGTCTTCCATCCGCGGCTGGATGGCGTAGAAATTGGTACTATCCTGAAAGCCTTCGACTATCCAATCGCCCTCACCGGTAAACTGTCGCTGGCGGGTGATTTCTCTGGCTCAGATATCGATGCTCAGGCGTTTCGTCATAGCTGGCAAGGGCAGGCCCATGTCGAAATGAACGATACGCGAATGGAAGGGATGAACTTCCAGCAGATGATACAACAGGCCGTCGAGCGTAGCGGTGGGGATGTTAAAGCCCAGCAAAATCTGGATAACGTGACTCGCCTCGATCGTTTTGTAACCGATATGACGCTGGATAATGGCGAGGTGACGCTGGATAACATGGCCGGTGAGTCGTCGATGCTGGCGCTGACCGGTAAGGGAACGCTGGATCTGGTGAAGCAGAATTGCGACACGCTGTTTAATATTCGCGTCCTCGGCGGCTGGGATGGCGAAAGTAAGCTGATTAACTTCCTGAAGGCCACTCCGGTTCCTCTCAGAGTCTACGGTCAGTGGCAGGCGCTGAACTACAATCTGCAGGTCGACCAGCTTTTGCGTAAGCATCTGCAGGATGAAGCGAAACGTCGTCTGAATGACTGGGCCGATCGCAACAAAGACTCTCGCAACGGCAAGGATGTTAAAAAGTTGCTGGATAAACTCTGATTCATATTGCCGGATGGCGGCTGATGCCGCCTCCGGCTCTTGAACTACACTTCGTAATCCATCTCTTCTTCATTGTGCAGCGGTATCAGCTGGACTTTTTGCACGCGATGATTTTCCACCTGCAGGGTTTTCAATCGGAAATCGCCAACCTGTACTTCCTCCCCGGTTTTCGGGATGCGCTGCAAGTACTCCATTAACAGCCCGGCAATGGTGTGATATTCACGCTTATCGTCCAACGGGATAGGCACATACTGCACCAGGTCTTCCAGCGGCATATGTCCGTTAGCGGTCCAGGTACCGTCAGCATTTTTCTGGATATCATGGCGGGCATCAATCTCTTCTACCTCGTTCGGCAGGTTACCTGCGATGGTTTCCATGACGTCGCTGAGTGTGACAATCCCTTCGACGGATCCAAATTCATCGGCCACAAAAGCGAAGTGCGTTCGGGCATTACGGAACTGCTCAAGCGCCGGAAGCAGCGGCAGGGTCTCCGGGAACACCAGCGGCTGACGAATCAAGACGCGTAAATCGAGCGGCTCACCGCGCAGGGACTGCTGCAACAGGTCGATGACATGCACCACGCCGAGCAACTCTTCCTGCTCATCTTCGCCGGTGACCACCAGACGCGTATGCTGGTTTTTTTCCAGCAAAGCGCGGATTTCTGCTTCGGGCGCATTGAGGTCGATGTGTTCAATATCGTGGCGCGAGGTCATGATGCTGCTGACGGTACGCTGATTAAGGTTCAGCACGCGTTCAATCATCCGCCGTTCCTGAGGGGCAAAAATCTGTCCTTCATGATGATCCGCCAGCATCGCCGCAGTTTCGGCATCCAGTTCGGCGTCTTCTTTTTGCCCGCTCAGCAGCCGCATCACCGCCTCAGCGGTGCGCTGGCGTAAGGTATGGTTGGCAGACAAGAAGCGACGACGGTTAAAGATAGCCAACTGATTCAATGCTTCAATCATCACCGAGAAGCCGATGGCGGCGTACAGGTAACCTTTCGGGATATGGAAACCAAATCCTTCGGCAACCAGGCTGAAACCAATCATCAGCAGGAAGCTCAGACAAAGAATGACAATCGTTGGATGGCTGTTAACAAAGCGCGTCAGCGACTTGCTGGCCAGCACCATCAGGCTGATGGCGATGATTACCGCAGCCATCATCACCGCCAGGTGATCGACCATCCCAACGGCTGTAATGACGGAATCCAGAGAGAAGATGGCGTCCAGCACCACGATTTGCGCGACGACACCCCAGAACTTTGCACCTTTACGTTGGGTGGGGTTATCGCTGTCTTTTCCTTCCAGCCGTTCATTTAGCTCCATAGTGGCTTTAAACAGCAGGAAGAAACCACCGAATAGCATGATCAGATCGCGGGCGCTGAAGCTCAGGTCGCGAATGCTGAACAGCGGCGTGGTCAGCGTCACCAGCCAGGAAATTGATGCCAGCAGCAGCAGGCGCATGACCATCGCTAGCAGTAGCCCGGTAATACGCGCCTTATCCCGCTGGGCTGGAGGCAGTTTCTCCGCGAGGATGGCAATAAAAACAAGATTATCAATGCCAAGAACAAGTTCGATCACGATTAACGTGACCAGTCCGGCCCAGATTGACGGATCGGCAATCCATTCCATAGTAAATGCTATACCCATAGTTGTATGACAATTGTCACAATTCGATCATGGGTAAAACTGGCGAAAAATGCAATGGCGAGGAGGGATTTCTCTGTCAGCGATATCCGGTCAAATGCAGGATATGAGCCTTAATGTAACTACAGGAAATAGTTTTATTAATCCAAATATATTTAGGAAATATCGCAGGTGGATATTTCTATATCAATATTGTCAACATCAATAAAATCCTAAAAATATACAAATTCAACGCTTAATATTAATCTTAAAAGCGAGTTGTTGGCGGCTTGTTATCTTGCCTGACATTCTCTTAGCTGCAACAATTCCTGCGGTAATAATCAAAAGGCAAATATTTCCTCATCAATCAGAGGCGCTATTTCTGATGCGTTGCCGCTGTAAATGTGATGAAAATAAAGGAGAAGATAAAAATTTAAATTAATCAGTGCATTGGTAGCTATTGAAGCCAGGGGCGGTAGCGTGTCTGGTCGCCTGAAACAAGCCTAAATTATTCTGTCAAGAGACCGCAGATGAATTCATTTTTTTTAGGATTGATGCCAGTTAAATTCCATTTCAATTAACGGCAAGGTAAATGCGTACAGGCGAAGTCGCTATTTAGATTGCATGTGATAATTACTCTGCCAAAGTGATAAATAATCAATGATGAAATCCAAACTTAAATTGATGCCAGTATTGGTATCGGTAATCTTGATAAACGGTTGTACCGTGCTTCCGGGCAGCAATATGTCTACGATGGGCAAAGATGTGATTAAACAGCAGGACGCTGATTTTGATATCGATCGCATGGTGAATGTTTATCCACTCACCCCGCGGCTGGTCGAACAATTACGTCCCCGACCAAATGTTGCACAGCCTAATATGTCTCTCGACCAGGAGATTGCCGGGTATCAGTATCGGGTCGGTCCGGGAGATGTCCTGAATGTGACCGTCTGGGACCACCCTGAACTTACCACCCCCGCCGGGCAGTATCGTAGCTCAAGCGATACCGGCAACTGGGTGCAGCCTGATGGCTCCATGTTTTACCCCTACATCGGCAAAGTCAGCGTAGTAGGAAAGACGTTGGCTGAAATTCGTAGTGATATTACCGGGCGCTTAGCGAAGTACATTGCTGACCCGCAGGTGGACGTTAATATCGCCGCTTTCCGCTCGCAGAAGGCTTATGTCTCCGGGCAGGTAAACAAATCCGGCCAGCAGGCCATTACCAACGTGCCGCTTACCGTTCTCGATGCCATCAACGCCGCTGGCGGTCTTACCGAGGCGGCAGACTGGCGCAACGTTGTACTGACTCATAAAGGGCAAGAGCAACGCATTTCACTGCAAGCGCTGATGCAAAATGGCGACCTGAGCCAGAACCGTCTGCTCTATCCTGGCGACATTCTGTTTGTTCCGCGTAATGACGATTTGAAAGTCTTTGTGATGGGCGAAGTGAAAAAACAGAGCACCCTCAAAATGGACTTCAGCGGCATGACGCTTACCGAAGCGCTGGGCAACGCGGAAGGTATCGATCTGACCACCTCCAACGCCAGCGGTATTTTTGTTATTCGACCATTGAAAGGCGACGGCGGGAACAACGGCAAAATAGCCAATATCTATCAGCTTGATATGTCCGATGCGACATCGCTGGTGATGGCGACCTCATTCCGACTTCAACCCTACGATGTGGTGTATGTCACGACTGCGCCGGTTGCTCGCTGGAACCGTTTGATCAATCAGTTGCTGCCGACTATTAGCGGTGTTCGCTATATGACGGACACGGCCAGCGACCTTCACAACTGGTAATCATCATGTTTAACAAAATATTAGTTGTCTGTGTGGGAAACATTTGCCGCTCCCCGACGGCAGAGCGCTTGTTAAGAAAATTTCATCCGGCGTTGACGGTATCTTCTGCCGGCCTCGGGGCGCTGGTGGGCAAAGGTGCGGATCCGAACGCCATCAGCGTGGCGCAGGCGCACAACCTGTCTCTGGAGAATCATTGTGCCCGGCAGATCTCGGGACGAATGTGCCGGGAATATGACCTGATCCTGACCATGGAAAAACGCCATATTGCTGCTCTGTGCGAAATGGTGCCGGAGATGCGCGGCAAAGTGATGCTCTTTGGTCACTGGGACAGCGAGCGTGAAATCCCCGATCCGTATCGTAAAAGCCGGGACGCGTTTGACGCGGTGTACGCATTACTTGAACGGTCTGCCCGCCAATGGGCTCAGGCATTGAACGCAGAGCAGGGAAAATAATGACAGAAAAAGTTAAACAGTCTGCTGCGCCGGTAACGGGCAATGATGAAATCGATATTGGTCGTCTGGTCGCAACGGTGGTGGAAGCCCGCTGGTGGGTACTTGGCATCACCGCGGTATTTGCATTGTGCGCCGCGATCTACACGCTGTTTGCCACACCAATCTACAGTGCGGATGCGCTGGTGCAAATTGAGCAAAATACCGGAAATTCACTGGTGCAGGATATTGGCTCGGCGTTGTCGAACAAACCTCCGGCCTCTGAAGCGGAAATTCAGCTCATCCAGTCACGGCTGGTATTGGGGAAAACGGTAGACGATCTCAATCTGGATATTGCCGTTACCAAAGATACGTTCCCCATTTTTGGCGCGGGCTGGGATCGGTTGATGGGCCGTCAGAACGAAACAGTTAACGTGACCACCTTCACGCTGCCAAAGGCAATGAATGAACAGACCTTCACAATCAGCGTGCTGAATGACAAACGCTATCAACTGGTGAGTGACGGAGGATTTAGCGCCCAGGGGCAGGTAGGACAGATACTGGAACATGATGGCGTGACGATGCTGGTGGAGGCTATTCATGCCAGCCCTGAGAGCCAATTTACCGTGCGTAAATTCTCCACGCTGGGCATGATAAACACCCTGCAAAATAATCTGATGGTGACGGAAACCGGAAAAGATACCGGCGTATTGAGCCTGACCTTTACCGGTGAAGATCGTGAGCAAATCCGCCAGATCCTTGACAGTATTACCCGCAACTATCTGCAACAAAACGTGGAGCGTAAATCTGAAGAGGCCGCTAAAAGTCTGGCGTTTCTGGCAAAGCAACTCCCCGAGGTGCGTAACCGGCTGGACGTTGCCGAAAACAAGTTAAATGCTTTTCGTCAGGACAAAGACTCCGTGGATTTGCCGCTGGAAGCCAAAGCGGTGCTGGATTCAATGGTGAATATTGACGCGCAGCTTAATGAGCTGACCTTCAAAGAAGCAGAAATTTCCAAGCTGTTTACTAAAGCGCATCCGGCGTACCGCACGTTGTTGGAAAAACGCCAGGCGCTGGAAGATGAGAAAAGCAAGCTGAACGGACGCGTAACTGCAATGCCAAAAACGCAGCAGGAAATTGTCCGTCTGACGCGCGACGTGGAGTCCGGTCAGCAGGTCTATATGCAGTTACTGAACAAGCAGCAGGAACTGAAGATCACCGAGGCCAGTACGGTCGGAGATGTGCGCATCGTCGATCCCGCGATTGCCCAGCCTGGCGTGTTGAAACCGAAAACGGCACTCATCATTCTCGGCAGTATCATTCTCGGTTTGATGCTTTCAGTGGTGGGCGTATTGCTGCGGTCGTTGTTTAATCGCGGCATTGAAAGCCCGCAGGTGCTGGAAGAACATGGTATCAGCGTGTATGCCAGTATTCCGCTGTCTGAATGGCAAAAAGCGCGTGATAACGTTCAGACCATCAAAGGTGTGAAACGCTACAAGCAAAGCCAGTTACTGGCGGTGGGAAATCCGACGGATCTCGCGATAGAAGCGGTCCGCAGCCTGCGTACCAGCCTGCACTTTGCCATGATGCAGGCGCGCAATAACGTATTGATGCTGACCGGCGTCAGCCCGTCGATTGGTAAAACATTTGTCTGCGCCAACCTGGCGGCGGTCATCAGCCAGACCAACAAACGCGTGCTGTTGATCGACTGCGATATGCGCAAAGGCTATACCCACGAGCTGCTGGGGACCAATAACGTTAACGGTCTGTCTGAGATCCTCATCGGCAAGGGGGATATCTCATCTGGCGCGAAACCGACATCCATTGCGCATTTCGATCTGATCCCTCGCGGTCAAATCCCTCCCAATCCTTCCGAACTTTTGATGAGCGAGCGCTTCGGCGAACTGATTGCCTGGGCCAGCTCGCACTATGACCTGGTGCTGATTGATACGCCGCCAATACTGGCTGTGACCGATGCGGCTATCGTGGGTCGTCACGTCGGAACCACGCTGATGGTGGCCCGTTATGCGGTCAACACGTTGAAAGAGGTGGAAACCAGCCTGAGTCGCTTCGAGCAAAACGGCATTCAGGTGAAAGGGGTGATCCTCAACTCTATCTTCCGCCGCGCCAGCGGGTATCAGGATTACGGTTACTACGAATACGAATACACGTCGGATTCGAAATAGATAACGAACAGCAACGCATATCGAATGTAGGCCTGATAAGCGTAGCGCCATCAGGCAACTTTATTTGGGAAACGAAAATGACGACAGAAAACCCACTAATTTCAATTTATATGCCAACCTGGAACCGTCAACAGCTGGCTATCCGGGCGATTAAATCGGTATTGCGCCAGGACTATCCTCACTGGGAGATGATCATTGTGGATGATTGCTCTTCCTCGTATGAGCAACTGCAGCAGTTTGTTGAGGAACTCAACGATCCGCGGGTGTCGTATACGCATAATTCCACTAACTCCGGGGCCTGCGCGGTGCGTAATCAGGCCATTATGCAGGCCAGTGGGCAGTATATTACGGGAATTGATGATGATGATGAATGGACGCCGAACCGCCTGAGCATCTTTCTTAACTACCGCCATCACCTGGTCACGCGGGCGTTTCTGTACGCCAATGACTATGTCTGCGAAGGCGAAGTGTATTCGCAACCGGCCAGCCTGCCGCTGTATCCGAAATCCGGTTATTCACGTCGTAAATTTTATAAGCGTAATATCATTGGTAATCAGGTGTTTACCTGGGCGTGGCGGTTTAAAGCATGCCTGTTCGATACCACGCTGAAAGCGGCGCAGGATTACGACATCTTCCTGCGTATGGTAGTGGCGTACGGTAAACCGTGGAAGGTAAAAGAGGCAACGCAGATCCTGCATGTCAATCACGGTGAAATGCGTATCACCTCATCGCCGAAAAAATTCTCCGGCTACTTTCAGTTTTACCGCAAACACAAAGGCAAATTTGACCGGGCCAGCAAGAAATATCAGCTGTTTACTCTCTATCAGATCCGCAACAAACGGATGAACTGGCGCACGTTGCTGACGCTGCTTTCTGTTCGCAACAGCAAGCGTCTGGCCGACGGAATGCGAGGTCGTTAAGTATGCTGGAAGATTTACGCGCTAATAGCTGGAGTTTTCGTCCCTGCTGCATGGTGGTGGCCTATCGGATTGCCCATTTTTGCTCCGTCTGGCGTAAAAAAAATGTCTTGAATAACCTGTGGGCCGCCCCGGTGCTGGTGATGTATCGCCTTATCACCGAATGCCTGTTCGGCTATGAAATCCAGGCTGCTGCATCTATTGGTCGTCGTTTCACCATCCATCATGGCTATGGGGTGGTTATCAATAAACACGTGGTGGCAGGGGATGATTTTACTCTGCGCCACGGCGTCACCATCGGCAATCTGGGTACCAACGATCCGTCCTGTCCGGTTATTGGTAACGGCGTTGAGTTGGGAGCGAATGTCACTCTGCTCGGCAACGTTGTTATTGGCAATAACGTGACGATTGGCGCCGGGAGCGTCGTGGTGGATAGCGTCCCGGACAATGCGCTGGTCGTGGGTGAGAAGGCTCGGGTGAAGGTAATAAAATGAAGATATTACAGTTTAATGTGCGGCTCGCAGAAGGTGGGGCGGCTGGCGTGGCGTTAGATTTACATCTGAGGGCGCTGGAGAAAGGGCTGTCCTCGCGTTTTGTCTATGGCTATGGCAAAGGCGGAAAGAAAAGCGTCAGCCATGCGAATTACCCGCAGGTTTTCAAACATACGCCACGCCTGACGTCGGCGGTGAACATTGCGCTGTTTCGTTTCGCGAACCGCGATCTGTTTGGCAATCTCGACAAGTTATACCGTGAAGTTACCCGCACCAGCGGCCCGCTGGTCCTGCATTTTCATGTGTTGCACAGCTACTGGTTGAACCTGGAAGAGGTGGTCACCTTTTGCCAAAAAGTGAAGGCGTGTAAACCGGATGTTACCTTCGTCTGGACGCTGCACGATCACTGGAGCGTGACCGGGCGCTGTGCCTTTACCGATGGTTGCGAAAACTGGAAAACGGGCTGCCAGAAATGCCCAACGCTCAGTAACTATCCGCCGGTAAAAATCGATAAAGCCCATCAGCAGTTACCCGGTAAGCGGCAGATGTTTCGTGCCATGCTGGCGCTGGGCTGCCAGTTTATCTCGCCCAGTCAGCATGTGGCCGACGCATTCAACAGCCTGTATGGCGTGGGACGCTGCCGTATTATTAACAACGGCATCGATGTAGCAACTGAATCCATTCTTGCCGAGCTTCCCGCTAAGCATGAGGGGAGCGGTAGACCGAAAATCGCCGTGGTGGCTCATGATCTGCGCTATGACGGGAAAACCAGCCAGCAACTGGTGCGAGCGATGGTAGCGCTCGGAGACAAAATTGAGCTGCATACTTTTGGCAAATTTTCGCCATTTGCGGGAGATAACGTCATCAATCACGGGTTTGAAAGCGATAAGCGCACGTTGATGAGTGCGCTAAACGGGATGGATGGCCTGGTGTTCAGCTCTCGAGTTGATAACTACCCGTTGATTCTGTGCGAAGCGCTTTCCATTGGCGTACCGGTTATTGCCACGCACAGTGATGCCGCGCAAGAAGTACTGGCAAAATCGGGCGGTAAAACGTTCAGCGAAGCGGACGTATTGCAACTGGTGCAACTGAAAAAATCAGACATTGCGCAGGCGGTGTTTGACACGTCGCTTGCTGCGTTCAGCCAGCGCAGCCGGGTGGCATACAGTGGGCAACAGATGCTGGAGGAATATGTCTCGTTCTATCAGAATCTGTAGCTATCTGGTGCTACCGCTGCTTTATTTGCTGGTCAACGTCAAACTCGCCCAGCTTGGCGAGAGCTTCCCGATAACTATCGTCACCTTCTTACCCGTTCTGCTGTTGCTGTTTGTCGAGCGCATTAATATCAAAAAATTAATGATTGCGTTGGGCATGGGGGGCGGGCTGACGGCGTTTAATTATCTGTTCGGTCAGTCACTGGATGCCAGCAAGTACGTGACGTCCGCAATGCTGTTTATTTATACCGTGGTGATCATTGGCATGGTGTGGAGTATTCGCTTCAAAACCATTTCACCGCATAACTACACTAAGATCTTGCGGTTTTTCTGGCTGGTGGTGGGACTGGTGGTGGGGTTAGCTGCAGTTGAAATGGTGCAGATAATTCTCAGTGGCGGCAGCAGTTTAATGGAAGTTATTTCGAAATATCTTATTTACAGTAACAGCTATGTTCTGAACTTTATTAAATTTGGTGGGAAACGTACTACTGCGCTCTATTTCGAACCGGCATTTTTCGCTCTGGCGTTAATCTCAATTTGGCTCAGCATCAAACAGTTTGGTATCAAAACGCCTAAGTCCGATGCTATGATTCTGGCAGGGATAATATTGTCGGGATCGTTTTCAGGGGTAATGACGTTTATTTTATTTTATCTTCTGGAGTGGGCGTTCCAGTATCTGAATAAGGATGCGATAAAAAAGAAGCTACCGCTGGCGATAATCTCATTAAGCGTATTTGTAGTTGGAGTGATATTTGCTTTCCCATACATCGCAACACGCCTTGGAGATTTAGGAACTGAAGGTTCGTCATCGTATTATCGGATCGTAGGACCATTAGTGATGGTCGGTTATTCGTTACTTAACGTTGATGGGGTAGTGAGATTTGGCTCACTTTATGAATATGTTGCGTCATTCGGAATTTTTAACGGTGCAGATGTTGGCAAAACGATAGACAATGGCTTGTATCTGCTGATTATTTATTTTTCATGGTTCGCGGTGATATTAGCCCTATGGTACATGGGAAAAGTCATGAAAATGATGATCAATGCGTTTGGTGATAATCAGAATTATCGGGTGCAGCTTTATCTTTTTACGCCACTGTCGCTGTTTTTTACAGGTTCAGTATTTAGTCCGGAATACGCGTTTTTAATTGTGTGTCCGTTTATTTTGCGCAAGGCGCTGAATATCGCGAGGTAAATCACATGCTGCTCAGTATTATCACCGTCGCCTTTCGCAATCTGGAAGGGATCGTCAAAACTCACGCATCACTGGCACATCTGGCGCAGGCGAATGATATCAGTTTTGAGTGGATTGTTGTTGATGGCGGCTCTTCTGATGGTACGTCATCCTTTCTTGAAGGACTTAGCGCAGAGCACCGGTTACGGTTTGTCAGCGAGCCGGATAAGGGCATCTATGATGCGATGAACAAAGGTATCGCTATGGCGCGCGGGCGGTTTGCGCTGTTCCTCAACTCCGGGGATATTCTGCATGCGGATGCAGCTGATTTTATCCGCCAGCTCAAAAGCCAGAGCGATAAAACCATGGTTATTGGCGATGCGTTGCTGGATTTCGGTAATGGCAACAAAATTAAGCGGCGAGCCAAGCCGGGTTGGTATATTTATCACAGCCTGCCCGCCAGCCATCAGGCCATCTTCTTTCCGCTCTCGGGACTGAATGTCTGGCGCTATGATTTGCAATACAAAATATCTTCCGATTACGCATTAGCTGCCCGATTATACAAATCCGGTTATGCATTTAAAAAACTGAGCGGGCTGGTGTCAGAGTTTTCCATGGGTGGCGTGTCAACGACGAATAATCTGGAATTGTGCCGGGATGCCAAAAAGGTACAGCGCCAGATATTACATATGCCAGGTTTTTGGACCGGATTGTCAGAATATTTACGTCTGCGCACAACCGGTAAAACAAAAGCTTTATATGGAAAAACGTAAGGGCAAATTATGCAGGATTTAAGCGGATTTAAAGTGCCTGCTGGCTTTCGTGGTGGTGGCGCCATTAAAGTCCAATTATGGTGGGCAGTGCAAGCAACATTGTTTCGCTGGTCACCGCAGGTCATGTACCGCTGGCGCGCATTTTTATTACGCATGTTTGGCGCGAAAATAGGAAAAAACGTAGTTATTCGACCTTCAGTAAAAATTACTTATCCGTGGAAATTGACCCTGGGAGATTATGCCTGGGTGGGTGATGACGCGGTTTTATATACGTTGGGTGATATTACGATTGGTGCTCACGCGGTTATTTCGCAAAAAAGTTATTTATGCACCGGGAGCCATGATTATGCCAGTCAATATTTTGATATTAACGCCACACCGATTGTGGTTGGGGATAAATGCTGGCTGGCGACAGATGTCTTTGTCGCGCCTGGCGTGACCATTGGCGATGGCACCGTCGTCGGAGCACGAAGCAGCGTTTTTAAATCGCTGCCAGCAAATGTCGTTTGTCGGGGAAATCCCGCAGTAGTCACGCGCAAACGCGTCGAAAAAGTTACTCCCTGAGGGGATCATTTAAGAGGTAATAACATGTCAAAAGTCGCTCTCATTACTGGCGTAACCGGGCAGGATGGTTCTTACCTGGCAGAATTTCTGCTGGAAAAAGGGTATGAAGTACACGGCATTAAGCGCCGCGCTTCATCATTTAACACCGAACGTGTGGACCACATTTACCAGGATCCGCATTCGGGTAATCCCAAATTTCATCTGCACTATGGCGATTTGACGGACTCCTCCAACCTGACCCGTATTCTACAAGAGGTCCAGCCGGATGAGGTCTATAACCTGGGCGCCATGAGTCATGTCGCAGTGTCGTTTGATTCACCGGAATATACCGCCGATGTCGATGCAATCGGCACCTTACGTTTGCTGGAAGCCATCCGCTTCCTCGGTCTGGAAAAGAAAACGCGTTTTTATCAGGCTTCCACCTCTGAACTGTACGGCCTGGTACAGGAAATTCCGCAGAAAGAGACTACGCCGTTCTACCCGCGCTCGCCGTATGCCGTTGCTAAGCTGTATGCGTATTGGATAACCGTCAACTACCGTGAATCTTACGGTATGTATGCCTGTAACGGCATTCTGTTTAACCACGAATCTCCGCGCCGCGGCGAAACCTTTGTTACTCGCAAAATTACCCGAGCGATCGCCAACATCGCTCAGGGGCTCGAGTCTTGCCTGTATCTGGGCAACATGGATTCACTGCGCGACTGGGGCCATGCCAAAGATTACGTCAGGATGCAGTGGATGATGCTGCAGCAGGATAAACCGGAAGATTTCGTGATTGCCACCGGCGTGCAGTATTCCGTGCGCCAGTTTGTGGAAATGGCGGCCGCTCAGTTGGGGATTAAATTGCGCTTTGAAGGCGAGGGCGTGAATGAAAAAGGCATTGTGGTTTCCGTAACCGGACACGATGCGCCAGGGGTAAAACCTGGAGATGTCATGATTGCCGTCGACCCGCGTTATTTCCGTCCGGCTGAAGTGGAAACGCTGCTGGGCGATCCGGCTAAAGCACATAAAAAACTGGGCTGGAAGCCGGAAATTACGCTGCGCCAGATGATCTCGGAAATGGTTGCCAACGATCTTGATGCGGCGAAGAAGCATTCCCTGCTGAAGTCGCACGGTTACGAGGTCGCTATCGCGCTGGAGTACTGAGGATGAAGACACAACGTATTTTTGTGGCGGGCCATCGCGGGATGGTGGGGGCCGCCATCGTCAGACAACTGTCTCAGCGAAATAATATAGAGCTGGTGCTGCGTACCCGCGAGCAACTTAACCTGCTGGACGCCAGCGCAGTGCAGGCGTTCTTTGCCACTGAACGCATTGACCAGGTTTATCTGGCGGCGGCAAAAGTGGGCGGGATTGTGGCGAATAATACTTATCCTGCTGATTTTATTTATGAAAACATGATGATTGAGAGCAACATTATTCATGCTGCGCATTTGCATAACGTGAATAAACTGTTGTTCCTCGGGTCATCCTGTATTTATCCAAAGCAAGCCACCCAGCCAATCGCTGAGAGTGAATTGTTGCAGGGGCAACTTGAGCCGACCAATGAGCCGTATGCGATTGCCAAAATTGCCGGTATCAAGCTGTGCGAATCATATAACCGGCAGTATGGCCGGGATTATCGCTCAGTAATGCCGACCAATCTGTACGGACCGCATGACAACTTCCATCCGAGTAATTCGCATGTGATCCCGGCGCTGCTGTGCCGCTTTCATGAAGCTCGCGAGCAAAATACGTCGGATGTGGTGGTATGGGGTAGCGGTACGCCGATGCGCGAATTTCTGCATGTCGACGACATGGCGGCGGCCAGTATTCATGTGATGGAGCTGGCTCAGGAAGTCTGGCAGGAATATACCCAACCAATGCTGTCGCATATCAACGTGGGTACTGGCGTTGATTGCACCATCCGTGAACTGGCCCAGACCATCGCGCAGGTCGTGGGTTACAAGGGGCGAGTGGTGTTCGACGCCAGCAAACCGGACGGCACGCCGCGCAAATTGCTCGACGTTACGCGGTTGCATCTGTTGGGTTGGTATCACGAGATATCCCTGGAAGCGGGGCTTGCCAGTACATATCAGTGGTTCCTTGAAAACCAGCAGCACTACCGGGGGTAAGTATGTTTTTACGTCATGAGGATTTTGCCACCGTTGTCCGTTCAACCCCGCTGATTTCCATCGATTTAATCGTGGAAAACGCCGACGGCGAATTTCTGCTCGGTAAGCGTCTCAATCGTCCGGCGCAGGGGTACTGGTTCGTGCCCGGCGGTCGGGTGCAAAAAGATGAATCGCTGCGCGTGGCCTTTGAGCGGCTTACTGAAGCTGAGCTGGGGTTACGTTTACCGCTGTCCGCTGCGGAGTTTTACGGTGTCTGGCAGCATTTCTATGACGACAACTTTTCCGGGGAGGATTTCTCAACGCATTACATCGTGCTGGGATTTCGTCTGCGGGTGTCGGAAAACGACCTGCACCTGCCTGACGTTCAACATGATGCGTATCGCTGGCTGGCAGATACACAGATTCTGGCCAGTGACCACGTGCACGACAACAGCCGGGCTTACTTCTGTGAAACGGCCCAGACCGGAGTACCCGGTCTATGAAGATCCTCGTGTATGGCATCAACTATTCACCGGAGTTGACCGGTATCGGCAAATACACCGGTGAAATGGTGCAGTGGATGGCGCAACAGGGGCATGACGTTCGGGTGATCACCGCGCCGCCTTATTATCCGCAGTGGAAGGTCAACGGTCGCTATTCATCCTGGCGTTACCGTCGTGAAGAGGGTGACGCCATTGTCTGGCGTTGTCCGCTGTATGTGCCTGAGCAACCCTCTACGCTCAAACGGCTGCTGCATTTGGGCAGTTTTGCCCTGAGCAGTTTTTTCCCGCTGCTGGCGCAACGTCGCTGGAAGCCGGACCGCATTATCGGCGTGGTGCCGACGCTGTTTTGTACGCCGGGCATGCGTCTGCTGGCAAAACTTTGTGGCGCGCGCACGTTGTTGCACGTTCAGGATTACGAAGTCGATGCCATGTTGGGACTTGGCATGGCGGGCACAGGCAAGCGCGGTATGGTGGCAAAACTGGCCAGCGCCTTTGAGCGCAGTGGACTGTTGAATATGGACCATATTTCGACCATCTCCCGGACCATGATGCACAAAGCCATGGAAAAAGGCGTTGCGCCGCACAAAGTTATTTTCTTTCCAAACTGGTCGGAAGTGGCACGTTTTCGCGACGTGAACGATACCGATGCCCTGGCGTTGCGTCAGCAACTGGGCTTGCCTGTCTCCCAAAAGATCGTTCTTTACTCGGGCAATATCGGTGAAAAGCAGGGGCTGGAGAGCGTGGTTGACGCGGCTGTCCTGTTGAGCGAACAGCCCTGGCTGTTTGTGATTGTCGGGCAGGGCGGTGGTAAAGCGCGGCTGGAGAGTATGGTCAGCGAACGCGGCCTGAACAATGTGATGTTCTTTCCACTGCAATCTTATGACGCGCTGCCGGCATTGCTCAAGATGGCGGATTGTCATCTGGTGGTACAAAAGCGCGGTGCGGCGGATGCCGTACTGCCCTCCAAACTGACCAATATCCTCGCCGTTGGCGGTAACGCGGTCATTACCGCCGAGCCTGAAACCGAGTTGGGTCAGCTTTGTGACACTTATCCTGGCATTGCGGTGTGTGTGGAGCCGGAGTCGGTTAACGCGTTGGCCTGCGGTATTCAACGGGCGCTGATGATGCCAAAAGTGAACACGGTGGCACGTGATTATGCCGAACGCACGCTGGATAAAGAAAACGTGCTGAGTCAATTTATTGCTGATATTCGGGGTACATGATGAGTCAAAGCAAACTCTTTCCGGTAGTGATGGCCGGTGGCTCGGGTAGCCGTTTATGGCCATTGTCCCGCGTGCTGTATCCAAAGCAGTTCCTGTGTCTGAAAGGCGATCTCACCATGCTGCAGACAACGATCTGCCGTCTGAACGGCGTGGAGTGCGAAAGCCCGGTGGTTATCTGTAATGAACAACACCGTTTCATTGTAGCGGAACAGCTACGGCAACTGCACAAGCTGACTGAGAACATTATTCTCGAACCTGCCGGGCGTAACACGGCTCCGGCGATAGCGCTGGCCGCGCTGGCGGCAAAACGTCAAAGTCCGGGTGAAGATCCGCTGCTGCTGGTACTGGCAGCCGATCACATGATTGCTGACGAACAGGCATTTCGCGAGGCGGTTCGTAATGCGATGCCCTATGCCAGTGCGGGTAAGCTGGTGACGTTTGGTATCGTGCCAGACCAGCCGGAGACCGGCTACGGCTATATCCGTCGTGGCGAGGTTTCACCGACGAATACCGACGCCGTGGCTTTTGAAGTGGCGCAGTTTGTTGAAAAGCCTAATCTGGAAACCGCGCAGGCTTACGTGGCGAGCGGCGACTACTACTGGAACAGCGGCATGTTTTTATTCCGCGCCGGGCGTTATCTGGAAGAACTGAAAAAATATCGTCCCGATATTCTTGAGGCCTGCGAAAACGCCATGAGTACGGTTGACCCCGATCTCGATTTTATCCGCGTTGATGAACAGGCGTTTCTCGCCTGCCCGGAAGAGTCTGTGGACTATGCGGTTATGGAACGTACGGCCGATGCGGTGGTGATGCCAATGAACGCAGGCTGGAGCGATGTTGGCTCCTGGTCATCATTGTGGGAAATCAGCGCCCATACCGCCGAAGGTAATGTGCATCACGGCGACGTCATTAGCCATAAAACGGAGAACAGCTATGTGTATGCCGAATCTGGCCTGGTGACGACCGTCGGGGTGAAAGATCTGGTGGTGGTGCAGACCAAAGACGCAGTGCTGATAGCCGATCGCAACGCGGTGCAGGACGTTAAAAAAGTGGTAGAGCAAATTAAAGCTGACGGACGTCATGAGCACCATATTCACCGTGAAGTTTATCGCCCATGGGGCAAGTACGATTCTATTGATGCCGGAGACCGTTATCAGGTGAAGCGAATTACCGTCAAACCCGGTGAGGGATTGTCCATGCAGATGCATCATCACCGGGCTGAACACTGGGTTGTGGTGGCTGGTACCGCGAAGGTGACGATTAATGATGATATCAAGCTGCTCGCTGAAAACGAGTCTGTCTATATTCCGCTGGGCGCGACCCATTGTCTGGAGAACCCTGGGAAAATCCCACTCGATCTGATTGAGGTGCGCTCCGGATCT
Source organism: Citrobacter sp. Ce104 (assembly GCF_030334595.1). Lineage (NCBI taxonomy): Bacteria > Pseudomonadati > Pseudomonadota > Gammaproteobacteria > Enterobacterales > Enterobacteriaceae > Citrobacter > Citrobacter sp. Ce104. The sequence continues at coordinate 833,482 of NZ_JAOWDP010000068.1, forward strand.
TATCTCGATGAGGATGATGTCGTGCGGTTTGCGGACAGATACGGGCGCGCTTAACACAACATCCTCGTTGCCGGATGGCGGCGTGTACGCCTTATCCGGCCTACAAACGAACGGTTAGTCATTTTTGAAAAATATCTCCAGTCAGGAGAGGGCTAACTGTTGCCTGAAGAAGGGTAAATCATGACGAAATTAACCTGTTTCAAAGCCTATGACATTCGCGGCAGGCTGGGCGAAGAACTAAATGAAGAGATTGCGTGGCGTATTGGCCGCGCTTACGGCGAGTTCCTGAAGCCAAAAACGATTGTTCTGGGTGGCGACGTGCGCCTGACCAGCGAGACGCTAAAGCTGGCGCTGGCAAAAGGGCTGCAGGATGCGGGGGTGGATGTGCTGGATATTGGTATGTCGGGCACCGAAGAGATTTACTTCGCCACCTTTCATCTGGGCATTGACGGCGGTATTGAAGTGACCGCCAGCCATAATCCAATGAATTACAACGGCATGAAGCTGGTGCGGGAAGGGGCGCGCCCCATCAGCGGTGATACCGGTCTGCGCGACGTGCAGCGCCTGGCGGAAGTCAACGACTTCCCGCCGGTCGATGAGGCAAAACGTGGCCGCTACCAGCGTATTACTACCCGCGATGCCTACATCGACCACCTGTTAGGGTACATCAATCCCGGCAACCTGAAACCGATGAAGCTGGTGCTCAATTCCGGCAACGGCACGGCAGGTCCGGTGATTGACGCCATTGAAGCCCGTTTTAAGGCGCTGGGCGCACCGGTCGAATTTATCAAAATCCACAATACGCCGGATGGCAACTTCCCCAACGGTATTCCCAATCCTCTGCTGCCGGAATGTCGGGCTGACACGCGCAATGCGGTGATTAAACACGGCGCAGATATGGGGATTGCCTTCGATGGGGATTTTGATCGTTGCTTCCTGTTCGATGAAAAAGGTCAGTTTATTGAGGGTTACTACATTGTCGGCCTGCTGGCGGAAGCGTTTCTGGAGAAGAATCCGGGGGCGAAAATTATCCACGACCCGCGCCTGTCCTGGAATACCGTGGATGTGGTGACGGCGGCAGGCGGTAAACCGGTGATGTCAAAAACCGGGCACGCGTTTATCAAAGAGCGCATGCGTCATGAAGATGCCATTTATGGCGGTGAAATGAGTGCGCATCACTATTTCCGCGACTTTGCTTACTGCGACAGCGGCATGATCCCGTGGCTGCTGGTGGCGGAGTTGCTGTGTCTGAAAGGACAGTCGCTGGGCGAACTGGTCCGCGACCGGATGGTGGCCTATCCGGCGAGTGGAGAAATAAACAGTACGCTGGCAGAGCCGGCGGCAGCGATTGCGCGCGTGGAGCAGCATTTTTCCCGTGAGGCGTTGACGGTGGACAGAACGGACGGTATCAGCATGTCGTTTGTCGACTGGCGCTTCAATTTACGCTCTTCCAATACTGAACCGGTGGTGCGTCTGAACGTGGAATCGCGCGGAGATATTCCGTTGATGGAAGCGCGAACGCGCACTCTTCTGGCGTTACTGAATCAGTAATGCCGGTGCTTCCTTTGCCCGATTACGGGCAAAGGGTGACTAACAGGAACCACGATGACACATCTAAAAAAGCGCGAACGCGCCAAAACCAATGCGTCGTTAATTTCGATGGTGCAACGCTTTTCAGATATCACCATCATGTTTGGCGGATTGTGGGTAGTCTGCGAATTAAGCGGTTTGCCTTTCCTGTATATGCACCTGCTGGTGGCGCTGATCACGCTGGTTGTTTTTCAGATGCTCGGGGGCATAACAGATTTTTATCGCTCCTGGCGTGGCGTCAAAATTTCAACTGAGCTGGTGCTGTTGTTGCAAAACTGGACGTTGAGTCTGATTTTTTGCGCAGGTCTGATCGCCTTTAATAACGATTTCGATAACCGTCTCGCCGTCTGGTTGGCGTGGTATCTGTTATCTAGCGTTGGCCTGGTGTTGAGTCGTTCGTTTATTCGCTACGGCGCGGGGTGGCTGCGTAATCGCGGTTACAACACTCGCCGGGTGGCGGTGGCTGGCGACATGCCTGCCGGACAACTGTTGCTGGACAGTTTTCGCCATGAACCATGGCTGGGATTTGAAGTAGCGGGTGTCTATCACGACCCCATCCCTGGAAAAAACTCTCGCGACTGGGCCGGTAATCTGCAGCAACTGGTGGATGACGCCAAATCCTCGCGTATTCATAACGTTTATATCGCCATGTCGATGAGCGATGGCGCCAGCGTAAAAAAACTGGTGCGCGATCTGGCCGACACCACCTGTTCGGTACTCCTCATTCCCGATGTCTTTACCTTCAATATCCTGCATTCACGGATTGAAGAGATGAACGGCGTTCCGGTGGTGCCGCTGTATGACACGCCGCTCTCGGGGATTAATCGCCTGTTAAAGCGTGCGGAAGATATCGTGCTGGCTTCACTGATCCTGCTGCTTATTTCCCCGGTGCTGTGTGGCATAGCGCTGCTGGTAAAACTGACCTCCAAAGGACCGGTGATTTTCCGCCAGACTCGCTATGGCATGGACGGAAAACCAATCAAAGTCTGGAAGTTTCGCTCAATGAAAGTGATGGAAAACGACGCTGTGGTGACGCAGGCGACGCAAAACGATCCGCGCGTAACTCCTGTGGGAAATTTCCTGCGCCGGACGTCGCTCGATGAACTGCCGCAGTTTATTAACGTGCTGACCGGGGGAATGTCTATCGTCGGGCCACGTCCGCATGCGGTGGCGCATAACGAGCAGTACCGCCAGTTGATTGAGGGGTACATGTTACGCCATAAGGTGAAACCGGGGATTACCGGCTGGGCGCAAATCAACGGCTGGCGTGGTGAAACCGATACGCTGGAAAAAATGGAAAAACGTGTGGAGTTTGACCTCGAATACATTCGCGAGTGGAGCGTGTGGTTCGATATCAAAATTGTTTTTCTGACAGTATTCAAAGGCTTTGTTAACAAAGCGGCGTACTAACATGAGCTTACGAGAAAAAACGCTTAACGGCGCTAAGTGGTCGGCGATTGCCACAGTGATCATTATTGGACTCGGACTTATTCAGATGACCGTCCTGGCGCGGATTATTGATAACCACCAGTTCGGGTTGTTAACCGTGTCGCTGGTGATCATTGCGCTGGCCGATACGTTGTCTGACTTTGGTATCGCCAACTCAATTATTCAGCGTAAAGAAATTGGCTATCTTGAACTGACCACGCTGTACTGGCTCAACGTTGGGCTGGGTATCGCGGTATGCGTGGCGATGTTTCTGTTGAGCGAGACGATTGCCCGTGTGCTCAATAACCCCGAACTTGCGCCGCTTATCAAAACCTTATCGCTGGCGTTTGTGGTGATACCGCACGGGCAGCAGTTTCGTGCGTTGATGCAAAAAGAGCTGGCCTTTAACAAAATCGGCATGATCGAAACCAGTTCGGTGCTGGCTGGTTTTACCTTTACCGTGGTCAGCGCCCATTTCTGGCCGCTCGCGCTGACCGCCATTCTTGGGTATCTGGTAAACAGTACGCTACGTACGCTGCTGTTCGGCTATTTTGGCCGTCGGATTTACCGCCCGGGGCTGCATTTTTCGCTGGCATCCGTTTCGTCGAATCTGCGTTTTGGCGCATGGCTGACGGCAGATAGCATCATCAATTACATCAATACCAATCTTTCCACGCTGGTTTTAGCCAGAACGTTGGGAGCTGGTGTGGCGGGGGGATTCAATCTGGCCTGGAACGTGGCGGTTGTCCCCCCGATCAAACTGAACCCGATTATTACCCGCGTCCTGTTTCCGGCTTTCGCCAAAATCCAGGACGACAGTGAAAAACTAAGGGTGAATTTTTACAAACTGCTATCGGTGGTCGGGATTATCAACTTTCCGGCGCTGCTGGGATTAATGGTGGTGTCGAACAACGTAGTGCCTTTGGTGTTTGGCGAGAAGTGGAACGGCATTATTCCCGTCTTGCAACTGCTGTGCATCGTGGGTCTGCTGCGCTCGGTGGGGAATCCAATAGGATCGCTTTTGATGGCGAAAGCGCGGGTTGATATCAGTTTCAAGTTTAATGTGTTCAAAACCTTTCTGTTTATTCCAGCCATTTTTATCGGTGGTCATCTTGCCGGGGCGATTGGCGTGACGCTGGGCTTTTTGCTGGTTCAGGTGATTAACACGATCCTCAGCTATTTCGTGATGATTAAGCCTGTTCTTGGCCCCAGCTACCGCCAGTACATGCTCAGTCTTTGGTTGCCGTTGTATCTCTCTTTACCCACCCTTGTGGTGAGCTATGCGCTGGGCTTAACGCTGCGCAGCCACCTGCCATTAGGCGCGTTGCTGGGGATGCAGATTGCGGCAGGTGCGCTGGTATTTGCGGTGATGATTGTGCTGTCGCGCCATCCGCTGGTGGTGGAAATAAAACGTCAGCTTTGTCGCAGTGAAAAAATGAAAACCTTGCTTCGTGCAGGATGAATTGTGCTTGTTGCATGCCGGAACAGGTGACATCCGCCCTCCGGCAATGATTAGAAGAGGTCAGAATGAAATTACTAATTTTAGGCAACCATACCTGTGGGAACCGTGGGGATAGCGCGATTCTGCGCGGTTTGCTGGATGCCATTACCGCCTTGCGTCCCGAGACTGAAGTGGATGTGATGAGCCGTTACCCGGTGAGCTCCTCATGGTTGCTGAACCGCCCGGTAATGGGCGATCCGCTGTATTCGCAGATGAAGCAGCACAATAGCGCAGCGGGCGTCATAGGGCGCGTGAAGAAAGTGCTGCGTCGTCGCTATCAGCACCAGGTACTGCTCTCGCGCGTCACTGATTCCGGTAATCTGCGCAATATCGCTATCGCCCAAGGATTTACCGATTTTGTTCGTCTGCTGTCGCGCTACGACGCCATTATCCAGGTCGGCGGATCGTTTTTTGTCGATCTGTATGGCGTACCGCAGTTTGAACATGCCCTGTGTTCGTTTATGGCAAAAAAACCGCTGTACATGATTGGCCACAGCGTGGGGCCATTCCAGGATGAGCAGTTTAACCAACTGGCGAACTACGTATTTGGACACTGTAATGCGCTGATTTTGCGTGAGTCCGTCAGTCTGGAACTGATGAAGCGCAGTGCAATAAACACGGATAAAGTCGAAACCGGGGTGGATACCGCCTGGCTGGTAGATAACCATCATGAGGATTATGAACCCGGTTATGCCGTCCAGCATTGGTTAAAAATGGCGGCTAAACAGAAGACGGTTGCCATAACGTTGCGTGAGTTGGCTCCTTTTGATAAACGCCTGGGGACAACGCAGCAGGCCTATGAGCAAGCCTTTGCCGGGGTGGTGAATCGCATCCTCGATGAAGGTTACCAGGTGATTGCACTGTCAACCTGCACCGGTATTGATAGTTACAACAAAGATGATCGCATGGTGGCGTTAAACCTGCGCCAGTATGTTAACGACCCGGCCCGGTATCACGTGGTGATGGATGAACTCAACGATCTGGAAATGGGGAAAATTTTGGCTGCCTGCGATCTGACGGTGGGGACTCGCTTGCACTCTGCCATCATCTCAATGAATTTTATGACGCCAGCCATCGCCATTAACTACGAGCATAAATCGGCAGGGATTATGCGACAGTTGGGGTTACCAGAGATGGCCGTCGATATTCGCCATCTGCTCGATGGTAGTCTGGAAGGGAAGGTCGCCGATGCTCTCGGACAGCTACCTGAGTTGCGCATACGTCTCGGCGACGCGGTTACGCGTGAGCGCGAACGCGGGGTGAGCATGGTGCAGTCGGTTTTATCGCGTATTGAGGGGGAAAAATGAAGATTGGCTTTTTCCTGCTTAAATTTCCGCTCTCCTCTGAGACCTTTATCCTCAATCAGATTACCGCATTTATCGATATGGGCTACGACGTGGAGATTGTCGCGTTGCAGAAGGGCGATCTTGAAAATACCCATGCTTCATTTAATACCTACCGTCTGGGTGAAAAAACGCGCTGGTTACTGAATGAACCACAGAGCAAACTGGCGAAGCTGAAGTATAGAGCGGCGGCGACGCTGCACGGGATTACCCGCGCAGCCACCTGGAAAGCGCTTAATGTGGCACGCTATGGCGATGAGGCGCGCAATCTGATTTTAGCGGCCATTTGTGGTGGGAATCGACGGGCGTTTGAGGCGGATGTCTTTATCGCTCATTTTGGACCCGCAGGCGTAACGGCCGCCAAACTGCGTGAGCTTGGGGTGATCCGCGGAAAAATCGCCACGGTATTTCATGGCGTTGATGTTTCGCATCGGGATGTGCTTGCTCACTATACCCCTGAATATCAGCAGCTGTTTCAACGTGGAAATTTGATGTTACCCATCAGTAATCTCTGGGCTGGACGTTTAAAAAACATGGGGTGCCCGCCGCAAAAAATCGCGGTTTCCCGTATGGGTATCGACATGACACGTTTTACGCCTCGTCAACTGAAAGCCCCAGCCGCACCGCTGGAGATTATCTCTGTCGCCCGGTTAACCGAGAAAAAAGGACTGCATGTCGCCATCGAAGCCTGTCGGCAGTTGAAAGAGCAGGGCGTCTTATTTCGCTACCGCATTCTTGGCATTGGTCCCTGGGAGCGTCGTTTGCGTACGCTTATCGAGCAATTTCAGCTTGATGATGTGATTGAGATGCCCGGCTTTAAACCTAGTCATCAGGTAAAGGAGATGCTTGAGCAGGCAGATGTATTTTTGCTGCCGTCGATCACCGGAAGGGATGGCGATATGGAGGGTATCCCAGTGGCGCTGATGGAGGCGATGGCAGTGGGGATCCCGGTCATTTCTACCGTCCACAGTGGGATCCCGGAGCTTGTCGAGTCGGGTAAATCTGGCTGGCTGGCACCGGAAAATGACGCGCAGGCTCTGGCAGAGAGATTAGCGGCATTTAGCCTGCTCGAGAGTGAGCAGGTGCAACCGATTGTGCAGTGCGCGCGCGAAAAAATTGAAAAAGAATTTAATCAATTAGCGATCAATAAACAGTTAGCCAGTCTGCTACAAACGATGTAAATCGAGGTTGTATGTCAGAGAACAAACTCTCACGCCGTACTTTTCTGACGGCAGGCTCTGCGCTTGCCGTGCTGCATTTTCCCGTTGTCCGGGCGCTTGAATCATCTGGCCGCGTCAATATTCAGGATTACAACCCAAATGATTGGGTCGCTTCTTTCCGGCAGGCGTTCAAAGAAGGACAAACTGTAGTCGTGCCAAAAGGACTGGAATGTAAGGATCTTAATACCGCTATCGTTATTCCCCCTGGCAAAACACTATCTGTGCAAGGTCGAATAAGCGGTAATGGCCGTGGCCGCTTTGTTCTGCAGGATGGATGTAAGGTGCTGGGCGAGCAGGGCGGGAATCTGAGGAATGTTACCCTGGATGTACGGGGATCGGACTGCGTGATAAAAGGGATTGCCATGAGTGGTTTCGGCCCGGTGACGCAAATCTATATCGGCGGAAAAACCTCAAGGCTGATGCGCAATCTGACTATCGATGATATTACCGTCACGCGCGCTAACTACGGGATCCTGCGACAGGGTTTTCATAACCGTATGGATGGTGTGAAGATTACCCACTGCCGTTTTAGCGATCTTCAGGGCGATGCTATTGAGTGGAATGTGGCGATTAACGACAGCAACATCCTCATTTCTGACCACGTCATCGAACGTATCAACTGTACCAACGGCAATGTGAACTGGGGCATAGGCATCGGGCTGGCGGGCAGTACCTATGACAATACCTATCCCGATGAGCTGGCGATAAAAAACTTTGTCGTGGCGAACATCACTGGTACCGACTGTCGACAGTTAGTCCATGTGGAGAACGGCAAGCATTTTATCATTCGTAATATTACCGCGCGAAATATCACCCCGGATTTCAGTAAGAAAGCGGGCATCGATAATGCAACGGTCGCTATTTATGGATGTGATAATTTCGTCATTGATAATATCAATATGGAAAATAGCGCGGGTATGCTCATTGGTTATGGCGTTATCAAAGGGCGATATTTATCCATTCCACAAAACTTTAAGTTGAATAATATCCATCTCGATAACACCAAACTTGAATACAAATTACGCGGTATTCAGATCTCATCGGGTAATGCAACATCATTCGTGGCCATTACCAACGTGGAGATGAAGCGCGCTACGCTTGAGTTTCACAACCAACCACAGCATCTTTTCTTGCGTAACATCAGGGTGATGCAGCAATCTGTAACAGGGCCCGCGCTTAAGATGCACTTCGATCTCCGTAAGGATGTACGCGGCAAGTTTATGGCTAAACAGGACACATTGCTCTCACTGGCAAATGTCCATGCGGTAAACGAAACGGGACAAAGTTCAGTTGACATTGACCGCATAAACCATCAGGTGGTGAATGTTGAAGCGGTGAATTTTCGACTGCCAGGGAAGGGGGGGTAACTTTGCGACCATTCCTGGCTAAAGTTGCACCTCCCTGGGATTAAGATTACTGCATTCCGCAGTTAAGCGGCGTAACATACGCTGCATCGGAGTAATGTAATTCATACTGGCTAAAACAAGCTAAAAAGCTATAATTCAGCAACAATTGAATAGGTGAATGACTTAATGATTAATTTGAAAGCAGTTATTCCGGTAGCGGGTCTGGGGATGCACATGTTGCCTGCCACGAAGGCAATCCCTAAAGAGATGCTGCCGATCGTAGACAAGCCGATGATTCAATACATTGTCGACGAAATTGTAGCTGCAGGTATCAAAGAAATCGTTCTGGTGACTCATGCGTCTAAGAACGCGGTTGAGAACCACTTCGACACCTCTTACGAACTCGAATCGTTGCTTGAGCAGCGTGTTAAGCGCCAGCTTTTAGCCGAGGTGCAGTCTATTTGTCCCCCTGGCGTGACCATTATGAACGTTCGTCAGGCTCAGTTGCTGGGCTTGGGTCATTCCATTCTTTGCGCTCGCCCAATTGTTGGGGATAACCCGTTTGTCGTCGTATTACCGGACGTCGTTCTGGATACCGCGAGTGCAGATCCTCTGCGCTACAACCTGGCTGCCATGGTGGCTCGTTTTAATGAAACCGGGCGTAGTCAAGTGCTGGCAAAACGTATGGAAGGCGATCTGTCCGAATACTCGGTTATTCAGACCAAAGAGCCTTTGGACAACGAAGGCAAAGTCAGCCGGATCGTTGAATTTATTGAAAAGCCGGATCAACCGCAGACGCTGGATTCCGATCTGATGGCAGTAGGGCGTTATGTGCTGTCTGCTGATATTTGGGCCGAATTAGAGCATACCCAACCTGGCGCATGGGGACGTATTCAGTTGACGGATGCCATCGCAGAGCTGGCTAAAAAACAGTCTGTTGATGCCATGCTGATGACAGGCGATAGCTACGACTGCGGTAAGAAAATGGGTTACATGCAGGCATTCGTTAAGTACGGACTGCGCAACCTGAAGGAAGGGCCTAAGTTCCGTAAGAGCATTGAGAAGTTGCTCGGGGAATAGAAACAGGCTGCAGCAACGAACATTGGAAGACAAGTCGCGGTAACTGACTACCTCATATCGACATTTGATAAGATTGGGCGTTAGTGCCGCTTTTTACTTAAAATAAGCTCATAATATAGCTTTAACCTACTAGGTTTAATCTTGCTTGTGTCGGATTTCTTCTTGTTTCTGACTGCATTTGGTAAGACAATTGGCGATTGATTTTTAGGTTCACTGCGAGTATTTGCGGAAGCTAACGTCCCATTTGATTATATTTAGTGCACTGGTAGCTGTTGAGCCAGGGGCGGTAGCGTTATCAAATGCCATAGTTCATTCAACATATGAAAAGTATTGGAATTAATTGGTTGACTTTTCAATAGTCTTGATTGTGTGAAGCTCTATCTTGATTTTAAAAGTTTTTCATCTGGTTGTATTGATGGGATAGAAATGAGAATTTTACTATTTGGGAAAAATGGTCAAGTTGGATGGGAACTGCAGCGTTCACTTGCCTTATTAGGTGAAGTATTAGCATTAGGCCGAAGTGACTGTTTCCCGTGCGGTGATTTGAGCAATTTAAAAGGCATAGCTGATACGATACAACGATTTCGCCCAGATGTTATTGTTAATGCTGCCGCATATACAGCTGTCGATAAAGCCGAACAAGAACAAGATTCAAGCTGGTTGATAAATGTTCGGGCCGTTGAAGTAATGGCAATCGAGTCGAAAAAGTTAGACGCATTATTAATACACTTTTCATCTGATTATGTTTTTTCGGGTGATGGGAATTCATGGCAAAAAGAAGAAGATATTGCCGCGCCAATAAATTACTATGGTTTGGCCAAACTGGCCAGTGAAGAAGTCATCACTAATTTTAACCCAAAAAATCTTATATTTCGAACAAGTTGGGTTCATAGCTCGCGTGGCGCGAATTTTATTAAAACTATATTAAATGTCGCTAAAAGTAAAAAAGAAATATCAGTTGTTGATGATCAATTTGGTTCTCCAACTCCTGCTGAATTAATTGCAGATTGCACTGCACATGCTATTCGGAAAGTGTTACTAGATAATAATCACTATGGGATATATCATTTGGTTTCGAGTGGATGTACAACATGGTTTGATTATGCTCTGTTTATTATGAATCATATTGATAATGCAAATTATCAGCTAAATAAAATAAATAACATAACTTCAAGTGAATATAAAATGTCAGCGAGAAGACCATTAAACTCTAGATTAAATAACAGAAAATTCCAAGAACAGTTTGACTTACTTCTTCCAGATTGGCAGTTTGGTGTTAAAAGAACACTTTCTGAAATTGAAAAAGCTTGTAAAGAAGGCAAATAATGAAAATTACAAAAACGGAATTGAATGATGTAGTAATTATTGAACCTAGCATTTTTGGGGATGAGCGTGGGTATTTTTATGAAAGCTACAATAAACAAAAATTTGATAATGCAATTGGTGAGGATATAATCTTTGTTCAAGATAACATTTCATTGTCACAGAAAGGGGTATTAAGGGGATTACATTATCAAGCAACACCGTATTCGCAAGGTAAGCTTTTGAGTTGTTTGGAAGGTGAGATTTTCGATGTGGTTGTAGATATCAGAAGAAACTCGCCAACATTTAAAAAGTGGATTGGCGTAATTTTAAACGACATTAATAAAAAGAGCATATGGATCCCAAAAGGGTTTGCCCATGGTTTCTTAACAATGTCAGATCTAGCAAAAGTTTGTTATAAAGTTACTGATTTTTACAACCCAAACTCCGAAAGAATTATTATTTGGAATGACACTGATATCAATGTTGCCTGGCCAAAAATGGAACATAAGATAATCTCAGAGAAAGATTTATTAGGCGTTTCTCTGAAATTGTCGGAGTTATATGATGAACAATAGTGTTGCAATTTTAGTTTGCACATATAATGGTGAAAAATATTTAAAATCACAAATTGATTCTATCCGTGCTCAAACTCATAATAATTGGGTTATATATATTTCTGACGATGGCTCAACGGATAGTACTAGAAAAATAATAGAAGATTGCATAAGTGAAATTGGTGCTGAGAGATGTAAATTAATTGAAGGGCCGCGTAAGGGATTTGCTTGGAATTTTATTAATGGGATAAAACTGATCCCGAAAAAATACCGATATTATGCTTTTTGTGATCAAGATGACATATGGTTAAATAATAAAATAGAAAAAAGTATTGCAGCTCTCTCTTGTATTATAGAAAAAATACCGGCCGTATATTGCTCTGCCACATTATTAGTTGATGAAAATGAAAACTATATAGGTCCATCTTCAAAAATAACGAAACCTTTATCTTTTAAAAATTCTTTAATTCAGTGTGTAGCTGGTGGAAACACTATGTTGTTCAATTTGCCGGCTAAAAAACTCATTGATAGAACACCTGAAGATAAAATTATCCCATCACATGATTGGTGGATATATATATTAATTACAGCATGTGATGGGAAATTTATATATGATCCCATCCCCACATTAAAATACAGGCAGCATTACAATAATTTAGTTGGCGAAAATAGAACACTATCAGCTAAATTTAAACGGGTTAGAATTTTATTTAATGGCGAATTTAAGAAAAGTGTTGATGCTAACCTTATTTTACTTAATGATATGCATGAAATACTTAGCCCTGAAAATAAAATCACAGTGCAGCGATTTATTTTTCTTAGAACAGAAAATTTTCTGAGCAGAATAAAACAAACTATAAAACTTCGATTATACAGGCAAAGTAATATTGAGTCTCTCTTGTTTGCTGTTGCTTTATTTTTGAAGCGTGTCTAAATTATTTACGAAATATTTATTGTAAGAAAGAAGATTATATTGAATGTGTCCATCGAGGGGAAAATGAGTTTAGCAACAAAGAAATCTAAGAATCCTATAGTGTTTCTGAAGACAGTTAAAAACAATAGAGAACTGATCTATGAATTAATTAAGCGAGATATTGCTAGTCGATATCAAGGCTCAGTTATCGGTTTTATGTGGTCATTTATAAATCCAATAATTATGCTTTCTGTATACACTTTTGTATTTAGTGTTGTGTTTAAGGCGCGTTGGTCTGCAGATAGTACAGGAAGTAAAACTGAATTTGCGTTGATATTATTCTCAGGATTGCTAGTTTATAATTTGTTTTCAGAGTGTCTGAATAAATCTCCTGGGCTTATTCTTTCAAATGTGAATTATGTAAAAAAAGTAATATTCCCATTGGAGATATTACCTTTTGTTGTATTAGGTACTGCTTTTTTTCATATGCTAATTAGCTTTGTTGTTTGGGTTATTTTCTATTTAATATTTTTTGGTATACCTCACGTTACAATATTTTTATTTCCGCTAACGTTGATTCCTCTTATGTTTTTGATAATCGGTCTTTCATTATTCCTGTCAGCGCTAGGTGTATACTTACGAGATATTGGACAAATAATAATATTAGTAACAACTGTACTTATGTTCATGTCACCAATATTTTATCCTATACAAGCTTTGCCTGATAATTTTAAGATTATCATGGAATTTAATCCGCTGACATTCATTATAGAACAGGTTCGGGCAGTGATAATATTCGGCAATAGTATTCAATGGCAAAAATGGGGTGTTTGGACAATTGTTTCAATGATTATTACATGTTTTGGATTCGCGTGGTTCCAAAAAACAAGAGGAGGGTTTTCTGATGTCCTCTGAAATTTCTATTTCAATTGAAAATGTCTCAAAAGTTTATGAGATGTATGATAATCCTCGTGAAAGATTACTTCAACTATTTTCATCTTCAAAGAAATATTACAAAGAATTTTGGGCTCTAAAAAATATAAATTTCCAGTTATGCAAGGGAGAAACAGTCGGTATTCTGGGACGAAATGGTAGTGGTAAAAGTACACTACTACAGATAATCGCCGGAACATTAGAGGCTACTCAGGGTCGCGTCACTACCAGTGGGGTTGTTGCTGCATTATTGGAGTTGGGATCGGGCTTTAATCCAGATTTTACCGGTCGTGAAAATATTTATCTAAATGGATCTATTTTAGGTTTTTCTCGTGAGCAAATGGATAACCGAATAGATGAGATAATAGCCTTTGCTGATATTGGTCAACATTTAGATCAACCGGTAAAAACTTATTCTAGTGGTATGGCTGTTAGGTTAGCCTTTGCTGTACAGGCCTGTATTGAACCTCAAATTTTTATAGTAGATGAAGCGCTAGCTGTAGGTGATGAGAAATTTCAGCGTAAATGTTATGACTATATTGAAAAATTAAGGAAAAAAGGTTGTAGTATTTTATTAGTTACGCACTCAACTGCTACAATTGAAAAGTTTTGCCAAAGAGCTGTCCTGTTGCATAAAGGAGAAATGCATGCAATAGGATCGGCAAAAGATGTGATCGATCAATACCATGCCTTACTATATTCAGATGAACAAGCTTATATTCGTTTTGTCAACTCGCAAAAAGAAAGTGAATCTCAAAGTTCTTTAGAAGATCAAAAAGCCGAAACATTTAAAACAGAAACCCCTGACATAGTTTATGGTGATAATTCGGATGAAAGGCAGAATATTGCCCGGGGATTGAGTGCACAAATTGTTAAATGGGGAATATTTGATTCAAATGGGAAACAGTGCGAGCTTTTTAATACAGGTGAAAGCATCACTGTCACTATGCAAATTAAATCTTTATCAAACATCAACGAGATTCAAGCTGGACTTTTACTAAGGACGGTTGAGGGGGTAAGCGTTTATGGAACTAGCACTCGCTATCACGACAGTAATTTAATTAGTGTCGAATGTGGTGAAGTTTGGAATTGCTCATTTAATATAAAATTAGACCTATGTCCTGGCTCATATTTTGTCACTCTTGCAATAGCGGAGGTCGTGGAACAATCCGACATGGCATACTTGGACCGTAAAACTGACGTTATGGTCATAAAAGTTAATCAGCGTACTCTTAAAGCTAGCGGCATTGCTTCACTAGAAACTCAAGTTGAGGTATTAAAACAGAAAGGATAAGTATGAATATACTAGTTGTTACTGAAGTCTTTCTTATTGGTGGACTTGAAACTAATATTGCTGGAGAAATACGTACACTTATTAAACAAGGTCATTCAGTATATTTAGCTGTTGGTAAAGAGTTCGATACAAGTTTAATTCCTTCAGAAGTTACTGGCATTATCTCAAACTTAGATTTGAACCATAATATAGGGTCGGAAGAGTTTCTAAATACTATTGATAGCTTACGCCAGTATATTAGATATAACAATATTGAACTGCTGCATGCTCAACCTTTCTATTCTATAATAATTTCTGCTATTGTAGCTGAGTTAGAGAATAAGGCATTAGTATTGACCTTGCATGGTCCTGTTTCGTTTGCTAATTATTTGAGTCCAATTTTTAGATTTTTATTAACAGATATCATTCTTCCAAATGTTAACATTGCATATGTAGTTTCTGCTGAGATGAAAGAATTAAGTTTGGCCTTTTCATCAGAAAGCAACGTGCAGATATTACCGAATGGTATCGAATTAATGCAGACTGATGAACTTTCAATTAAGGATGAACGCTGGGTTTGCATCAGTCGTTTGGATGAACAAAAGATTGTCGGCGTTCTTGAGTTTATAAAGTACGCAAAAGCTATCGGATTACCTGGCATTGTCATAATTGGTGATGGACACGCCAAAGGAACATTAGAGCAAGAAATATCTGCGCTTCATCTATCGAATTATGTTGAGTTTGCCGGATACCAATCAGATGTCAGAACAGCTATTACTTCATATTCAGGTGTGGCAGGAATGGGGAGAGTTGTTCTTGAAGGTATTGCAGCGAAACGACGTGTTATTTTAGTTGGGTATGATGGTGTTAAAACTGTTTTGAATCCAAAAAGTTTTGAAAAAGCGGCATGGTGTAATTTCTCAGGTAGAAATTTCGATACTATTACTTCTGAACAGCTAAAATGCGAGTTGTCATCTATTTCTGATAGAGATTTAGACTCTTGTTATGACATTATCAAGGATAGTTATAATGTCGATAATATTTGGTTGCGTTTCTCATCTTCTGTAGCCTGTGTTTTAAACAAGCCTTTTTCAAGTACCGATTCATTTTTAAGAAAAATCTACAGTCTTATTGCGGCAGGAGATGTTTATTTCCCAAGATATGAGAATTTATATTTTTCTGATGCAATTTATGCTTTGATATCTCAAGTCATATTTAATATTAATAATGAAAGTGTTCGGCAACATTTTTGTCTTTTAGAGCAGAAGAGAAATTTTGAACAATCACAAAAAAATAATATTAATTTAGCTGAAATCCAAAGCGTTATAGAGCTAAGCCAAAAGAAATTTTCTATTGATGCTGATAAACTATATAGCGATTTTGAAAAGCGGGTTAATAAATTAGTCACTTATAATGATGAGTTAATTGGAGTTGTTGATAAAGTAAATGCTCAGATATCTAGTACTAAAACTCTTGTTTTAGGTTTAGAGGAAAAAATACTACTCCTTGAGCGTAAGATATCAGAAATGGATCGGAAGAATGATGAACACATGGAAAATTCCAAGGGGTTTTTATATCGACTAACTCATCGTGAAAAATAAATTATTGGTATATCTCAAAAGATAGATAATTTCAAATGCTAATTTTTAGTTAACAGAGGTAAAAATGAATTTGCAGAGTATTTCTTTCTATACGAAGAAATCTATTAAGTTGATAAAAGATAAAGGGTTTAAAGTATTTGTTAAGGCTGCAGTTGCTAAAGTCGATCGAAGGTTGAACGGCTATAATTTAATACAGCAATTTCCTAATATTCCATCCTCTGATAATAATCTGATTGACAGTAATTTTATGGACGGTGAGCTAATCATCATCTCTGGCGTTCCTTATGATGATATCGGAGGTGGCCAACGTGCTGCTCAGCTTGCTAGGTGTGCTCTGAAAACAGGTAAGAAAGTAGTTTATTTATACATTTATAAAAAATATGATTTTGAAAAAAATAAACACGTAGAATCAAATGTTTCTGTTCATGGTTTGCAACATATATATATAGGTAATACTACTCCCAATCTTGTTTCTAAGATGGTTTCCGCAAATGCTACATTAGTCATTGAACATCCCCATCCAGCTGCGCTGCCTTATCTGGAGTTTTTCAATAATCGTGGTTTAAAAACTGTGTTTGAGCTTATTGATGATTGGGAAACTAGTCTTGGTGGTGACTGGTTTAATTTTGAAAACTACCAACGTTTTGTTAGAGAATCAACCGTAGTAGTTGGAACTGCGAAATTGCTAGTAAAACGATTAGAAGATTTAGGCAGAGATGATGCCATCTATCTACCAAATGCTGCAAATGAGTATATTTTCGATAAGTACAGGAAATACTCCAAGCCATTTGATATGCCTTCTGGATATAATCGTACGGCTCTTTATTTTGGTTCATTATACGGTGAGTGGTTTGGATGGGATTATGTGACTGCAGCTGCAAAAGCAAATCCAAAAATTGCCTTTGTTCTGATAGGTGATAAGCCAACTGATAGAAATATTTCTGATAATGTCTTCTTTTTAGGTGCCAAGGATATAACTGAATTACCAGCATATCTAGCTCATTCTGATATTACCTTGTTACCTTTTGTTCCAGGAAAAATTTCAGACGCAGTATCTCCTATCAAAATATTTGAGTATCTTTTCTTGGGTAAACCAGTAATCGCTACCCAAATGCCAGAGATTGTGGATTACCCCGGGGTTTTCATTGCAAATGATCCTGTTGAATTTGCTACATTATGTAAAACGGTTGAAATTACCGCTGAAATAAACTGCAAAAATGATATCTTTATTTCGGAAAATTCATGGTTTAGTCGTCTAGATAATATTTTGACCAGTAATACTTATGAGAGATTCCACAAGAAAACTAGTGCTGTTATCTTAATACATAATAATGCAAATATTATTATCCGTAACTTACAATCATTGATCCATCATTGTAATTATTTCCTCAAGGAAATTATTGTTGTTGATAATATGAGTGTTGATGGTGGTGCTGAGTTAGTTGCCTCTCAATTTCCAGACGTAAAGATCATAAAAAACGATGTTAATGGCTGCTCATCAGGCCGTAACTTAGGTGCTGAGTATGCTACTGGACAATATTTGGCATTTTTTGATTCTGACCAGTGGTTTACTTCATTCTCCAGTTTTACTGAAGCTTTAAACCTCCTAGAAAAAAATGCAAATATTGGCATTATTGGATGGGGTGCTGGTTGGTTTGATGTAAATCGTACTGATTTAGGGGGTATGATTTCAGATTATTGTCCTAATAGAGGGATGAACGCTGAAGCCATACATAAAGGCTACAGAAGTGATATTGGTTATCTTGGTACGTGTGGAGTGTTTATGTCGCGTACTATATTTGAAGCAACCAAGGGATTTGATACCTTTTATGATCCCACTTGTTTTGAAGATACAGATTTATGTTTCCAAATTAAAGCTCTTGGCTTTGATGTTTGTTATCGTGACCTAACTGGTATAAGACACCAACCGCATCAAACAACTAAAGCTGATTCTGGTAGTGATTATTATGAAAAGTTATTTAATCGTAACGCTAATTATTTCAAAGAAAAATGGTCTTCTTATCCAGAATTTTATGTAGATTATAAGGGAAACTAAAATATGAAAAAGATTATCTGTGTTGTGGGCACTAGGCCTGAAGCTATAAAAATGGCACCTTTAATTCAGGAATTGAAAAAATCAGAGTTATTTTCTGTGACTGTTTTGGCCACGGCTCAACATCGTGACCTTTTAGATCAAGCTCTTGAATTGTTTGGGATTGCTGCTGATGATGATCTTAATGCAATGACTCCAGGTCAGACATTACAGGAATTAACAGCAAGGTTAATGATTGGAGTTGATAGGATTCTTGAGGAAAGAAAACCTGATATGGTTATTGCCCAAGGTGATACTACAACGGTCTTCGTTACGGCTTTAGCATGTTTCTATAAAAAAATACCATTTGCTCACTTAGAAGCAGGATTAAGGACAAATGACTTGTATTCACCTTTCCCTGAAGAAGCAAATCGTATTTTAGCTGGTCATCTAGCTGCTTTACATTTCTCTCCTACCAGTGTGTCCCGGGATAATTTGCTAAAAGAAAACATTGGTGAAGAGAAAGTATTTGTTACTGGAAATACTGTTATTGATGCTTTATTGGATACAGCCAAGAAAGACTTTAATTTTGGGATTGATATTCCACCGGATCATCGCTTGGTTCTTGTTACATCGCATCGACGCGAAAATTTTGGTAAACCTATAGAGAATATTTGCGCCGCATTACTTGAATTGGTAAATAAATATCCTGATATTTACGTGTTGTTCCCTGTTCACCCTAATCCTAACGTTCGCAATGTGACTAATTCTGTATTAAAGGGGCATAATCGTATCGCTTTGGTGGAGCCTCTTGATTATGGTCCTTTTGTAAGTGCTATCAAGAAATCATATCTGATCTTAACTGATTCAGGCGGAGTGCAGGAAGAGGCTCCTGCGTTAGGAAAACCAGTTTTAGTCTTACGTCGTGATACTGAAAGACCAGAGGCAGTGACTGAGGGTGTTGTCAAATTAGTTGGTACCGAGACAGTTGATATTATACGCGAGGCTTCTATTCTTCTTTCAGATAGTAATGAATATTTCAAAATGGCTAAAGGCGCATCACCGTATGGTGATGGAAAAGCCAGTGCTCGGATATTAAATATCATTAAAGAATACTTCAAAGTTTAACGTCATGAAAATGGTCTATCTATCTCCGGTTCCATGGTCAAGTATTACTCAGCGTCCACATTTTTTTGTGGATGCTGCTTTAAGAAATGATGTGGAATCCGTTCTTTGGATAGACCCATACCCAACTCGATTTCCTAATATCGGAGATTTCCATCCGGGGCGACATGCTCCGGAACCTGTGGGCATGGGGCTACCTAAAGGTCTTAATATATTAAAGCCTGACTTTATTTTGCCATGTGAACCTTTGTCTATAGTATTCAAATTGCTTAACTCTGGGGCTATTAATAAAATTGTTCAGAATGTAGGTGATTTCATTGATTCTGATACTTTATTAGTTGTTGGCAAGCCGAGTTTTCTCGCGTTAAAGTTAATGGATTTTTTTAAATGGAAAGAAAAATGGTTTGATGCAATGGATGATTTTCCTCAATTTTATGTAGGATTATCAAAACGAAACATGATAAAGAACGAAAATAAAATAATATGTTCTGTTGATAAAATTTTATGCTCAAGCCATGCGTTATTAGAGAAGTTTTCATTACCTGAAAAAACAAAACTTATATTGAATGCTTGTTCGGATACAATAGAATGCTCTAGTGATTCTACCACGGATGATAAATTTGTATTTGGCTATATCGGTACAATTGCTCAATGGTTTGATTGGACATGGGTTATTGAATTATCTAAACTAAACCCTGATTCTTTGATAAGAATTATTGGACCAATAAAGACAAGTGTTCCTACTAATCTTCCAAAAAATATCAAGCTTGAACTGGCAATTGAACATAGTAAGGTAATGAGTACGATTGCAACATTCGATGTTGCAATTATACCTTTCATGCTCAATCAAATAACAAAATGCGTGGATCCTGTAAAGTTTTATGAGTATTTATTGGCCCGGAAAGATATTGTTTCAACAGCGTTTGGAGAAATGAATTATCACTATCACTCATATGTGAAAAATGATGTAACTATTAATTACAGATTGCCTTCTGGTTCTTTATTTTTTCCATTTTCTTCAATGAGTCCAACACCAAGTGTTCCTCGTTGGAGCGATCGATTTCAGACACTATTTATATAATGAATTCTTTCTGGATTGATATTTATTTTGAGGCTGCGAAATATTCTTGCTACTATTAATTGCTATTAATATTCGGTTTTTTTAAATTTTATCTAATTATGTTTTACATAACTATGATATATTCATGATGCAAAATTTCCCTGCGTATTAGGAGACACATAATGTCTAAGCAACAAATCGGCGTCGTTGGTATGGCTGTGATGGGGCGCAACCTGGCGCTCAACATCGAAAGCCGTGGTTACACAGTGTCCGTATTCAACCGCTCCCGTGAAAAAACGGAAGAGGTTATCGCCGAGAATCCGGGGAAAAAACTGGTTCCTTACTATACGGTAAAAGAGTTTGTTGAATCCCTCGAAACACCTCGTCGCATCCTGCTAATGGTGAAAGCGGGCGCTGGTACTGATGCTGCAATCGACTCCCTGAAACCATATCTGGATAAAGGTGACATCATTATTGATGGCGGCAATACGTTCTTCCAGGACACCATTCGTCGCAACCGTGAGCTCTCCGCTGAAGGTTTTAACTTTATCGGTACCGGCGTCTCCGGTGGTGAAGAAGGTGCGCTGAAGGGCCCATCTATCATGCCTGGTGGTCAGAAAGAAGCTTACGAGCTGGTTGCTCCAATCCTGACCAAAATCGCTGCCATTGCAGAAGACGGTGAACCGTGTGTGACATATATCGGTGCCGACGGTGCTGGCCACTATGTGAAGATGGTACACAACGGTATTGAATATGGTGATATGCAGCTGATTGCTGAAGCCTATTCATTGTTAAAAGGTGGTTTGAATCTCAGTAACGAAGAACTGGCTAGCACCTTTACCGAGTGGAATAACGGCGAGCTGAGTAGCTACCTGATCGATATCACCAAAGATATCTTCACCAAAAAAGATGAAGATGGTAAATATTTGGTGGATTTCATCCTGGATGAAGCTGCGAACAAAGGTACGGGTAAATGGACCAGCCAGAGCTCTCTGGATCTCGGTGAACCACTGTCTCTGATTACTGAATCTGTATTTGCACGTTACATCTCTTCGCTAAAAGATCAGCGCGTTGCTGCCTCTAAAGTTTTGTCTGGTCCGAAACCCCAGCTTGCAGGTGATAAGGCCGAATTTATTGAGAAAGTGCGCCGTGCATTATACCTCGGTAAGATTGTTTCTTATGCTCAGGGCTTCTCACAGCTGCGTGCCGCATCTGACGAGCATAACTGGGATCTGAACTACGGTGAGATTGCTAAAATCTTCCGTGCGGGCTGCATCATCCGTGCGCAGTTCCTGCAGAAAATCACCGATGCCTATGCTAAAAACGCAGGTATCGCGAACCTGCTGCTCGACCCGTACTTCAAGAACATTGCCGATGAATACCAACAGGCACTCCGTGATGTTGTAGCGTATGCTGTGCAGAATGGTATCCCGGTACCGACATTCTCAGCGGCTGTCGCTTATTACGATAGCTATCGTGCTGAAGTGTTACCTGCAAACCTGATTCAGGCCCAGCGTGATTACTTTGGTGCGCATACTTACAAACGTACTGATAAAGAAGGTGTATTCCATACCGAATGGATGGAATGAGTCTTCTGACGTGCACTGGCCCGGTCTTTTGACCGGGCTTTTTTTTATCCAAAATTTTATTGATTTAAGTTGATTGCTTAATCTTTGCTTAATATTTC
Source organism: Citrobacter sp. Ce104 (assembly GCF_030334595.1). Lineage (NCBI taxonomy): Bacteria > Pseudomonadati > Pseudomonadota > Gammaproteobacteria > Enterobacterales > Enterobacteriaceae > Citrobacter > Citrobacter sp. Ce104. The sequence continues at coordinate 855,473 of NZ_JAOWDP010000068.1, forward strand.
TAGCGTATTCTGATTAAAGAAAATCTGAATTGTTTTAACCTTCGTTGACACAATATTCAACAAAACGTTAAAACATTATTCTCTTATCAGGATGTACGACATCATGATTAAATATTAAGATAATACTGAGAGCATGAAATGAAAATCACCATTTCTGGTACCGGATATGTTGGCCTGTCAAATGGTCTTCTTATCGCCCAACATCATCAGGTCATTGCTCTGGACATAGTTCCTTCCCGTGTCGAGATGCTAAATAATCGGATATCTCCGATAGTTGATCATGAAATAGAACAGTATCTGCAATCAAAAGATATAACATTCAAAGCTACACTGGATAAGTACGAAGCTTATCAGAGCGCAGACTTTGTCATTATTGCTACCCCAACAGATTACGATCCCAAAACTAATTATTTCGATACTAGCAGCGTCGAGTCAGTTATACAGGATGTTATTAAAATAAATCCAGATGCTGTAATGGTGATAAAATCGACGGTTCCCGTCGGTTTTACTCAATCGATGCGTCAAAAGTATAGCTCAGATAATATCATCTTTTCCCCAGAATTCCTGCGAGAGGGTAAAGCGCTATATGACAATTTGCACCCTTCACGCATTGTCATTGGTGAACGATCTTCTCGCGCAGAAACGTTTGCTGGCCTGTTACAAGAAGGGGCATTAAAGAAAGATATTCCGACCCTATTTACGGACTCAACCGAAGCTGAAGCTATCAAGCTCTTTGCAAATACCTACCTGGCTATGCGCGTAGCCTATTTTAACGAACTTGATAGCTATGCAGAAAGTTTAGGGCTCAATGCGCGACAGATCATAGAAGGTGTCTGTCTGGACCCGCGTATTGGTAACCATTACAACAATCCCTCTTTCGGTTACGGTGGATACTGTCTGCCAAAAGACACGAAGCAATTACTCGCCAACTATCAGTCTGTACCCAATAATATTATTTCAGCAATCGTTGATGCTAACCGGACGCGAAAAGACTTTATTGCTGATGCAATTATTTCACGAAAGCCAAAGGTCGTCGGTATTTATCGACTGATCATGAAAAGTGGCTCAGATAATTTTAGAGCATCGTCTATACAGGGTATTATGAAGCGTATCAAAGCGAAGGGTATCCCTGTCATAATCTATGAACCTGTATTGCCAGAGGATAGTTTTTTTAATTCGCGGGTTGAACGTGATCTGACTAAATTTAAAAGCGAGTCCGATGTTATCATCTCTAACCGGATGGCCGAAGAACTGCTGGATGTAGCCGATAAAGTTTATACCAGAGATTTATTCGGAAATGATTAAACTATCAATAAAATAAAGATACCGGCATAGTGCCGGTATCTGTCTATTATTGATGTCTTTTGCGTAAATTCTCAATCACCGTCGTCAGGTCGAGTTCCTGATCCTGCAGCAGCACCAGCAGGTGATACATCAGGTCAGAGGCTTCATTCGTTAACTCGAAACGATCGTTCACGGTTGCGGCCAGTGCGGTTTCTACGCCTTCCTCGCCCACTTTCTGGGCAATGCGTTTAGTGCCGCTGGCATACAGCTTCGCGGTGTAGGAACTTGCGGGATCTGCGGTTTTACGTTCGGCAAGCAGTTGCTCGAGTTGATACAGGAACAGCCACTGGTGGCTGGCGTCGCCAAAGCAGCTTGAGGTGCCTTTATGGCAGGTCGGGCCAATCGGGTTAACCAGCACCAGCAGGGTGTCGTTGTCGCAGTCAGGTGCAATGCTCACCACATTAAGAAAGTTGCCAGAGGTTTCACCTTTGGTCCACAGGCGTTGCTTGGTCCGCGAGAAAAAGGTCACTTTGCCGCTTTCGAGCGTTGTATCCAGCGCCTCCGGGTTCATATAACCCAGCATCAAGACTTCACCGGAAACCGCATGCTGCACGATGACTGGCATCAGTCCGTCGGTTTTTTCCCAGTCCAGCTCGCGGCATTGTTGTTTCGTTAACATATCCTGATCTCCACGCCCTGTGTTGCCAGGTACGCTTTTAATTCGCCAATATTGATAATTTGCTTGTGAAAGACGGAGGCGGCAAGCGCGCCGTCCACGTCGGCGTCCCGGAAAGCTTCCAGGAAATGTTCCATAGTGCCCGCGCCGCCAGAGGCAATTAGCGGTACATGGCAAACGTCGCGCACTTTTTTCAATTGCTCCAGGTCATAACCGTTACGTACGCCGTCCTGGTTCATCATGTTCAGTACGATTTCGCCTGCGCCGCGTTTTTGGACTTCCTGTACCCAGTCCAGCGTTTCCCACTGCGTGACGCGGGTACGGCTTTCATCCCCGGTATACTGATTCACATGATATTTGCCGGTTTCGGCGTCATACCAGGTATCAATGCCCACCACGATGCACTGCACGCCGAAGCGGTCCGCCAGACGAGTGATAAGCTCCGGTTCGGCCAGCGCCGGGGAGTTGATGGAGATTTTGTCCGCCCCGAAGGAGAGGATACGTGCCGCATCGTCGATGGATTTAATGCCACCGGCAACACAGAATGGGATATCGATCACTTCCGCTACGCGTGATACCCAGCTTTTATCCACTACGCGGCCATCGCTGGACGCGGTGATATCGTAGAACACCAGTTCATCTGCGCCTTCATCGGCATAGCGTTTTGCCAGCGGGACAATGTCGCCAATAATCTCGTGATTACGGAACTGGACGCCTTTTACCACCTGACCATCACGGACGTCCAGACAAGGAATTATGCGTTTTGCCAGCATTGAATGGCCTCCTCAACGGTGAACTTTCCTTCCAGCAGGGCTCGTCCGACAATCACGCCGCGAACTCCGGTCCCGCGCAGGGCTGCTACATCCTCAATTCCGCCAATGCCGCCAGATGACTGAAACGCGACCTGCGGGTATTTGGCGCACACTTCTTCATAAAGCGCGACGTTCGAGCCTGCCAGCGTACCATCGCGAGAGATATCGGTGCACAGCACGTGCTTCAGGCCGACGGGTAAATAGGTCTCAACCAGTTCTTCCAGTGAAACCCCGGAATCTTCCTGCCAGCCGCTAACCGCTACCTGTTTATTGCCGCGCTCGTCAATACGAACGTCCAGCGCCAGCACCAGCGCGTCGGCGCCAAAACGGGTAAACCAACTCTTGACTTCCTCGGGGGATTTTACCGCCGTCGAGCCCACCACCACGCGCGCCACACCTGCGTCAAGAAGCGCCGCAACGTCCGCTTCCGTACGCACGCCACCGCCAACCTGAACCGGAACATTGACGCCAGCGACCAGCGTTTTAATCAGTGGGATCTGGCGCTGCGCCGGATCTTTCGCGCCGGTTAAATCTACCAGGTGCAGTACCTCTGCGCCCTGGGCTGCATAATCCTGCAAACGGGGAAGAGGATCGTTGCCGTAATCACGTTGCTTAGCGTAATCGCCCTGATGAAGACGCACCACCGTGCCGTCGATTAAATCTAATGCCGGAATAATCATTACATCTCCAGAAAGTTTTTCAGCAACTGCGCCCCAGCCGCGCCCGAACGTTCCGGGTGAAACTGCACGCCAAAGAAATTGTCCTTTTGTACTGCCGCGGTAAACGGTTCGCCGTAATTGCACTGGGCGATGGTCCACGGGTTTACCGGCATAGCGTAGCTGTGTACAAAGTAGAAATACGCGCCATCTTCAATGCCCTGGAACAGACGATTTCCCGCCTGCGGATAGATGCGATTCCAGCCCATATGCGGCAGAGGCAGACCGAAATCGGTCATCTTCGGAACGTCCTGCTCAATAATGCCCAGCAGGGAAACACCGTTACTCTCTTCGCTACGACGGCCAAGCAGTTGCATGCCTAAGCAAATCCCCAGTACCGGTTGCGTACAGGCTTTAATCAGTTCAATCAGATCGCGCTCGTGCAACTGGTCCATAGCCGCCTGGGCGGTACCGACGCCTGGCAGAAACAGTTTATCGGCACGCAGCACTACGTCCGGGTCACGGCTAACAACTGGGTCGTATCCATGGCGTGCGACGGCGGATTTTACCGAGTGCAGGTTGGCGCAACCGGTATCAAGGATCACCACGTTCATTACAGCACTCCTTTTGAGGAGGGCAGCGTGTCGCCTTCTACACGAATCGCCTGACGCAGCGTACGACCAAAGGCTTTAAACAGGCTCTCCACACGGTGGTGGTCATTTTTCCCTTTGGTTTTCAGGTGTAAGGTGACGCCCATGGTATAGGAGAGCGAACGGAAGAAGTGTTCAATCATCTCCGTGCTCAGATCGCCCACGCGCTGGTAGGTAAATTCTGCGCGATATTCCAGGTGCGGACGCCCGGAGATATCCAGCGCGCAACGTGCCAGACACTCGTCCATCGGCAGCACAAAACCAAAACGGTTGATGCCACGTTTATCGCCTAATGCCAGCTTTAAGGCTTCACCCAGCGCCAGACCGGTATCTTCAACGGTGTGGTGATCGTCTATATACAGATCGCCCTTGACGGCAATCTCCATGCGAAAACCGCCGTGGGTGGCGATTTGATCCAGCATGTGGTCAAAGAAGCCAACGCCGGTATTAATTTTGCTACTGCCTTCGCGGTCAAGCCAGACCTTGACGTCAATCTGCGTTTCTTTGGTATTACGCTCAACGTGCGCGTAGCGGTCACGTTTGGTCAGTTGCTCGCCGATCATCGGCCAGTTCAGGGTATCGCGGTGATAGCGTAATCCGCTAATGCCCATATTTTCAGCGAGCTGAATATCGGTCGCCCGGTCGCCAATGACGTAGCTGTTTGCCACATCCATAGCCTGCTCAACCAGATACTGCTCAACCAGCTTCACTTTTGGCTTACGGCAATCGCACTCGTCCGCTGGCAGGTGCGGGCAGATCAGTACCTCATCAAACGCAACGCCCTGAGAGGTGAAGATTTGCATCATCAGGTTATGCGGACCGTCAAAATCAACCTGCGGGAAGCTCTGCGTACCGAGTCCATCCTGGTTAGTAATCATTACCAGCTTAAAGCCCGCCTTTTGCAGTTTCAGCAAAACGGGAACGACTTCCGGCTCGAAGGCGAGTTTGTCAAAGCGATCGACCTGATAGTCACTTGGCGGTTCGGAAATCAGGGTTCCATCACGGTCAATAAAAAGATACTTCTGGCTCATACTTGCTCCGCACGTAAGGCGTCAATGACGCGCTGGCTCTCTTCACGGGTTCCGACAGTAATTCGCAGGCAGCCGCTTAACGAAGGTTGTTTATTCTGATCTCGTAAGATAATGCCCTGATCCCACAAAGATTTAAATACGCTGCTTGATGCGGTGAAGCGCGCCAGAACATAGTTGGTTTCAGAGTTGAAAACCTGTTCTACACAGCGAATTTCTTTTAGGTTCTCCACCAGATACTGACGCTCTTGCAGGATCTGCTCTACGCGTTGGCGCATGGCGGAAATCCCTTGCGGCGTCAGCGCCTGGGCGGCGATATCCGCCACCGGCGTAGAGAGCGGGTAGGGAGCAATCACCTTTAACAGCAGATTGATAACCTCTTCATTCGCCAGCGTAAAGCCGCAGCGTAAACCGGCGAGAGCAAACGCTTTGGACAGCGTGCGTAATATCGCCAGATGCGGATATTCAGAAAGCCAGCCTGCCAGCGTGGCCTGCGGACAGAACTCAATATAGGCCTCATCAGCGACCACAATGGCTTTACCCTGCGTCATTTCGAGCAGTGCGCGCAGGTCTTGTGGGTTAATCAGCTGGCCGGTTGGGTTGTTGGGGCTGCATACGTAGACTACCTTCACGCCATCAAGCTTGTCCGCGATGCCCTGCAAATCCAGTTGCCAGTTATCAAGTGTCGGGACGGTGCGGCATTCAACGCCAATCGTTTCTGCGCTGACGCTGTACATGCCGTAAGTCGGCGGACAGTACAAAATTGCATCTTTACCGGGTTCACAAAATGCACGCACCAGCAGTTCGATCCCTTCATCTGCGCCGCGGCTGACCAGCACCTGTTCCGGTTTGACGCCAGCATACTGCGCGTAATTCTCAATCACCGCTTTCGGCTGGCACTCCGGGTAGCGGTTCAGCGTCTGCTGGCTTAGCTGAAACTCAACGGCGGTGGGGTACTCATTCGCGTTGAGCCAGACATCGCCGTTGCCGCCAAGACGACGGGCAGACAGATAGGGCGTTAACTCGCGAACATTCTTACGGGCTAAATCAGTGACGCTGAGAAAGTTGTCAGTGCTCATGCTTGCTCCTTCAGGGCGTTAACGCGCAGGGTGACGGCATTTTTGTGGGCGGTCAGCAGCTCAGCCGCGGCCAGGGTTTCAATGGTGGCGGCCAGCGCAGAGAAACCTTGAGGTGTTAATTCCTGTACGGTCATCCGTTTCTGGAAATCCGCCAGCCCAAGGCTTGAGCAGGTCGCGGTATAACCGTAGGTTGGCAGCACGTGGTTGGTGCCGGAAGCGTAGTCGCCTGCGGATTCCGGTGACCAGTCGCCGAGGAACACCGAACCGGCGCTGGTGATATCGTCAACCAGCTCTCGCGCGTTACGGGTCTGAATGATCAGGTGCTCCGGCCCGTAGGCGTTGGAGATTTCAACGCACTGTGCCAGATCTTTCGCTACGATTAAGCGGCTGGCAGAGAGCGCCTGACGCGCGGTGTCGGCGCGGGACAGCTCGGCGAGCTGACGTTCTACAGCTTCGGCAACGCCCTCTGCCAGCATAGCGTCTGGCGTCAGGAGGATAACCTGCGAGTCGGGGCCGTGTTCGGCCTGAGAAAGCAGATCGGAAGCGACAAAGTCTGGCGTTGCGCCGCTGTCGGCGATAACCAGCACTTCAGACGGGCCAGCAGGCATGTCGATGGCCGCGCCGTCAAGACGCTGGCTAACCTTGCGTTTGGCTTCGGTCACATACGCATTGCCTGGCCCGAAGATTTTATCGACCTTTGGAATAGATTCAGTCCCCAGCGCCAGCGCGGCAATAGCCTGCGCGCCGCCCACATTAAACACCTCTTTTACGCCACACAGCTGCGCGGCGTAGAGGATTTCATCGGCAATCGGCGGCGGTGAGCAGAGCACCACTTTTTGGCACCCGGCGATGCGCGCCGGGGTCGCCAGCATTAATACGGTAGAGAACAGCGGCGCCGATCCCCCTGGAATATACAGCCCCACGGAAGCGATAGGACGAGTCACCTGCTGGCAGCGGACACCCGGCTGGGTTTCGATGTCCACCGGCGGCAGGATTTGCGCGGTGTGGAAAGTAGCAATATTACGCACCGCCGCCTGCATGGCTTGTTTCAGTTCGTCGCTCAGGCGACTGCTGGCCTGCTGAATTTCTTCCTCGGTGACGCGCAGTGCGCCGACCTCGGTTTTATCAAACTTCGCGCTATATTCACGTAGCGCCCGGTCGCCATTATTTTTGACGTTCTCAAGGATCTCGGCCACCGTGCGGCTGATGCTTTCAGAGGCGGAAATCGCCGGGCGCATCAGCAGTTCGCGCTGCTGCTCAGGGCTACAGCTATTCCAGTCAATCAGGGTATTGAAGCTCATGGTTGTTACTCCATCATCTTCTCAATCGGCAGCACCAGAATTGAGCTGGCACCGAGCGCTTTCAGTTTTTCCATCGTTTCCCAGAACAGGGTTTCGCTGCTGACCATGTGCATGGCAACGCGCTGTTGGTCACCCGCCAGCGGCAGAATAGTCGGGCGCTCAGCGCCAGGCAGCAGAGCGATGACTTCGTCCAGACGCTCGCTCGGCGCGTGCATCATGATGTACTTAGATTCACGGGCCTGAATCACCCCCTGAATACGGGTCAGCAGTTTGTCGATCAGTTGTTGCTTGGCGTCGGCCATTTCGCCGTCGCGCTGAATCAGGCAGGCTTTAGAGCGGTAAATCACTTCCACTTCACGCAGACCGTTAGCTTCAAGCGTTGCGCCAGTTGAAACCAGATCGCAAATCGCATCAGCCAGACCCGCGCGGGGGGCGACTTCTACAGAGCCGTTTAACAGACAGGATTTAAACGATACCCCTTTTTGATCGAGATAACGTTTGAGCAGGTGCGGGTAAGAAGTCGCGATACGCTTACCGTTCAGTGCTGCCGGGCCATCCCAGGCTTCGTCGACCGGGGTTGCCAGCGAGAGACGGCAGCCGCCGAAGTCCAGGCGGCGCAGGGTAAAATAGCGAGGATCTTCACCCTGTGCCCGGCGGTTGAGCAGTTCCTCTTCGAGAACGTTTTCCCCGATGATGCCGAGATCAACGACGCCATCCATTACCAGACCAGGGATATCGTCATCACGCACGCGCAGGATATCGATTGGCATATTCTCCGCCATCGCAATCAGGCGCTGGGTGTGGAGATTAATTTTAATGCCGCAACGGGCCAGCAATTCGCGTGAATCATCGCTTAAACGGCCTGATTTCTGCATAGCTATGCGTAAACGGGTGTTATCTAACATTCTTTATTCCTCGTTATCCTGTCTGAATCAGTTTGGGTCACGCACAAAAAAAAGCCCCCGGAAGAAATCTTCCGGGGGCTTTCTCATACGCTCATGCACCGCTGGAAGATTTAAATGTCTCCCAGCACACATCGCCTGAAAGACTAGTCAGGATGATGGTGATGATGGTGTTTAAATTGAGCGCGTGTCATAAATTTTCTCGATGAATGTTTATTCATTTGATGTCTTTTAACCTAAACCACTTTAGCTACGGAAAGCAAGGGCTTTTTTTGATCATTAATTCATTTCATATTGATACTATGAATTGTCAGCCACAGTGGGCTAGCGTAGCCTTGCGTTATAGGCCAAAAGTCAGGAGAGAAGGCATGAAAAAGGTCGCAATTGTCGGTTTAGGTTGGTTAGGCATGCCGTTAGCTATGTCGCTGGCGGCGAGAGGCTGGCAGGTTACCGGCAGCAAAACCACATTGGATGGGGTGGAAGCGGCCCGCATGAGTGGTATCGAGAGCTACTCGCTGCGCCTGGAGCCTGAACTGGTCTGTGAGCCAGACGATCTCGACGCACTGATGGACGCCGATGCGTTGGTTATTACGCTACCTGCGCGCCGTAGCGGCCCGGGGGAGGCATTTTACCTGCAAGCTATGCAGGAACTGGTCGACAGTGCTCTGGCGTATCGTATCCCGCGGATTATTTTTACCAGCTCGACGTCGGTTTATGGCGATGCACAAGGCATCGTGAAAGAAGGGACGCCGCGTAACCCGGTTACGGCGAGCGGTCGCGTTCTGAAAGAACTTGAAGACTGGTTGCACAATTTACCAGGCACCTCGGTGGATATTTTGCGCCTGGCCGGGCTTGTGGGGCCGGGCAGACATCCTGGTCGCTTTTTCGCTGGCAAGACGGCGCCAGATGGTCATCATGGCGTCAATCTGGTGCATCTGGATGATGTGGTTTCTGCCATCTCGTTGCTGCTGCAAGCGCCCAAAGGGGGACACATCTATAATATATGTGCGCCTATGCATCCGGCGCGTAATGTGTTCTATCCGCAGATGGCCCGCCAGTTGGGGATGGAGCCGCCAGAATTTCTCGGCGGTGAGGATAACGGTAAAGGTAAAGTCATTGATGGCAACCGTATCTGTAATGAGCTTGGGTTTGAGTACCAGTATCCCGACCCGCTGGTGATGCCGATGGAGTGACAGGCCAGCAGAGTGTCGCTGATACCGCCAGGGGGCGAGTATGAAACCACTGCTGGATGTTCTTATCATTCTCGATGCGTTGGAAAAAGAGGGCAGTTTCGCGGCGGCGTCGGCAAAATTATTTAAGACGCCGTCGGCGCTTAGCTATACCGTCCACAAGCTGGAAAGCGATCTTAATATTCAGCTACTCGATCGCAGCGGACATCGGGCGAAGTTTACCCGCACCGGTCAGATGCTGCTGGAAAAGGGGCGGGAGGTGCTGCACACCGTCCGCGAACTTGAAAAGCAGGCGATTAAACTTCACGAAGGCTGGGAGAATGAACTGGTTATTGGCGTAGATGATACGTTTCCCTTTTCGCTGCTGGCCCCACTCATCGAATCTTTCTATCAACACCACAGTGTGACGCGCCTGAAATTTATTAATGGCGTTCTGGGCGGCTCATGGGATGCCCTCACTCAGGGACGGGCGGATATTATCGTCGGCGCCATGCATGAACCGCCTGCCGCGAGCGAATTTGGCTTTGCGCGGCTGGGGGTTCTGGAACAGGTGTTTGTGGTTGCGCCGCATCACCCGCTGGCACAGGAACAGGAGCCGTTAAGTCGTCGCACCATTCGGAGTTTTCGCGCCATTGTGGTGGGCGACAATGCGCAGCATGCCAGCGCCTCAGGTTCTCAGGTGCTTGACGATCAGGAAGCGATTACCGTTTTTGACTTCAAAACCAAGCTGGAACTGCAAATCAGCGGTCTGGGATGTGGCTATATTCCGCGCTACCTGGCGCAGCGATTTCTGGAGAGCGGCGCGCTGATTGAGAAAAAAGTGGTCGCGCAAATTGTCTTTGAACCTGTGTGGATAGGCTGGAATGAACAGACCGCCGGGCTAGCCAGTGCCTGGTGGCGGGATGAGATTTTAGCAAATAGTGCTATTGCGGGGGTGTACGTTAAAACGGCTGCTGATAAATCAATCAGTTAAGAAAAAATATTCTTTTACAGCTGCTTCAATCTCTTGTTATTTCTCTCCAAATTAGTGCAAAATACGCCGCTTGCAAAAAATGACATTAACCGACGTTTTCATACGCGTCGGTTATTTTTTTTTGCATCAAACCAATCATTCATTAAAGAGGCCGGGCTTCGTACCGGATAGATACTTACTTAAAAATCGACAGTTGTTGTCGCTGAGGATTAACAAAAAATGGGGCAATTTTTTGCTTACGCGACGGTTTTCACCGTAATGGGGGATAACCATGTCGCATAACGCTACTCCAAACACCTCTCGCGTGGAATTACGTAAAACGCTTACGCTGGTTCCGGTTGTCATGATGGGCCTTGCCTATATGCAGCCGATGACGCTGTTCGATACATTCGGTATCGTATCAGGAATGACCGATGGTCACGTCCCGACAGCTTACGCCTTTGCACTGATTGCCATCCTCTTTACCGCACTGAGCTACGGTAAACTGGTGCGTCGCTATCCGTCTGCAGGCTCTGCCTACACTTACGCCCAGAAATCCATTAGCCCGACCGTTGGCTTTATGGTGGGTTGGTCATCACTGCTGGACTACCTGTTCGCGCCGATGATTAACATTCTGTTGGCGAAAATTTATTTTGAAGCGCTGGTGCCCTCGATTCCATCGTGGATATTCGTGGTGGCGCTGGTGGCCTTTATGACCGCCTTTAACCTGCGCAGCCTGAAATCTGTTGCGAATTTCAACACCGTCATCGTGTTGTTGCAGGTGGTACTGATTGCAGTGATCCTCGGCATGGTCGTTTATGGCGTGTTCGAAGGGGAAGGTGCCGGTACGCTGGCGAGTAGCCGTCCGTTCTGGTCTGGTGATGCGCATGTGATCCCGATGATCACGGGGGCCACCATCCTGTGCTTCTCGTTCACCGGTTTTGACGGTATCAGCAACCTGTCTGAAGAAACCAAAGACGCTGAACGTGTGATCCCGCGTGCGATTTTCCTGACCGCGCTGATTGGTGGCCTGATCTTTATCGTCTCCACCTATCTGTTGCAGTTGTACTTCCCGGATATCTCGCGCTTCAAGGATCCAGACGCTTCGCAGCCGGAAATCATGCTGTATGTCGCTGGGAAATTCTTCCAGGTTGGCGCGCTGATTTTCTCTACCATTACCGTACTGGCGTCCGGTATGGCGGCGCATGCAGGCGTAGCGCGTCTGATGTACGTGATGGGCCGTGACGGCGTATTCCCGAAAAGTTTCTTCGGTTACGTACACCCGAAATGGCGTACTCCGTCCATGAACATCATTCTGGTTGGTGCGATTGCTCTGCTGGCAATCAACTTCGACCTGGTGATGGCGACGGCGCTGATTAACTTCGGTGCGCTGGTGGCGTTTACCTTCGTTAACCTGTCGGTAATCTCCCAGTTCTGGATCCGTGAGAAGCGTAACAAAACGCTGAAAGACCACTTCCAGTACCTGTTCCTGCCAATGTGCGGTGCGCTGACCGTTGGCGCGCTGTGGGTGAACCTGGAAGAGAGCTCAATGGTTCTGGGCCTGATCTGGGCTGCTATTGGCCTGATCTACCTGGCTTGCGTGACCAAAAGCTTCCGTAATCCGGTACCGCAGTACGACGAAGATATCGCGTAATAACGGCATTTAGCTGAAAAAAAAACGGAGACATGTTCTCCGTTTTTTTATACGTGGGATTTATACAATCTCTTGCGCATACTGCCAGAGTGATTTCAGCAGCATCAGCTTTTCTTTGTTGTCCGCATATTGCTGACTCAGCATCTGTAATTCATTGGCATAATTTTGCAAAAACTCCGGCGTGAATACCTGACGACGATGGTCCAGCCAGCGTTGTTGTTCGGCTTCATCCAGCGTTCCGGGGAAGTTACGCGCGCGGTAATTAAACAGCAGTTTTTCAATGCGTTTATCGACAAAGGAGATATCCAGCGCCGGTAAATTGCGCGGTTCGGTTTCCAGAACGATTTTCATCGCGGCGCGGTCGGCATCGCTGAAAAAGCCGTTGTACAACTGGGCGTCTACGTTATCAGATGACACAAAGGGTTGTGCATCGGCGAAGATAGCCACGACTTTGTCGCGTACCTGAGGGTTTTCGCGCAGAACCTTGAGATTGTCCAGGCATTGCTGGCGGTTAATGCCAAGACGATCGGCATCTTCCGGGCGCAGAGTGTTCGCTTGTGCCAGGACCGGACATTTGTTGATGTGCACCAGTTTGACCGGTACAGCGGGGTTATCTCCCAGATCTGCCTTAGCGGTGTAGAGCCGCTCACGCAGCGCGTCGCTGTCCAGCTCGAGCAGCGGCGAAATATCACCGGCTAAGTCGACCATAATCACCGCGTTGCGATTCTCCGGGTGCCAGGCCAATGGTGCCACCCAACTGGTGTTACCGCGCCACGCGCCAAACATACCCGAAACATGAACCAACGGCTTCATTTGCGGGACATCAATCAGCGCGGCCAGCTTGTGCTTATTACGATGGCTGTAGAGATAATCAAACAGGCGCGGCTGGCGCGACTTCACTAACTGTGCCATCGCGATCGTGGCGTACACGTCGGCCATCGCATCGTGGGCATTGGCGTGTTCAATACCGTTGGCTTTGGTCAAATGCTCCAGGCGAAAACTGGGTAAGCCGTCGTCGTTTTCCGGCCAGTTAATGCCTTCAGGACGCAGGGCATAGCAGGCGCGCATCACATCCAGTAGATCCCAGCGTGAATTATCGTTCTGCCAGCTCCAGGCATAGGGATCGTAGAAATTGCGATACAGAATGTTGCGCGTCACCTCATCATCGAAGCGCACGTTGTTATAGCCCAGGATACAGGTTTTCGGCACGGTGAACAGGGCGTGGATGCGCGCAGCAAAAGCGGCTTCATTCTCTCCCTTTTCACGTGCTTCCTGCGGGGTGATTCCGGTTATCAGCACCGCCTCAGGCTGCGGCAGATAGTCGTCTGCGGGTTTGCAGTAAAAGACTTCAGGTTCACCGATGATGTTGAAATCGTTATCTGTGCGGATAGCCGCAAATTGCGCGGGCCTGTCCAGCGCCGGATGGGTACCAAAGGTCTCGTAATCGTGGAAGAGGAATGTGCTCTGTATGTTGTCGTTTTTAACTGTCACCTGATGTACACGCCTGATGTAATATGTATATGAAATAATTGGTTTTATGCTTTGAATATGTCGTTGATTGTCTGTTTTTGTACACGAATAGATATTGTTGTTAAGATTGGTACATGCGATATTGAGTACATAGTAAGTACATAAACATCAAAATCATTGAGTACAAAATACTAAAATGGCTATCAGCGACACTAAGCTACGTTCTATCTATGGTAAACCATATTCTGGTCCATCTGAAATTACTGATTCTGATGGCCTGGGCATCCGCATCACGCCAAGGGGGGTGATTAGCTTCCAGTTTCGTTTTCGATGGGATGGAAAGCAGCACCGTCTTGGCTTGGGGCGGTATCCAGCAATTACTCTACGTGATGCACGTAACATGGTCGCAGATTTAAGAGAGTCAGTCGACAAAGGTATCGATCCGCGATTAATGGCCGGTATCAATAAGTCAAAGAAAAAACCAACGGTAAAAGACTGTCTGGATTACTGGGAAGAAAACTATGTTGATACGGCGCTGAGGGAAAAAACAAAAGCTCTCTATAAGTCTACTGTTATAAAGCACATGAGTAATGCCTTTGCTGGCATGCCCATTGAAGAAATTCCGGTTCGTTTATGGGTTGAGCGTTTCACTGAAGAAGAAAGAATAAACCCTCGCCGTGCTCGTCAGTTGCTGGTACAACTTAGATCTGCGATTGGCTGGTGTACGCGGCGACAATTTATAAGTACAACCGAATTGATGTTGCTGCAACCAAAGGATGTTGGCGTCAAATCTTCGGTCGGTGAAGTGACTCTCAGTTATAACCAGTTGGCTAAGATATGGTTGGCTATAGAACGAAGCAGGGCATCAACATCAAACAGATTATTTCATCAGTTACTGATGCTCTACGGTGCTAGGAACAGTGAACTTCGCCTGGCTGTAAAGGGGGAGTTTGATCGTGAGGAAGGTGTATGGACGGTACCGGCAGAGAAAAGTAAAACGAACAGGATTATCCGGCGTCCAATTTTTGACGCTGCAGATGGTTTACTGAAAAAAGCAGAAATGACGTACGGGGATATTCTTTTTCCGGGGCCAGATTTAAAAAAATCTATGACTATTTCCGGCGCAAATCGATTTCTTAGAAGGATTGAGGCGTCACTGGGGATAGGGGAGTTTACCGCACATGATTTCAGAAGGACCCTGGCGACCAGATTATCAGAGGAAGGGGTAGCCCCGCACGTAATTGAAAAAATGCTGGGACATGAACTGGGCGGCGTACTTTCTGTTTATAACAAGCATGAATGGATTGCTGAACAGAAAGCCGCCTATGAGCTGTATGCTGAAAAGATATTCTGGCATATCAGGAAGATTTCGGGTTAATTCCGCCGTTTAAAATCCACGCTTCCACCTCAGATTGTAAGTACTGTTTGGGGTGGGTGCGGATCGGTTTCGGAAAATTATGATGCTTGGTGTATTTCCAGATGGTCATACGAGACGAAACCCGGATCATCTTCATCACTTCTTTTTCGTCTATCATTTCAATATCACTCATACCCACCTCACACCACGCTCAGGCCACGACAGTGGCACCACACATCAAACATTCTTCTCGTTACTTCCCGACAGTAAAACCCTTCAATGTCTCGAGTAAGGTCGTAACGGTTCCCGTACCGTTGGCGCACCCATATTTCAAATGCCTTATTCAATTAACCCCCCCCCCAGCTTTTCAGTAGCCCGACGAACACAGCATTCAAAAGAGGATGGGGTAACAATCTTTTTCAACTCAGCAACCAGGTAATCGTTATGTTGCTGGTGGAGTTGCATGTTGTTCTCTTTTTCAATCTGGCGGAGAACAGCAAGGCGAGCCGTAATGATGCGACGCTTTGCTTTTACAACCCGTAAAGCGTTCTCTGCCTTTTTACGCCAAACACTCCACTCACTGCTGCTATTTGACTTAGCCAACTGATCTTCAATGCTGATCTGAGTCTCTTCAGCTATCACGAGCTGGGACAGGCAGTCGTGAATTGTGTTCATGTTTTCAGTATTGATATGCGATTTTTCCACTGTTAACCTCCGAAATTCGTCATAAATTTGTACTCAATCAACGCCCCGAAAATAGCGGCCACCAATAACAGGCCAAATAGCATAGATAGGAGGAATGACTTCATCGTGAAGCCTCCCGCTGAACAGTTTTATATGCACGTAGCATGTCGCGAGATTTACCTGATAAAGCCGTCTTCATGAAGAACATCCCACTACGGGTTGCAATGATACCTGGTGTGCAGAGCAGCGTGGCATCGACAACCCGGTTATGTTTACGGAACTCAAACACCGTACTGGTGATAACGATGTTCGCTACGGCGCCATAGTCCTGGTATTGGATTTTCATTTTCTGTCCTTCCGTTTGCTGTATCGTTCATGGCTCATCACTTCCCAGTTCTGGCCGCCGTCTCGGGACAGCAGCCGCCAGCGGCGATTAACCCGCAGGCTTAGGTTCCCGGAGCCGTGCATACGGCAGGGATGAATCCGCCTGGCTCTGAACTGGCGGAGTACATGGACCGCCTGCAGGTGTACCCACTCAGGAATTCGTATCGCTGTCAGGGTCATTGTCATTGCCTCCTGCTGGTGGGGTTACCGTGTAACCGGCTTGTTCTGCCATCCATAAAAATGTCTCTAGTGATGCTGTAACCTCGCCGTTCTGAACTGGGCGCGCGTGGATAACCTTTCCGTTCTCGATCGTCAGCACGATATTTACTGGTTCGTGCGTGATAATTGGTGTCTGATCACTCATGGCTTGTCTCCGCTGTGACTGATTTTTTCTTGGCAAACTCAACCAGCTCAGAAATGAGCTCGTCGATTAATGCCTTTCCGCTTTCTGTCAGGAATTCACCGCTGCCATTCACATCTACGGCGTTGCTGTAAATTCCTCGGATGGCTTTTACACCTTCAATATTTCCGTACTCACTGAGGATCATTTTTTCGAATCGCCTCAACAGGCCGTCAATTAGTATCTCTGTTAATTCGATAGTGTTAATTCCACCCTTAGGCATATTAATGATGATGCAGGTGCTTCCTGTTTTTCGCTGATGGCGTAATAACGCAGATTTAAGAATTCTGTGGCGATACGTATTGATTAAGTTATCCACGTCGCTTTTCCTCCGCTTCACACCAATACAATAAATTCGCCGAAGCATTAAGAGCCATACCTAGTAAAGAATTCTTTTGAGTTGTGTTTAACTCATTATTGCTTATTACTATTTCCAGAATGGTGTTAAGGTTCTCCGCCTCTAAAAGAATTTCATCTATTCCTGCCGTTTTTGGGTTCCACATTTTCTATCTCCCATATGCTTTTTTTAGGTAAAGCCGCGCGATTACCTCGTAACCGCAGGACGCATAAAGGCATGCTGTTCTATATGCCGATTTATCTATAATGAAAGTCATATGAAGTGCCTCACAGCCAAAGAAGCGACAACCCTTCCGTGGATACGCATGTCTTTTTGATCACCAGCATTAAGCGTGAAAGTTTGGTAATGGAGATTGTCAGAAATAATCTTTAATGCGCCGTTCGGCAATGGCTCTATTCGCTTAATGAACAGGCAGCTACGGCCGAAAACATCGCCCGTAAAAACATATATACCAGGTGTAAGTACGCGGCCTCCACAATCAACAAAAGCCACTACCTCACAGGGTTCGATAGTCGGCTGCATTGAATCACCTTCCATCCTGCAGCTCTTAACTCTGTTTCCAAAATCATTAATGTTGTCAGAGCCAAATAACATTTGAGGTGCTTTAATTGGCTTGTTAAAAGAAAGTGAAGTTTGCATTTCATTTCCTCAAGGTGAGTTTGGTCACACCATTTAAGGTGTTTTATTAATTGTTGGTGTTTATAGTTGTTTAATTTCGAAGTTATTTATTTGTTCGTTTACTTCTTCTAGTGTTTTTACAACCAAAGTAATTAATGCGTGTTCTCTTATTTCTTCCTCAGAGGTCATTCTTTCAAGAAGTAGCCATAATGAAGATGAACAACAAGTTATATCGTGAGCCCAACTCATGACCATCGAGCTTGTTTCATCTTTATTGAGAACTACAGTATCAGTCATCATTGTTTGTTCTCCGGCCAGTCATGCCCGATTTCGCGATTTATAACTGAAAGATTTTTCTTTAATTGGTTAATGCAAATTTGAATGAGGGCTGCTGGCTTATAGCCTGTATCTGGATCAGATTCGGCATATTCAAGCACGTTTACCACGCGATCAATATCCATAGCTAGCTTGTGGATGGGACCATTTTCAGACACCAATTGTTGAGTGCTCATCTTCTTGCTCCGTTTGCTTGTTGATGATTAAATAATACATAACGTATTAATTATCGTCAATACAAAACGGATTAATCTGATGTATTAATTTTTATCTCTATGTTTGTTAAGGTTTTTTTTGTTTGATTCGTGACGGAGGGAATAAAAAAGCCGCTTTCGCGGCTTGTGCACTATGGCAGGTTGGTTATTTTTGCATCGACCACGACGCCGATAATACGGCAATTACCGTTTATGGGAATGATCGGATATTGAGGGTTCAACGGCTTGAGGAATCGTTGGCCAGCATCGATAACCAGTTTTTTGAAAGTGGCTTCGTTGTCTCCATCAAGCTTTGCTACAACTAATTTCCCGTTGATAGGCTCCACTTGAGGATCGACCAGTATAACCATACCTTCCGGAATGCTTAGGCCGACTGGTGATGTCATTGAATCACCTCGCACGTCCAACCAAAATGAATCCTCTGAACATTCCACAGTTGTATCGTACCAACGGTCTATAGCCCGCTTATGATATGGCTCTACAGCTTCCATCCAATCCCCTGCACTTACCCAGCTAATTACAGGGTAGCTTCCTTTCGACTCGTTAATTCCGATGAATGTCACATTGTGATCGGCTCTGGAGTCACTGACCGTTCCATCAGCATTCACCACGAAACCTGGCATTTTAAGTATGTTAAAAATCTTTGCTATGACCTCCAGGTTGGGTTCGCGTCTACCGTTCAACCAATGACCTAGCCCGCCCTGGGTTATTCCTAGAGCTTCAGCTAGTTGTTCTTGAGTCATTCCGACTTCTTTCATCCTGGATTTAGCCAGGTCCTGCCATCTCTGTTTCATGTTCATGATTATTACAATCCGTATTTTTTGAACAAGTTCCATTTTGTATTATTGTTTGAAGTGTGTATAGTACGTTATGTATTATTTAGATAGGAACTATCCGAATGAGCGGAATCAAGAGCCTAAGGCTGAAAGCAAAGGTTACGCAGGGAGAATTGGCCGCATTGATTGCCAGTTCTCAGGGGGCAGTTAGCCATTACGAAACTGGTCGTCGAATCCCTGACATTGAGGTGGGTAAACGAATCGTGAGCGCTTTTAAGCAGCTCGGATATGAAACCAGTCTGGATGAGGTTTTTTCCGATGAACATACCGGAGAGCAACTTCGATAACTCAATACTGCCGGAAACCTACTCACAAGCGGATGCCGAGTGGATTAAACAACAGTTACTTAGCCTGACACCAACTGCACGACAAAAAGCTATCCAGCGTTATGCAGCTGTGTACCAGGAGACGTTCGAGGCTGAACCTGTTTCCTACCGCAAGGAGAACCGGGCAAGGCATGAAGCAAACACAAGGCTTCGCCTGTTTGTGAGAAATCAGGGCAGAGCTTTACAGGGGTATACCGCCGAACCTCCCCTGGCTGGAACGCGACAGTGCTCCTGATTGTTTCGGGTTTAAAGGTACCCGAACAGAAGCAGGCTTAAAGGTGCCTGTTCAGGTTGGCAACCAACTGACCCAACTCCTCATATGTACTAGGTAAGTAGTACGTTTTTATGGGGAAGAGGGAAAGGGGGGTAAGGGGGGATTGGGTGCAGGGGTAGGAATAGGGTCTTTTCCAACAGGAGAGATCCATTGGTTAAGTAGATCACTGTCTTAAGGGCGCAATTTAAAAAAACGCCTGTATCAGCAAGGTAGTACAAAGCGCTCAGGCGCTGAGAAACGAAAAGGGTTCTTCCTGGAAGAGTGATTTTTCAGAGGAGCTGAATCAGAAGGGAGGCTGGCAGCCTTTGGGGAGGCCACCAGCCATGTGAGAGGGAATCCATGAAAACCACATCACAGAATTATTATCTCATCAGCACGGGAGTAGCACAATGGAGCTGACGATCACGCCGAATTTTGCACAGGAACGAGCGCTAAACATGTTGCGCCGTGACTGGAAGGCAAACGACACCTTCATGGTGTACTCGCCAACCGGTAGCGGTAAAACGGGTTTGGCCGCTTTCATCGTTGCCGGGTTCGTCAGCCGTGGTATGCGTGTTCTGTTTTGTGCACCGTACACCATCCTGATTGGTCAGACAGCCAATCGCTTTGTGGAGTACGGGTTACCAGGGGATGAAATCGGTTATATCTGGGCGGATCACCCGAACTACGATCCAGCCCGTAAAATTCAGATTGCCAGCGCCGACACGCTTATTCGTCGTGTTTTTCCTGAAAATATTGATCTGCTGATTATCGACGAAGCACACCTGCGTAAAAAACGCATCCTGAAGGATATCGAGCGGCTGCGCGGCAAAGGCGTAAAGGTGATTGGCCTGTCGGGTACGCCGTTCTCTCCGTTCCTGGGCAAATACTATGACCGACTGATTAAGCCGACCACCATTGGCGAGTTAATCCAGCGTGGCGATCTGAGTAAATACGAATTTTACGCACCAACAAAGCCGGATCTGAAAGGCGTAAAAACCAAGTCTTCGCTTGAATACGGCAACGATTACAACGAAACGCAGCTGGCTGAAATTATGTGTGGCTCTACGCTGGTGGGCGACATTGTACAGAACTGGCTGGAGAATGGCCGGGATCTGCCTACCATCGCTTTCTGCGTCAACGTAGCCCACGCCAATTTCCTGACAATCCAGTTTAACCAGGCGGGTGTTAACGCTGAGGTCATGACCGCCGACACTCCAGTGGATGAGCGTCAGACCATCATTCACCGCTTTGAAACTGGTGCAACTAAAATCATCGTTAGTGTCGGCGTTCTGGTGGCCGGCTTCGATAGTGACGTTCGCTGCATCATCTACGCCAGACCAACAAAAAGCGAAATTCGCTGGCTGCAGGCGCTCGGGCGTGGCCTGCGCACTGCACCGGGTAAAGAATCCTGCCTCATCTTCGATCACAGTGGCACCGTGCACCGCCTCGGTTATCCGGATTCTATCGAGTACGACGATCTTCCCGGTAAGTCTGACGGCATGGAGGAAAGCGCACGCCGCGCAGCTGAGGAACGGGCTGAAAAACTCCCCCATGAATGTTCTCAATGCCACTACATGAAACCCGCTGGTGTGTACGTATGCCCGAAATGTGGACATAAGCCGCTGGGCGGTGAGGACGTCGATACTGACACCGGCCGAAAACTCAAAAAGTTGGGTAAAAACCAGCATCTGCCCACAAAGGCAGAGAAACAGGCCTGGTGGAGCCAGATCAAATTCTATCAGCGCCAGCGCGTATCGCAGGGGAAAAAGCCCGTTAGTGATGGCTGGTGCGCTAACACTTTTCGCGAACGTTTCGACGAGTGGCCTAACGGGCTAAGTGATTTCCCGATGGAGATCACACCGACTGTTTCGAATTTCATCCGGCACAAATTGATCGCTTATGCGAAAGGTCAGGAGAAGGCCAAACGTATGCAGGCGGCATCTGGTGCACCTGCGCCATCCTCCATTCGGCAAGCACAGAAAGTGATTAGCGATATCAAACAGCAGTTAGGAAAACGAGCATGAAGACGGCAGAAGCAGCAATTGGGCATTGGCCTACCATCTTTGAGCACTTCGGCCTTCCGCCGATCACCGGTAAAAACCACTTTAAAGGCGAATGTCCGGTATGTGGAGCGCGCGGCAAGCTACGTATTGACGACCGCGACGGTCGGGGGACGTGGATTTGTACCTGCGGCAGCGGTGACGGTATGAAGCTTGTCACACTGACACAGGGGAAGCCATTTAATGAGGTTTGCAGGGAAATAGACCACCTGATCGGTAATGATTTTCAGCGTGTAAAAATCCCGGTCAGCAGCAGTGCTACCAGCCTGCGTACAAAGGTTCTGAATAAGTTCGCGAAGCTGCAGTCGTTGCGTGGCACTTCTGGTGCTGCGTATCTCAATGCGCGCGGTATTTTCAGTCTGCCTCCTGAAGCGATTCGCTTCAACGACAAGCAGCGCCATGCAGGGAGGGTGTATCAGTCGCTTTATTCCCTCGCCACTGACGATAAAGGGGAACTGTGCTATCTGCACCAGACATTACTCGATGGCGCCAAAAAGGCAGATATTGGCACCAGTGCAAAGCGCCAAAAATCCCTGCAGGAAGATAACTATCTTGATCACGCTCGCTCAGTAGCGATCCGGATGTTCCCGGTAGCCAGCACTCTTGGTATCGCCGAAGGCATCGAAACAGCCCTCTCTGCGCACCAGATTTATAACGTAAATACCTGGGCAACCATGACGGCCAACTTCATGAAGAAATTCCGCGTTCCGGCTGGCGTTAAGCACCTCATTATTTTTGCTGACCGTGACGAGAACAGCGCTACCGGGTTGGCTGCGGCCTACGAATGCGCTCATGCCAATCTGCTGGCAAAGAATGACCTGCAGCGCGTGAGCGTGTACTGGCCGGATCACGACGACTTCAACAACATGCTCATGAACGGCGATCAGGTTCGTGAGCTGGTTTTCCACAAGAAAAAGGCGGCTGCGTAATGCGTACTGATAACAACGAACATAAAGCACTATTCACCATCCCGACGGCAGCGCACAGCTCCGCCCTCGCAAACATCAAACCTCTGCCTGAGCAACGGAGAATCACCGGGCATAAACAGACTGATGCCTATCTGTGGGTACTGGAGGTTATCCGCCTGAATGAACCGACACATCTGGACGCTGCAGAAGCTGCGCTGGAGAAAATTAGAATCACCCCAAAAGAGGCCGAGGAACGCTACTCGCGTTATCTGCTGGCGAATGGCGGCGATCCTTTCCTGGTAGCTTTCGGTACCATCGGCATGGATAACCCGACCAGGGCTATTGAGAATGCGCGTAAGAACATCAAAAAAGCTGCTGATGTGCGCGCTACGTTCGGCAGCTATGAGGCAGCGATGGAGGACGTAGAGGCCGAGCGAATTATTAAGTCCTCTGCGAAATTCATCGATGATTATGACTGGGGATGGACTCCAGAGGAACTCGAAGCCGGCCATATTGGCGGCGGTCGTATGTTTGAAATTGACGATCAGCGTCGTGATTATGTTGATGGTTATCGTGATGTTTTGCCAGAGCCCCACACTCTCTCTGATGTTGTTCGCGAATTTGTTTACTGGGACTGGCTTTATAGCGTACGCAATGCCGCAGGCAAAGAACTCGGTTATGAATTCGGTTACTCCGAGCATCATAATTCAGTCTATGACCGAGAGCATTATCTGGAAAAATTGATGACAACAATCAAACCAGTCACGCGCACAGAAGCAATGGACGTTTGCCGGTGGGTGCTGGAGAACGAGAGACTCAATGACCTAGGCGAGGTTACAAACGCCATTATCATTAATCTGGTTGGGGAGTGCGAACAATGAAGTTGGAAGCATCACTCAAACATTTCAGCCCTCAGGGAATGCATATCAGCGACGAAGTTAAAGGAACCTCTCCGGAGCGTCTCACCGGCACCGATGTTATGGCGGCCATTGGCACCACCAGCAGTCGCGCGCGTTTCGGCCTGGCTGCATTCTTCGGTAAAGCTGGGATCAGCAAGACGGATGAACAACTGGCGGCGCAGGCGCTGGCGCAGTTTGCTATCAAAAACGCCCCAAAGAATGTCCGCAAAGCCGCTGGTGATGCTCTTGGAGCATGTATGCTGACGCTGGCGCAATTTGCCTTTGCTGAGTATTCCCGTTCTGCTGCAACCAGCGTGACATGTCACTGTTGCAGCGGTAGCGGACTTATTGAGGTGAGTGAGGACGTGGTTAAGTACCCTGGACTCTACAACATCGATGGTGACGAGATTGTTACGCCAAAAATAGAACGTGAACAGGTTAAGCGTCTTTGCACCGCCTGTAACGGTAAAGGTGAGCTGTTGGCCCGATGCCGTTGCGGCGGCAAAGGTGAGGTGCTCGACCGCATCGCTACCAAGGAGCGTGGCGCACCGGTATTCAAAACGTGTGAACGTTGCTCAGGCAATGGCTTTTCTGCTGTCTCCTCTGCAACGGTACACCGCGCTATTTTGAAGCGTCTCCCGGATCTCCATCAGTCCTCATGGTCGCGTAACTGGAAGCCATTCTATGAAATGCTGATTGATGTACTGCACAAGGAGGAGAGTCGGGCATCATCAGAATTTCAGAAGGCAACCAGTAATTAATACGATCGGAACAAATGGCGACAAATTTTCGCATGATGGTGTTGACTTTGCATAAAACCGTCCTGTATGCTTCTGATTATGGAGTATAACGCCCTGTAAATAATTAATCTCAAAAAGCCCGCTACTTTGCGGGTTTTTTATTTGTGATCACTTTATTTTTTTCGCTGCTAAGTTACTGTATGTTCGTGAACAAAATTTAAGTGGTGGCATTGTGCTTTCTAACAACGAGCGTTGGGTTTCTTTTTTTGATTTTGCTTTGAGTCCTACACATCCAGCAGCGCCAAGCATTCCGATCGCTGATATTCTTACAAAGCTTAACCTGCTGGTGAATGCAGGCAATGCTGTTAAGCTTTACAACAATGGTTCTAGAGCGGTCAGAATTTCAGAAATGAAATATGCAGTCGGGGGGCCACAAGCCACGTTGCTTATTCAACTGAGCGATAAGAACGGATCAGATCCCGTTTTTGGTGAGCTTACTACAGGAAATCTACGGGTAGAGCCTAAGCTTGCAGGGGAAGGCATCGCAGTTTCTTGTCATATTGTGATTTCTACTGAAGTTGTACCGCACACAGCAGATCATTACAAAACACTCGTTGAATCTGTTCCGGGAATAAGCAAGTCGGTTCTCGAGCCTTTTTTGAACGCAATGCTGCGAGAAGCATTCGTAGGGTGTGAGTTTAAAAATCCAGCAACAAAGGCCATGTGTCAACATAGACCAAAACTTGATATCTTCTCCCATGGTTCTCAGACGCTGATGGATGCCCTAAAAGGTGCAAAACTTCATAACGTTAAGCTTGTGAGCACAAGAAGGAAAGGTGGATTGGACCAAACGGCGTACACTGAGCTTTCAGAAAGGTCCGTAAGGTATAAAATCATTAGACAGCCGCCATTGAAAGATAAAGAAAGGTTGTTAGAGATTTTAAGAAAGAAAGGGCAGCAGTCTGGATATACCAAGGTTTCAATTAGTTACTCAAAAGATGGCAAGCAAGCCAGTTTGGATCTTGACCGTAACGAAGATGCTGCCACAAAACTGTTCACTAAAAGTGAGAGGGTAATATTAGGTAACCTCATCAACCAATGTGAAAGCACAGTACATCTGCAGCTTGAAACGAAAATGATAGGGTTGCTCTAACGGGAGTTTCATATGAAACTTTTTTCGCCGCTGAGTTATCTCCGCATCAAGCATGAGGAAAAGGACTGGTATGATTACAAAATACCAGCTGCAGTGTCTCTTATTGTCACTATTGTTTATTATTTCCATGCTAGCAAAATTTCTTTAATCGAGACTAATGGGCTCCTGCTTCAGGTTAATGGATTACTTCAAGTCTTGATTGGTTTTTATATCGCAGCACTGGCTGCGGTTTCTACTTTTTCTAGCTCTTCGATCGACGAAGTAATGGCGGGCGTACCTCCGACTCTAGTAGAGAAATTCCGAGGGCAAAAGCTTACTGTCGAACTGACGCGCAGGCGCTTTGTTTGTTACCTTTTTGGTTATCTAGCTCTTGTGAGCTTTATGTTATTTTGCTTGGGGATGATTTCTATTCTGATTGGGAAGCCTTTCCATTTGTGGCTGCTCACATTCTGGTCCCCTGATGCAATCTTGTGGCTTAAAACGGTGTTTGTTGGCGTTTATATATTCATCTTAATGAATATCATAACAACTACTTTGCTGGGACTTTACTTCCTTGCAGTTCGGTTCCACCAATCATCGCTGTAAAAAAATCTAAATACTTTGAGGCTGCCTTCGGGCGGCCTTTTTTATTTCAGGCTCACGGGAATCATCCGCTACGTGCTTTGTGTTAAATCCAGCCCGATAGCCCGAACCCTACACACGGAAAATATATGTCTGATCCATTAACTGTAGCAGGTGGGGTTACCGCCGGGACTGTGGGGGTGACACTTGCTACCCTATTTCCCGAAGCAACTCCAGGCGTAATGCTTTTCTCCCTCGGAGGTGCTGCGCTCTATGTGTTGACGTCTGAGCCGCACCAGATATGGAAACAGGCGATATTCGCGATCATTTCTTTTCTGGGCGGTGTCTCTTTCGCAGTGCCGATGGCGACAATTATGGCTGGCGTTATTAACTCCGCACTGAGTTTGCTGACACCACCAGTTACCATCGAAGTATCACCAAATATCGGTGCGCTGGTGGCCGCATCCATTTCGGTCGCTATCCTTCTTCGCATTTTGTCCAAATCCAAAAACGGGAGCCTTCCCGGACTGGACGGGGGTGATGAATGACATGGGATTCGCTGATGCTTCACGCAAACGCGGTGATCTGTCTGCTGATAATGTTCCGTCTGATGTTCTTCAATAAGACGGGAAAATCTTATCGGCTGGGCGTCTCGTTGTTTGCGTACCTGATTATTCTGTCCGCCGGGTATACCGCATTCCGGATCATCCACGGTGATTACATGCAGGTCGATCCAGGTGAGTTCATGCTGAATGCGACGGTTTGCGTTGCGGTATGGCTGGCCGCTGGGAACCTGGCAAAATTTGTGAGGGCAACGTAATGCAAACCAGTGATAAAGGCATCGCCCTGATCAAAGAGTTCGAAGGCTGCAAACTCACAGCCTACCAGGACAGCGTCGGCGTCTGGACGATCGGCTATGGCTGGACTCAGCCTGTCGACGGAAAACCGATCCGCGCCGGGATGACCATTAAGCAGGAAACGGCAGAGCGACTACTGAAGACCGGACTGGTCAGCTACGAAAGCGACGTCTCGCGGCTGGTCAAGGTTGGACTGACTCAGGGCCAGTTCGATGCGCTGGTGTCGTTCACGTATAACCTCGGTTCAAGAGCACTGTCGACATCAACTCTCCTGCGTAAACTTAACTGCGGTGATTACACCGGCTCTGCAGACGAGTTTCTACGCTGGAATAAAGCTGGTGGCAAAGTCCTGAACGGGCTGACCCGTCGGCGAGAGGCGGAGCGCGCTCTGTTTCTGTCGTGATCACCTTTGCTGATATAAAAGCTGCATGGCGTTCGATAGCGCTGGTGTCTGTGGTTATCGTTGTTGCTGTGTTGTGTGTCCTGCTGGCAAACAGTCGATCTGACGTTGCTACCCTGAAGAGTGATAATGACGTTCTGCGAAGTGACAACACCCTGCAGGGTATGGTTATCGCTGTTCAGGCCTTCAACTTCAACCGGTTTAACCAGGTGGCCGAAAACGCCAGCCGACTTAACTCGCTGGTTGATGCCAGCTCAGATAAAACGGTTATCGAATACCGGGAGATCCTCCGTCGTGAAAAAACCTGTGATCTGCCTGTTCCTGCTGATGTCGCTGGTGGGCTGCTCAAATACACGCACCGTTTACGTTCCAGCGCAATGCACACCGATTCCGGGAACGCTGACGCAGCCAGTGATGGCGCCACTTCCACCAGCTCGCTGACGTATTGCCAGGCTGTTCTCTGGATCAAGCCGCTACTGGCCGCCATCGAAAAAGCGAATAACCAGCTGGCTGGAATTCGTGAAATTGAAAAGGGCAGGCAATGACTATTGCCAGCATGACATTACAAAAGCCGTTCACCGAGTGGCTTTGATAATGTTTTTTGAGTGAGGATTGTTCAGTATGGCTTCGATAAAAGAATCCACTGATGCCAATGGACAATCAAAATATTACGTCCACTGGAAGGATGAAAAATCCGGTCATGGACGCCGCCGCATTTTTAAGAATATTGATGATGCCGCACATCTTTTCTGGCAAAAACAGAATATCGAGCTGGATTGTCGAACTGCCAGCTGGAGCGGAATAAACCATTCATGGACTTTCCGAAAGTTAATTCTGTTTTATCTGGGCTATCAGGCTGGCAAGCTGGAAAAAAATATCATACGGCTGTCGTCTTATACGAAATGCCGTCACGATCTTCTCGCTGTAGACGGGCCGATACTGGAAAAAAACATTCTTCATATCAGCCATCGGGATATCGTTGATTCGGTTCGCACCGGCTGCCATCGCTGGATTCGTTCGGCTTTCTTCCTGCTGGTGGAAAAGCGGCTCACCACTTTTAACCCTGTTGACCGTCCCGCGCGCCGAAAGCGTCGACCCATCACCATACCGCCATCATCATCGGTCAGAGAGCTACTGAATAACGCGCCAGTTCGTGAGCGCATCGCGTGCTGGCTCGGGATTTGTGGCCTTCGTATCGGTGAGGCTCTGGCGGTTACTTATAACGACGTGTCAGCCGAATGGATCGACATCCGGGGGCATGTAGTTGACGGTGTGATACATGAGGGGCTGAAAAGAGGTGTGGAGCGCCGGGTACGGATGCCGCGTGAGCTTTTCGCGTTGCTGGATAAAAGTAAGCTTGGTTCCTCTGAGCCTCTTATCTGCAACCAGTTTACCGGCGCATGCCTCGCTACCAGCTATGGCACTCAGGGTATTCTCGTCAGAACCCTGAACGACTATGGCATTAAGCGATTCCATCATCTTCGCCACTTTGCTGTATCTCGCCTGGCAAACAAAGGCGTCGATATTCTGAAGGTTTCCCGACTTATTGGACATTCGAACATCAAAACTACGATGGACGTTTACGGACACCTGTTCGGGGAAGTAGTGGAGATGGATTTAGACTGAGTTATCCACATAGTGGAAATATTAGGGCGATCCACTATCTCCCCATTCTGCGCGGCCTCATGGCATTAAATCGCAGTTTTGGCGAAAAATAGATAACTCCGCATTTTTTCGACGTTTTAATTCCGCACTCAAACCCAGCAGGCTTGCAGCCCCGGAGTGGATTTTTTCTCAGAATTATTCCGCACGCAAAATGCGGAAAAATGATTTTGAACAAAATATAAACAGCACCCGATTTCAGGTAAGCGTATGGCCCGAAAAAATAGCTTTAAGAAGGCCTACGTCGGTATCGTTCTTGACATGGCCTTAGCCCGTAACAAGATCTCAAACCGCATGGTTGCCCAGCGACTGGAAATTGACGAGGCGACTATCCGCAACTGGCGTAAGGAACATGCCGACTTTAACCGTGCCTTTACCGAGGCTCGCGAAGTTCTGATGGAAAGGATTAACAATGTTGCAGGTAAAAACCTGGACGTTCGTAAGCGAAAGACTGTCACTAAATCCCCCGATGGCCTGAAAACAACGGTCGAGGATGTCTTGCCAACACACAATGATGTTGCGGTGTTTGCCAAAGCCCTTGGCCTCGGACGCAGCGTTTATGGGGAAGAAGACCGTCAGCGTGATGTGCTTC
The DNA here is from genome assembly GCF_030334595.1 of Citrobacter sp. Ce104. Lineage (NCBI taxonomy): Bacteria > Pseudomonadati > Pseudomonadota > Gammaproteobacteria > Enterobacterales > Enterobacteriaceae > Citrobacter > Citrobacter sp. Ce104. The sequence continues at coordinate 884,729 of NZ_JAOWDP010000068.1, forward strand.
GCGATGTGATGAAACACAAGGTGGCCGGGAAATACTCCGCGCTGGAGGCGGCGCAGCTACTTGAGGCTGAGGGGATTAAGGTTCCGCCCACTCTGCTTATGGAGCTGGGAGCACCGAAAATTTTCGAATCGTTCAACAATATGGACGAGGCAGCCAAAGCTGACGCGGCGAACCTGACCCCACAGGAAGCAGCAGATATCTACAAAAAATACCTAGGCTGAAAAATGCAAAAACAGGCGTTTCGAACCAAAAAAACGCTATGCACTTTTTGACCCGTTTTATGCACGTTTTATTCATCCCGATTTGACCACTTTTCTGTTCGAAACAGAGGCTTCACGCCGTTTGCGTGATGGGGGCTGTTGCGCCAGTGCGGGTAACGACCATTATGTTAAATCGGGGCGTTTTTGAGGAATTTTTCTGTGCCGATCCCGTTCCCCTTTGACTTCCGCAAACCGGACTATACCGCCGTGTTTGAGTGGAGAATGGAGAGGCTGGAGCGGATCAGGAAAGCGCCTGAAATGCTTCCGGCACTCCGTGAGTTTTACCGTACTAACCCAGCCCAGTTCATCATCGACTGGGGCATGACGACGGACCCGCGTAACCTCGATTATGGCCTGCCTGCCACTATCCCGTTTTTGCTGTTCCCCCGCCAGGAGGAATGGATTAACTGGATCATGGACAGGCGCGCCAGTCTTGAGCATGGACTTACAGAAAAAAGCCGCGAAATGGGGCTGAGCTGGACCTCTATCGGTCTGGCCTGTTCGCTTTGCCTGTTCAACAAAGAAATGGTGATCGGGTTCGGTTCCCGTAAAGAGGAATATGTCGACAGCACCGGCGACCCGAAAGCACTTTTCTGGAAAGCGCGTAAGTTTGTCGAGCTGCTGCCGGTAGAGTTTCGCGGTTCATGGAGTGACAAAAAACATGCTCCTTACATGCGCGTGGAGTTCCCGGAAACGGGCGCGGTGATTAAGGGAGAGGCTGGCGATAACATTGGCCGTGGTGACCGTACCACGCTTTATTTCGTGGATGAGTCGGCATTCCTCAAACGGCCATTACTCATCGATGCTGCGCTCTCCCAGACGACCCGCTGCCGTATAGACCTTTCATCCGTCAACGGCATGAATAACCCTTTTGCCCGTAAGCGCCACAGCGGAAATATCCCGGTGTTTACGTTCCACTGGCGCAGCGACCCGCGCAAGGATGATGAGTGGTACCGCAATGAATGTCTGAAAATTGATGATCCGATTATCGTTGCTCAGGAACTGGACCTGAACTACAGCGCATCCACTGAGGGGATTCTCATTCCTTCTGAATGGGTGCAGGCTGCTGTCGACGCGCATATCAAACTGGGTATTCAGCCCAGCGGCCAGCGCCTCGGCGCAATGGATATCGCAGACGAGGGGAAAGACAAAAACGGCTTTTCCTGCCGCTATGGCTTCCTTCTGCAGAACGTTCACGAATGGTCTGGCATTGGCAGCGACATCTACGCCTCTGTCGTTAAATCGTTTGGGTATTGTGACGATTACGGTCTGGATGAGTTCCGTTTCGATGAGGACGGTCTGGGGGCCGGTGCGCGTGGTGATGCTCGCGTGATAAACGAACTCAGGCAGGCTGAAGGCCGGGGAACAATCACAGCTACGCCTTTCCGTGGTAGCGGTAGCGTATTCGATCCGGAAGATGAAGCCGTTCCTGGTGATAACGGTAAAGCGGCGCGCCTGAATAAAGACTTCTTCGCGAACGCTAAAGCACAGAGCTGGTGGCATCTTCGCAAGCTGTTTCGGAACACCTTCCGCGCGCTGAACGGGATGGACTACAACCCCGACGAAATCATTTCTATAAGCAGCGAGATAGAAAATATTGACCGCCTGCTGATGGAGCTTTCACAGCCTACGTGGTCGAAAAACGCCGTCGGTAAAATCCTCGTGGATAAACAGCCGGAAGGAACGAAATCACCAAACTTGGCTGACTCCGTGATGATCAACTACGCACCGATGGATTCCTCTCTCGACATCTGGTCCAAACTTGGAGCATAACCGCTATGGCGAAAAAAACAGGAAGAGTCGCCACAGCGGACTCTTACGATAACTTTGTTGCTCGTGTTGGCCTGCAGCAGCCAAATCAGCATGCAGCATCAACTTACCGTGCCAATTACACTAGCCGCAACCGTCTGCTGGTGGAGTGGGCCTATCGTTCATCGTGGATTATCGGTGCTGCTGTCGATGCCAAGCCTGACGATATGACGAAAAAAGGGGCCAGAATCACCAGCGAAATCGATCCGAAGCGCCGGGGTATTCTGGAAGCCAGATTTGAAGAGCTGAAGTTATGGGAACGGCTGAATCTCGTTCTGAAATGGTCAAGGCTGTATGGCGGTGCCGTGGGGTTAATCCTCATCGAGGGTCAGGCACCATTGACGCCGCTGGTGCTGGATAAAGTAGGGAAAGGCAGCTTTAAAGGCCTCGCCGTGCTTGACCGCTGGATGATTAACCCGAACCTCGGGCGGCGTATCAAGACGCTTGGACCGGAGCTTGGTAAGCCTGAAACCTACGATATTGTGACCTCGGCGCAGGGTATTCCCCCGTGGACGGTGAACTATAGCCGACTGATTCGCATGGATGGCATAACCCTCCCGTATCAGCAGGCCCTCACGGAAAACGAGTGGGGGATGTCCGTTGTAGAGCGGATCTTCGACCGCCTGACATCGTATGACAGTACGAGTGTTGGTGCGGCACAACTCGCTTACAAAGCGCATCTGCGCACGGCAAAAATCAAGGAACTGCGCAAAATTATTGCAATGGGTGGAAAGCCATACGAAGCGCTGCTCAAACAAATGGACATGGTACGCCAGTTCCAGACTAATGAGGGGATGTCTCTTTTTGATTCAGAAGATACCTTCGAGACGCATTCCTACTCGTTTGCCGGGTTATCAGACCTGCTGAGTGAGTTCAAAGAAGACATTGCCGGTGCCGTTGGTATTCCGCTGGTTCGATTGTTTCGACAGTCACCGAAGGGGTTTTCAACGGGCGATTCCGATCTGGCTAACTACTACGACGATATTGGTGCACTACAGGAAAACACCCTGAGAGCACCGGTTCGGCTGCTTTATGACGTGCTTCATCGTTCGGAGTTTGGCGAACCACTGCCTGACGATTTCACTTTTGAATTTAACCCTCTGTGGCAGATGTCAGACGTTGACCGTTCAACCGTAGCGAGCAATACCACTACCGCACTGGCAACCGCTGTGCGTGAACTGGGAATGCCTCCTGCCGCTGCACTAACCGACCTCAGGGAAACGGCGCGCGTGACAGGTATCGGCGCATCAATTACCGATGAGGATATCGACCATGCGAAGACCCAGTGGTCGGAGGATGAATCTGAAACCAGCCCTCCGCCGACGTTCGGAAATACAGTACCGCAAAAGCCTGTTGGCGATAGCAAACCAAATCGGGGAAATCGTAGCAGGCTCTTACGATGGTTCACAGGCCAGCGCTGACAAAACCGCCAGCACCCTTGTGGACTATTCGGACGTCATCAGCGACTGGGCGGAAATGGTTGGTCGCAAAATGTTTGCCCAGGTTGAGCGTGAAGAGTGGAACCAGTGGCGATCTGTCTCGGAAGAAATTGCCGCTGGTCTGCGTGATGTGGTGGGTAACACTCCTGTTGGGCTGGTGGCGCAGGATATCGTTTATCGTCAGATCCAACTGATGAAGTCCCTTCCTCTGGAGGCTGCTGATCGCGTGATGGACATTCAGCAACGCGCAATGCAGGCGGTTATCACTGGCGAACGTCCGGATCAGCTCTACGAGATGATTATGGCTTCCGGAGATGTGACCGCCAGCAGGGCGCAACTGATTGCCCGTACGGAGATTGGCCGCGCAACTGGTGCGTTGACTCAGGCCCGGGCCCTTTCGGTTGGCTCAGAGGGATACTGGTGGCGTATTGAAGGTGCAGGGACGCGTAATTCTCATCGAAAAATGAAAGATAAATTCGTTCGCTGGGATAACCCGCCGACCTTGGACGGCATGACCGGACACGCCGGATGTTTACCGAACTGCAAATGCTGGCCGGAAGTACAGATACCAGAGCCGAGAAAGTGAAAAATACGGCGTTGAGCATTCATTTTATGCGAGCTGAAATACCCGCGAAATGTTATGGAAATGTTGTATTCGAAAAGACCGATTTTCAGCCCAGTTAATCGCTACTTTTACGGCTTTAAGGGGACATTTTAATCGAGTTCATTTTCGTCGGTGCGGGTAAGAACTCTTATGTTAAATAGCCCGTAATTTTGAACATTTTTCCCATCTCACAAGGCCGCCGCTGAGCGGCCTTTTTACTGCCCGCAATCCAGCAGGTAAACCATGAAATATTTCTTTAAAACCCGCCTGGGTAACACCCGTTTCCAACTGGCAGACGGCTCGGTGCTCTTTAAGGACGTGCCGATAGGGCGCACCGGCGAGCAGGAGTATGACGCCACAGAACGTCCTGAGTTGGAGCCGGATGCACGAGGAAAGGTGATTGTCAGACGCACGCCGGAAGAGGTTTTTAGCGAACGTGCGATGGCTTCCTTTGAAGGTATGGCGGTGACAATCGGTCACCCTCGAGACTTCAACGGGGAAATTATCTTTGTCACTCCGGAGAACTGGCGCCAGTTAGCCAACGGGCACATTCAGAACGTCAGGCGCGGGCAAGGTTCAGTATCCGACCTGTTGCTTGCTGATGTCATTGTTAAAACCCCCGAGGGCCTACAGGCTATCGACGATGGTGATGATGAGGTCAGTTGTGGATATGACGCTGATTATGAACAAATCTCACCCGGCCTCGCAAATCAGTCTGCGATAACCGGTAACCATCTGGCCCTTGTCCCAAACGGGCGGGCCGGTTTCCGCTGCAAAATAGGGGATGCTATGCCTAGCACGACTAAAAACTGGTTTACCCGGCTTTTAAAGGCCCGTAAAACCAACGACGCCGCCGAAATGGCGAACCTGATCGATAACCCGCCAGACAATATGACTGGTGATAACGACGATGTGACGTCATCCATGACGCCTGGCGGGGTGGTGATTAATCTCTCGCCTCAGGCCCCGATGCCTGCACCGACACTGCCAGTAACCACTGATGCGGAAGAGGATATCCCGGAATGGGGTAAGGCGCTGATTGCCGCAGTGGCAAAGCTCACCCCGACTGCACCGACTACGGTCGATGAGGATGAGGACGAAAAAGGCGAGGTGGAAGGCGCTGTGACAGGTGATGCCGCCTACCGTGCCGACCTGATTCAGCCGGGTATTCAACTGCCGACGAAAGCGAAGCCCACGGCCTTTAAACGCCAGATCCTTGCCGCTGCCGATCAGACGCTGGTTCGTTCCATCGTTGGCGATGCGGATGTTACTGGCCTGAAAAAAGCCACCGTAGATATGGCGTTTAACGCCGTGTCTGAACTGGCTAAAAACCGCAATACCGCCGCGCAGACTGTCGACAGTTTCCGCACGATGACAACCAACACCACAAAATCTATCGCGGAAATCAATAAAGCCGCGAAAGAACTCTGGGCTAAACGAGGCTAAAACATGGCTAACACCATTCTTTACCGGATGCCTGCGGGCATTGCCGGGGGTATTTCACGCCCACAGGATTTAACCGTAGAGCCGCATATTCTCGATGCGAATAAACCGTTCCCGGCGTATGGGCTGGGCGGGAAGATTGTCGCGGGTAAGTTTGTTCCCATCGAGGCAGCCGACCCGGTGACAGTAATGGCGGGTATTTTTGTGCGTCCTTATCCGACGGCTTCGCAGCCCGACAAGATTCGCCAGGTTGGCACCGGCTACAACTTTGCCGGCGACAATCTGAAGCGCGGCTATGTCACGGTCAATATCGGCGGTGACGCCTCTGCTGTTGCTCTCTATGCCCCGGTATTTATGCGCGTCGGTACTCCGACCGCCGCAAGCCCGCTGGGTGCATTCCTCGCGGTTGCCGACGATGCAAACACCGTTCAGATCACCAATGCCTATTTCAATGGTCCCGGCGACGCCGAGGGCAACATTGAACTGGCATATAACATTTAAGGGAGCATGACAAATGCCAATGACCTTCGATCAGGCAACAGTCGACAGCACTGGTGCTTTTCTGGTTCACGAGCTGGAGCGACTCGACCAGACGCTGAACCTCCCCCTGACGTCTCAGACGTGGAGCCGCGATATCGAACTGCGTGAAGATGTTTCTATCGCGGATGAGATGAGCTCTTTCACCAACACCACGTTTGCGGCCGCTGGCTCTCCGAACGCGAACGGTAAGAACTGGATTAACCAGTTAGCCACTGCCATCTCTGGGCTGAATGTCGATATCACAAAAACAGGTTTTCCTCTGGAACTGTGGGGGATGGAGCTGGGCTGGACGGTGGTTGAACTCGCCGCTGCCGCTCAGGTTGGCCGTCCGATTGACACCCAGAAGTACGAAGGCATGCAGCTGAAGTGGAACATGGACACGGACGAGCAAGTGTATATCGGGGATGCGGCAAAAGGTGCTAAAGGGCTGCTGAACTTGTCGCAGGTTACGCCGACAAACGCGGCGAAGACTTTCGCAACATCCACCCCTGACGAAATTCGCGCAGCCATCAACCAGGTGCTGAGCAATGCATGGACCCGCTCCGCGTATTCCAAGGTACCGGAAGACCTGCTGATCCCGCCGGACCAGTATTCCTTCCTGGCAAGCACGATTGTTTCTTCTGCGGGTAACCAGTCTCTGCTGACCTACCTGGAGACCAACACCATCGCTTTCCACCAGAACGGCAAACCGCTGAACATCCGTCCGGTGAAATGGGCTATCGGTCGCGGCGTTGCAAACAAAGACCGCATGGTGGCGTACACGAACGATAAAAAGTTTGTCCGCTTCCCGATGGTCCCTCTGCAGAGCGTTCCGATCCAGTACCGCGGCATTTACCAACTGGTGACCTATTACGGCAAGCTGGGTGCGGTTGAACCGGTCTATCCGGAAACCCTGAACTACATGGACGGCATCTAAGCCTGTAGCCCCGGAAACGGGGCTAACCCCTGAGGATTTGCGATGAAAAAGAAAATCTACGTACTGGCCCCGTTTAATTTTAACGATGGCACCAGTATTACCGCTTTTGCAGCAGGCTTTCATGACGTTGAAGGCGACGTGGCGGATCACTGGTTTGTGAAAGCGCATTGCTCGCCTGACGGTGAAGCTCCGGCGCTTGAGGACGACCCGCGCATTGCCGGGCTTGAAGCGCTGGCGGCAGAGCAGGCAACCCGCATTGCCGAGCTTGAAGAACAACTTGCAGAGGCTAAAGCCAATGGCAAAAAACAAAAGCCTGCCGACGCCTGAGAAATTCCGCGCTGACTTCCCGCAGTTCGCTGATGAAACAAAATACCCCACGACGATGATTCAGGCCCGCCTCTCTCTGGCGGATGTGCTGATGAGTGAATCCCGGTTCGGTGAAGACATTTTCTCCTATGTCGTTGAGTTATTCGTCGCGCATTACATGGCGCTTTACGCGGCTGACATGCGCGGTGCGGCGATCGGGAGTGCCGGTGGTGCAAACAGCGGGGTACAGACATCGAAATCAGTGGACAAGGTTTCTGTGAGTTATGACGCCAGCATGACCATGAATCCTGATGCGGGTTTCTGGAACAACACCCGCTACGGCGCTGAATTTTGGGAATACTTGATGATTTTCGGTGCCGGGGCTATTCAACTGGGGACGCCGTAATGAAAAGTGGCCTGGCGATACGTGCGGACAATGCCGAGTCTGTTCTGGAATCCCTCAGACAGTTATCCGGAATGGATGTGCTGGTGGGAATACCTGAGGATAAGGCAGGGCGTGAGGACGGCTCACCGATTAATAACGCGGAACTGGGCTACCTCCACTCAACGGGCGCAACGGTGGAAATCGACGGTACGACAGTCACACTTCCCCCGCGTCCTTTTCTGGAGATGGGGATCGAGGACTCAAAACCCCGAACAACTGCGCACCTCAAAGCAGCGGCAAACGCCGCGCTGGAGGGGCAGACTGAATCAGCAGTGCGTGAGCTGGAGAGCGCCGGACAGATTGCCCGTGATGCTGCAAAAGCTGTTATCGGTGCTGGCGACCGACTGCACCCTCTTTCTGAGAAAACCCTCGAACGCAGACGTGCTGAGGGCATTCCCGGCGACAAGCCGCTGTATGCACACGGTTACCTGTTGCGCTCAATTAACTACGTCGTGAGGAAAAAATAATGCCTCTTCTCGATGTGAGCGATGTTCTTCTCGATCCCGACTTCATGGACACCAGTCTGGTGTGTCACCGGCAGGTTCAGACGGTGGATGAGGACAATTTCGCGAAAAACACCGTTCAGGATATCCCGTTCTCTGGCGTGGTGACGGTTGACCGTTCTCTGGAAGCCAGGCGAATGGAGGCAGGCCAGAACATCAGCGGTGCGATCCTCATCGTGACGCAGTTCAGATTAACTCAGGGCCAGCCCGGTACAGACAGCACCCCGCGACTTGATGCCGATATCGTAACCTATAACGGACGCGACTATCGCGTGACGTTCGTCGACCCGTACACCAGTTACGGCGCCGGATTCGTCCAGGCACATTGTGAGCTGGTGGATTTTAACGGAGGGACGCCAGTTGAGTAACGACAGCACCGTGCGCGGGTATCTGACGCCTGTCGGGGATAGCCCACAGTATGACGAGGCGCTGGAGCGAGAAATTAGCCGGTGGATTCGTGGTGTTTCTGGCCTGCCGGCCTCTCTGGTTTTTCCCCGATGGACTGACCCGCAGCCGCAGATCCCCAACAACGGGGTGACGTGGTGTGGCTTCGGTATCACTACCGTTCCGCAGCCGTTAAGCCAGTCCGATGTTCAGGTGTCGGAAGAACAATCCGAGCAATGGATATGGGAGCAGGTCACAGTGATTTGCTGCTTCTATGGGCCTCAGGGAGCCAGCACGGCATCAACTTTCCGCGCGGGGATATTCGTCGAGCAAAACAACGCCGAGCTGAATCGCTCGGGACTTTCGCTGGTGGAGGCCGGGACTATCTACAACCTGCCAGAGCTCATTAATAACCAGTGGGTGAGGCGCTACGACCTCACCATAACGCTGTCCCGCAAAAACATTCGTACCTACAACGTCCGGACGCTGCAAGATGCGCCCGTCTCATTTTTCGGAGACTAAATTATGCCGCAGGGATTACCTGTATCTAACGTCGTGAATGTCGACGTGATCATTGGGCCGCGTGCGGCTACTGGTCGAAACTTTGGTTCGCTGCTCATTCTCGGGAGCTCAACGGTTATCCCGGTTTCTGAGCGCATTCGCCTCTACTCATCCCCGGAAGATATCGGCACAGATTTCGGCGTGGATAGCCCGGAATATGAAGCCGCTACGGTGTATTTCTCGCAATCACCGAAACCTCAGCAGGTGTATGTCGGTCGCTGGGCTAAAACGCTGGTATCGGCTGAAAGCGGTTCGACGGAAACACTGCTGCAGGCTGTGAACGCCGTACTGAATTACACGAGCTGGTATGGCCTTGCCGTTGCTGATGATGACGATATCGACGACGCTGACTGGCTGAGCGTGGCCGCCGCGATCGAGTCTTCCAGTCTCAGCCGAATTCTGGCGATTACCACTGCAGAGCCTGAGACGGTAAACGCGACCTCCACTACCGACCTGGCTTATAAGCTGAAGGCGGCAAAATACGCTCGCACGTTTGTGCAGTATTCCACCAGCAGCAAGTACGCCGCGCTGTCTGCGTTTGGCCGTGCGTTTACTGTGAATTTCAACGGCAGTAACACGACCATTACTCTGAAATTCAAGCAGGAACCGGGTATCACCTACGAGACTCTGGATCTCAGCCAGGCTAAGGCGCTGGATGCCAAAAACTGTAACGTTTACGTGTATTACGAGAACGATACGGCAATTTTGCAGCAGGGCGTCATGTCCAGCGGTGATTTCTTCGATGAGCGCCACGGGCTCGACTGGCTGCAGAACTACGTTCAGACCAACCTCTATAACCTGCTCTACACCAGCACAACCAAAGTCCCACAGACTGATGCGGGTGTTACACGTCTTCTTTCCAATGTTGAGAAATCAATGGATCAGTCTGTCACGAACGGGCTGGTGGCTGCTGGCGTCTGGAATGGTGGCCCGATTGGGCAACTGGATTCCGGCGACACGCTGACAAAAGGCTATTACGTCTACGCGCAGCCGATTTCCGAGCAGGCGCAGGCAGACCGTGAAGCACGTAAGGCACCGGTTATTCAGGTGGCCTGTAAGCTGGCGGGTGCGGTTCATTTCGCTGATGTGCAGATCAACGTCGTTCGCTAAGGAGAACATGAATGTCTACCTATTCTTTTATGGACGTCACGGCGTCACTCTCCGGCCCGACCGGCGAGATTGATCTGGGCTACGGTTCCGCCAGTTCAGAGGAGGGGATCACCGTTGCAATGGGCGGTCCTAAAAACACCATGACAATTGGTGCTGATGGCGAAGTGATGCACAGCCTGCACGCGGATAAAAGCGGCACGGTAACCGTCAATCTGCTGAAGACCTCGCCGACAAACAAAAAGCTGTCGCTGGCGTATAACGCACAGAGTCAGTCCTCAGGCACCTGGGGAAACAACGTCATTGTGATCCGAAACAAGGTGAGCGGAGACATCATCACGGCGCGCAGCGTGGCGTTCCAGAAACAGCCGGATAACGCCAACGCTAAAGCCGGTAATACGATGCCCTGGGTGTTTGACTGCGGCAAAATCGACCAGGTTCTCGGGGAGTTCTGATAGATGGAATGCAAAATCAAAGACCACGATTACCGCGTGGCAAAACTCAGTGTGTTTGATCAGTTGAAAGTGACGCGCAAACTGCTGCCGGTACTGGCGGGCATGATGGCAGATTTCGGGAGCATTCGCTCCCTTCTGCCTGCTGACGGTAAAATCGATAGTGCTAAGTTTGATGCGCTTAAGCCGGTGTTTGAAACCCTGCTACCGCGCATCGCTGATGTACTGTCTTCCCTGAGCGAAGAAGATACCAACGCGATTATTCATCCGTGTCTGTCTGTGGTTTCACGTAAGCATATGGACGGATGGACGCCAGTATTTAACAGCGGGCAGTTGATGTTCGACGATATCGACCTGCTGACCATGCTCCAGCTGGTGGCGCGGGTGGTCGCCGATTCGCTGGGAAATTTTTTGCCCGTGAGCCCTACCAGCGTGACGCCGGACCAGCCTCAGGGCTAACCCTCAACAGCCTGCCTGACGGGCTGTCTTATCTCCTTGACCCGGTTGATGCCGGGTTAATCCCTTATTACGCGCTGAAGGATGGATCAGTCGATCTGTGCGATATCGCGCTGATGAATGACCATCTGGCCGTTAAGGCTGACAACCAGCGCCGTATTGAGAAATGGAGAGAGGATAATGAACGCTGAGACTATTAAAGATTTCCTCGTCTCGCTCGGCTTCGATATCGACGAGGCTGGTGCGGCTAAATTTGATTCAGTCCTTGCTGGTACGACCGCAAACGCCATCAAAATGGGACTGGCCGTCGAGGGGGCTGCGCTTTCGGTAGTGGCCTACACGGCGAAAATTGCCTCCGGTCTGGATAACCTCTACTGGGCGTCACAACGTACTGGTGCCACCGTTCAGGGCATTCAGTCGATTGGTTACGCTGTTTCTCAAATGGGCGGCAGCGTGGACGCAGCACGCGGATCACTGGAAAGCCTCTCCCGGTTTGTACGTAACAATCCCGGTGCGGAAGGTTTCCTGAACCGTCTGGGCGTACAGACGAGAGACGCCAGCGGTAACATGCGCGACATGGCCGCCATTTTTACGGGCGTCGGCCAGAAGCTCAGTAGCATGCCGTATTACCGGGCTAACCAGTATGCGCAGATGCTGGGTATTGATGAAAATACCCTCATGGCAATGCGCCGGGGTGTGGGCGGTTTCTCCGGGCAGTACAGTGCGATGGCGAAGGCTATCGGCTTCAATGCTGACGAAGCGGCCAGAAGCTCCAATAAATTCATGACCTCCCTGCGCGAGTTCGGCGCGATGGCAGGCATGGCCCGTGACAAAATCGGCTCTAATCTTGCTGGTGGCCTTGCGGGTTCGCTGGACACGCTGCGCCGCCACATCCTCGATAACTTCCCGCGCATTGAGCAGACCCTGACGAAAGCCATAAAAGGCATTCTGGCACTCGGGGATATTATCGGGCGGCTGTTCTTCCGGCTTATCGAAGGTGCATCAGACCTTATCACCTGGTGGCAATCGCTGGACAAGCAGACGCGGGAGCTGATCTCGCTGTTCGGCGCACTGACGATAGCGCTGCGCATTCTGAACAGTACGTTCTGGATGTCACCGATTGGCCTGATAACCGCGATGGCGGCGGGTATTGCTCTCTTGTGGGAGGATTACAAGACCTGGAAGGAAGGCGGTCAGAGCCTGATTGACTGGGGGAAATGGAAACCTGAAGTCGACGCCGCGCTGAAGATGGTTCGTGACCTGAAAGCGACCGTTAACGACCTGACGAAAGCACTGACGAAACTACTCAATATCGATCCGAAATCATGGTCCCTGAAGTGGGATTTCAGCAACTTCATCGACCAGATGGGCGAGTTCAGCAAGATGTTGAACATGATCGCCGACCTGCTCAACGCCATTAAAGATGGTCGCTGGGCTGATGCTGCCAGCATCGGCAAACAGTTGCTTAATCAGGGAAGCGATAAGCCGTCAGCAATGCCAATGGTGACCGACAGCGCCAACGGTACCGCCGACTGGATTAAAGAGCACTGGGGCTTCGATCCTCGCAGCGTGGGCCGAACGGTGCGCGGCTGGTTTGGCGATGATGAACCAGAACAACATGCACAAGCCGTTAAACGTGGTGAACGGAATAATAATCCCGGAAATTTGAATTTTGCAGGTCAGGCGGGAGCTTCACTGGAAAGTCCTGGCGGACGGTTTGCCAGATTCGAAACATCCTTTGACGGTTTACGGGCGCTTTCGCGACAGTTGATGTTATATGCCGGACGAGGAATTAACAGTGTGGAGAAAATTATCTCTACATGGGCTCCCGCATCAGATAACAACAACACCGCTGCTTATATTCAGGCTGTTTCTCAGCGGCTGGGGGTAGATCCTCGTGTTGCCCTGAATATGAAAGATCCACAAACCATGTCTGCATTAATGAGTAGCATTATTCACCATGAAAATGGGCGAAACATCTATTCAAGGGAGCTAATCGGGAAGGCTGCCATCGCAGGAATTGGCGGTGCTCAGGTTAGCCAGAAGAACACTTATCACATCTACGGTGGAGGTGATCCGCGTTCTGTCGGTACTGAGGTCGAGCGCCGGCAGCAGTCGGCGAACGCCCAGGTTATGCGCGGCAATCAAACGAAGGTGGGCTAATGGATATTCTCTCTACGCTCTTTCAGCAGCAGAGCCGGAAAATAGGAATGATTGTCCCCGACGTCGTTGTTTCTGAAAAGCACAGCGACACGCTGGAGATAACAGAGCACCCGGTCGAGGTCGGGGCCGCCATCGCTGACCATGCCTACAAAAAACCGTCTGAAGTGGTGATGGAGGTTGGTTTCGCTGGTGGCGGAGCGTTGCTGGATTTTGCCAGTAACCTGACGGCTACCAGCCTGCTCGGGCTGAGTCCCCAGCAGACGTATCAGGAGATACTCGACCTGCAGGCTAGCCGTATTCCTTTCGATGTGGTGACCGGCAAACGGCTGTACAGCAACATGCTGATCCGCGCGCTGGAAGTGACGACAGACAAGACAACCGAAAACGTCCTGTCTGCTGTCCTCACCCTAAGGGAGGTTCTTATCTCGCAGACGCAGCAAATCACCGTTGCGGATAAAACCAACATGAAGGACGGCGCCAGCACGTCGGCGGTACTCAATACTGGCACCAAAACTACTAAGCCGCCAAATACCTCACTGCTGCAAAGCATATCGAACAACGCGGCGTCATTACTGGGGCTCGGCTAATGGCAATTCAGGAAATCCCGCTGACAGCGGATAATCAACAATTCAGCATCATCCTGGCTGGTACCACCTGGCGGATTAGCATCACCTGGCGCGATCTGTACTGGATTATGGATCTGCAGAACGACAGAGGGGAGCCGGTAATCTCCGGTATTCCTCTCGTCACGGGTGCTGACCTGCTGGCGCAGTACACCTATATGGGGCTTGGTTTTAAGTTGGTGGTGGTCTGCGATGACAGCACTCAGGATTATCCGACGAAAACTGACCTCGGCGGACGCAGTCATTTACTGGTATCAACGGAGTAAGTATGTCACAGAACTGGATGAGACATTTCGAGCTGCAGCTCGTGGACGAGAACGGGCAGGGTATTGAGCTCAGCGATTTTAAAGTGACCTTTACGATTGACTGGTTCAACATCAGTAGCGCGTCACGCGTGGGAACGTTCAAAATCTATAACCTGTCAGCTGATACGGTGAACCGCATCACCGGGCAGGAATTTTCTAAGGTGCGGCTCATCGCTGGCTATGATGGCATAGCGTCGGAGGTGGCAGCCAGTGACGTCGGCATTGCGCGGGAAGTCGACGCCGACACGGTGGGCCAGAGTGATGGACGCAACTACGGACTGATTTTCAGCGGTGAAATTCGCTACTCGGTCACAGGAAAAGACAGCCCCATTGATTCCTATGTCCTGATTCAGGCAGCCGATACGGATCTGGCTTTTGCCACCAGCATAACCTCGCAGACTCTGGCAGCCGGTTACACGGTCGCAGATGTGAACCGTGCGCTGATGAAAGACTTCGAGGCCAAAGGCGCGGCCGAAGGCCTGACGCCTGAAATGCCTGCTACCGTATTCCCTCGAGGGCGGGTGCTGTTTGGTATGACTCGGCATCTTATGGATAACGTGGCCGGACAATGTGGCGCAACATGGCAGTTCGTGGACGGTCAACGCCAGATGGTGGCGAATAACGAGTATGTTCACGACGCGATTGCGCTCAACAGCGCCACCGGGCTTATCGGCATGCCGCAGCAGACTATCGGCAACGGCGTAAACGTCCGTGCGCTGATTAACCCGAACATCCGGGTTAACGGGCTCATTCAGCTGGATCAGGCTTCCGTGTACCGCACCGCGCTGTCAAATAACGATATTGCTATGGCTGGTGGGCAGATCACCGACCAGAACACGGACGGTAATATCACGCTCAGCGGCACCACAGCACAACCTGCCAGCATCGCAACGGATGGCGTTTATATTGTGCGCGGGATTATGTACACTGGCGATACAAGGGGCCAGGCGTGGTACATGGATATGATGTGCGAAGCGCGTGGCGCGGCGGACCTCCGTTCGTCGTCGTCTTTACAGCGGGAAGGATAAGAATGAAAAAGTTGATTGTTATCGGACTCTGTTTCCTGCCTGGGTTAGCTTTTGCTGCAAATCCCGGCGGCATCACATTGCAATGTGGTGGTTACAAATTGGAGTTGGTTCCTGACTCATTGTTCAGGATTAATGGTGAGACTGTTACCTCCCAGAAAATCAAAACTCTCGGTAATGGAAACGGTATGAAGGCAGACATGGGGCTTATGCCTGCCAAAGACGGTAACAACTACGGCTTTGAATACATTCGCCGTCCGGGTACCGAAACGCGATTCCTGAATGTCCAACTGCTGCAGAACAGCATGGACGCGCCGAAAATCATCGGATCTTTCCCGTGTAAGAAAGTTGATGGTTGAATTTCAATATTGCGCTTTAAATCGTGGCAACCCAATGCCTGTAAAGCTACATTGTAATAAATGCACAACATAAGTTGTTGTGGCTGGTTGACTCAAACCATAATAACACAGACAATCTCTTGCCCCTGTTCAAGGGTTCTTTCTGGACAAACACCATAGAGTGAGACTTTGTGACGCAGCTCAAGACGCAAGAAGATAGGGATATTGATACAACCAATCGTATACTTGCAAACATAAGGCCGTATTTGTTCTTAGAGCAGAAAATTACGGATTTCGTTGCAAAACGTATGTTGGCTCAGGCAGAAGAGATCCGAACAAAAGGTTTAAAATCTGTAACTTTGGGTACGATCTACTATTCTTTAAACAATCCTGAGCTTGGTTCTGAGCTAATGGAAGAGGCGCTAGCGTTGCGCCCTCAAGATTGGATAACTTGGCGTCAGTTTTCTTTGTGTAGCTTTTGGCGTTGTGGGCCTATTGAAGCGCGAGAAGTTACGCGGCGTTCACAATGCTATGTTGTGAGCCCATTGATCGCTCGTGATGCCTTGTTTTATGCGATGAATACTGGTGATTTTGGGTTCATGCGTGAAATGTATTCTCTACTTACCAAGACCAATATGTTGGAAGAGGTTTTCCCGAAAGGTTATGAGAAAGAGAGGTGCGACATGGATAACGGAATGAGCTACTTAGAACTTGCTGAAAAAACTGGCAAGTCAAAGACTATTAAGCATCTCGCTGAAATCATGTACGACGAATTGAATCTTGGGCAAAAATTGCAAGCTGTAAACCATTTAATTGATGTTTCGGAATATCCTGATGAAACATCATTGCTTTATGAATTGCATGTTCCTAATCTTAATCCTCAAGTTTGTGCAGCCATGAATTTAAGTCTCATAGCTAAACGTGCTGATGAAGGATTGATTGATTGGGAGGTTGGCGCTGTTTTTGTGAGTGAGTCAGAGGAAGATAAAACTGATGCCTGTAACGTCTGATGATTTCTTGGATTTAGCATGTGATTTCGAATCAGCGGTTGACGAAATGCAACTCAGAAACTCGGTAAGCCGGGCATATTATTCCGGTTATTTGCATGTTATCGATAGGGTTCAAAAGGCTGGTATAGCTCTGTCGACTGCACCATCAGGAATGCACGATAAACTGATTAATTCTCTAAATTCAAATCTTTGTGCAGCACTCAATGGAGGCATGCCTCCGACCAAACAGTATGAACTGGCAGGCATTTTGCACCTAACTAAACAGTTGCGCACTAAGTCCGATTATAAGCTATCAGAAACAGTCACTCAGTATGACAAAGACACAGCGATAGCGAATGCCAGACAAATCAAGTCAATGCTACCTTAATTCAGTATTCGAAAAGAAAACCCGCCTAACGGCGGGTTTTTTGCTTTTAGGAGCCGACCAAATGGCATTATCTGACCAGACCCGCAGCGGCGACCTTGCCGAAACATTCAAATCTGAGCGGGAAACCACTAAAAACCAGATCCGCGTAGCTTTGCCTGGCATCGTTCAGTCATTCGATCCCGGCGCGGTTACGGTAGTTGTGCAGCCTGCTATCCGTTCGGTTGAAACCGATAACGACGGGAACCGCGTTACCAATAACTACCCGCTGCTGGTGGATGTGCCAGTGGTTTTTCCGCGCGGCGGGGGATGCACGCTAACGTTCCCGGTTAAAGCCGGTGATGAATGCTTGGTGATTTTTGCCGATCGCTGCATCGATTTCTGGTGGCAGAACGGCGGGGTGCAGGAGCCTGTCGACGAGCGGCTGCATGATTTATCAGATGCATTCTGTATAGTTGGGCCACAGTCGCAGGCGCAGAAAATCAGCGGAATCAACACGGGGGCTGCTCAGTTGCGCAGCGACGACGGAAGCACGTTCTTTGAGCTCAACCCCACTACGCAGAAAATTAAAATCGTAGCGCCTGGCGGTCTGGATGTAGTTACCCCTCTGGCCGACTTCTCGGAGAAAGTCACTATTCACGGGCTCCTGTCCTGGTTGGGCGGCATGGTTGGTTCTGTTGTCTCAGGCGTCGCATCCAAAATTACTGGCGCAGTCGAGTTTATCGGTACCGTCAAAGCTAACGGTAAATCCATCGACAATACGCACACCCACGGAGGGGTACAGCGTGGCAACGATGATACGGATGAGGTGAATTAATGCGATACAGACGTGAAGGTGCCGATGGTGATTACACCTTTGGCAGCGGCGATGATACCTGGCTGATTAACTCGCCTGAAGCCGTGGCGCAGGCTGTGAAAACGCGGTTCGAATTATGGTATGGGCAGTGGTTTCTCGATACCACAGAGGGAACACCGTGGATTCAGTCTGTGCTCGGTAAACAGAAACCCGAAACCTACAACCTGGCGATCCGTAAGCGCATCCTCGAAACACGGGGCGTTAAATCCATTCTCTCTTTCAATACGACAGTGAACACAACGACGCGCCGCGTCCAGTTCTTCGCTGAAATCGACACTTTCTACGGAACAACGACAGTAACCAGCGAGGCATAAATGGCCCTCAATTTGGACACACTCGGCTTATCGGCAACGGTAACCGCTGAGGGGATCAGTGCGCCTGATTACCAGACGATACTCGATACCCTGACGAGCTATTTCCAGCAGATTTATGGTAGTGACGCTTATCTGGAGCCGGACAGCAAAGACGGTCAGATGGTGGCGCTGGTGGCGCTGGCTATTCACGATGCCAATAACACGGCCATTTCCGTCTATAACTGCTTTTCACCTGCTACAGGTTACGGCGCAGCGCTGACCAGTAACGTGAAAATTAACGGTATCGCGCGTAAAGGGGCGACGAACTCTACCGTGGATCTGGTTTTAACCGGTACCGCAGGGACAACCATCATTAATGGCACCGTGAAGGATACTAATAATGTGATCTGGCGTCTTCCTGTCTCGGTGACGATCGGTGTTGGTGGCACTGTGACGGTAACTGCAACCTGCTCAAACAGTGGAGCGGTAGCCGCGCTGACGGGGACCATCACGACCATCAATTCGCCGACTCGCGGCTGGACATCGGTAACAAACCCAGCAGCGGCCACTGTAGGCGCACCGGCAGAAACCGACGCAGAGCTGCGCATCAGGCAGGGGCAGAGCGTCGCGCTACCGTCCATCACACCGTTTGAAGGCGTCGACGGCGCGATCGCCAACGTCGCTGGTGTGACACGTCACAAGCTCTACGAGAACGATACTGGGACAACTGATAGTAACGGGCTGCCCCCGCACTCTATTTCCGCGATTGTTGACGGTGGCGATGTGACAGAAATTGCCCAGACAATCCGGGGGAATAAGGGGCAGGGAACGGCGACTTACGGGACGACCTCTGTCACGGTACCGGACACTTACGGCAATCCACACGTGATCAGTTTTTCGCGTTCTACTGATGTCCCAATTTACGGACATATCACGTTGAAAGCCTTTGCCGGTTACACGTCGCAAATCGGTGTGCAGATTCAACAGGCAGTAGCGGATTACATCAACGGGCTGACGATCGGTGATTCGGTTCTGCTGAGTCGCATTTACTCTCCGGCAAACTTGGGCGTGGTCAGTGGTGGCAGTGCTCGTTATTACGATATTCAGGAGCTGCTAATTGGCAAATCAACCGGAACTGTAGCGGCGGCAAATATCAATATTGCATACAACGAGTCAGCATCCTGTAAGCCTGAAAATATTGTTCTAACGGTGACGTCATGAGCAAGTACACAGACTTAATCACCAACTATCACGCCACTAAGCCCAGATTCTTTGATCACGTTGATCTGAGTACACGGCCACTGATTGATATCACTGCGGCCACCAAGGGACTGGTGAGCGCTTTCGATATTGATACCGCTGTCGGCGTCCAGCTCGATATCCTCGGTCTGTGGATTGGGCGCAGTCGAATCGTCAGCCAGCCAATTAGCGGCGTTTATTTCAGCTGGGACACTGACGGGGTTGGGTATGACCAGGGCATCTGGCAAGGGCCATATGATCCTGATTCTGGCTATACGACGCTGAGTGATGAGACGTACCGCATCATTCTGAAAGCGAAAATCGCTATCAACAACTGGGACGGTCGGAACGACTCTCTGCCTCCCATCCTTGACGCTGCGACTGCAGGCTCAGGCCTGAGGATGCAAATTGTCGACAACCAGGACATGACGATATCGGTCTGGGTATTCCCCGAGACTGATATTTCTGATGTGTCACTCGAACTGATAGCTGCTATCAAACAGGGCTATCTCACCGTTAAAGCTGCTGGCGTATGGGCCGGTGATGTTGAAACGCCTTCGGTAGAAGCACCATCTGAGGGCTCTAAATTCTTTGGGTTTGATATGGATAACGAATACATCGGCGGGTTCGATGTTGGAGCATGGGGGACAATACTCTAATGGCAACAAACAACTTTAAACCGTTCGCGACAGCAGCGAATGCTAACGTGATGTCTCAGGCTGACTGGGAAGCACTACCGGCGCTTTTGTCCGGCTTTATTAGCGGGCCAGCAAAATCAGCGCAGGTAAACAAAGCCATTCGACAGGCCAGCTTTATTGCGGCAGCACTGGCACAGTATACAGCCAACAAAAGTGGGATGGACGTGCTTGATGATGGTGACCTGAACGGCTTTATCTCCAAAATGGGGACCGCTTTTGGGAAGGATTTCCAGGCGCTTGATGCCACGCTGACGGCATTGGCTGGGCTCGAAACCGGTGCAAATAAACTCCCGTATTTCACTGGAAATGATACAGCAGCGCAGACTGATTTAACTTCTGTAGGCCGTGACATTATCGGGAAAAATACTATTGCAGACATTCTCACATACCTTGGT